>NZ_JBWKVQ010000001.1:0-570000 GCF_059421785.1 Sphingopyxis sp. GW821-FHT02C12
TGCGCCTCGCGGCCGATGTCGAGCGCCTGCCAATGGACATTCTGGGCGCGGCGCAGGCTGAAGTGCAGCATGCCCGCGGCGACCGTCGCGTTGGTCAGCTTGTCGATGAGGATGAACCCGCCGAGCGTGCGGTTGTCGCCATAGGCTTCGAACACCAGCGGCTTGTCGGTCGCGACCTCGACGACGCCGATGCCGTTGAGCTCGAGCGTCTTGGCCGCGAGATGGTCGAGGGTGTTGACGTTGATCTCATATTTCGGCGCCTGCACCGTCGCCGACACAGTCTGCGTCGCGAGCTTGAGCCAGTAAGCGCGCCCCGCGATCATCGCCTCGTCGGCCATCCAGACGAGCGTCGCCTCGAACCGGTCGGCCACTTCGGGCGGCGCGTCGGCGGCCGCGATCACATCGCCGCGCGAACAGTCGACCTCGTCGGCGAGGCAGAGCGTCACCGACTGCCCCGCGACGGCCTCTTCGAGGTCGCCGTCGAGGGTGACGATGCGGCTGACGGTCGAGGTCTTGCCGCTCGGCAGCACCCGCACCGCATCGCCGGGCTTGATCGATCCGCCCGCGATGAGGCCGGAGAAGCCGCGGAAGTCGAGGTTCGGGCGGTTGACCCATTGCACCGGCATGCGGAACGGCGTCTCGACATCGCGCTGCGCGGCGACCTCGACGCTCTCGAGATGCTCGACCAGCGCCGGCCCCTTGTACCAGGGGGTGTTGTCCGACAGGGCGGTGATATTGTCGCCCTTGAACCCCGAGATCGGGATCGCGGTGAACTGGGTGATGCCGATCTCGGTCGCGAACGCCCGGTAGCTGAGCAGGATGCGCTCGAAGACGGCCTTGTCGTAGTCGACGAGGTCCATCTTGTTCACCGCGAGTATGATATGGCGGATGCCGATGAGGTGCGCGAGGAAGCTGTGGCGCCGCGTCTGGGTCAGCACGCCCTTGCGCGCGTCGATCAGGATGACCGCGAGGTCGGCGGTGCTCGCGCCGGTGACCATGTTGCGGGTATATTGCTCGTGCCCCGGGGTGTCGGCGACGATGAACTTGCGCTTCTCGGTGGTGAAGAAGCGGTAGGCGACGTCGATCGTGATCCCCTGCTCGCGCTCGGCGGCGAGGCCGTCGACGAGCAGCGCGAAGTCGATCTCGCCGCCCTGGGTGCCGACGCGCTTGCTGTCGGCTTCCAAGGCCGCCAGCTGATCCTCGAAGATCATCTTGCTGTCGTAGAGCAGCCGTCCGATCAGCGTCGACTTGCCGTCGTCGACCGAGCCGCAGGTGATGAAGCGCAGCAAAGACTTTTGCTGATGCTGCGCGAGATAGGCGTCGATATCCTCGGCGATGAGGGCGTCGGTGACGTAGACGGGGGCAGCGGGTGCCTCGGGGGGGCTGTCGGTCATCAGAAATACCCCTCCTGCTTCTTCTTCTCCATGCTGGCGTCGCCGCCGTCCTTGTCGATCGCCCGGCCCTGCCGTTCCGACGTCGTCGTCAGCAGCATCTCCTGGATCACTTCGCTCAAGGTCGCCGCCTCGCTCTCGACCGCGCCGGTGAGCGGATAGCAGCCCAGCGTACGGAAGCGGATCGAGCGGGTCACGGGAACCTCGCCGTCCTTGAGCGGGAAGCGGTCGTCGTCGACCATCAGCAGCAGCCCGTCGCGCTCCACCGTCGGGCGCGGCGCCGAGAAGTAGAGCGGCACGATCGGGATCGCCTCGCGGGCGATATATTGCCAGATATCGAGCTCGGTCCAGTTCGAGATCGGGAAGACGCGGATGCTCTCGCCCTTCGCCTTGCGGGCGTTGTAGAGGTTCCACAGCTCGGGCCGCTGCTTCTTCGGATCCCAGCCGTGGCTCGCGGTGCGGAACGAGAAGATGCGCTCCTTGGCGCGGCTCTTCTCCTCGTCGCGCCGCGCGCCACCGAAGGCGACGTCGAAGCCATGCAAATCGAGCGCCTGCTTCAGCCCTTCGGTCTTCCACATGTCGGTGTGCAGCGGGCCATGGTCGAACGGGTTGATCCCCCGCGCCTTCGCCTCGGGGTTTTGATAGACGAGCAGCTCCATGCCGCTCTCGGCCGCCATCCGGTCGCGCAGCTCATACATCGCCTGGAACTTCCACGTCGTATCGACGTGGAGCAGCGGGAACGGCGGCGGCGAGGGATAGAAAGCCTTGCGCGCCAGGTGCAGCATCACCGCGCTGTCCTTGCCCACCGAGTACAGCATCACCGGCGCCGCCGCATCCGCCAGCACCTCACGCATGATGTGAATCGCCTCCGACTCCAAGCGGTCGAGATGGGTCAGCGCATTGCGGGCTGCGGGCATGCGGGGGGATTGGAAATTTGCCGGTCTCATGACCCGCTCTTAGGAAGGCTGCGCGCCCGGCTCTTGACGATTCCTGCTAATTTGTAGAATCCTGCTAATTAATCGACTGACTAGATATCTTTCCATGCCCGACCGGGCGTGATAAGCTGTCGACGACCGCGCATCAAAGCACGGCATCGCGGGAGGCAAGGATGCTGGGAAGCTTCTTTAAGAGTGATCGCGCGATCTATGCGCGCCACCAGTCAGACCTGGTCGTCGAACGCTGTTCGTCGCAAAAGGGCTGGCGCGGGATGCATCTGGAGGTCGGCCACAATCGCGGCTGCGACGTCCGGTCGCTGATGCTGCAAGGCCATTTGATCGGCATGCAGATCACCGGGCAGCCGCTGGCGGTCGAAATCCACGAAAATGGCCGATGGGTTCCCGCCACCCTGCCCTCGCATCAATTGTTCATCCATCCCGCGGGTACCCCGCTCAATATCCGGCACGATCTGTGGACTCGCTGGGCCTTTGCGATCGTCGACCATCCGGCGCTGGGGGCGCGGCGGGGTTCCGACGACACCTCGGGCTGGTCGGACCATGACCAGATTTTGTCGCTGTTGTTCCAGGCGCTGATCGAGCAACTCTGCCACGAGCAACGCGATACCAGCGGCGATCGCGCACTGGCCCAGTCGCTGATCGACAGCTTCATCCTGGCGATGCACCAACGCGCGCCCGCGTCGCCCGCCGCATCGGCGCGCGGCGGCATCGCGCCCTATATGGTCGCCGATCTGCGCGTCTGGATCGAAGGCAATCTGGAGGCGAAGATCGGCGTCCAGGACATGGCCGACCGCCTCGGCTATTCCTGCGCCCATTTCGCGCGCGAGTTCAAGCGCGAGGTCGGCGTCACCCCGCACGGCTTCCTGCAGGACATCCGCCTGTCGACCGCGATGGACCTGGCGCGCCGCGGCGCGGCGCTGGTCGACATCGCACACCGCTGCGGCTTTGCCGATCAGGCGCATCTTTCCAACGCCTTCAAGAGCCGGTTCGGCTTTTCCCCGGCAAGCCTGCGCCAGCGCAGCAACTAGAAACCGGCGATCGGTGCCGGGGATGGATCGACGCCATCGGCAAGGCCTTCGACGAACGCTCGCGGCTGCGGCAGGACTGGGTTACAACGGTCCCAAATCACGAGTGGGAGCGACGCGATGAAAACCGCCTGGGTCTGGGTCGTGACGATGCTGGCCGCCTGTTCGTCGCCGGCCAGCGAGACGGAGACGCCAGAGGGAACGACCGGCGAAACCGCCGCCGCCGCGCCTGCCGCCACGGCCGCGCCCGCCAAAACCACCGCCGCGCTGACGCTGGCTCCCGACGGGCTGTCGATCGTCGAAACGCCGTCGGGCAAGGCCAGGCTGGTCCCCTTTGGCATCCCGCGTGCCAGTGCCGAACGGATGGTCGGCTCCGTTCAGGGCGAACAGCTGGGCAAGGGTTCGAGCGCCGAATGCGGCGCCGGAAAAATCGACTACACCAGCTACAGGGACGATCTCCAGCTGACCTTCCAGGAGAACAAGTTCGTCGGCTGGACGATCAACGGCGGCGAATCGCCGCTGCGCACCGCGAAGGGCATCGGCGTCGGCTCGACGCGCCAGCAACTCGACGCCGCGTACAAGGTCGACGTCGAGGATTCGTCGCTCGGGCTGTTGTTCAGCACCGGCGACCTCGTCGGCTTGCTCGACATCGATGGAATCGACGGGCTGGTCACCAGCATCTGGGCGGGGACGGTGTGCCTGATCGATTAAGGCGATGACGCGCCTATCGCTCCAGTTCGAGCAGATATTGTTTCGCCTCCATCCCGCCCGCAAAGCCGGTGAGTTTCCCCGTCGATCCGATCACGCGGTGGCATGGGGCGATGATCGAGATGGGGTTGCGGCCGTTGGCAGCGCCGACCGCGCGCGACGCGCCGGGCTTGCCAATCTGCGCCGCGACCTCGCCATAGCTGCGCGTCTCGCCGAACGGGATGGCGAGCAGCGCCACCCACACGCTTTTCTGGAAGGCGGTCCCGGCGAAGGAGAGCGGCACATCGAAACGCCGCCGGTCGCCGGCGAAATATTCGCCGAGCTGGCGTTCGGTCTCGACCAGCAGCGGATGATCCGGCGCCTCGGTCAGCGGACCGAGGCGGACGCGGCCCGGCCGGTCATTCTCCCACAGGATCGCGGCGAGGCCGTTGGCATCGGCGACGAGGGTCAGTTCGCCGACCGGCGACCAGATGGTTTTGAAAACATGCGTCATGCGGCCATTCCTTGAACTGTGACGCTCGGTCTATGGCGAGGATTGCGGCGAAGCGCGTCCCGTATCTTGCGCCCAATCGCCCCGCCGAATTTTCTAGCCTCTTTCACCGGCTGTGATAGCCCATGGACCGGGCGGGGGACAGGATATGGCGACAGCGAACAGCGACACGCGGCACAGCCCGGTCCGGCTGACGTGGATCGTCGTCCTGATCGCGCTATCGGTCCTGCTCAACTATGTCGACCGCGGCGCGATCGGCGTCGCGGCGCCGCTGATGAAGGAAGAGCTGAAACTCTCCGCCACGGGCTTCGGTTTTGCGGTTTCGGCCTTTTTCTGGGTCTATGCGCCGGCCTGCCTGTTCATCGGCTGGCTGTGCGACCGCTTCTGCGTTTATCGCGTCTTCGCGATCGGCGTCGCGATCTGGGCGATCAGCACCGCGCTGACCGGGTTCGTCGGCGGGCTCGCGTCGCTGATCCTGCTGCGGCTGTTCCTCGGGCTGGGCGAGAGCATCGCCTTTCCGGGCAGCAGCAAGATCTTCGCCGCCGAGGTTCCGGCCGAGCGCCGCGGCATCGCCAATGCCTCGGTCTCCGCGGCGCTCGCCTTCGGTCCGGCGGTGGGGGTGCTGTTCGGCGGCGCGATCCTCGGCGAATGGGGATGGCGACCGGTCTTCTGGATTTTCGGGCTGGGAACCTTGCTCTGGCTCATCCCCTGGCAGATCGCTTCGGCACCGCTGCGCGCGAAGCGCATCGCCGCCGCCGCCGGAGAGCGCGTCCCCCTGACGCGCCTGCTCGCCATCGCGGCGCTGTGGAAAATGGGGGCGGTGCATTTCCTCTCCAACTATGGCTTCTACTTCCTCCTCGCCTGGTTGCCGCTCTATCTCGTCAACACCGAGGGCTATTCGATTCCCGAGATGACCGCACTGACGACGCTGGGCTTCACGACGCAGGGCGTCGTCGCGCTGGGCGCGGGATGGCTGTCGGACCGCATGGTCGCGCGCGGCGCCGAAGAGGGCGAACTGCGCCGCAAGCTGATGATCGCGGGCCATTTGTCGACCGCCGCCGCGATCGCGGGGATCGGCGCCAGCGACAATGTTTTCGCCCTCGCCGCCTGGCTGGCGCTCGCCGGGGTCGGGACCGGGCTGATCGCGACCAACCTGTTCGCGATCGGCCAGATCTTCGCCGGCCCCCGCGCCGCGGGAAGCTGGATCGGCGTACAAAATGCGCTGGGCAATGTGTCGGGTATCGTCGGACCGATCGTCACCGGACTGATCATCGACTATCTTGGCGGCTATGGCTGGGCCTTTGCGTCGGCCGCCGCGCTGGGCGCGCTGGGTGCCGTGCTATGGTGGAAACTCATTCCCGAAATTCGCGCCGCCGATCTGTGATTCATCGGCTGGCCAATCGCCGCGTGCATTATTAGAGCGCGAACATCCCCTTTGCTTCGGAGCGCGCCATGACCCCCACCGCCACCATCTTGCTGCTCGGCTCGGGCGAACTCGGGCGTGAATTCGTGATTTCGGCGAAGCGCCTCGGATGCCGCGTCATCGCCTGCGACAGCTATGCCGGCGCGCCCGCGATGCAGGTCGCGGATAGCTTCGAAGTCTTTTCGATGCTCGACGGCGACGCGCTGCGCGCGACGATCGAAAAGCATCGCCCCGACCATATCGTCCCCGAGGTCGAGGCGATCCGCACCGAAATCCTTGCCGAGGTCGAAGCCGAAGGGTTCCATGTCGTCCCCAGCGCGCGCGCCGCGCAGCTGACGATGAACCGCGACGCGATCCGCGATCTTGCCGCGAGCGAGTTGAAGCTCACCACCTCGACCTTCGAATATGCGACCACCCGCGAGGAACTTGCCGCCGCCGCGAACCGCATCGGCTTCCCGCTCGTCGTCAAGCCGGTGATGTCGTCGTCGGGCAAGGGCCAAAGCACCGTCAAGACGGCCGCCGACATCGATGCCGCCTGGGACTATGCCGCCGCGGGCATGCGCGGCGACCGGCTGCGGGTGATCGCAGAAGCCTTCATCGACTTCGATTACGAGATCACGCTGTTGACGGTGCGCCACAAGGATGGCGTGACCTTCTGCCCGCCGATCGGCCACCGCCAGGAACGCGGCGACTATCGCGAAAGCTGGCAGCCTGCGGCGATGTCGACCGCCGCGTTGCAATCGGCGCAGGACATGGCGACCAAGGTCGTCGATGCGCTCGGCGGCCACGGCATTTTCGGGGTCGAGTTTTTCGTCAAGGGCGACGCGGTGATCTTCTCCGAACTCTCGCCCCGCCCGCACGACACCGGCATGGTGACGCTGATCTCGCAGCAGCTGACGCAATTCGACCTCCACGCGCGCGCCATTCTCGGCCTGCCGATCCCCGTCATCGCCGTGCCCGATGCCAGCGCCAGCGCGGTATTGCTGGCCGATCGCGACGCGAGCGATTTCGCGATCACCGGCCTCGCCGAAGCACTGGCCCAGCCCGACGCCGAAACGTCGGTCGACGCCCGCATCTTCGGCAAGCCCGTCACCCGCCCCTGGCGCCGCATGGGCGTTGCGCTCGCAAAGGTCGCGAGCGGCACGACCGACGATGCGCGCGATGCCGCGGTCGCGGCGGCGGCAAAGCTGCATATCGACTATAAATAGCCCCGCCATTGCGAGCGCGGCGAAGCAATGACGAAGGATTGTATCGAATCCTCCGCGCGCTAAGCTGCGCCATGGCAAAGCGCCCTGTCCCGCTCCTTCGCTGGCTCGCAATCGTCGCGCTGCTGTTCCTCGTCATCGGCCTGCCGCTGATCTTTCGCGACCAGTTCATGGCGGCAAGCGACGCCGTCCTTGCCGCAGCCGACGAGCGTCCGATCGCCGCCGCCGCCTTCATCATCGCCGCGCTTACCCTCGACCTGTTCCTGCCAGTGCCCAACGGCGTCACCAACACGCTCGCGGGGGCGGCCTTCGGGTTCCCGGTCGGGACGCTCGTCATCTGGCTCGGGCTGATGGGGGCGAGCCTCGCCGGCTATGCCGTCGGCCGCTGGGCCGCGCGCCCGCTCGCGAAACGCTGGCTCGGCGCCGACGATGTCGAAAAGGCCCATGCCCTCGCCGAACGCGCAGGGCCGATCGCGCTGATCCTCTCGCGACCGGTCCCGGTCCTGGCCGAGGTGATGGCGATCGCCGCAGGCGTATCCGCCATGGCCTTCGCGCGCTTCGCGCTCGTCATGGCGCTCGCCAACCTCGGCGTCGCGATGCTGTTCGCGGCGATCGGGGCCGCAGCGATCGAGCAGGCCTCGACAGAACTGCTGATGCTTGGTGCCGTGGGCCTTCCCCTGCTCTTCTGGCTGAGCTGGCAAGGCATCGAGCGCTGGCGCACCCGGCGATGCGCGCGACCGGGAAGAAAGCAGGAACATCGCCCTAGGCCGCCCCGCCGGCCGCTGCTACATCCGCGCCATGTCGGAAAAGAATCATCTCTATCTGGTCGATGGCTCCAGCTACATCTTCCGCGCCTATCACCGCCTGCCGCCGCTGACGAACCCGCAAGGGACGCCGGTCGGCGCGGTCTATGGCTATACGACGATGTTGTGGAAGCTGGCGAAGGACCTGCACGACGCCGACGGGCCGACGCATCTGGCGGTGATCCTCGACCACTCGAGCAAGTCGTTCCGTAACGACATCTACGACCAGTATAAGGCGAACCGGCCCGAGCCGCCCGAGGACCTGCGCCCGCAATTTCCGCTGATCCGCGACGCGACGCGCGCCTTCTCGCTGCCGTGCATCGAGCTTGAGGGTTTCGAAGCCGACGATTTGATCGCGAGCTATACCGAGGCGGCGGTCGCCGCTGGCTGGGACGTTACCATCGTCTCCTCCGACAAGGATCTGATGCAGCTCATCCGCGAGCCGGCGGGCGACGCGCCGCAGGTCGACATGCTCGACACGATGAAGAATGTCCGCCTCGGCCTCGACGCGGTGAACGAGAAATTCGGCGTCACCCCCGACCTCGTCGGCGACGTGCTCGCGCTGATGGGCGACGCGGTCGACAATGTCCCCGGCGTGCGCGGGGTCGGGCCGAAGACCGCGACCAAGCTGATCGTCGAATATGGCGACCTCGAAAAGGCGCTCGCGGGTGCCGAGACGATGAAGCCGTCGAAACTGCGCGACAATCTGATCGAGCATGCCGATATGGCGCGGCTGTCGCGTATCCTCGTCGAGCTGAAGCGCGACACCCCGATGCCCGACACGCTCGACCAGCTCAAGCTCGGCGCGATCCCGCCCGAACCCTTGAAGCTCTTCCTCGACGAACATGGTTTCCGCTCGCTGTCGGCGAAGCTCGATCTCGGCGCGACCCCCGGCGGCCCGCCGACGCTGCCGCGCACCGGCGCGGCCCCCGCGCCGGTTCCCGCTGGCGCACCCTCGACCCCGACCCTGCCCCCGATGCCGGCGATCGACCGCTCGCTTTACGAGACGGTGACGACGATCGAGGCGCTCGACCGCTGGATCGCAATGGCCAAAGCGGCGCATGTCGTCGCGGTCGACACCGAAACCGCGAGCCTCGACAGCGTCACGGGCACCCTTGTCGGGGTCAGCCTGTCGACCGGTGCCGGCAAAGCCTGCTACATCCCGCTCGGCCATGGCGGCACCGACATGTTCGCCGAAAAGCCCGACCAGATTCCCCTGGGCGAAGCGCTCGATCGCCTGCGCCCGCTGTTCGCCGACGATGCGGTGCTCAAGGTCGGGCATAACCTGAAATATGACATCGGTGTGCTCGCGCAGCACGACATCGTGATCGCGCCCTATGACGACACGCTGGTGATGAGCTTCGCGCTCGACGCGGGCAAGCATCAGCATGGGCTCGACGAGCTGGCGAAGCTCCACCTCGATCACATCTGCCTCACCTTCAAGGAGATGTGCGGGACCGGCAAGTCGCAGATCAGCTTTGCCGAGGTCCAGCTCGACCGCGCGACCGAATATGCCGCCGAAGACGCCGAGGTCGCATGGCGCCTGTGGAAGCTGCTCAAGCTCCGCCTGCCGCTCGAAGGCGGCACCCGCGTATACGAAATGGTCGACCGCCCGCTCGCCGCGATCGTCGAGGCGATGGAACGCGCCGGGATCATGGTCAATCGCGACTATCTGGCGAAGCTGTCGGGCGAGTTCGCGACCGAGATGCTGCGCATCGAGGGCGAAATCCACACCCTCGCGGGCCAGCCCTTCGCCATCGGCAGCCCCAAGCAGCTCGGCGAAATATTGTTCGACAAGCTCGGCCTCAAGGGCGGACGCAAGGGCAAGTCGGGCGACTGGTCGACCGACCAGAACGAGCTCGAACGGCTCGAACGCGACGGCGTGCCGATCGCGCGCAAAATCCTCGAATGGCGCCAGCTCGCCAAGCTGAAGTCGACCTATACCGACGCCTTGCAGCAGCAGATCAATCCGAAGACGGGCCGCGTCCACACCAGTTACAGCCTCGTCGGCGCGCAAACCGGACGGCTGTCGTCGACCGATCCGAACCTTCAGAACATTCCGATCCGCACCGAGACCGGGCGCCAGATCCGCGATGCCTTCATCGCCGCGCCGGGTCATGTCCTGATCGCGGCCGACTATAGCCAGATCGAACTGCGCCTCGCCGCGCATATGGCCGATGTGCCCGAACTGAAGGAAGCCTTTGCGCAGGGGCAGGACATCCACGCCGCGACCGCGATCGAGCTGTTCGGCGAAAGCAACCGCGACACGCGCGGCAAGGCCAAGACGGTCAATTTCTCGATCCTCTACGGCATTTCGCGCTGGGGTCTCGCCGGCCGGCTTGAGGTCACGCCGGACGAGGCGCAAGCGCTGATCGCGCGCTATTTCGAGCGTTTCCCGGGGATCAGCGATTATATCACCGACACGCTGGAGAGCGTCCGCGCCAAGGGCTATACCGAGACGCTGTTCGGGCGAAAGACCTGGTTCCCGCGGATCAAGGCGGCAAGCCAGAACGAGCGCGCGGGCAGCGAGCGCGCCGCGATCAACGCGCCGATCCAGGGCACCAGCGCCGACCTGATCAAGCGCGCGATGGCGCGCATGCCCGCCGCGCTCGCCGAGGCCGGCCTGTCCGACGTAAAAATGCTCCTACAGGTCCATGACGAACTCGTCTTCGAAGCGCCCGAGGACAAGGCCGCCGCGGCGGGCGACGTCATCCGCAGCGTGATGATGGGCGCCGCCGAACCGGCGCTGACGCTTTCGGTCCCGCTGGAGGTCGAAATCGGCACCGGCAAGAGCTGGGGCGAAGCGCATTGACGATGCTCGCGCTGGCGGCTGCGTTGCTGCTTCAGGATGGTGCGGCGGTGGTGGTCCCGCCGCCGGTTGTGGAAACCGCACCGCAGCCCGCCGCCATCCCCGCGATCGCCGATGAGGATATGCGCCTGTTCGCCGCGCTCAACGGCCGCAAGGTCGCGGGGCGCCCCGTCGGGGGACCTTATCCGACCGCCGACAAGATCCTGCTGCTCAACCGCGACCGCAATGGCCATCCCGACATCGGCGGCAGCCTCGCGATGCCGGTGCGCCAGTCGCTGCCCGCGCCGCCCGCCGGGACGATCGCGGTCGTCCGGCTGCACCAGCGCTCCGAAACCGTCGTGCCCGGCCCGACCGCCGACGATCTCGCCTTCGTCGCGGCGAACAGGATTCCGCTGTTCGTGATCGGCGAATGGGCGCGCCCCGCGCCGATGTGGGAGGTCGCCTGGCAGGGCGACGCGGTGCGCTACCGCGTGATCGGCGACGTCGGCGAAATCGGTCCCTGGCAGGATTGACGCCTCAGGGCTGCGGCCCGAAGCGGTTGGGACCCGGCGTTCCGGCCCGCAGCAGTTCGATCACCAGCACGAGCATCGCGAGGCCGGCAACGATCGCCGCCCAGCTCACCCCGGACGCCTCGGGCTGCATCCTGGCGATCAGCCCGAAAATGTCGCCCGGCTGCTGCGGGCCGCTTTGCGCGGCCAGTTCCGCTGACAGTTTCGGCATCATGCCCAGGATATGCTCGGTACGACGCGCCTGATCGATGCCCGTCACCACCGCCGCAAGCGGCAGGATCAACGCGAACAGCCCGCTGCGCCCCCGGTCGTGCAGGCGACGCGCGGTCGCCGTCAACAACAGCAGCGTGGCCACCGCATGCATCGCCACCATGATGTAGATCGACGCGATCATGCCCTCGAACATCTCGGTCATCATCTTCAGATTGGCCGCCTTGGCATCATAATCGGGCTGCATCGCGCCCTGCAGGTCGATCGACGGAAAGGTGAGCACGACCTGCGCGATCATCTGGACCGCGACCAGCGGCGCGAGGACGATGGCGAAATAGATCCAGAACTGGACCCGGTCGTCGCGCCCGCGGGGATCGATCGTCCCCGCCACCCCGCGCCGCACGATCCTCCCGATTGAAATATCGGCCATTTGTCTCCCCCTTCGGCTTTCCGGATAGCTGTTCGGCGACGGCGCGCCAAGCATATGCCGCGTCCATCCGCCCCGCCGCGAAGCCGGGCTGCGTGGTCGCGCCCTTTCCCCCCTGCGAAATTGCGCCTATGACGCCCGCGTGACGTCTGGCTGACACAGATGTGACAGCCCCCGACGAAAGGCCGACATGAGCAGCATTCCCCCGCAGGCGGCGACCCCTCCGGTCCGCATCCAGCAGAATATCCTCGCGCGCGGCGAACGCCGCCTGCTCAACTGGATCTGCCCGCGCCTTCCCGGCTGGGTCACCCCCGACCAGCTGACGACCTTGGGCTTCCTCGGCGCGGTGATGGTCGCGATGGGTTATATGCTGAGCTGGCTCGGCCCGGCGTGGCTCTCGCTCTCGGTGGCCGGCTATGTCGTCCACTGGTTCGGGGATTCGCTCGACGGCAGCCTCGCACGCTGGCGCCGGATCGAGCGCCCCTCTTATGGCTATTTCGTCGATCACAGCGTCGACGGCCTTGCCATTTTCCTGATGGTCGGCAGCATCGGGCTCAGCCCCTATATGCGCTTCGACGTCGCGCTGATCGCGGTGATCGGATATCTGCTGCTGGCGATCCACAGCTTCCTCGCCGCCAAGGTCGTCGGCGAATTCCGCCTCTCCTACATGGCGGGCGGCCCGACCGAATTGCGGCTGATGCTGATCGCGATGACCGGGTTGATGCCGATCGTCGGCGGCGCCGATGTCTGGCACACCAATTTCTCGCCCTTCGATCTTTTCGGGCTCACCATCTCCAGCATCCTCGTCACCCTGTTCGTGACGCAAAGCTTCGCCACCGCACGCCAGCTCGCTCACCGCCGCGACTGAACCCGCCTGCCTTTTCGCTTGACTGTATTGTCATAATAATACAGCTAGCCGAAAAGAGGAGGGCGACATGAATCTCTGGAAAACCGCCTTGGCCGCCGCATGGATCGCGGCGCTGCCGTTCACGGCCGCCGCCGCCGATCCTGCCGCATCCGCGCCCGAGCCGATCGAAATCCTGCCGATCGCCTTTTCCGCCGAGGGCCTGTCGGGTCCCGGCGGCGATCGGCTGCGCGCCGAACTCGCCGACGTCCAGTTCATCGCGCTCGGCGAGGATCATGGCTTTGCGGGATCGCCCGAACTCGGCATGGCGCTGGCGCATGACGTCGCCGCGCCGCCCGGCGCGGCGCCGCTCTATCACGCGGTCGAGGTCGGCCCGGTCACCACCCGCTGGGCCGGGCAGACGCTGCGCGACGGCGGACCCGACGCACTCGGCAAATCGCTCGCCGGACGGCCCTTTGCTATGCCCTTCCTGTCGAACGTCGAGGATGCGAAACTCGCCGCGCCCTTCGCCGCCAGCGACCGACTGTGGGGCATCGACCAGGAATTCGTCGGATCGCCCACGATCCTGCTCGATCTGCTCGCCGAGCGCGCGAAGGACAAGGCGACGACGGAATTGCTCGCAGGGTGGCGCGACAAGGAGAAGACCGCGCTCGGCGCCGGCCGGTTCGACGCGATCATGCTCCAGACGACCACCCCCGCTGGTTTCGCCGACCTCAGGTCGCGCTTCGCCGGCGATGTCGAGGCGCTCGCGATCGTCGACGCGCTCGCGAAAAGCGCCGCGATCTACCAGCTCAACGACAGCGGACGCTATCTGGAGAATAACGAGGTCCGCGCCGCCTTGATGCGCGGCTATTTCCTGCGCGCCTGGCGCGGCGCGGCGCCGAACGCACCGACGGTGCTGTTCAAGATGGGCGCCTATCATATGGGACGCGGCACGACGCCGACATCGATCTATGATATCGGATCGCTGCTGCCCGGCCTCGCCGCCGCGAATGGCAAGACGTCGCTTCACATCGCCTATGTGCCGCTGGCGGGGATGGTCCGCACCGTCAAGCCGTCGCCCACCGCCTTCACCGCCGTCGCGCCCTACGAGGACGAGGCGATCGGCCCGATCCTCGACGCCGCAGGCATCGCCCGCGACAGCCTGCCCGCGACGGGCCATGTCCTGATCCCGCTCGCGCCGCTGCGCCACAAACTGCAAGGCAAGGCGCTGCGCGAATTGCCGAGCTTTTCGCGGTTCATGCTGCTCGGTTACGACTATCTGGTCACGACGCGCGACGCGAAACCCGCGACGCATTTCGAGGCGCGCTAGGTGCGCGCGCGCGCCTGACGATAGATCCCGAGCAGCCGCAGCGTCTTGGTCTGGAAATCGAGCTCTTCGAGCGCGCGGTCGATGCGTTCCTCGCCCGGCGCCCCGACGATGTCGGCGTAAAAGGTCGTCGCGGTGAAGCTGCCACCGACCTGATAGCTTTCGAGCTTGGTCATGTTGACGCCGTTGGTCGCGAAGCCGCCGAGCGCCTTGTAGAGCGCGGCGGGAATGTTGCGGACCTCGAAGATGAAGGTCGTCATCAGCGGCACGTCCTGCGGCAGTTCGGTCAGCGGTTCGCGCGCCAGCACGACGAAACGCGTCATATTATGGTCGGCGTCCTCGATCCCGGTCTCGTGCAGCTTGAGCCCGTAGAGGTCGGCAGCGTGCGGCGGCGCCAGCGCGGCGAGCCCGACCTCGTCGCTGTCGGCGACCCACGCCGCGGCGCCCGCGGTGTCGCTGTGCGCGACCGGGTCGATGCCGTTGCCGCGCAGCCATTTGCGGCACTGCCCCAGCGCCTGTTCATGGCTCATCGCGCGCGTCACCGGGCCGAGGTCGCGACTCATCAGACCGTATCGGATGCGCAGGAAATGCTCGCCGACGATCGACAGGCCGGATTCGGGAAGAAGGAAATGGATGTCGGCGACGCGGCCGTGCAGACTGTTTTCGATCGGGATGATCGCGCGGTCGACGCGCCCGTCGCGCACCGCCTCGATCGCGTCCTCGAACGAATAGCAGGGCAAGGGAAGCGAATTCGGGTCATATTCGCGCGCCGCGAGGTCGCTGTTGGCGCCCGGCGCGCCCTGAAACGCAAGGCCACGCGCCGGTTCGGCCAGTGCCGCCGCCTTCATTTCGTCGACCAATGCCTGCGCCGATGCCGAATAACTGCCCATATGTGCCTTCCCGCGTGGAGGCCGCGCGCATAGCGGCGCGGGCCTTTTCGCGCAACCGGCGTGAAGAGCCTTTCATCCCCTTGCGCCGCCGTGCGCGCACCAGTAAGGGAGCGTCCAAATCAGATATGAGCGTCCATGGGCGGGCGCCAGCGAACGGGGCTGCAAAGCATGGACAATCGCAACAATACCATCGCCGGCTGGGTGCTCTTTGCGGGCATTTGCGCGCTTGGTCTGACCATCGGGTCGGGCATGGTGTTCGCCGACCATCATCCTGAAAAGGAAGGCTATCCGATCGAGGACGCCGAAGGCGGTGCCGGCGGCGGCGAATCGGCCGTCCCGCTTCCCAACCTGCTCGCCGCGGCGGATGTCGCGAAGGGCGAGGCGGTGTTCGCGAAATGCGCCGCATGCCACACAATCAACGCAGGCGGCGCCAACGGCGTCGGCCCGAACCTCCATGCGGTGGTGGGCGACGAAATCGGCCACGGCCGGGGCGGCTTCGCTTTCTCCGACGCGCTCAAGAGCCACGGCGGCACCTGGACCTTCGAGAATATGGACCATTGGCTCGCCAGCCCGCGCAAGTTCGCGAGCGGCACCAAAATGTCGTTCGCCGGCCTGTCGAGCGCCGAAGATCGCGCGAACCTGATCGTCTATCTGAACGCCCAGGGTTCGAACGTCCCGCTGCCCGCCGCCGAAGCCGCTCCGGCAGCTGACGCCGCTGCGGCCCCGGCCGAAGGCGCGGCGGCACCCGCCGCCGACAAGGGCGCCGCTGCACCGGCGGCCGGCGCCGCTCCCGCTCCGGCCGAAGCCAAGAAGTAATGCGTCTCGGGCCCGTCGTGCTGGCGGGCGCGCTCGTGCTTGCGGGCGCGCTGGCGGGTTGCGGGAAAGGCGACAAGCCTGCCGCCGAAACCCCGGACGCGCCGTCCGGGGCCCCCGAAGCGACGGTCGAACCCACCGCCGCGATGGGCGAACAGATCTTCAAGCGCTGCGTCGCGTGCCACACGATCGACAAGGGCGGCAACAACGCCATCGGACCCAATCTGCACGGCGTCGTCGGCCGCGCGGTCGCCTCGCACGCCGGGTTCAGCTATTCGTCCGCGATGAAGGCGAAAGGCGGCATCTGGGACGACGCGGCGCTCGATCTTTATCTCAAACAGCCGATGATGGCGGTGCCCGGAACGCGCATGGCGTTCGCGGGCATTCCCGACGATGCCGATCGCAAGGCGCTGATCCTGTATCTGGACGCGCAGTCGAAATAGCCCCTCCCCGTCGCGTCGCGACAGGGAGAATAATCGGCCTACTCCGCCGCCACCTTTGCATAGAAATCCTGGATGATCGCCCACGCCTCGTCGGCGGTCTCGACGAAGTGGAACAGCGACAGGTCGCGCGCGCTGATCACGCCTTCCTCGACCAGGGCGTCGAAATTGACGACGCGGGTCCAGAATTCCTGGCTGAACAGGACGATCGGGATCGGCTTGATCTTGCCGGTCTGGATCAGCGTCAACAGCTCGAACGTCTCGTCGAACGTCCCGAAACCGCCCGGAAACACGCACACCGCGCGCGCGCGGAGCAGGAAGTGCATCTTGCGCAGCGCAAAATAGTGGAACTGGAAACTCAGCCCCGGGGTGACGTAGCGGTTCGGTGCCTGCTCGTGCGGCAGCACGATGTTGAGCCCGACCGATTCCTTGCCCTCGTCGTCGGCGCCGCGATTCGCCGCCTCCATGATCGACGGCCCGCCGCCCGAGCAGACGACGAAGTTGCGGCAGCCATTCTTGTCGGGCGGCACCTGGCTGGCGATGCGTGCCAGTTTGCGCGCTTCCTCATAATATTTCGCCTTGGCGGCAAGCCGCTCGGCGATCCGCTTTTCCTCGGGCGTCCGCGCCGCGTCGAGCACCGCCTGGGCATTGTCGGGCGACGGGATGCGCGCCGACCCATAGATGACGAGCATCGATTCGATTTTCGCCGCGTCGAGCATCAGTTCGGGTTTCAGCAGTTCGAGCTGAAAACGTACCGGACGCAAATCCTCGCGCAGCAGGAATTCGGTGTCCTGGAACGCCAGCCGATAGGCGGGGTCCTGGGTCTGGGGAGTCGATACCGCCTGCTTGGCGAACTGCGCGTCGTCCTTGGCCTTGTGGAAACGCGAACGATGGGGCTGTTTGTCTTCTGTCATGGGCGGACGGCTAGCCGTTTCCGCCGCGAAAGCCAAGTGCGCGGCGCCCTAGCGGCAGTATCCGGCGCCGCTCATATCCATGTGGAAATGGTTATAGTGGGCGGCGTTGTAATCCGGGCTGAGCACCGTGCCAAAGCGCCGGCACGCCGATTTGTGCAACGCGCGGAGGAAGTCCTGCGATGGTTTGTCGCCCGTCCACCCGCCGTCGAGCATGATCCGCCGCCCGTCGGCGAGCACGAAGCCCGACACGTCGACCGCGTTCGAATAGGCATGCTGCGACAGCCGGCCCGAACGGCCGCCGTAGATGTTGCGGCAGCTGTAGGTGCCGAAGGTCTCGATCTTGACGACCTCCTGCCCGAAATATTTCCGCGCCGCGGGCTTCACCGCATATTGCGCCCACGCCGCGAAGTTGCGCGCCAAGGGACAGGTCATCGCACCGAGGTTCGTCGTCGGGGTACCGATGTCGAGCAGCTTGACCGCGTCGATCGAACTGCACCCGCCGCCATGATCCTGATTGGGCAGCGGGGTGAACTTCACCCCCGCCTGCTTCAGGTCGACCGCGCATTGCCGCGCCTCGGGGCTGTTGAACGACGGTGCCGAGGTCATCTGCGGGCGTTTGGGCGTGTCCGTCGACGGGCGCTGCGTATCGCTGCGCTTCATCACGTCGGGGCTGCCGAAACAGGCCGAAAGCGACAGGGCCGCGATCGTCGCCATCAGGATATGGGGCCGGAGAAGCGGGAGTTTCGCCATGGCGTCAATTTACCGACACCATGGTTAACAAGTCTTAAAGCACGGCATCGGCTCGTCGATAATTTCGCCCGGGCGGCGCAATTTGTTTGACAGTTACGCGGCGCTCCCTAAACGCGGCGCCGGGCCACGCGGTCCCAACGCCGCGCGAGCTCTCTGCAAGGAGAGACTAACATGACTGAAGTGCCGACACCCGAATTGCGCCCTGCGCGCCCGTTTTTCTCTTCCGGACCCTGCGCCAAGCCGCCGGTCTGGTCCCCCGAAAAGCTCAACACCGAATCGCTGGGCCGCTCGCATCGCGCCAAGATCGGCAAGACGCGTCTGCAGCTTTGCATCGACCTGATGCGCGAGATGCTGCAGCTCCCCGACACCCACCGCATCGGCATCGTTCCGGGCTCCGACACCGGCGCCTTTGAAATGGCGATGTGGACGATGCTCGGCGCCCGCCCTGTGACGACGCTCGCCTGGGAAAGCTTTGGCGAAGGCTGGGTCACCGATGCTGCGAAGCAGCTCAAGCTCGACCCCACCGTCATCCGCGCCGATTACGGCCAGCTTCCCGACCTGACGCAGGTCGACTGGTCGAACGACGTGCTGTTCACCTGGAACGGCACCACCAGCGGCGTCCGCGTCCCCGATGGCGACTGGATCCCGGCCGACCGCGAAGGGCTGAGCTTCGCCGACGCAACCTCGGCGGTGTTCGCCTACGACCTGCCGTGGGACAAGATCGACGTCGCGACCTTCAGCTGGCAGAAAGTGCTCGGCGGCGAAGGCGGCCATGGCGTGCTGATCCTCGGCCCGCGCGCGGTCGAACGCCTCGAGAATTGCACGCCGGCCTGGCCGCTGCCGAAGGTCTTCCGCCTCGTCAGCAAGGGCGCGCTCGCCGAGGGCGTGTTCAAGGGCGAGACGATCAACACCCCGTCGATGCTCGCGGTCGAAGACGCGATCTTCGCGCTCGAATGGGCGAAATCGCTCGGCGGTCTCGACGGGCTGAAGGCGCGCAGCGATGCGAACGCCGCGGCGCTCGACAAGATCGTCGAAGACCGCGAGTGGCTGAGCCACCTCGCCGCCGATCCCGCCAGCCGGTCGAAGACCTCGGTCTGTTTGTCGGTCGCCGGCGCCGACGAGGGCTTCATCAAGAAGTTCGCGGGGCTGCTCGACGCCGAAGGCGCGGCCTATGACATCGCGGGCTATCGCGACGCGCCGCCGGGGCTTCGCATCTGGTGCGGCGCGACCGTCGACACCGCCGATATCGAAGCGCTCGGGCCGTGGCTCGACTGGGCCTACGCCAGCCTTTCGGCCTGACCTTTGTGTTCCCCGGCGCAAGCCGGGGCCCATTTCCCCATTCCGCTACAGGTCCCGGCTTTCGCCGGGATACGGAGACAGACAATGACCGCTCCCAAAGTTCTCATTTCCGACAAAATGGACCCCAAAGCCGCCGCGATCTTCAAGGAACGCGGCATCGACGTCGATGTCATCACCGGCAAGACCAAGGACGAGCTGATCGCGATGATCGGCGATTATGATGGTCTCGCGATCCGCTCGGCCACCAAGGTCACCGCCGACGTCCTCGCCGCCGCAACGAACCTGAAGGTCGTCGGCCGCGCCGGCATCGGCGTCGACAATGTCGACATTCCCGAGGCGTCGAAGAAAGGCGTCATCGTGATGAACACGCCGTTTGGCAACAGCATCACCACCGCCGAACATGCGATCGCGATGATGTTCGCCCTCGCGCGCCAGATTCCCGAAGCCAACGCGGGGACCCAAGCGGGCAAATGGCCGAAGAACGACTTCATGGGTGTCGAGCTGACCTCGAAGACGCTCGGCCTGATCGGCTGCGGCAATATCGGCAGCATTGTCGCCGAGCGCGCGCTGGGGTTGCGCATGAAGGTCGTCGCTTTCGACCCCTTCCTGACCCCCGAGCGCGCGATCGAACTCGGCGTCGAAAAGGCCGATCTCGACACCTTACTCGCCAAGGCCGATTTCATCACGCTGCACACCCCGCTGACCGACCAGAC
Source organism: Sphingopyxis sp. GW821-FHT02C12 (assembly GCF_059421785.1). NCBI lineage: Bacteria > Pseudomonadati > Pseudomonadota > Alphaproteobacteria > Sphingomonadales > Sphingopyxidaceae > Sphingopyxis > Sphingopyxis sp. GW821-FHT02C12. The sequence goes on from NZ_JBWKVQ010000001.1 coordinate 19,947, forward strand.
GCGCAACATATTGTCGGCCGAGAATATCGCCAAGGCGAAGAAGGGCGTGCGGATCATCAACTGCGCGCGCGGCGGGTTGATCGATGAGGCGGCGCTCAAGGACGCGCTCGACAGCGGCCATGTCGCGGGCGCCGCGCTCGACGTGTTCCAGACCGAACCGCCGGCGGCCGATCACCCGCTGTTCGGCGCACCGAACTTCATCTGCACCCCGCACCTCGGCGCGTCGACCGACGAGGCGCAGGTCAATGTCGCCATTCAGGTGGCCGAGCAGCTGTCGGATTACCTGCTCACCGGCGGCATCACCAACGCGCTCAACGTGCCGAGCCTCTCGGCCGAGGAAGCGCCGAAGCTGCGCCCCTATATGAGCCTCGCCGAAAAGCTCGGCAGCCTCGTCGGCCAGCTCGCGCACGACAATCTCACGACGATCTCGGTCGAGGTCGAGGGTGCGGCAGCCGAACTCAACCTCAAGCCGATCACCGCCGCGGTGCTCACCGGCCTGATGCGCCGCTATTCGGACAGCGTGAACATGGTCAACGCGCCGCATCTCGCTCGCGAACGCGGGCTCGATGTGCGCGAAGTGCGTCATGATCGCGACGGCGACTATCACACGCTCGTCCGCGTCACGGTGGCGACGAGCGACGGCGACCGCTCGGTTGCCGGCACCTTGTTCAGCAACGGCGACCCGCGCCTGGTCGAAATGTTCGGCATCAAGGTCGAGGCCGATCTCGACGGCCACATGCTCTACATCGTCAACGAGGATGCGCCCGGCTTCATCGGCCGCATCGGCACCGCACTCGGCGAAGCCGGGCTCAACATCGGCACCTTCCACCTCGGCCGCCGCGCCGCCGGGGGCGAAGCGGTGCTGCTGCTCAGCCTCGACTCGCCGATGCCCGAACCCCTGCTGTGGCAGCTGTGCCAGCTGCCCGGCGTGAAGACGGTGAAGGGTTTGAAGTTCTAGGACTTCCTGCCCTGCCAGTCCGCGTCGGGTGGACCGGGATGCCCAATCAGGCTCTCTCTCCTCCACGGTGTTTCGGCACCACCCGACGCGGACGAATCGCACCGGATCGTTGACTCCGGTCGCGACCAGCCTAAGGCCGCTCCGATGCCCAAAGCCCCCGCCCTGCTGCCCGAAGGCCTGCGCGACCGCCTGCCGCAACAGGCCGAGGCGGCGTCGCGCGTCACCCGCGCGCTCGTCGATGCGATGCGCGCGCACGGCTATGGCCGCGTCGCGCCCCCGCTCGCCGAGTTCCGCGAGACGCTCGGCGGCGACGACGAGCGCGCATCGCGCGACCTGCTCCGCTTCACCGATCCGGTATCGCAGCGCACCCTCGCGCTACGCCCCGACATCACCCGCCAGGTCGGGCGCATCGCCACCTCTTTGCTCGCGAGCGCTCCGCGGCCGCTGCGCCTTTGCTACGCCGGGCAGGTCGTCAAGCTGCGCGCCAGCCAGCTTCGCCCGGCGCGCGAAATGCTGCAGGTCGGCGCCGAGCTGATCGGCAGCGACAGCGTCGCCGCGGCGCGCGAGATCGTCACCGTCGCGATCGACGCACTCAACGCTGCGGGCATCGGCCCCGTCACCATCGACTTCACCCTGCCCGACGTCGTCGACCTGCTCGCCGCCTCGCTGCCGGTCGCGGCCAGCCGCGATGCCTTGCGCGATGAACTCGACGCCAAGGATGCCGGCGCGCTCGTCCGCATCGGTGCTTCGGCCTATCTGCCTCTGCTCCGAGCCACCGGTCCTTTCGACCAGGCGATCGCCGACCTGCGCGCCTTCGACAGTGCCGGGGTGCTTGCCAGCCGCATCGACGCGCTGGAAGAAATCGCCGCACCGATCCGCGACCGCGTGTCGCTGACCCTCGACCCGACCGAGCGTCACGGTTTCGCCTATCAAAGCTGGTTCGGTTTCCAGATCTTCGTCCCCGGCCAGGGCGACGCGATCGGCCGCGGCGGCGGCTATGCGATCCCGGTCGGCGAGGATCATGAAGAATCGGCGGTCGGCTTCTCGCTCTATCCCGATCCGCTGATCGACGACGGCCTCGGCGCCGAGGACGACGCCGAACGCCGCATCTTCCTGCCGCTGGGGCACGATCCCGCGCTCGCCGCGAGCCTGCGCGCCGACGACTGGCAGACGGTGGCGGCGCTGTCCGAAGCCGATGATGCACGCGCGCTCGGGTGCGGGTACCGGCTCAGCGCCGATGGTCCGGTCGCGGCCTGACCTTCACGCTCCCCGGCGAAAGCCGGGGCCGATTGATCGGTTGCGCACAGCATCTGGGCCCCGGCCTTCGCCGGGGAACATCAATTAGAAATCGGCCTTGCCGAAGCGCGGCACACCCTGATTGACCCCCGGCGGGTCCAGCACCGTCACATCGAGTTCGACCGGCTCCCCGATCCAGTGCGCGAGCGTCGTATGATCGGCCAGGTCGTCGTCGGTCAGCGGATGCACAAGCGCGCGCAACCCCGTCGCCTCGATCGCAGCAACCACCGCTGGCACCGTGCTGCCAAGGAAATGCACCTCATATTGCGCGATCGGATGCGGCCCCACCCCGCCCTCGGTCATCGACCCGACGAACAGGATCGCCGGATCGCGCCCGAAATCGTCACGCAGCGCTGCAGCCGCAGGACGTTCGGCGGCGTCATAATAGATATGCGCGTGATAGGGGGCGGCGGGGTCGGTCATAGGGGCATCGCTTTCCGGGTCACGTCACCCCGGACTTGATCCGGGGCCTGCCTGCCTTGAACGAGAAGGCTGGCCGCGGGTCAAGCCCGGGTTCTTCCCCAGCCTGACGGTCATTTCGAACGCTTCGGCCAGCGTGACGCCGATGCCGCGCAACGATCGTCGCGAGCGGATGTTGTCGAAATACCGAAAATGAATCGAGGGTGGGTCGCCCTCGTCGTCGGAGAGAGAAAATGAAAAAGCTTCTGAAAATTTTCGCAATCGGCAGCTCGATCTTGGTCCTGTCTGCTTGCAACACGGTGCAAGGCGCAGGGAAGGATGTCGAATCGGTCGGCGACTGTGCCGATGGCGTGAAGGGCAATTGCTAGACAGCGGCGTTAGACGCTATCGCGCAAACACCCGCTTCAACCATGCGTCGACCGCCGTCGTCGGCGCGTAACTCGGGTCGCCCAGTCGCCGGTTGATCTCGGCATGGCCCTGCAATCCCTCGCCGCGAAAGCTGCCATGCTCGACCTTGCTCCCGCCCGCCTCGAGCGCGGCGCCTAGCGCTTTGGCTTGGCGCACCCCGTCGGGCCGCTGGACGTAGAGCAGCAGGAAGGCCGGGGCGTTGGGCACCGCAGCGTTGAGCGTCGGCGATAGCTTCGCCTGCCGCGCCGGATCGCTCCCGAACGCCTGCTTATAGGTCGCCTGCATGATCGGCGGTCCGTCCTTCATCTGCGCCGGCACGTCATAGGCCGCGCCGTCGATCGGGATCACCCCCGCGATATCGGCGAAAGAAAGGCCGACGCTCTTCAGATATTGCTCATCGGTGCCGACCAGCGCCACCAGATGCGCGCCCGCGCTATGCCCCGTCAGCACGATGCGCCGCCGGTCGATCCCCAGTCGGTCGGCATCGCGGATCAAGCCCTTCACCGCCATCGCGACATCCTCGGCCTGCTGTTCGACCGGCGAGTCCGGAACCAGCCGGTAATCGATCGACGCAAAGGCATAGCCCTCACCCGGATAATGGTCGGCCTTGAAGCGCCCCGTCGCGTTGTCCTTGCTGCCGCGCTTCCACCCGCCACCATGGACAAAGACGACCAGCGGCGCCGGCCCCTTCACATTTTTCGCACGCCAGACGTCGAGCGACTGGAGCGGATCGCGGCCATAGAAGATCGTCTCGCTGCCCGGCGCCTTCGGCCCCTCGTCGGCACCCATTCGCTGCGCGATCCGGTCGCGCAGCCGCTCGCGCGCCTCCGCAAAGGGGCCCGGGACGATCAGACTTGCCGCGACGAACGCCGCGAGCGCCGCGCCTGTGATCAACCGCTGTTTTCGCATCGCCTGCAATCTCCGCTTTCCCTGGCGCCAGCATATCTAGCCCGCAAATGTCGCAAATCCGTCCCACCAAGCTTGCCTCTGCGGCCAAATCCGCTAAGGCCGCGCCGGGCCGGCGCTGGTCGTTTCGAGGCCCCAGTTCAGCAGGACAGCATCATGGCAAATGTCACCGTCATCGGGTCGCAATGGGGCGACGAGGGCAAGGGCAAGATCGTCGACTGGCTCGCCAGCCGCGCCGACGCCGTGGTCCGGTTCCAGGGTGGGCACAACGCCGGCCATACGCTCGTCGTCGGCGAGCAGGTCTACAAGCTCTCCTTGCTCCCGTCGGGCATCGTCACCGGCACGCTGTCGATCATCGGCAATGGCGTCGTCCTCGACCCCTGGGCGCTGCGCGACGAGATCACCAAGCTGCGCGGCCAGGGCGTCGCGATCAATCCCGAGAATTTCGCGATCGCCGACAATTGCGCGCTGATCCTGCCCTTCCACCGCGACCTCGACGCGCTGCGCGAGACCGCCGCGGGCGCGGGCAAGATCGGCACCACCGGGCGCGGCATCGGCCCCGCCTATGAGGACAAGGTCGGCCGCCGTGCGATCCGCGTCTGCGACCTCGCGCACCTCGACAAGCTCGATCCGCAGCTCGACCGCCTGACCGCGCACCATGACGCGCTGCGCGCCGGTTTCGGCGAGCCGCCGATCGACCGCGATCGCCTCATCGCCGACCTCACGGAAATCGCCGACTATGTGCTCGAATATGCGCAGCCGGTCTGGAAGCGCCTGAAGAAGGTCCGCAAGGCCGGCGCGCGCATCCTGTTCGAGGGCGCGCAGGGCGTGCTGCTCGACGTCGATCATGGCACCTATCCCTTCGTCACCAGCTCGAACACCGTCAGCGGCACCGCGGCGTCGGGCTCGGGCCTCGGCCCCTCGTCGGTCGGCTTCGTCCTCGGCATCGCCAAGGCCTATACGACGCGCGTCGGCAGCGGCCCCTTCCCGACCGAACTCGAAGATGCGACCGGCCAGAAGCTCGGCGAGCGCGGGCATGAATTCGGCACCGTGACCGGACGCAAGCGCCGTTGCGGCTGGTTCGACGCCGTGCTCGTACGGCAGAGCTGCGCCGTCTCGGGCGTCACCGGTATCGCGCTCACTAAGTTGGACGTGCTCGACGGCTTCGACACCATCCGCATCTGCACCGGCTATCGGCTGCGCGGCAAGATCCTCGACTATTTCCCCGCCCATTCGGCCGACCAGGCCGAGGTCGAGCCGATATACGAGGAAATGGACGGCTGGCACGAAACGACCGCGGGCGCGCGCAGCTATGCCGACCTGCCCGCGCAGGCGATCAAATATGTCCAGCGCGTCCAGGAACTGATCGAAACCCCGATCGCATTGGTATCGACCAGCCCCGAACGCGAAGACACGATCCTGATCCGCGATCCGTTCAGCGACTGATCACCGCAGCCGCAACGTCGCGGATCGCTGCGACGAAGCCGTCGGGGTCATTCTCCTGAATGAAATGTCCACCGTGCAGCGCGCGATGCGCCATGCCGTGTGCGCCCGGCACGCGTTCGGTGAACAGCGCGTCGCCGCCGCGCGTGATCGGGTCGCCGTTGGCGAAGCAGCAGAGGAAGGGCTTGTCGAAGCGCTCGAGCGCCGCCCATGCGCGTTTCTGGTCGGGTACGGCGACATTGTCACCGAGCGGCACGAAGGACGGAAAGATGCGCGCCGCGACCTTTGACGCGCGGGTCGGAAAGGGCGCGTCATAGGCGGCGATTTCTTCGGGCGTCAGCTGCCGTTTCGCTCCGGCATTGACGATCCGCCCGACCGGAAACACCGGACTGTAACGCGAGAAAGCGCGCCAGATGGCGAAGGCGCGCGGCGCCGGCTGGCCCTCGGGCAGGCCACCGTTGGACAGCGCGACCCCAGCGAAGCGCTCGGGCATCTCCGCCACCAGCCGCAACCCGATCAGCGAACCCCAGTCCTGGCAGGCGAGGATCATGTTCTTGAGGTCGAGCCCCTCGATCCACTGGCGCATCCACGCGACCTGCTGTGCATAGCTGTAGGCACCGGCATCCAGCGGCTTGTCCGACCGACCGAAACCGATCAGGTCGGGTGCCAACACGCGAAAGCCCGCGTCGACCGCCGGCCCGATCATCTTGCGATAGAGATAGGCCCAGGTCGGTTCGCCGTGCAGCATCAGCACGGGCTGCGCATCCGCTGCCCCCTCGTCGACATGATGCACGCGCAACCCGCCGTCTATCTCCAAATATTTCGGCGCATAGGGCCAGTCGGGTAGAGCGGCGAAGCGCGCGTCCGGCGTGCGATATATGGTCATGCTCCAATCCCCCCGCCACCACCTTAGCTTGGGAGGCCGCGCTGACAACCACTTGCCGGAGGCCGCCAAAGGCGTAGGGTCGAACGATGCGCTCCGCCCTCCCCCTCGTGTGCCTGCTCATCTCGGCCTGCGGATCCGCCGCGTCGCAGCCGCCGCAAATGCCCCAGAACGCGAAGGCCGACCGCCTGCTGATCGACAAGAGTGATCGCACCCTGATCGCCTTTGCCGGCAACCGCGAGATCGCGCGTTACACCAATATCCGCTTCGGCGACGCGCCCGAGGGGCATAAGCAGTTCGAGGGCGACGAGCGCACGCCCGAGGGCGATTACAGGGTCGACGGCCGCAACGCGAAGAGCGCCTATCACCTGTCGCTGCGCATCTCCTACCCCAACGCCGCCGACCGCGCTTATGCGAAGGCGCAGGGGCGATCACCCGGGGGCGACATCTTCATCCATGGCCAGCCCAATCGCTGGCCCGGTCCGCCGCTCGCGACCGACTGGACCGACGGCTGTATCGCGCTGTCGAACGGTGAAATAGAGCAGCTGTGGGACCTGGTTCCCGACGGCACCTTGATCACCATTCGCCCCTAGGAGCTTCCATGTCCCGCAACATTCTCGTCTTCTACGGCAGCTACCGCCGCGACCGGCAGGGGATCAAGCTCGCCCACTGGCTGGTCGAAGCGATCGCGGCACGCGGCGACAGCGCCGAACTGATCGACGCCAAGGCGGTCGACCTCCCCATGCTCGACCGCATGTACAAGGAATATCCGGAGGGCGAGGCGCCGCCCGCGATGGCGGAACTCGCGAGCAAGATCCGCGCCGCCGACGGCTTCCTGTTCGTCACCGGCGAATATAATTGGGGACCGCAACCCGGCCTCAAGAATCTCACCGATCATTATCTCGAGGAATGGTTCTGGCGCCCCGCCGCGATCGCCTGCTATTCGGCCGGCCCCTGGTCGGGGGTGCGCGCGATGATGGGCTGGCGCGACACGCTGGGCGAAATGGGAATGGCGGTGATCTCATCGATCCTGCCGGTCGGGCGGATCGGCGGCGCCTTCGATGCCGACGGCCAGCCGGCGGGCGACGACGGCGCGCGGCTGGCAAAAAGCTTCCCGCGCTTCGCCGACGACCTCAACTGGTGGATCGACGCGGCGCGGGAACAGCGGGCGCGCCAGCCGCCGCCCTATTGACCTAACCCGACTTCAGTTCGGCCTTCAGCCGCAGGCTGGCGCGCCAAAAGAAGAAGGCGGGGATCAGCCCCAACCACGCCGCGCCATAAAGGACGTAACGCACGCTTTCCTGACCATAGGTCGGCGCCAGCATGTCCGACAGCACCCCGAACAGGAACGGCCCGAAACCCAGCCCGATCAGATTCTGCCCGAACAGCATGATCGACGCCGCGACCGCGCGTGCCTGCGGCCGCACCAGCCCCTGCACGCAGCCATAGGCAGGACCGTAATAGGCCGAATTGAGGATCGTCGGGACGATCAGCAACGCCACCGCGACGCGCCAATCCTCCATATAATAGCCGAGGAACAGCACCGGCGCCGCGAGCGCCATGCCATAGGCGGGGAAGGTCAGGATATGCTTCTTGTCGCGCGGGCCGAACTTGTCGGCCATCTTGCCGCCGAGCCAGGTGCCGAGCACCCCCGCAAGCCCGAGCACGACCGCCATCGACAGCCCCGCCTCGGTCGTCGAAAGCCCATGGCTGCGGATGAAGAAGCTGATCGTCCACAGCGCCTTGCCATAACCGAGGAAGGCGACGACCGACGATGCGATCAATATGTAGACGAAAGCGCGCGAAGCGAAGATTTCGCGCATCGCCTCGCGGGTCGACAGCGGCACCACCGCCGCCGCGCTCGCCGCGGCTTCGGCAGTGCGGCTGTGGCGCGGCTCGCGCATCACGAACAACACGATCAATGCGAGCAGCAAACCCGGTGCGCCGACGAGCATCAGCGCGATCCGCCAACCATAGAGGTCGTTGACGATGCCCCCGATAATCAGCCCGAGCAGCGAACCGATCGGCACGCCCAGCCCGTAAAAGGCGATCGCCGACGAGCGTTTCTCGGCGGGCACGCTGTCCGAAATCAACGAGTGCGCGGCGGGGGTGCAGCCCGCCTCGCCGACCCCGACCCCGATCCGCGCGAACAGCAGCTGGACGAAATTCTGCGCGAGTCCGCACACCGCCGTCATCGCCGACCAGACGGCGAGCGCGAGCGCGATCAGCCGCACCCGGTTGGTGCCGTCCTTGTCGGCATAGCGCGCGATCGGGATGCCGAGCAGCGCATAGAAGACCGCGAACGCCGGTCCCGCGAGCAGTCCGAGCTGGGTATCGCTCAGCCCGAGGTCGGCCTTGATCGGCTCGGCGAGGATGTTGACGATCTGCCGGTCGAGGAAATTGAAGATATAGACGATCAGCAGCACCCACAGCATCGTCCGCGTCTGCGCGGACACGCCTGCGGTGGGCGGCGACCCGATGCTCCCGGCAAGGGCAGCTTTCTGGTTCATTCTTATCTCCCGTAACGCCATGGGAGCAGACCCGGCACCCCGGTGTCAACGCCGTTGCGGCGCGCCGAAATTCGCCGCTTGCAATTGCCGCTACGGCTGGCAGCTTCGCGCCCATGCAAAAAATTTCGCTGCTCGCCGCCGCCGCCCTGCTCGCGATCGCTCCCGCAACGGCGATGCCGCCGCCGCTGCCGCCCGTCGAGGGCAAGGACGCCGCGACGCTCCAGGCCGAGATGGAGAGCGGATCGATGTACGACGAACTGCTCACCACCCTCTATCTCGACCGCATTTTGAAGATCGACGACTATGGGCCGAAGCTGAACGCCGTCATCGCCACTTTCCCCGACGCGCAGAGCGAGGCGACCCGGCTGTGGAAAGAACGCGAGGCGGAGAAAAAACGCGGCCCGCTCCACGGCATCCCGATCCTGCTCAAGGACAATATCGAGGCGAAGGGGCCGGTGCCGACGACCGCCGGCTCGCTCGCGCTGAAGGACAATGTCACGAACCGCGACGCGCCGATCGTCGCGCGGCTGCGCGAGGCGGGCGCAGTCATCATTGGCAAGACCAACCTCAGCGAATGGGCGAACATCCGGTCGAACAATTCGACCAGCGGCTGGAGCGCGGTCGGCGAACTCACCAAAAACCCCCACGCGCTCGACCGCAACACATGCGGCTCGTCGTCGGGCAGCGCCGCCGCGGTCGCCGCCAGCCTCGCGCCGCTCGCCATCGGCACCGAAACCGACGGGTCGATCACCTGCCCCGCCGGTGTTAATGGCGTCGTCGGTTTCAAACCGACCGTCGGCCTTGTCAGCCGCACCCATATCGTGCCGATCAGCCACAGCCAGGACACCGCCGGCCCGATCACCCTCACCGTCCGGGACGCCGCCGCGGTGATGACCGTCATCGCGGGTAGCGACCCCGCCGATCCCGCGACCACCGAGGCCGATGCGCGCAAGACCGACTATGCCGCCGCGCTCTCGCCCGACGCGCTGAAGGGCAAGCGCATCGGCGTGCTGCGCGACCGCATCGGAGACCGGGCCGACGTCGCCGCGCTGTTCGACGCGGCGCTAAAACAGATGGCGGACCTCGGCGCGACGATCGTCGAGATCGACGACAGCCGCAAAGGACTGGAGGAACTGGGCGCCGCCGAGTTCGAGGTGCTGATGACCGAGCTTAAGGCCGACATGGCGGCCTATCTCGCGGGCCTGCCCGGCAAGGACGGGCCGAAGACGCTCGCCGACCTGATCGCATTCAACAAGGCGCACCCCGCCGAACTCAAATGGTTCGACCAGTCGCTGTTCGAACTGGCCGAGAGCAAGGGCGGACTCGACAGTCCCGCCTATGTCGAAGCCAAGGCCAAAGCGGCGCGGCTTGCGGGTCCCGAGGGGATCGACAAATTGTTGAAGGACAAGGGCGTCGACCTGCTCGTCGGCGTCACCAACGGCCCGGCGTGGACCAGCGACCTCGTCAACGGCGATCATTATAGCGGCCCGAGCGTCAGTCAGCTTCCCGCCGTCGCCGGCTATCCGCACCTGACCGTCCCGATGGGCGCGGTAGAGGGCCTGCCGATCGGTGTCAGCTTCATCGGTGCGAAGTGGAGCGACGCCGATGTGCTGAGCGCCGGCTATGCCTATGAGCAGGCGAGCCGCAAGCGCGTGACGCCGACCTATCGGGCCAGTGTGACGCCATAGGCAACGTCATCCCCGCGAAGGCGGGGATCGCTGGCGTCCAGACAGGCTGGGAGCGGCCCCCGCCTTCGCGGGGGCCACGATCATCACCGTTTATCCCGCCGGCGCTTCCAGCCCATTTCCTCAAGCTCGAGCAACTCCATCGGTACATGGATGTTGCGGATCGCCATCCGCACTTCGATCAGGAACAGCACCAGCGAGGCGAGCAGCAACAACATCGCGATCGCGAACGCCCATGACGCGGCGAGTCCCAGGTTGAACCCGGCGATCGCCTGCGCAAACAACAGCGCAACGAGCAAACAGACGACGATGCCGCACGCGACGGCCGCGGCGATCGCGTTGTTGATCACGTCCATCCGCCGGTCGGCGGCGCGCAGTTCGGCGACGACCCGCTCATGCTCCGCCCCCTCGGTCTCGGACCAGCGCTCCATCAACGCCCGCGAGCGGTCGACGACACGCGACAACCGCCCGGTCAGGACGTTGAGGAGGCTGCCCGTCGCAACGAGCAGGAACACCGGGGTGACCGAAAGCTGGATCGTCTCGGCGATCATCGCCGAGCCGGTGGACGTCATCCCTCGCTGCCCGCCGCAACCGATGGCGTGTTGACGCCGTGCATCTGGAGGAACTTGCGCACATTGCGCGCCGCCTGCCGGATGCGCTGCTCATTCTCGACCATCGCGATGCGCACGAAACCTTCGCCGTCCTCGCCATAACCGACGCCGGGCGCGACCGCGACCTTGGCATGGATGAGCAATTGCTTCGAAAATTCGAGGCTGCCCATCTCTTTCAGCGCGGGCGGCAGCGGGGCCCAGGCGAACATCGACGCCTTGGGGCTCGGAATGTCCCAGCCGGCGCGGCCGAAGCTGTCGACCATCACGTCGCGGCGCTTCTGGTACAGCTCGCGGTTCCTGGCGACGATATCCTGCGGCCCGTTCAAGGCCGCGCACGCGGCGGCCTGGATCGGGGTGAAGGCGCCATAATCGAGATAGGATTTCACCCGCGTCATCGCAGCGATCAGCCGCTTGTTGCCGACCGCGAAGCCCATGCGCCAGCCCGCCATCGAATAGGTTTTCGACATCGAGGTGAATTCGACCGCGACATCCTTCGCGCCCGGCACCTGCAGGATCGAGGGGGTCGGATTGCCGTCGTAATAAAGCTCCGAATAGGCAAGGTCGCTGAGCACCCAGACCTTATTCTCCTTCGCCCAGGCGACGAGCCGTTCGTAGAAAGCGAGGTCGACCGCCTCGGCGGTCGGGTTCGACGGATAATTAACCACCAGGATCGACGGGCGCGGCACGGTGAAGGCCATCGCGCGGTCGAGGGCGCGCCAGTAATTTTCGTCGGGGGTCGTCGGCACGCTGCGGATCGTCGCGCCGGCGATGATGAAACCGAAGGTGTGGATCGGGTAGCTGGGGTTCGGCGCGAGCACGACGTCGCCGGGACCGGTGATCGCGGTGGCGAGACTCGCGAGTCCCTCCTTCGATCCCATTGTCACCACGACCTCGCTTTCGGGATCGAGCTCGACGTTGAAGCGGCGCGCATAATAATTGGCCTGCGCGCGGCGCAGCCCCGGAATGCCCTTCGATTGCGAATAACCATGCGCGTCGGGCTTCATCGCCACTTCGCAGAGCTTGTCGATCACATGCTGCGGCGGCGGCAGGTCGGGATTGCCCATTCCCAGGTCGATGATGTCTTCGCCCGAGGCGCGGGCGGCCGCACGCATCGCATTGACTTCGGCGATGACATAGGGCGGCAGGCGCTTGATGCGATAGAATTCATCTTCGGACATGGGAAACTAGAACAACTCCTTTTCGTTATCGGTAATAAGCGCGAACGGCCGCTCGCCAGCCGCGCCGCGGCTTGTTATAGGCATAATCTCCGGACAGACCAGCAGGAACCAGCATGAGCGACACGGGCAAAGACGGCACATCGGAAACGCCAAACCCCTTCATGCCCGCACCCGACGACCTGCAGCATTGGACCAGCGTCATGGGCCGGGCGCAGCAGATGATGCTCGATTACGCGATGGGACAGGCGAACGAGGGCAAGACCGGTGCCGCCGCGATGTTCGATCCCGCGGGCTGGCTGAACAATCCCGCGACGCAGGCCTGGGCCGAGCAGTCGGCAAAAATGTGGGAACAGGGGGTTGCCTTCTGGACCTCGCTGGCGACGCTGACCCCGGGCTTCACCCCCGACGCGCCTGCCGAAGCGCCGAAGGACAAGCGCTTTGCCGATCCCGAATGGACCGAAAACCCCGCCTTCGCGCTGATCCGCCAGACCTATGGCCTGCTTTCCGACCAGTTGCTGGCGACGACGCGCCAGATGTCGGGCCTCGACGAGAATGCGCGCAAGAAGATGGAGTTCGCCGCCAAGGGCATGGCCGACGCCTTTTCGCCGTCGAACCTAGCGCTCACCAACCCCGAAGTGATCAAGCGCGCGGTCGAGACGCGCGGCGAAAGCCTGCTCAAGGGGCTCAAGCACATGCTCACCGACCTGTCGCGCGGGCAGCTCAGCCATGTCGATCCCGACGCGTTCGAGGTCGGGGTGAATATCGCGACGACGCCGGGCAAGGTGATCCATGAGACCGATCTCTATCAGCTCATCCATTATGCGCCGACCACGAAGGACGTGTTCACCGTCCCGCTGCTGATCTTCCCGCCGTGGATCAACCGCTTCTACATCCTCGACCTGAACCCCGCGAAAAGTTTCGTGCGCTGGGCGGTCGAGCAGGGGCTGTCGGTGTTCATGGTGTCATGGAAATCGGCCGACGCGTCGATGAAGGACGTGGTCTGGGACGATTATATCGCGGCGCAGGTCGATGCGATCGACACGGTACGCGACTTGCTGGGCGTCCCCGCGGTCCACACGATCGGCTATTGCGTCGCTGGCACCACGCTGGCCGCAACGCTCGCGATGCTCTCCGCGAAGGGCGAAGCCGACAAGGTCCAGTCGGTGACCTTTTTCACCGCGCAGATCGATTTCGAATTCGCCGGCGACCTCAAGATGTTCGTCGACGACAGCTATCTGGCGCTGCTCGAACAGCTGTCGGCGCCGGGTTTCCTCGATGGCCGCTATATGGCGGCGACCTTCAACAGCTTGCGCGGGCGCGACCTGATCTGGAACTATGTCGTCAGCAATTACCTGCTCGGCAACGACTATCCGCCCTTCGACCTGCTCTATTGGAACGGCGACACCACCAACCTGCCCGCGAAGTGGCACCGCCAATATCTGGTCGACCTCTATCGCGACAACCGGATGGTGATCCCGAACAGCCTGTCGGTGTGCGGCACCCCGCTCGACCTCAAGAAGATCAGGACACCCGCCTATATCCAGGCGGGGCGCGAGGATCATATCGCGCCGCTCGCCAGCGTCTGGCGGCTGATGGACCATTTGTCGGGCCCCAGGACCTTCCTGCTCGCCGGTTCGGGCCATATCGCCGGGGTCGTCAACCCGCCGGCCGCGGGCAAATATCAATATTGGGTCGGCGACAGCGACGCCGCCACACTCGACGACTATGTCGCCAGCGCGCACGAGACCAAAGGCAGCTGGTGGCCGCACTGGATCGACTGGATTGCCACACAGGATAGCGCAAAAACCGCCGTTAAGGGTTCGCGCATTCCCGGAAAAGGTGCTAAGAAGGCGATCGAGGATGCCCCCGGCCGCTACGTCAAGCAGCGGTAAAATCGGGGAAATAAAGGGCCAATAAGGCCGCGAGCAACAATTTTTGTGCAGCGCACAAAAATATCCTTGAAATCGCCACGCCACTCCTATATTGTGCACTGCAACATAAAGGAGTTACCCCGATGGCTACCAAGATGGATAGTGCCGAAAAGGCTTTCGAAGCCGCGACGCTGGAAACCCCCGCCACGCCGGCGGTGACTCCGGCCGCTCCGGTCGAAACCGCTGCCCCGGCAGTGGCAAAGGCCGCTCCGGCACCCGTGAAAACCGCGACGGTGAAGGCAAAAGCCAAGCCGGTCGCCAAGAAGGCTGCTGCCCCCAAGGCCGTCGCCAAAAAGGCCGCCCCCAAGAAGGCGGTCGTCAAGACCATTGCCCCCAAGTCCCTGAAGGCCGCACCGAAGCCGGTCGCCGCCGCCACCAAAGGATTCAAGACCATGAACGACACCGTCAAGAAGTTCGCCGACGAAGCGAAGACCCGCGCCGAAGCGCTGACCGCCGATTTCAACGCGAAGGCCAAGGAAGCCGTCGAGTTCAACAAGGCGAACCTCGAAGCCCTCGTCGAAGCCGGCAAGATCGCCGCGAAGAACGCCGAAGTCCTCGGCCAGGAAGGCGTGACCTTCGCTCGCAAGAGCTTTGAAGACACGACCGCCGCGCTGAAGGGCTACACCGCCGTCAAGTCGCCGACCGAATTCTTCAAGCTCTATGCCGAAAACAGCAAGAAGGCGTTCGACGCCGCTGTCGCGCAGACCTCGAAGACCAGCGAACTCGTCGTCAAGATGGCGAACGACAGCTTCGCGCCGATTTCGAACCGCGTGTCGGTCATCACCTCGAAGATGAAGGCCGCCTAAGGGCTTTCCTCTTCCCGTTGGCGCGGGCGTCTCTCCCCTCCTCCCAGCCTGCGCCGACAAACCAAGACCGCTCGCATCCTTCGGGTTGCGGGCGGTTCTTGCTTTCGGGGTTCTCACAAAAGGGGTTAATGATGCCCCTCCCCCTTGCGATTCCATCGCGGCGTGCGATATTCCGGTGACAATGCTTCCAGTTCAGACCCTTCCCCCGATCCGCGCCATGGCGGACAAGGACGATGGCACGCCCGGCCCGCCGGGCGTCGGCATCGCGACACGCACCCGCGCGAAGGCCAAAAAACCCTCGATGTACAAGGTGCTGCTGCTCAACGACGATTATACCCCGATGGAATTCGTCGTGATGGTGCTCCAGCGCTTCTTCAACATGGACATCGAACAGGCGACCCAGGTGATGCTCCACGTCCACCAGCAGGGCGTCGGCGTCTGCGGCGTGTTCAGCTATGAGGTCGCCGAGACCAAGGTCAATCAGGTGATGGACGCCGCGCGGCAGAACCAGCACCCGCTGCAATGCACGCTGGAAAAGGCCTGAGCTAACCCGCCCGCCGCGCCTGCTCGGCCCTGAGCGCCGGCGACGGCTCGCCCTTCAAGTCGCCATAGCCCAGCGCCGCGCCGCACCCCGGGCAGACCGTCGCCGTCCCGACATCGGTGCCGCACGCGCGGTGGATATAGCGCATCGCCGGGCCGTCGCCGGTCTCGCCATCCGCATACGCCCAGCGCTCGGCCCAACCGCGCATCGCGTAGAGCACGTCGAACAGATCCTTGCCCTTGTCGGTCAGCCGATATTCGTGGCGCAGCGGCTTGTCCTGATAGGCATGGCGTTCGACCACGCCTTCCTTTTCCAGCAGCTTGAGCCGCGCGGACACAAGCTGCGGGCCGAGTCCAGTGTTCGCCGCGATCGCTTCGAACCGCCGCCGCCCGAAGAACAGGTCGCGCAGGATCAGCAGCACGGCGCGGTCGCCGAGCAGTTCGGCTGATCGTCCGACGGGGCAGAAAGTATCCGAAAGATCCGCACGTCTGGGCATCTATCGTCCTCCCTACTCGTCATTGCGCGCGAAGCGAAGCAATCCAGAGCGGTTTACGCAGGCTCTGGATTGCTTCGCTTCGCTCGCAATGACGCGGTTTTTGTCGCAGCACAATTGCCACCCTTCGTGGAAAAACCACTTGTCACTATGATTATCATAGTTACGATGGACAGCAAGAGGAGAGTCGTATGCCCAATCCAGCTGCTGTCATCATCGGAGCCGGCGATGCCACGGGCGGCGCGATCGCCCGCGCTTTCGCCGCCGAGGGCCTCACCGCCTGCGTCAACCGCCGCGCGCGCAACGCCGACCAGCTCGAATCGCTGGCGCAGTCGATCCGCGATGCGGGCCAACAAGCGCGCGCCTTCCCTGGCGACGCCCGTGAAGAAAGCGACATGGTCGCGCTGTTCGACCAGGTCGAGGCCGAAGTCGGCCCGGTCGAGGTCGCGGTGTTCAACATCGGCGCCAACGTCAATTTCCCGATCACCGAGACGACGGTGCGCGTCTATACCAAGGTCTGGGAAATGGCGTGTCTCGGCGGCTTCCTGATGGGCCGCGAGGCGGCGAAGCGCATGGCGCCGCGCGGTCGCGGCACGATCCTCTTCACCGGCGCGACCGCGAGCCTGCGCGGCGGTTCGGGCTTTTCGGCCTTTTCGGGCGCCAAGGGCGCGCTGCGCATGCTCGCCCAGTCGATGGCGCGCGAACTCGGGCCGCAGGGCATTCACGTTGCGCACACGATCATCGACGGCGCGATCGACACCGACTTCATCAAGGGCCGCCACCCCGATTTCGACAATGCCAAGGCGGCCGACCTGATCCTCAACCCCGACGCTATCGCCGCCAATTATGTGATGCTCCACAAGCAGCCCAGAAGCGCCTGGACCCACGAACTCGACCTCCGCCCTTGGGGAGAAAAATGGTGACCCAAAACGCCGCAAAAACCCTCGAACTCATCTTCGATTTCGGCAGCCCCAACGCCTATCTCACGCTCAAGGTCCTGCCCGAACTGCTCGACCGCACCGGCGCCGACCTGATCATCACCCCCGGCCTGCTCGGCGGTATCTTCAAGGCCACCGGCAACAAGGCACCGATGATCCAATACGCCGACGCGCCCGCGAAGATGGCCTATGAAAACCTCGAGATGCGGCGCTTCATCGACAAGCATGGCCTGACAAAATTCCGCCTCAACCCGCATTTCCCGGTCAACACCCTGCTCATCATGCGCGGCGCGATCGTGGCGGAGGATGACGGCAACCTTGACGATTATGTCGAGGCGGTGAACCGCGCGATGTGGGAAGATGGGCTGAAAATGGACGATCCGGAGGTCGCCGCGGCCTTCCTCACCACCAACGGCTTCGACGGCCCCGCGCTGCTCGCGCGCACGCAGGAACCCGAGATCAAGGCGAAGCTCGTCGCCAATACCGAGGCCGCGGTCGCGCGCGGCGTCTTTGGCATCCCGACCTTTTTCGTCGGAGAGGAGATGTTCTTCGGCAAGGACCGGCTGGCGCAGGTCGAGGAAGCGCTGGGCTAAGCGTCTGCGGCGGGCTGCGGCGGGCGCCCGGCGACCAAAATCCCGGCGACGATCAGCGCCAATCCCGCGATGTGGAACAGGTGCAGCACCTCGCCGAGAAAGAGCATCGCCAACCCTGCCCCCATCAGCGGCATGATATTCATATACTGCCCGGTCGCCGCCGATCCGATCAGTTCGACGCTACGGTTGAAGAAAAGATAGGCCAGGAACGACGGAAAGATCGACACATAGGCGATCGCAAGGGCGCTGCCCGTCGCCGGCACGATCAAGCGTCCCGACCAGATTTCCGTCGCATAGACCGGCATGATTACCATCAGCCCGACCATGATCGATGCGGCGAGAAAGCTGAGCGGATGCACCGCCGGGCGACGGCGGAGCAGCACCGAATAGAGCGCCCACAACAGCACCGCGACGGCGATGATCGCGTCGCCGCCATTCAGCCTCAACGCGAGCAGCAGGCCGGGGTCGCCGCGCCCGATGATGATCAGGACGCCCGCCAGAGACACCGCGACACCCGCGATCTGCCGGGCGCCCGTCCGATCGCGCATCACCAGCGCACCGACGATCAGGATCAACGCCGGCTGCGCCGACTGGATCAGCATCGAATTGAGCGCGGTGGTGGTTTGCAGCCCGGTATAGAGCAAGGTGTTGAACGCACCGATTCCCAGCGCGCCGAGGATCAGCATGACCGGCCAACGCGCCCGCAATGCGGGCCAATCGCGCTTCAGATGCGGCCAGGCGAGCGGCAACAGCAGCGCGAGCGCGATCGTCCAGCGCCAGAAGGACAGCGCGGCGGGCGGCACCAGGTCGCGCGCGGCGCGCCCGACGATCGAATTGCCGGCCCAGAACAGCGCCGTCATCGTCAGCAGCAGATAGGCCCGCGACCACAAGGCCGCAGCCGGCCCATTCCCCTTCACCATGGCGGCGCGACCCTGTTCTCGTCTCATGCTTCGTCACCCGGCTTTCGCCGGGATGACGGCAATATCCAAAACGCCGTAGCGCGCTAGCTGAAATCGAGCTGGATGATCTGGCTCGGCGTCGCCCGGCAATACATTTCGACCGTCCGCGCCCCGTCGGGATAGGTCGCGGTCATCGTGGCGCGGATGCGCCAGCCGCCATTGCCCTGCTCCAGCGACACCAGCTTGTCATAGCTCAGCCGCGTGCCGCCGGTGACCCCGATCTGGCGTGCCGCGTCGTTCATGCAATTCTGCACCGACGGCCGCGCCGCGCTCGGCAACGCCGACAGGTTCGCGCTCAGCGTCGCCGGCGGTCCGGCAGGATAGGTGGCGGGCTCATCGGTCGTCGTCTCTTCGCCCGCCGGGGTTTTCTTCTTCTTGCTCAGCAGCAGCGCGAGCAGCCCGCCCGCGACCACGACGCCGCCGATGATCAGCCCGGTGCTCGGCCCCTTGTCCTTCTCGGGCCGGGGTCCGGGCAGCGGGGTCAGATTGTTGTAGCCATAGGCGAATTCGGCCCGGCAACCGTCGTTCACCCAGATGTAGTTCGCGGTATAGCCCCATTGGCGCCCGTCGTTGCACTTGCCGCCGAGCCGCCGCACCAGCTCGACGCGGTTGTTGGTCTGCACATTGCATTGTTCGTAGCGGCTGCCGCGCGATTCGCAGCGGATCGTCCCCGCATAATCGTCGACCGGCTGCGGCAGCGGCACCGGATAGCCGCCGCCATTGCCGTACCCATAGCCATAACCGAATTCGGCACGGCAGCCGCCCGACACCCAGATCTGGTTGGCGGTGAAGCCCCAGTCGCGCCCCTTCGAACAACGCCCGCCGATCACCCGGATCAGGTCGACGCGATTGTCGGTGCGCACATTGCAGCGCTGGAGCTTGTTCTTGCGCGATTCGCAGCGCAGCGTCCCGGCATAGCCCTGGTCGCGCGGCGGCTGGATCTGCGGGCCGCCCGAGCCGGGATAGGGATAGGTCGTCTGGGCAAGAACCGGCGGCGCGAGCTGCGCCATGATCAACGACGCCGACGTGGCGATGGTCGCGACAATATTCCTCATGCCCTTGCCCCTTTTTGCTGCAGTCGAACCGGTCCTGATACTGTCTCCATAGCGCGCAATATTTGCACCGATATTTCCATGTTTCGGTCGCCATGGCTATGGGAAATGCGGCGACCGCAAAGCGGGGTTTAACCATCGCCGCGCGCTTGCGCCGCCGCCGCCATCCGCTAAAGACAGCCGATGGATCAAATCGTCATTCGCGGCGGCCAGCGACTCAAGGGCCGTATCCCCATTTCCGGCGCAAAGAATGCGGCGCTTACGCTTTTGCCCTGCGCGCTGCTCACCGACGAGCCACTGACGCTGCGCAACCTGCCGCGGCTCGCCGACGTCGATGGCTTCGGCCACCTGCTCAACCAGCTCGGCTGCTCGACGACGATCGAGGGGTCGCGGCCCGAGGATTTCGGCCGCGTGATGACCGCGCGCACGACGACGCTGACGTCGACCGTCGCCCCCTATGACATCGTCCGCAAGATGCGCGCCTCGATCCTCGTCCTCGGCCCGCTGCTCGCGCGCGCCGGTGAAGCCACCGTCTCGCTGCCCGGCGGCTGCGCGATCGGCAACCGCCCGATCGATTTGCATCTCAAGGCGCTCGAAGCGCTGGGCGCCGAAATCGAACTCGCCTCGGGTTATGTGAAGGCGAGCGCGCCGGGCGGACGCCTGGCGGGCGGCAAGTTCACCTTCCCCGTCGTCTCGGTCGGCGCGACCGAAAACGCGGTCATGGCCGCGGTGCTCGCCAAGGGGACCAGCGTCCTCGAAAATGCGGCGCGCGAGCCCGAGATCGTCGACCTGTGCAACTGCCTCGTCGCGATGGGCGCATCGATCGACGGCATCGGCACCGAAACATTGACCATCGAAGGCGTCGACCGCCTGCACGGCGCAACCTATCGCGTGATGGCCGACCGCATCGAGGCGGGCAGCTACGCCTGCGCCGCCGTCATCACCGAGGGCGATGTCGAACTCGTCGGCGCCAAGGCCAACGAGATGGAAGCGACGCTGAGCGCGCTGCGCCAGGCGGGCGCGACGGTCGAAGAAACTAAGACCGGCATTCGCGTCGCGATGACCGGCCGCGCCGAACCGGTCACCCTGTCGACCGCGCCCTATCCGGGCTTCGCGACCGACATGCAGGCGCAGTTCATGGCGATGGCGACGCTCGGATCGGGCGCCAGCCTGTTCACCGAAACCATCTTCGAGAATCGCTACATGCACGTCCCCGAACTGGCGCGCATGGGCTGCGACATTGACGTGCGCGGCCGCAGCGCGGTGGTGCGCGGGGTCGATCATCTCGTCGGCGCGCCCGTGATGGCGACCGACCTGCGCGCCTCGATGAGCCTGATCATCGCCGGCCTCGCCGCGCAAGGCCAGACCGAGGTCAACCGCGTCTATCACCTCGACCGCGGTTACGAGCGCCTCGAGGAGAAATTGCAGGCGGTCGGTGCCGATATCGAACGGATCAGCGCGGGGTGAACGAGACACCGGCCTTCCTGGTTTGGGGACGCGATGCGGATGGTCGCGACATCGGCCCCGCCGAAAAGTCCAGTTTACTCTTGGCCGCCAGGACGGCTCACAAGATGATCGACCAGGGCGTCATGGATGTTCGCGTGACGGATGCAGATGGAGCGCTGATCAAAGAGTCGAAATGGGGTGGCGTTCTTGCCGAATGGGCAAAGCAGTCGGTGCAGGAGTGGCGCCGGCTGAACGGTTTGAACGGCTAGGCATCCCCGCTTTAAGCCGCCCTACTTCGCCGTCAGCTTCTGCCCGCGCCCATAGGCGCCGCGCACGTCGCGCTTCACCCAGTCGCCGAGCAATTTCAGATAGCCGTGGGTGATCCGCGTGACGCTGCGCTCGCCATCCGGCCCGGTGGTGAACTCGAACATGCCATGGTCGGTCTGCGGAAAAAGATAGACGTCGACCGGCTTGCCCGCCGCCTTCAGCCCCATCAGCGCGGCGCGCGTCGTCTCGATCGGCGCCTCGCGATCCTCGCCCGCGAGCACCCACAGCAAAGGCGTGTCGAGTTTCCGCAGCGCCGCGACCGCGTCATAGTCCCAGATCAGTTCGAGATTGTCGAAGCGCGCGCGGCCGACGCGGCGCAGTTCCTCATTCGTCATCCGCGCCATCGCACCGCTATATTCGCCCTCGATCTTCGCTGCCCATGGCAGCGACGCCATCTCGCGCCGCGCCGCATCGAGTGCGTCATAACCGTCCCTGAAATCCGACAGCAGCAGCGTCGCGGTCGCTTGCGACAACCGCGTCACCAGTGCCTCGGCATCCTTGCCGAGTCCCGCGGCGCGGACTTCGGACACCATCTGCTCGCGATCCTCCTCGATCGGCGAGGCGACGAGGCCGAAACCGACCGCGACGAAATCGGCCTTGCTGCGCGTCGCCGCGAGCGGGGCGACCCAGCCGCCCTGGCTGCCGCCGAAAAAGCCCGCGCGTCCATAGCGCCCGGCGGCCATGCCGCGCGCGGTTTCGAGCGCCTTCGCCGCATCGGCGGCGAGCAATTCGAAATTCTGCGTATATTCGCCCTCGGACCCGCCGGTGCCGCGCTTGTCATAGACGAACACCGAAATCCCCTGCGCCGCCATCGCATAGCCATAGACGCCGCCGATCGGCGAGGTGCGTTCGGAGCCGTGCACCATCACGACCAACGGCCGGCTGGCATCGGCGCCGGGCGGTTCGATCAGCACGCCGGTCAGCCGGGTGCCGACGCTGTCGAAGCGAGCCGGGGTCTCGCGGAAGGCGATCCTGTTCCAGCGCGCACCCCGCACCTCGACCATGCCGTCGCGGCACGCCAATGGCGCGGCCGCCTCGCTCGTCGCGCCGCGGCGCCCGTCGCGAAACAGATAGCGCAGCCCCGGTGCGGGGATGCTCGGCACCGGCGCGAGCACGACGAAATCGCCGTCGGCGGCGGCATAGGTGCCCGGCGCGCAGGCGGACTGCGCGGCGGCGGGCGAGGAGAGGACGGCGAGCGCGGCGGCGAAAGCGAAGGCGATAGGTTTCATGATCCTGTCTTTAGGACAGCCGCCGCGAAATCCGAACCGCCTTCGACCAAGGAAGATTGCCGATCGACGGCGGGGCGCGCATGGTCGCGGCATGACCCGTGCATCGCACCGCGGCGCCAAGGGGCTGCGCCAGTTTCTCGATCCCGAGCAGCAACGCGGCTGGCTGGAAGGCGACTATCGCCCGCCCGACGCCGACGAGCGGGCCGAATCGATCGAACAACGATTCAAATATGCGGCGCGCTTCGAAAAATTGCTGCGCCGCCCGCAAGCGGAAGACCTGCTGGCCATCCTCGGCCTGTACGCCGCCGTCTGCATCCCGGTGCCGCGCCTGACCGAGCGCTATTATTGGTCGGTCTCGTGCCTGCCCTCGACCTCCGACAAGCCGCTCGTCCGCGTCAATGCGGGCTGGATGGAGCTGTTCACCCTTTATGCCGACGGCGACGATCTGAAGGCGCGGTTCATCGTCCATCTTTCGGATTTCACCGCCGACGGGTCGTGCGATCCCGAACATGTGGACCTCCCGCTGATCGAGCGATGCGTCGCCGCACCAGAGGATGTGAGCTGCTTCTTTCCGAACGGCGCCGATATGTTCGGGATCAGGGTTCGTAGTGCGGCGTCGATCCGCGCCTTTCTGTCGAACGCACATGCCTTGCGGGGCATTCGCGCCTTCAACCTGACGCATATGAATCGCGGCCGGAACGCCTATCAGGCGAGCCATTCATACAGCGTCGCGGACCATATGGTGGGCGAGGAGCGGTCCTGACGCGCTGGAGCGACCCGGTCAGTCGGCCTTGTCGACCGGCACCGACACCGTCCCGCCGCTGACCGAGGGCTTGTCGGGCCGCTTCGCCACCGCGATCGCCAGCCCAACCAGTGCCACCGCACCACCCGCGATCGACAGCGGCGCCCAGCGATAGCCCTCGAGCACGGTCGAGAATCCCATCGCGATGATCGGGATCAGCACGCTCGACCAGGCGGCCTGTCCCGGCCCGACCTCGCGAATGATGTTGAAATAAAGCGGAAAGGTGACCGCGCTCGCGATCACGCCCAGATAGAGCACCCCGGCGATATAGGCGGGCGTGGTCTCGATGACCGGCGGCCCCGTCATGATCCATGCGAAGCTCGCATCGCCGAGCGCGCCGAACAGCATCGCCCAGGCGATCATCACCACCATCGATTGCGCACGCGCGATTTTGGCGCCCTGCATGACGTTCGAGGTCGATGCGCTCATCACCCCGCTCAAAGCCAGTACCGTGCCGAGCAGCACCTCGCCCGCCCCGACCGTCGCGGCGCGATATTCGTGGAGGATCATCATGCCGACCCCGACGATCGCGATTCCCGCCCCGGCGAGGAAGCGCCCCTCGACCTTCGTCTTGAGGAAGACGCGCCCGAGCAAGGTGTTCGGCACAATCAGCAGCGCGAACAGCACCGCGACGAGTCCCGAGGTAATATGCTGTTCGGACCGGTAGACAAAGTTGAAGTTGAACGCGAATTGAGCGAGGCCCAGCAGCGCCGCGAAGCCCCACGCCCAGCCCGATAGCAACAAGGATTCGCGCCGCCACAGCGCATAGGCGAACATCGCCGCCGCGCCGACGAAGAAACGATAAGCGACCGACCAGCTCGGCGGCACGACCCCCAGCTGCCCGGTGATGACGATCCACGTCGAGCCCCAGATCAGCGTGATGAACGCGAACGGCAGCAGGACGCGCGGCGTCAAAAGGCTGGGCTGCGCGCTCACAGCGCCGCGATGGCTGCCGCGAGCGGCGCGACGGCTTCGGCGTCCTGGTCCCAGCTCACCACCAGCCGCGCCGCACCCTCGCCCCAGTCGTAGAAATCGAAGCCCTTGGCGCGCAGGTCGGCGGCATCCTCGGCGCTGATCCGCACGAACAGCTCGTTCGCCTCGACCGGATACATCAGCCGGTCGCCGCATGCCGCCGCGAGCGCCGCGGCGCCGGCATTGGCGGCGCGCGCGTTGGCCAGCCACAGATCGTCCTTGAGCATCGCGCGGATCTGCGCCGCGACGAAACGCCCCTTGCTGAGCAGGTGGCCGCCGCGCTTCTTGAGTTCTCGCACGCCTGCGCCGCCGCTGCCGCCGAAGAAAACCAAAGCCTCGGCCATCATCGCGCCGTTCTTGGTGAAACCGAAGGACAGCGCATCGACCCCGGCACGCCAGGTCACATCGGCGGGCGCGCAACCCGCGAAGGCGACGGCATTGGCGAAACGCGCGCCGTCCATATGGAGCTTCAACCCCTTGCTCCTGGCGATCTCGCTGATCTCGCGCACCTCGTCGGGGCGCCAGGCGAGGCCATATTCGGTCGCGTTGGTGATGCTGATCGCGGCGGGCTGCACCTGGTGGACGTCGTTGCGGATGCTGCGGATGCGCTCGCGCAGCGCGTCGGCGTCGATCTTCGCGCCCGGCCCGGGCAGCGTCATCAGCTTGGCGCCGCCCGAATAGAAGCTCGGCGCGCCGCATTCGTCGACCTCGATATGCGCCTCTTCATAACAGAGGATGCCCTGCCAGGGCCGCACGAAATGCGCGAGGATGATGCTGTTCGCGGCCGTGCCGGTCGGGATCCACACGACCTCGCAGTCGGTTTCGAACAGCTCCGAAAAGGTCGCGTCGAGCGACTGGCTGAGCGCGTCGCCGTCATAGGCGGTGTCGACGTGGTTGGCGGCCGCCAGCGCTTCCATCACCTTGGGATGGACGGTCGCGGCATTGTCGGAGAAGAAGCGGGTCGCGGTCATGTCGCGCCCTTAGCGCAGCGAAACGCGGCACGCCAGCGGGGCCTCAATGGCGGCGATAGACGTAACGTTTATAGGTCCGCGACCAGCGCACCAGATAGCGCCCCGGCCAGATGAAGCGTGTGCGCATTCCGGTGCGATTGACGTTCAGCGCAAAGCGTGGGACCAGCACATAGCGCCATTCCCAATCGTCGCGTTCGGAGGTCACGTCCTCCGCGTTCCATTCGTCCATGTCCGCTACCCCATTGGATGGTGGCAGCCTCTTCCCGACATTATCGTTCGATTGCCGGGACGGTACGTATCACGCACAGGGCGCCGGGTCGACCGCATGCGATCGATCCGGCCGCTCGCTGCGGCGATTCCTGCCCCGAACGGGTCGAAGCGTCAGCGGTCGCGTTTCGCCAGCAACTTCAGGCGCAGCGCGTTCAATTTGATGAAGCCCGCCGCATCTTTCTGGTCATAGGCGCCGGCATCGTCCTCGAAGGTCACATGGCGCTCGCTGTACAGGCTGTTCGGCGACTTGCGGCCGACGACGCTGGCATTGCCCTTGTAGAGCTTGAGCCGCACCGTGCCCGACACCTTTTCCTGGCTATGGTCGATCGCCGCCTGCAGCATCTCGCGCTCGGGGGCGAACCAGAAGCCGTTGTAGATGAGCTCGGCATATTTCGGCATCAGCTCGTCTTTCAGATGCGCGGCGCCGCGATCGAGCGTGATGCTTTCGATGCCGCGATGCGCGCGGGCGTAGATTTCGCCGCCCGGGGTCTCGTACATGCCGCGCGATTTCATGCCGACGAAGCGGTTCTCGACGAGGTCGAGCCGGCCGATGCCATGCTTGCGGCCGAGCTCGTTGAGCGCCGTCAGCAAGGTGGCGGGCGACATCGCCTCGCCGTTCAGCGCGACGCCGTCGCCGCGTTCGAAATCGACCGTGATATATTCGGGGGTGTCGGGCGCATCCTCGGGATTGACCGTGCGCGAATAGACATAGTCTGGGGTTTCGTCCCAGGGGTTTTCGAGCACCTTGCCCTCCGAAGAGGTGTGCAGCAGGTTCGCGTCGGTCGAGAAGGGGCTTTCGCCGCGCTTGTCCTTGGGCACCGGAATCTGGTGCTTTTCGGCGAATTCGATCAGTGCCGTACGGCTGGTCAGATCCCATTCGCGCCAGGGCGCAATCACCTTGATGTCGGGGTTCAGCGCATAGGCGCTGAGCTCGAAACGCACCTGGTCGTTGCCCTTGCCGGTCGCGCCATGCGCCACGGCGTCGGCGCCGACTTCCCTGGCGATCTCGACCAGCCGCTTCGAAATCAGCGGACGCGCGATCGAGGTGCCGAGCAGATAATCGCCCTCATAGCGCGCATTGGCGCGCATCATCGGGAAGACGAAGTCGCGCACGAACTCCTCGCGGACATCGTCGATATAGATATGCTCGGGCTTGATCCCCATCAGCTCAGCCTTGGCGCGCGCGGGTTCCAATTCGTCACCCTGCCCGAGGTCGGCGGTGAAGGTCACCACCTCGCAGCCATAGGTCACCTGCAGCCATTTCAGGATGACGCTGGTGTCGAGCCCCCCCGAATAGGCGAGGACGACGCGCTTGATGGACTCGGACATGGCAGCACCTTCTGGCGGGAAATGACGGGGCGGCGCCTAACAGGCCGATCCGCGCGGCGCAACGCCTTGGCGCGTTCTTACAAGTTTCCGCGCCCGCCATGCGGCATGATCGCGCGGGGGACGCGCCTGCAGGATGATTGTCATGCGAATGATCTTGACCTTCGCCGCGCCGCTGCTCGCGCTGGCGACGGCCTCCTCGACGCTGAGCGCCGGCGGCGCGATGCCCGACCCCACCCGCGAATATAACCAGAATGTCGATTGCCATAACGCCTATGACCGGTTGGTGGCGGAGAAGAAGGCCGGGACCAGCCCGTCGGCGGCGGCGCTGGCGTGGGCGCAAAGCTATGAGGCGGGCGCCAATGCCGGCACCCCCTGCCCCGCGCCGCTGCCCGAAATGACCGCGCGCGGCGGCAACTGGTATATTCGCACGACCGAAGGCCGCGACGCCGCGCTCGCCTATGCGCAGAAACAGAAGGACCCCGCCGCGCTCAGCGAGATCGGCCACGCATGGATCAACAGCAGCGTCGCCGGCGGCACCCCGCAGGACGGGCTGGCGCTGATCGAGCAGGCCGCCGACCTTGGCGACCCGGTCGCGCTCTATTCGGTCGGCACCCTCTATGGCGCCGGGATCATCGGCGGCAAGAAGGACCCGGCCAAGGCGTTTGAACTGCTCAGCCAGTCGGCGGCGGCGGGCCACATCGACGCCATCTATCGCACCGGGCTCTATTATCTGGAGGGCATCGGGACGAAAAAGGACCCGAAAAAGGCCTTCGCCGCCTTCAAGTCCGCCGCCGAGCGCGGGCATTTTTACGCCGTCATCATGGCGTTCGACATGATCAACAGCGGCACCGGCACCAGGAAGGATTTCGCCCTCGCCTATCGTCTGTCGCGGATCGTCGCCGACCAGGGCGAACCCTATGGCGCCGTAATGGCGGCGTCGTCGTTGCTCCAGCTCAAGAACCCGCTACCGCATGAAGACGAGATTCTCTATTGGATGGACGAGGGCATCGCGCGCGGCGACGACAACATCCGCAGCCAACTGATCCCGCTCCGCGCGCAGGTCGTCGGCGCCTTCACCAAGGCCAAGGCGCCCCCCGAGTACAAGCCGCGCGTGTTCAAGGCGTGCCCGATGAAGACCGTGTGCCTGGTGAACCATTATTCGGGGCTGCAAAGCTGCACCACGAACAAGGATTATTGGAGCGACTGCGACGGCTAAAGATCCTCCCCCGCAGGGGGAGGGGGACCACCCGAAGGGTGGTGGAGGGCACAGGAGCTTACCGCCGCGCTCGACTGCACGTACCCCTCCACCAGCTTCGCTGGTCCCCCTCCCCGTTCCGGGGAGGATCGCTACGCCACCCGCGTCCAATCCATGAACCACCCATCGCCCCATGCTTTGCCGCCGACGCGGTCGCCGCGCGGACGACCGTTGCGGATCGTGGCTAACGCTTTATCATTCTTTCCCGTCCACTTGTCCGGCGAGGAGAGATTTATGGACATCGCGACGCCGCCTAAAAAGACGCTCTGGTCGCGCGCCCGCGCGATGGCCGAGGCGGCGCCGCCGACACGCAATCGCTATGTCGATTTCCTGCGCGCCTTTTCGATCCTCGCGGTCGTCGTCGGCCACTGGCTCGTCGCCGCGCCCTATATGAAGGACGGCGCGGTCGAGGGCGGGCATCTGCTCGGCATCCTGCCCTGGACACAGTGGCTGACCTGGGGGTTCCAGGTCATGCCGCTATTCTTCCTCGTCGGCGGTTTCTCGAACGGCCTGTCCTGGGCGGCGACCCAGCGCAATGGCGGGCGCTTCACGACCTGGTTCGCGGCGCGCGTCCGGCGGCTGATCAACCCGGTGCTGCCGCTGCTGCTGATCTGGGCGCTCGTCACGCTGTTCGGCACCCAGGCCGGCATCGACCGCGCGGTGGTCAAGATGGCGACGCAGCTCGCGCTCGTCCCTGTGTGGTTCCTCGCCGTCTATCTGATCGTCACCGCGCTGACCCCGTGGAGCCATGCGGCGTGGCGGCGCTTTGGCCTCACGTCTTTCTTCGCGCTCGTCGCGGCGGCGGTCGTGATCGACATCGCGACGCTGCAATATGGCATTCCCTATGTCAATTTCCTGAACTTCGTCTTCGTCTGGGTCGCGATCCACCAGCTCGGCTATGCCTGGCACGACGGGCGGATCGCCGCGCCGCTGCTCTGGGCGGCGGCGGGCCTGGTCGCGCTCGGCCTGCTCGTTGGCCTTGGCCCCTATCCGGTCGCGATGATCGGCGTGCCGGGTTCGGAGCTCAGCAATTCGATGCCGCCGACGCTGGCGCTGCTCGCGCTCGGCATCGCGCAGACCGGACTCGCGCTCGCGCTCGAAAAACCCGCGCGCGCGATGCTCGATGGCCTCACCGCATGGACGACGGTGGTCCTGATCAACGGCATGATCATGACCGTCTATCTCTGGCACCTCACCGCCTTCGTGCTGGTGATGGTCGCCGCCTGGCTGCTCGGCGGCGTGGGCCTGCATGTCGAGCCGGGGAGTACCGAGTGGTGGCTGGCGCGCCCGATCTGGTTCGCGCTCTATATCGCTTTGCTCTTCCCCTTCATCCTTCTCTTCGCCCGCTACGAAAGCGGCGGCAAGGCGGCCGAGGGCGACGTCACCCACGCGCGCCTGATCCTCGGCATGCTGATGATCTGCACCGGGCTCGCGATGACCGCCGCGATCAGCATCGCCAGTCCGCTCGGCGTTACCGGGGTGCGGCTATGGGTCGTTGCCCTGCCCTTCCTCGGCGCCGCGCTGGTCGGTTTCGGCCCCGCCGCGCGCCTGCTGATGCGCCGCGCCGAAACCTAGGAGACGCGAGATGGCCAAGACCGAGATCAAGACCAGGGCGACCGAGGTAACCGTCGCCGACTATATCGCCGCGCTCCCCGAAGAACGCCGCCGCGAGGAGGCGCCGGTGATCGACGCGATCCACCGCCGCGTTACCGGCCTCGAGCCGAAGATGTGGGGGCCGTCGATCATCGGCTACGGCAGCTATGACTATCGCTACGACAGCGGCCATTCGGGCACGATGGCCCGCGCCGGCTTCAGCCCGCGCAAGGCGGCGATCACCCTCTATTTGATGGAGGATTATGGCGACCGCCAAGCCGAGGCCGACGCGCTGTTCGCGGCGCTTGGCAAGCATAAGACGAGCAAGGTCTGCCTCTATATCAACAAGCTGGGCGACGTCGATCTGGGCGTGCTGGAAAGGCTGGTGGCGCTGACCTGGGACGCGATGAACGCGAAATATCCGGCCTAAATCCCCGCATACCATTCATAATCGATGCGGTCCTCCCAATAGCCGCCCTTGCCCGCGCCGATGCCATCGAGGCTGGCGACCGCTTCGATCCCGGTGACATATTTGGCGTGCTTATACCCCAGCTGGCGCTCGATCCGCAGCCGCAGCGGCGCGCCGTTGGCGATCGGCAGCAGCTCGCGATTGAGCGCCCACGCCAGGATCGTCTGCGGATGCAGCGCGTCGATCAGATCGCAGCTTTCATAATAGAGCGCGTCGCCGATGCGGTCGGCGCAGCGGAAGACGATGAAGCGCGCGGCGTCCTTGAGCTGCGCCGCAGCGAGGATGCGGCGGAGTTGCACCCCGGTCCATTCGCCGATCGCGCTCCACCCCTCGACGCAGTCGTGGCGGGTGATCTGGCTCCGCTGCGGCATCGTACGGATATCCGCCATCGACAGCGACAGCGGCTTGGCCACCAGCCCGGTCACCGCGACGCGCCAGTCGGCGAACCCGGTCGCGGCATGGCCGGCATAGGCCGCGCCCGGCGGCAGCTTCGTCCCGTTCGAACGGAACACCGGCGACAGGTCGGCACGGCCGAACTCGCGCGCCAGCGCGTCGCGGTCCATCAGCGCGCGTTGACTGCCGCGATGCATGTCCTCGCCCATCGACAATATCTTGCGCGTGATCGGTGCCTCGTTAATCGCGTCGCATCCGGCGAGCAGCGGCAGCGCGCCGGCCGCCGCGACCAGCCCGCCCGCGCGCGCGATCCACTGGCGGCGGGGAAGAAGGATATCGCTCATTCGCCCTTCTCCGGCGGCAATCTGAACCAGCCGCTGACCATCGAACGGATCTCGTTCACCGGCCCCGCGAGCAACACCATGACGATATGGACGAAGAAAAACGCGACGAGCAGCCAGGCCGCGATGAAATGGAGCGAACGCGCCGACTGGCGCCCGCCGAAGATATCAAGCAACCACGGCCACGCCGCGCCCATCCCCGGTGACATCGTCAGTCCGGTGAAGATCATCAGCGGCAGCAGGACAAAGATCACCCCGATGTAGCTCAGCTTCTGCAAGATATTATAGCGCGCCGCCGCCTCCCCCTTGGGAAAGCGCAGCCGGGCATGATCCTTGATGTCGTGCCAGATATGGCGCGGCGACCATTCGTACCGCCGGACGTGCAGGTCGCGTCGCAAATGCCCGCCGATCGCGGTCCAGATCATATAGAGCGTCAGCCCGATCGCGAGGACCCAGGCGAAGAACAAATGCCAGCGCCGCCCGTCGGCGAGGCTGTAGCTGGTCGGAATCGTCGCCCAGCCGGGAAAGGCCCAGGTCTGTTCGACGCCCTGCCCATCGGTCCAGCGTCCGAGCACCCCGGTGGTCTCGATCCGCGTCTCGCCGATCCGCACGAAGCCGGTCGTCGGCGTCGCCCCGACCGCGAACCAGGCGTGGTCGGGGTTGGCCCCATATTGCCCCCAATAGAGGCGCGGATGGGCGTTGAAGATCATCAGTCCGCTCATCAGCAGGATGAGCAGCGTGACGGCATTGACCCAATGCCAGATGCGCGTCGGCAGCCGGTGGCGATAGACACACCGCGGCTGCTCCGCGCCGGGCGGAACGGTGGGGGCTTCAGGCTGGGCCATATCCCCCATTCGCTTCGTTCCTCGCTTTGGTTACGCCGCGACCTCGGTCGCGAACTGCGCGCGATATTGGTTCCTGAGCGACACCTTGTCGATCTTTTCGCTGCCGAGTTTGGGCAGCGCCGCGTTCGACATCCAGATCTTGTACGGCACCTTGTACGGCGCCAGCCGCCCGCTGAGGAACGAACACATCGCGCCGTCGTCGACCGTCGACCCGGGCTTCACCCAGATCACCGCGCCGACGACCTCGCCCAGCCGCTCGTCGGGCAGGCCGAACACCGCGCATTCGTTGACGTCGGCATGTTCGTAGATCGCCGCCTCGACTTCCTGGCAGCTGATATTCTCGCCGCCGCGGATGATGATGTCCTTCTTGCGGTCGACGATGAACAGATAGCCGTCCTCGTCGACGTAACCGAGGTCGCCCGAACGGAAATAGCCGCTGTCGAAAAACGCCGCCTTCGTCGCTGCCGGGTTGTTCCAATAGCCCTCGAAATTGGCAACCGAACGCATGCACACCTCGCCGACCCCGCCCTGCGGCAGTTCGTCGCCATTGTCGTCGAGGATCGCGAGGTCGACCAGTGGCTTCGACGCCGGGCCGGTCGACATCGGCTTGGCGAGGTAATTTTCGTTGATGATGCCGCAACCGACCGCATTGGTCTCGGTCAGCCCGTACCCGAGCAGGGGCTTGGCATCGCCCATCTCTTCGGACAGCCGCTTCACATGTTCGGGCGGGCGCGGGGCGCCGCCGCCGGCGTAGCTCTTGCACGTCGACAGGTCGTAGTTCTTGCGGTTCGGATGGGTCAGGATCTCATAGCTCATCAGCGGCACGCCGACGAAATAATTGCACTGCTCATCCTGGATCAGCCGCATTGCCTCTTCGGCGTTCCACTTGGGCATCAGAACGAGTTTCCGCCCCAGCGCCATGCTCTGCAGGAACACCGGGATTTCGGCGGTGACGTGGAACAGCGGCGTGCAGATCAGGGTCGCGGGCTGAATGTCCGACATCAGCCCGTCCTGCGTCAACAGGTGCACGATACTCGCGGTCTGGGTCACATAGTTGAAGATCGCCTGCACCACCGCCTCGTGGCGCGAATAGGCGCCCTTCGACTGGCCGGTCGAGCCCGAGGTGAAGAGGATCGTCGCCAGGTCCTGACCGGTGAGCACCGGTAAAACCGTATCCGCGCTGCCGCCCGCCGACGTGATCGGCGCGATCGCCGCATCGATCGGCTGCGACAGGTCGAGCGTGACGACCTTCGCGCCATGCGCGACCTCCGCGAGTCGCGCGGCGCGCTGGACGTCGGCGATCACCAGTTTCGCCTCGCTGTCGGCGATGCCGGCGGCCAGCTCACCGCCCTGCCACCAGCCATTGAGCAAGGTCGCGCAGCCGCCCGCGAGCAGTACGCCGATATAGGTGACGCACCAGGCATTGGCGTTGCGCATCGCGATGCCGACGCGGTCGCCGCGCTCGACGCCATGGCCCTCGATCAATCCCGCCGCGACCTTGCGCGCCGCGGCATAGACCTGGCCGAAGCTTAGCCGCTCGTCGCCCTCGACGAGGAAGGTCGCATCGGCATGCTGCGCAGCAAAAAAGGCAACATAATCGGCAAGGTTGGTCGGCGCGTTCGTAATAAAGGGAAGGTCCCGGCCAAAACGTTCGACCGTTCCGACCTGGATCGGGCCGCCGGGACCCGTGATCAGATTATAGGCGGCTTCCAGGCGCAAATCGAGCGCGGATGGCATCGGGCATCTCTCCTCTTGGTCTCGCTCGCCATACCCCTTATGGGGAGGCCTCTCCTGGGGAAGGACAGCGCGACTATATGTTTCTTTTTGCAACCTTAGCCGAAGCAACGCAATATGTGAACTTCCACGATCTCATGGGGGAAAACTCCGAGATCGCGTTCAGCGTCTTCGGCTGGCCGATCCGCTGGTATGCGCTCGCCTATCTCGCCGGCATCTTCCTCGGTTACTGGTATCTGCTCAAGCTGATCGACCAGCCCGGCGCCCCGATGGCGCGCCGCCACGCCGACGACATGATCTTCTATGCGATGCTCGGCATCATCCTCGGCGGCCGCCTCGGCTATGTGCTCTTCTATAATCTGGAAGCCTATATCCAGAAGCCCGCGACGATCTTCAAATTGTGGGACGGCGGCATGTCGCTGCACGGCGGCGTCATCGGCGTGCTGATCGCGATCTGGTATGTGACGCGCAAGGAAAAGCTCAGCTTCCTGCGCTTCTGCGACTATGTCGCGTGCGTCATCCCCTTCGGCCTGTTCCTCGGCCGCATCGCCAATTTCGTCAACGGCGAGCTGTGGGGGCGCATTTCCTATGTTCCCTGGGCGATCATCTTCCCCGGCGAGGCCGGCCCGCTGCCGCGCCATCCGAGCCAGCTCTACGAAGCCGGCCTCGAAGGGCTGCTGATGATGGCGGTCCTCACCTGGCTCTTCTGGCGTACCGATGCGCGCTACAAGCCGGGCCTGCTCGTCGGCATGGCGTCGATCATCTATGGCGTCAGCCGCTTCGCGGTCGAGTTCGTCCGCAACCCCGACAGCCAGCGGATGTGGGTCGTCGAAAGCACCGGGCTGTCGATGGGGCAATGGCTCACCGTGCCGATGATCGTGATCGGCCTGTGGCTGGTCCTCACCGCCAAGCGCCGCCGCCAGCGCGTCGAACCGATCGCCGGGCCCGACAGCGTTGCCTGACGAGAGTCCGCTGGAAAGCCTCTGGACGGACGGCCCGGTCAGCCTCGCCGACTATATGGCGGCGGCGAACGGCCATTATTACGCGGCCCGCGACCCGCTCGGCGCCGCGGGCGATTTCACGACGGCGCCCGAGATCAGCCAGATGTTCGGCGAACTCGTCGGCATCTGGTGCGCCGACCTGTGGGATCGCGCCGGGCGTCCGGCCTTTCGCTATGTCGAACTCGGCCCCGGTCGGGGTACCCTCGCCGCCGATGCGCTGCGCGCGATGCGGCGTTTCGGCTGCGACCCCGTCGGCGTCGAACTGGTCGAAACCAGCCCGGCGCTGCGTGCGGCGCAATTGTCGCGCGTCCCCGACGGAACGCACCATGACACGATCGAAAGCCTGCCCGGCGACGCGGCGCTGCTCATCGTCGCCAACGAGTTTTTCGACGCGCTGCCGATCCGCCAACTCGTCGCGACCCCAGAGGGTTGGCGCGAGCGGCTGGTCGCACGCGACGGCGCGCGGCTCGTGACGCAGCATGGCGACACCCCGGTCGACGCTGACGTCGCGCCCCTGCTCCGCACCCAGCCCGTCGGGACGGTCGTCGAAACCAGCCCCGCCGCGTCCGCGGTCATGCACGGCTGCGCGCTGCGCATCGCGCACAGCGGCGGCGCGATACTCGCGATCGATTACGGCTATCGCGGCCCCGCGGCGGGCGACACGCTGCAAGCGGTATCCAGCCACCGCTACGCCGACCCCTTCGAGCGCGCCGGCGAGGTCGACCTCACCGCGCATGTCGATTTCACCGCACTCACCGCGGCGGCGCGGCGCGGCGGGCTCACCGTCGCCGGTCCCGTCGGCCAGGGCCTGTGGCTCCAGCGGCTCGGGATCGACGCGCGGCTCCAATCGCTGATCGCCGCCTCGCCCGCCCGCGCCGAAGAACTCGAGGGCCAGCGCCACCGCCTCGTCGAGGCGGGCGAGATGGGCGAATTGTTCCAGATCCTCACCGCCTTCGCCCCGCCCTGGCCCCACCCCGCAGGATTTGCCGCATGATCGTCCTCACTCCCGCCACCATCGCCGACGCCGAGGCACTGTCGGCGTTCGCCAATACGGCCTTTACCGCCACCTTCGGGCATATCTACGACCCCGCCGACCTCGCGCTCTTCCTGTCGACATGGAACCCGCCCGACCGGTTCCGCGCCCAGATCGCCGATCCCGACTGGTCGATCGCGATGGTCCGCGACGATGCCGGCGCGATCCTCGGTTACGCCAAGATGGGCCCGCTCGACTTCGAGCTTCCCGCCGACCAGCCGACCGACGACGCGGTCGAACTCCACCAGATCTATCTCGCCGACGCCGCCAAGGGCACCGGCGTCGCCACCGCGCTGATGGACTGGGGCATCGGCTGGGCGCGCGCGCGCGCCTCGATCCTCTATCTCTCGGTCTTCACCGACAATCCGCGCGCACAGGCGGTGTACCGCCGCTATGGTTTCTACGACGTCGGCCGCAATGCGTTTCGTGTCGGCAACCATGTCGACGAAGACCGCTTCTTCCGGCTCGACCTGTGAGCGTCCCCTTCGTCCGGTCCGACGCGCTCGCCGACGTCCCCCATGGTTTCTTCGGCCGGCGCGGCGGCGTCTCGACCGGCGACCTCGCGTCGCTCAACTGCGGCCTCGGATCGGACGATGACCCGGCGCTGATCGCCGAGAACCGCCGCCGCGTTACCGAAGCCGTGTTGCCCGGCGCGGCGCTGACCGGACTCTATCAGGTCCATGGCAATCGCTGCATGGTCGTCGACGGCGAAACCGACCTCGCCGCCCGCCCCGAGGCCGACGCGCTCGCGACCCGGACGCCCGGCCTGTTGCTCGGCATCCTGACCGCCGATTGCGTCCCCGTCCTTTTCGCCGACCGCCAAGCCGGCGTCGTCGGTGCAGCGCATGCCGGCTGGAAGGGCGCGCTCGCCGGGGTGACCGACGCGACGCTGACCGCGATGGAAAGCCTGGGCGCCGCGCGCGCCAATATCGCGGTCGCGATCGGCCCGTGCATTGGGCGCGCCTCCTACGAGGTCGACGAAGGCTTCGTCGCCACCTTCCTGACCGACGATCGCGCCAACGAGCGCTTCTTCGCCGCCGGCAAGCCCGGCCATGCGATGTTCGACATCGCGGCCTATGTCGCCGCGCGCCTCGCCGCCGCCGGGGTGACGCGAATTGCCATCGGCGGACACGACACCTATGCCGAGGCGGAAGACTATTTCAGCTATCGCCGCGCCTGCCATAAAGCCGAGAACAGCTATGGCCGCCAGCTATCGGTGATTGGAATCCGCTGATACATAATCATCCGTCATCCCGGCGAAGGCCGGGATCTCAGCCCCGCATCGTGACGCGCCGGCGAGAGCTCGGCCTTCGCCGGGATGATGGCAAAAAAGGGGGATGCGGATGAAGAGCCTGGCGATACCGCGCAAACGGCTGGTTTCGATCGTCGGCGGGTCGCTCGGCAATCTGGTCGAATGGTACGACTGGTTCGCCTACGCCTCTTTCGCGATCTATTTCGCGCCCGTCTTCTTCCCCAAGGCCGACCCCACCGCGCAGTTGCTGAGCACCGCCGCGATCTTTGCCGTCGGTTTCATCATGCGGCCGATCGGCGCCTGGGTGATGGGGCGGTTCGCCGACACGCGCGGACGCAAGGCGGGGCTGTCGCTGTCGGTCGCCTTGATGTTCAGCGGCTCCTTGCTGATCGCCGTCGCCCCCACCTATGCGGTCGCCGGGCTGTTCGGCCCCGCAACGCTGCTCGTCGCGCGCATGCTACAGGGCCTGTCGCTCGGCGGCGAATATGGCGCCAGCGCCACCTATCTCTCCGAGATGGCGCCGCGCAAGAATCGCGGTTTCTGGGCCAGCTTCCAATATATGACGCTGATCGGCGGCCAGCTTTGCGCGATCTTCGTCGCGGTGGTGCTGCAGGGCTTTTTGACCGAGGAGCAACTCACCGCCTGGGGCTGGCGCATTCCCTTCGTCATCGGGGCGCTGCTTGCGCTCGGCGTCTATGTGCTCCGCCGCAACCTCGCCGAAACGCCGTCATTCCAGAATCAGGCGGTCGACCGCCCCGCCTCGACCGCGAAGCTGTTGTGGAAAGAGCATCGCCGCGAATCGATCCTCGTCGGCATCTTGTCGGCGGGCGGTGGGCTCGGCGCCTACACCTACACCAGCTATATGCAGAAATATCTGTTCAACACCGTGGGCTTCGACAAGGCGACCGCCACCTATATCATCGCCGCCGTCCTCCTCTGGTTTACCGCGATGCAGCCGGTGTTCGGGGCGCTCGCCGACAAATTCGGGCGCAAGCCGATGCTGCTGCTGTTCGGTATCGGCGGTGCGATTGCCGCGGTGCCGACCTTCCTGACCCTCGAGACGGTGACCTCGCCGATCGTCGCGACCTTGCTGATCATGATCCCGATCACACTGCAAAGCGGCTACAGCGCCAACAATGCGCTGGTGAAGGCCGAACTGTTCCCCGCGCATATCCGGGGTCTTGGCGTCGCCCTGCCCTATGCCATCGGCAATGCGCTGTTTGCGGGAACGCTCGAAATGGTCGCGCTCGGACTGAAGGGCGCGGGGGTCGAGTGGCTGTTTTATTTCTACGTGGCCTTCATCATCGCCGCCGCAGGCGTCGCAACGCTGATGCTCCCCGAAACGAAGGACCGCAGCCTGATCGTCGAGGATTGACCAATCGCCGGGTGACCGGCGGTCAAAAGCGCGTTAGTGGCATTTGAAACTATATTGCGCAGGAGTCTTTCTTATGCCCCCCATCGACAACGCCGACCTCACCGGCACCACCCCGCGCCGCGCCCCCAAGAAGGACGTCACCGAAATCGGCGGCCGCGCGCTGTCTCCGACGACGCTGATGATGGGCTATGGCTATGACCCGACGCTGTCCGAAGGCTCGCTGAAGCCGCCGATCTTCCTGACCTCGACCTTCGCCTTCGAAAGCGCTGCCGCGGGCAAGCGCCATTTCGAGGGGATCACCGGCAAGCGTCCCGGCGGCGCCGACGGCCTCGTCTATTCGCGCTTCAACGGCCCGAACCAGGAAATCCTCGAAGCGCGCCTCGGCATCTGGGAAAAGGCCGAGGATGCGCTCGTCTTTTCCAGCGGCATGTCGGCGATCGCGACCCTGCTGCTCGCGCATGTCAGCATGAACGACGTCATAGTCCATTCGGGCCCGCTTTATGCCGCGACCGAAACGCTGATCGGCCGCATCCTGTCGCGCTTCGGTGCGACGTACGTCGATTTCCCCGCCGAAGCTTCGCGCGCCGAGATGGACGCGATCCTGATCCGCGCCAAGGAGATGGCCGAGGCGCAGGGCGGCAAGGTCGCGATGGTCTATCTCGAAAGCCCGGCGAACCCGACCAATGCGCTCGTCGACGTCCAAGCGATGCGCGCCGCGACCGACGCCGCTTTCGCCGAAGGCGCCCGCCCGCCGATCGCGATCGACAATACGTTCCTCGGCCCGCTCTGGTCGAAGCCGCTCGCGCATGGCGCCGACATCACCCTCTACAGCCTGACCAAATATGCCGGCGGCCACAGCGACCTCGTCGCGGGCGGCGTCGTCGGTTCGAAGCACTGGCTCGGCCCGATCCGCATGATGCGCAACACCATCGGCACGATCTGCGACCCCAACACCGCGTGGATGCTGCTGCGCAGCCTCGAAACGATCGAATTGCGCATGAGCCGCGCCGGCGAAAACGCCGAAAAGGTTTGCGCGTTCCTCCGCGATCATCCGAAGGTCGACGGACTCGGCTATCTGGGCTTCCTGCCCGAGGGATCGCAGAAGGACATCTTCGACCGCCATTGCACCGGCGCCGGTTCGACCTTCTCGCTGTTCATCAAGGGCGGCGAGGAGGAAAGCTTCCGCTTCCTCGACGCGCTCAAGATCGCCAAGCTCGCGGTCAGCCTCGGCGGCACCGAAACCCTCGCGAGCCATCCCGCCGCGATGACGCATTTGTCGGTCCCCGACGCGCGCAAGAAGGCGCTGGGCATCACCGACAATCTGGTGCGCATCTCGATCGGCATCGAGGACGCCGACGACCTGATCGCCGATTTCGCGCAGGCGCTGGACGCGGTCTAAATTCGTCATTGCGAGGAGCGAAGCGACGCGGCAATCTAGGGCAGGCGTAAACCGCTCTGGATTGCTTCGCTTCGCTCGCAATGACGGAACCGATTAAACCTATTTCCGTCCCCGCCAATCGACGACCGACCACCCCATCGTCGGCGCCAGCTTCTTCAGGCCGCGTGATGGCGTCGTCGCCACCGCCTCGTCGGCGAAACGCAGCATCGGATGGTCGGACACATGGTCCGAATAGGCACGGATATGCGCGGCATCGCGCGTGATCGCGTTCGCCGCCATCCAGTCCGAAATGCGCGCGAACTTCGCCTCGCCATAACAATTGTCACCCGCAAGCCGGGCGTGGACATGATCCGCCCCGTCGGGCTCGTCGAGGCGGGTCGCGAGAACGTCGGCGATCCCCAGCCGCTTCGCGATCGCATCGACATAGAGATGGAAGGACGCGGTCGCGAGCAGCACGCGGTACCCCGCCGCACGATCGGCCTCCAACTGCGCGAGCGCCGCGCCGTGCAATCCGCGCGCGACCACCTTGTCGGCATAGCTTTCGGCGAGCGGCGCGATCTCGTCGCGGCGGAAACGCGGCCCCACCAGCAACCGCAGATTGATCGCCTTCAGCCGCGACCGGTCGATCAGTCGCAGCGAATAGGCGAGGCCCGCCAGCCCGACCAGCGGGGTCAGCAACATCCGCCATTGCTGGCGGCGGCGCACCACATGCATCAGGAAACCGCTGTAGGTTCCCGCACGCGTGATCGTGCGGTCCATATCGTACATCGCGATGCGGTGCGCGGGCGCTGGTTCGGACACGACGATATTATCATCCATGGGCAACGCCTTAGCGCGCGGCGGCGCGGCGGCCAAGGCCACCAGATCGCGACGAGCCGACCCGTGGAATGGCTTGCCGTTATTCGCCAAATAATACAATGTCGTCACACGATGGTGGCCAGGGCGGACTTCGAACAAAGCGACGGCGCCGACGGCGTCGCGGTCCGCTTCACCGGGCGGCTGACGCTCGCGCGGCTCGGCGACCTGCCCGCGCGGCTCGATGCGCTCGGCCCGATCGCCTCGCTCGACCTCTCCGCGATCGAACGCATCGACACGGTCGGCGCGTGGATCGTCACCCGCACCGTGCGCGACCATGGCGCGACGGTCACCGGCGC
Organism: Sphingopyxis sp. GW821-FHT02C12; assembly: GCF_059421785.1. Classification (NCBI taxonomy): domain Bacteria; kingdom Pseudomonadati; phylum Pseudomonadota; class Alphaproteobacteria; order Sphingomonadales; family Sphingopyxidaceae; genus Sphingopyxis; species Sphingopyxis sp. GW821-FHT02C12. The sequence continues at coordinate 60,748 of NZ_JBWKVQ010000001.1, forward strand.
CAGCGAGGAAGCGCAGCGGCTGCTCGAAGCGCTGGCCAGCGACAAGAGCGAATATCGCGTTCATCGCGACCGCCGTCCGCCGTTGATCCGCATGCTCGAACAGCTCGGCGTCGCCAGCAGCGCGATATGGCGCGAACTGCTCGGCATCATCGGCTTCTTCGGCTCGATGATCATGGCGCTCGGCACCCAGATCCGGGCGCGACGCCGCCTGCGCTGGAACGCCATCGTCACGCGGTTCCAGACCGTCGGCGTCGACGCCCTCCCCATCATCGGGCTGATGACCTTCCTGATCGGCATCGTCATCGCGCAACAGGGCGCGGTGCAGCTGCGGCAATTCGGGCTGGAGGTGTTCACGATCAACCTCGTCGGCCGCGCCTCGATCCGCGAACTCGGCCTCTTGATGACCGCGATCATGGTCGCGGGCCGCTCGGGCAGCGCCTTCGCGGCGCAGATCGGTACGATGAAGCTGACCGAGGAAATCGACGCGATGCGCACGATCGGCGTCTCGCCGATGGAGGCGATCGTGCTGCCGCGCGTCGCCGCCGCGACGATATTGATGCCGCTGCTCGGCTTCTATGCCAGCATCTGCGCGATCATCGGCGGCGGCGTCTTTTGCTGGATCGGGCTGGAAATCCCGCCGCTCACTTACATTCAGCTGCTCCGCGACATCATCCCGATGACCGATTTCTGGGCGATGCTGATCAAGGCGCCGGTGTTCGGGGTGCTGATCGGCGTCACCGGCTGTTACGAGGGCATGCAGGTGCGCCAGAATGCCGAGGAGGTCGGCCAGCGCACCACCTCCGCGGTCGTTGCCGCGATCTTCCTCGTCATCGTGCTCGACGCCTTTTTCGCGGTCTTCTTCTCATCGATCGGATGGAACTGATGGCCGACGAAGCCGAAGAACAGCAAGTCCGCGAGGAAATCGCCGCCGCCGACGCGGTGCGCCCCGAACAGTTCGACCGCGCGATCTGCGTGCGCGGGCTGGTCAACAAGTTCGGCGACGCGGTGATCCACGACCATCTCGACCTCGACGTCCGGTCGGGCGAAATCCTCGGCGTGGTCGGCGGTTCGGGCACCGGCAAGTCGGTGCTGATGCGTTCGATCATCGGGCTGCAGACCCCCGACGCCGGCGAGATCGAGGTCTATGGCAAGTCGCTCGATACGATCGCCGACGAAGAGGAATCGCGCGACCTGCGCCGCCGCTGGGGCGTGATGTTCCAGGGCGGGGCGCTGTTCTCGACGCTCAGCGTCGCCGAAAATATCCAGGTCCCCCTGCGCGAATATTACCCGCGCCTCGACCAGAAACTGCTCGACGAGATCGCCGCCTACAAGGTCGCGATGGTCGGCCTGCCCCCCGACGCGGGGCCCAAATATCCCGCCGAGCTTTCCGGCGGCATGGTCAAGCGCGCCGGCCTCGCGCGCGCGCTGGCGCTCGACCCTGCGCTGCTCTTCCTCGACGAGCCGACCGCCGGCCTCGACCCGATCGGCGCCGCCAAGTTCGACGAGTTGATCCGCGAGCTTGCCGACACGATGGGGCTCACCGTTTTCCTGATCACCCACGATCTCGACTCGCTCTATGCGACCTGCGACCGCGTCGCGGTGCTCGCCGAGAAGAAGGTGATCGCGATCGGCACCATCCCGGAACTGCTTGCCACCGAGCATCCATGGATACAGGATTATTTCAACGGACCGCGCGGCCGGGCTGCGGCAAGCGGGAACCAAACCGCGCAGCGGCGATAGGAACAGCTGATGGAAACTCGCTCGAACAACGTCCTCGTCGGCGCCTTCGTCCTTCTCTTTACCGCGGCGCTCGCCTTTTTCGTCGTCTGGCTCGCCAACGACAGCGGCGGCGACAAGCGCGAATATGACATTTATTTCAAGCAGTCGGTCGATGGGCTGAACAAGGGCGCTCAGGTGCAATATTCGGGCGTCCCGGTCGGCCAGGTCACCCGGATCGCGCTGCTTCCCGACGACCCGCAATTCGTCCGCGTCCGCATCGAGGTGAACGAGGGCGTCCCGATCGTACAGGGTACCACCGCGGCACTGGAAGGCGTCGGCTTCACCGGCGTATCGCAGATTTCGCTCGCCGGCGGGGTCAAGGGCGCGCCGCCGATCACCGACAAGGGGCCCGACGGCAAGCCCGTCATCCCCAATCGCGTCGGCGGCCTTGGCGAACTGCTCAATACCGCACCGCAATTGCTCCAGCGCCTGTCGACGCTCACCGAACGCCTCGCCGAGCTTGCCGACGACCGCAATCAGGAAAGCTTCGCCGGCATCCTCGCCAATGTCGAGCAATCGACCGCGATCCTCGCACGCAACGGTCCGGCGATCGAACGCGCGCTCGCCGACACGCGCATCGCGATCCAGCAGACCGGGGTCGCCGCCGAACAGATCGGCAATCTCGCCGCGTCGGCGCAGGGCACGATCGACCGCAATGTCGATCCTGCGATGAAAAATCTCGCCGACACGCTGAAGGCCGCCAACACCTCGATGAAGACCCTCGAAGGCGCCATCGCCGACGCGCGGCCCGGCCTCAAGACCTTCAGCGAGACGACGATCCCCGAGGCGAACGCCCTGATCCGCGACCTGCGCCGCACGTCGACCTCGCTGTCCAGCCTGACCGACAAGCTCGACCAACAGGGCGCCGGCGCCGTCATCAGCGGCAGCAAGCTGCCCGACTACAAGCAATGAGGATTTTCCGCATGACACGCCGTCTCCGCACGCCCTTGCTGCTCATCCTCGGTGCGGCGACGCTGTCCGCCTGCGTCAGCTTCGGCGCCAAGCCGCCGCCCTTCCTGCTGACCCTCGACGCCGATGCCGCCCCGCCCGCAGGCGCCGCGCGCACGGCAGGCGAGGCCGCGACGCTGACGATCCTTATCCCCACCGCGCCGCAGAAACTGCGCACCCAGCGCATCCCGGTGCAGCAGGACGGCGCCAGCGTCGCCTATGTCAAGGATGCGCAATGGGTCGAGGCGCCGCAGCGCCTGTTCCAGCGCCTGATCAGCGAAACCGTCGCCGCGCGCTCGGGCCGCGTCGTGCTCGATGAAGGCCAATATCTGACGGCGCCGGGCGAACAACTCGCGGGCCAGCTGATGGAATTCGGCGTCGACGCCCGCACCGGCGAGGCGGTGGTGGTCTATCAGGCGATGCTCGTCGCCGCCGGCGGCAAGAGCGTGACCCAACGCCGCTTCGAGGCGCGCGAAAGCCTGGGCGGCGTGGTCGAAGCGAAGCCGGTGGGCGAAGCGCTGCAGAGGGCGGCGAACAAGGTCGCGGTCGATGTCGCGGAGTGGCTGGGGGGCTGAACCCGCTCCGCGCCACGCGGCTTGCCATTTCACCGCCGCCACCCTAATGGCCCCGCCACGACGATCATTCGTCGACGCGTGCGGCCTCTTACGGGTTTCCGGCCAGCACCTTTTCTTTCGAGCCCGCACTCGAAAGGAATCCGCCATGGGATGGTTCATCCTGGCTATCGCCGTCTTTACCGAAATTTGCTGGGCGCTCAGCCTGAAATGGGCCGCGACGCTTGGAACATGGCAGGCTTCGGCCGTGCCCGTATCGCTGAGCTTCCTCAACATGGCGCTGCTCGCCTTTGCGATGCGCGACATTTCGGCGGGCACCGCTTATGCCATCTGGACCGGCCTCGGCGCGGTCGGGGTCATCATCGGCGGCATCATATTGTTCGACGAACGCATCAGCGCGGTGCAGATCGGCTTCATGGCGCTGATCGTGATCGGCGTCGCCGGAACGAAGCTTTTCGCGGCAAATTGACGCGCGTCTATTTTCGGGCAGGAGCGGACGTAAATATCCTCCCTGTGGCGAAGCCATGGGGAGGGGGACCGCGCCCGAAGGGCGTGGTGGAGGGGCCGAAAGCTTGCACGACGCCTGACGGCGCCGGCCCCTCCGTCAGCGGCTAACGCCGCTGCCACCTCCCCATCGCTTCGCGACAGAGAGGATTACGAACGCCCGCTTCCCACCCCAAAACAGCCGTCACCCCATCAAGCTCTTGCTCGCCTGCTCGGTGGTATCGCGCGACAGCCCCGGCTGCGCCAATATCCGCTCCAACTCCGCCTTCATCATCGCCGCGCGCTGATCGTCGAAGCGCTTCCAGCGCCCCAGCGGCGGGATCATGCGGGCGGCGGTTTGCGGGTTCTTCGGATCGAGCGCGATCACCAGGTCGGCGATCAACTTGTAGCCCGCTCCGTCGGCCTGGTGGAACGCCGCCTGATTGCCGGTCAGCGCGCCATAGAGCGAGCGCACGCGATTGGGGTTCGCCAGCGTGAAATCGGGGTGCCCCGCGAGGTCCTTCACCGCCGCGACCGTGTCGGGGCGCATCGACCAGGCCTGCACCTGGAACCATTTGTCGAGCACCAGCGGATTGTCGCGGTAACGCTGGTAGAAGATGTCGAGCGCGTGCGTCCGCTCGTCGCTGTCGCCATGCGCCAGCGTCGCGAGCGCCGCCTGCCGCTCGGTCATGCCGTCGGCGTTCGAGAAGATGCCGAACACCAGCGCCGGCACATCGACGATGCCGGTCGCGGCAAGATAGGCGATCGCGACGCCGCGCAGGCGGCGGCCGCCCTTCGCCTTGGGCGACAGGTCGGTCGCGGGCGGGCCGGTTCCCGACAGAATCGCGCGCCATTCGCCCTCGAGCGCTCGGCCGATCGCGGCCTGCAGCGCCAGCCGCTCGCGGCGGATCGCATCGGGGTCGACCGTTACCATCTGGTCGCCGATGAAGGCTTCGCTCGGCAACAGCACCGCCTCGGCGACGAAGGCCGGATCGTCGGCGCGGCCCGCGAGCGTTCCCGCGACCGCGTCGATCACCGCATGAGGATTGGCCTTTTCACCCGACACCGCCGCAACCAGCGTGTCGAGCATCAGTTGCTGCAGCGCCTCGTAACGCGCGAACGGATCATCATCATGCGCCGCGAGCCAGGCCAGTTCGCCCGGCGCGCGGACATAATCGACGATCACCGGCGCCGAAAAACCGCGGTTGACCGACAAGGCCGGCCGCGCCGCGAATGCGCCGAGCGGCACGCGCTGGCTCGCGCCGGTCAGCGTCACCAAAGTATCGGGCATCGCCGCCCCGCTGCCGTCCATCGCGAAGGCCGCGAGGCGCAGCGGCATCATCATCGGCTGCTTGTCGGGCTGGCCCGGGGTCGGCGGCACCGTCTGCGCCACGTCGAGGAACCAGTCGCCATCCTCTTCGGCCAGCGCCAGCGTCAGTCGCGGCGTCCCCGCTTGCTCGTACCAGCGGCGGAACAGAGACAGGTCGATATCGCCGCCCTCCTCCATCGCGCGGACGAAATCCTCGCACGTCGCGGCTTCGCCGTCGTGGCGCTCGAAATAAAGGTCGGTGCCGGCGCGGAACCGCTCGGGGCCGAGCAAGGTCGCCATCATCCGGATGATCTCGGCGCCTTTGTTATAGATGGTCGCGGTGTAGAAATTCGAGATTTCCTGAAAGCTGTCCGGACGGATCGGGTGCGCGAGCGGTCCGGCATCCTCGGGGAATTGCGCCGCGCGGAGCAGGCGGACATCCTCGATCCTTTTGACCGGCGGCGATCCCATGTCGGCCGAAAAGCTCTGGTCGCGAAAGACGGTGAAGCCTTCTTTCAGGCTGAGCTGGAACCAGTCGCGGCAGGTGACGCGGTTGCCCGACCAGTTGTGGAAATATTCATGCGCGACGACGCCCTGCACCCCGTCATAGTCGAGGTCGGTCGCGGTATCGGCGTCGGCGAGGATGTAACGCGTGTTGAAGACGTTGAGCCCCTTATTCTCCATCGCCCCCATGTTGAAATCGCTGACCGCGACGATGTTGAACAGATCGAGGTCATATTCGCGGCCATAGACGCGCTCGTCCCACGCCATGCTGTCCTTGAGCGCCTGCATCGCATGACCGGTGCGGCCCTCATCGCCCGCGCGCACCCAGATGCCGAGTTCGACCTCGCGCCCCGAAACGGTGGTGAAACTGTCGCGGTTGACCACCAGGTCGCCCGCGACGAGCGCGAAGAGATAGCTGGGTTTCGGCCAGGGGTCTTCCCACAACGCCCAATGCGTGCCCTCCGGACCATCGCCCTGCTCGACGCAATTGCCATTCGACAGCAGGATCGGAAAGGCGGTCTTGTCGCCCGCCATGCGCACGCGATAGCGGCTCATCACGTCGGGACGGTCGGGATGGAAGGTGATGCGGCGAAAGCCCTCGGCCTCGCATTGCGTGCACAGCATGCCGTTCGATGCGAACAGGCCCATCAGATTGGTGTTGGCGCTCGGGTCGATCACGGTGTCGACCTCCACCGTCGCCGCTATGCGATCGCCGAGATCGACGATCAGGTCGCTGCCCTGCATGCGCCAGTCGTTCCACACCGCGCCGTCGACGCGCACCTCGACCGGCGTGATCGCGTCGCCGCGCAGCGTCAGCGGCACCGGCGTATCGGCACGGCGCTCGACCGACAGGCTGGCCGACACCTTGGTCTCGTCGATGCCCAATGCGAAATCGAGCGCGACGTCGGGGACCTGCCATTCCGGCGGACGGTAATCGCCGCGGTGGATGGTGACGGGAAGGACGGGCGTCGAGGAGGCTTCGGTCATGTCGGCAGGTCTAGGCGCGGGCCGCAGCCTGCGCAATAAGGCGCGGCGATGGGACAGATGCTGATCTTTGGAATGGGCTATGCCGCAAGCCACCTCGCGCGGCGGCTGGAGGCGCGCGGCTGGGACGTGAGCGGGACGACGCGCGATGGTCGCGGCGGGACGCTCGCGTTCGGCGACCGCGATGCGGTGCTCGCCGCGCTGCGCCCGGCGACGCACATCCTCTCGTCGGTCCCGCCCTCGGAAGGACGCGACCCGGTACTCAACCATTATGGCGATGCCATCGCGCTCGCCGGCGCCACATGGACGGGCTATCTCTCGTCGACCGGCGTCTATGGCGACACCGGCGGGGCGTGGGTCGACGAGACCGCCCCGATCAAGGGCCGCCGTGCTGACCGCAACGCCGCAGACGCGGCCTGGCAGGCGCTGCGCGGCGACATGTGCGTGTTTCGCCTCCCCGGCATCTATGGCCCCGGCCGCAGCATCCTCGACCGCATCGGCGAAGGCCGCGCGCACCGCATCGCCCTGCCCGATCAGGTCTTCAGCCGTATCCATATCGACGACATCGCGAGCGGCGTAATCGCGTCGTTCGGCGCCCCCCCGGGCGTGTACAACCTCGCCGATGACGAACCTTGTCCCCAGAACCGCCTCGTCGAATGGGGCTGCGCGATGCTCGGCGCGCCGGTGCCGCCGCTCCGGACGCTCGACGAAGCCGGGCTGTCGCCCGCCGCGCGCGCCTTCTATGCCGAGAATCGCCGCGTCGCGAACGGCAAGGCTAAACGCCTGCTCGGCTGGGCTCCACGCTATCCGAGTTTTCGAGAGGGGTTGGCAGCCTGTCTGTAACCGTCGCCCCCGCGAAGGGGAGGGCGCTGGAAACCTTCCACTACGCCGACAGCGGCCCCCGCCTTCGCGGGGGCGACGAGTCAGATCAACACATCCACCGTGTGGATCAGCACCCCGACCAGCCCGCCAACCAGCGTCCCGTTGATGCGGATATATTGCAGGTCGTCGCCGACGGCATTTTCCAGCCGGTCGGTGATCGTCTTGGCATCCCAGCCGCGGATCGTGTCCGACACCAGCTTGAGCGCGGTCTCGCCATAGCTGTCGACCGCGCCGACGACCGCGCGCCGCGCGTAGCGGTTGAGCGTGCGCTTGATATGGGCATCCTCGCCCAGCATCGCGCCGAACTGGGTGACGAGTTCGCCCAGCCTGCCGGCGAGCATGGTGTCGGGATCACGCGCGGCTTTCAGCAGCGCGCCGCGGCCCTGCTCCCATAGTCCGTCGAGCCAGCGCTTGACCGCCTTGTTCTCGAGCAGTTCGTCGCGGACGCGCGCGACCTTCGCCTGCACTTCGGGGTCGTGCTGGAGGTCGAGCGCCATCTTGGCGAGCCCCTCCTCGACGCGGATGCGCAGCGGATGATCGGGTTCGACCGCCATTTCACTGAGCAGCTTGCCCAGCCCCGCGACGATGCGGTTCGAAATGCTTTCGTCGAGCCCGGTGAAGCGCACGATCGCATTCGAATTGTCGTGCACCATCTGGTGAATCAGATGGTCGTTGAGTTCGAGCGTCTTCGACCCCCATTTGACCATCGCGTCGAGCAGGGGCTGGTGCCGCCCCTCGGCCAGCGCCGCCTGCAGCGCCTGCCCCAGCAGCGGCGCGACGTCGAGTTCGCGCAAGCGGTCGGCGATCGCCGATTTGACCATGCCGCCCAGCCGTTGCTGGTCGAGCGCGCCGAGACCGTCGGCGATGATCCGCGACGCGCCGCGTTTCAGTCGCCCGCCGCCTTCGCCGGGCTGCGACAGGAATTTTCCGACCGCGCCCGCGATGTCGACCGTCTGCATCTTGCGCGCGATCAACCGCGGCAGCAGGAAATTGGTGAGCAGGAAGCGCGCCAGCGTGTCGCCGATGCGGTTCTTGTTGCGCGGGACGATCGCGGTGTGCGGGATCGGGATGCCCATCGGGTGGCGGAACAGCGCGGTGACCGCAAACCAGTCGGCCAGCCCGCCGACCATCGCCGCCTCGGCAAAGGCGCGCACGAAACCGACGGCAGGATGGACGTCCTGGAAATATTTGGCGCTGACGAAGACGATCGCCATCACGACGAGCATGCCGGTCGCCACGGCGCGGATATTAAGCCCGCCCGTGGGAACGGCAACGCCCACCCCCCGGTTGATATGGGGGGGGTGGGCGCGACCGGTATCGGTTTGCGGCGAAACGCTGTCCGTCATGACCATCCAATGGCGAAGCGCGGCAAAGGTTGCAACCGGCGCCGCGCCGCGCGCTTTCGCGTCACTCCGCCGGGTGCGGTTCAGAAGGAATGCCGTGCGGCTTGGTGTCGTCGCCCGGCTTATAGGTCAGCAGGTTGCGCGAGAAGAATCGGCCCAGGCGCTTTTCGATGCTGTCGGCGAGGCTGAAGCCCGCCGGCACGATCAGCAGCGTCAGCATCGTCGACAGGATCAACCCGCCGATGACGACCACGCCCATCGGTGCGCGCCAGGCGCCATCGCCCGACAGCGAGATCGCCGTCGGCACCATGCCCGCGACCATCGCGATCGTCGTCATGACGATCGGCTGGGCGCGCTTGCGCCCCGCGTCGAGCAAAGCCGGTCCCTTGGCGATGCCATGGTCCATCTCCTCAATCGCGAAATCGACGAGCAGGATCGAGTTTTTCGCCACGATCCCGAGCAGCATCAATATGCCGATATAGACGGGCATCGAGATTTCCATGCCGGTGATCCAGAGGCCGAGCAGGCCGCCGAGCGGGGCGAGCAACAGCGACGACATATTGACCAGCGGCGAGAGGAAGCGGCGGTACAGCAGGACCAGCGTCGAAAAGACGAGCGCGAGGCCCGCGACGACCGCGATCGCGAAGTTGAGGATCAATTCCTCCATGAACTTCTGCTGGCCCTGCACGATCTTGCGGATGCCCTGCGGCATGTTCTTGACCGACGGCAGCGCATCGATCTTGGTCTGCGCGTTGCTGGTCACGAGGCCCTTCGTCAGATCGGCACCGATCACGATACGGCGGGTCTGGTTATACCGGCGCAGCTCGGTTGGCCCCGCGCCGAAGCTGATCGCCGCGACCGATTTCAACGGAACCGTCGTACCGCGTGTCGTCGGTACCGGCAGATTTTCAAGCGTCGCCAGGCTGCGGCGCGAATCTTCGGACAGCAGCACGCGGATCGGGATCTGGCGATCGGACAGCGAGAATTTCGCCGCATTCTGGTCGATGTCGCCCAATGTTGCGATGCGGATCGTCTGGCTGAGCGCCGCTGTCGTGACGCCGAGGTCGGCGGCAAGGTCCATGCGCGGATTGATGATGATCTCGGGCCGCGGAATATCGCCCTCGATCCGCACCGCCCGCAGTTCCTTGAGCGCGCTCATCTCCTTGACGATCTTGAGCGCATGCTTTTCGAGCGCGACCGGATCGTCGCCGCCGATGATGAAGCTGATGTCGCGGCCCGAAAAACCGCCAGCCTGGCTCTGGAACGACACGCGCGCGTCGGGGATCGCCGCCATCTTCGGCTGCAGACCGCGTTCCCAATCGACGCTGCTCGTCTCACGGTCCTTTTTCAGCGTGATATAGACGCTGCCGCCGCCGACATTGACGTCGTAAAAGGCGTTTTCCACCGACTTGTCGGCCGCCAGGATCGCGTTGACCTGGTTCGAGATCCGTTCGCTCTGCGCCAGCGTCGACCCCGGTGGCAATTCATAGGTGATCTGGCTGTAGTCGCTGTTGATCGTCGGCTGGAACTGGCTCGGAAGCGTCGCGAAAAGAATGATGCTCCACACAAAGGCTCCGACGCCGATCCCGACGATCCACACGCGGTGATCGAACAGGCGCGCATACGCGCGCTGGGTCATATATTGCGCCCATCGGGTGAAGCGCCAGTGGTGCATTCCGAACAGGCGCCCGAGAAGCCAGGCAAGCGCTCCGAGCAGGATCGCCGCGGCCATGACCATGGCCCAGGACGTGATCGCCATCTGAGCTGGCGCCAGCTTGCCCAGGAACCACAGAATCCCGCACAGCACAGCAACGATCCCGCCGACCCACGCATAGGCGCGCAAAGCCGACCTGAGTGTGGTCTGGTTGATCCATGCGACGAATGCGCCGAACAGGATCATCACCAGACTGCTCAGGAGGAAAGCAGCGACGGCTGCCATCGGCGTCAGCAGCAGGAAATGGAGAGCCGCATTCGGCCCGCTCTGCCCCACCGGCACCGGCTGGAAATACTTCATCGTCATCACGACCAGCGCGCCGAACGCTACCAGCAGCGGCAGAATCAGGAAGGTCGGCCGCGTCGCCGTCGGCTCGAAGCGCGCCCGCACCGCCTTGTGCTTGCTGTCGTCGAGCGTCCAGCGCAGGATGTTTTCGTACCGGTCGACCCACGGGCCCGACGCGTGGTCCTGCTCGCCCTGCGCCGACAGGAAATAGGCCGCGATCATCGGCGTGATCATGCGCGCGACGGCCAGGCTGACGAGCACCGCGAAGACGACCGTCATCCCGAACTGGATGAAAAATTGTCCCGACACGCCGGGCATCAGCGCGACGGGCAGGAACACGGCGACGATCGACATCGTCGTCGCGACCACCGCGAGGCCGATTTCGTCGGCGGCGTCGATCGATGCCTGATAGGCGGTCTTGCCCATGCGCATATGCCGGACGATATTCTCGATCTCGACGATCGCATCGTCGACGAGCACCCCGGCGACGAGGCTGAGCGCGAGCAGCGACAGGCCGTTCAGCGAAAAGCCCATCATGTCCATGAACCAGAAGGTCGGGATCGCCGAGAGCGGGATCGCGAGCGCCGAGATCAAGGTCGCGCGCCAGTCGCGCAGGAACAGGAACACGACGATGACCGCGAGGATCGCGCCCTCGATCATCGCCGCCATCGAGCTGCGATATTGTTCCTTGGTATATTCGGTGCGCGTGAAGAGGATCTTGAAATTGACCTTGGGGTTGTTCTTCTTGATCTCGGCGAGCTTCTTCATCGTCTCGTCATGGACGGTGACGTCAGACGAGCCCTTGGCCTTTTCGATCGAGAAGGACAGCACCTGCCGCCCCTCGATCTTGGCGAGATTGCGCTGTTCGGCGTAGCCGTCGGTGACCGTCGCGACATCGCTGAGCCGGATCGTGCGGCCATTGCCGAGCGACAACTGATAATTGCCGAGCTGGTTCGCGGTCCCGGCGTTGCCCAGCACGCGCACGGCCTGTTCGGACCCGGCGATTTCGGTGCGCCCGCCCGCGGCGTTGACGTTGACCTGGCGCAGTTGCTGGTTGATCTGGCTCGCGGTCACGCCATAGCTTTGCATGCGCGCGGGATCGAGGATGACGCGGATTTCGCGGTCGACGCCGCCCGACCGGCGCACGCGCGCCATGCCGGGGATCGACAGCAGATCCTTGGCGACATTGTTGTCGACGAACCATGACAGCTGTTCGAGCGTCATGTCGGTCGCTTCGACCGCGAAATAGGTGATCGGCCCGCCGGAGAAATCGACGCGCACGACCTGCGGTTCGAGGATTCCGTCGGGCAGGTCGCTACGAATCTGCTGAACCGCCTGGTTGACGTCATTATAGGCGCGGTCGATCGGCGTACCGATCGCGAACTGCACCATCGTGCTGCTGCTGCCCTCACCGACATAGGACGACATGTCCTCGACCCCGCTGACCGCCCGCACCGCGGCCTCGACGCGCTGCGTGACCTGCGTCTCGAGTTCGGTCGGCGCGGCGCCCGGCTGCGCGACCAGGACCTGCACCGCCGGGAATTCGACGTCGGGGTTGTCGTTGACGTCCATCCGGTTGAAGCTGACGACCCCCGCCAGCAGCAGCAGCACGAACAGGACGATCGGCGGCACCGGATTGCGGATGCACCAGGCGGAGATATTACGGAAGCTCATGGTTCAAACGCCCTTGTGCGCACGTCCGGCAAAAATCGGATATCAGTTCGACGTTTTCTGAAGGACCGGCTTCACGGTATCGCCGGGATTCAGGAAGGCGCCGGCCAGCACGACGACGCGCTCGTTGCCGGTCAACCCCGATGCGATCGCGATCCCGGCATCGGAGACCGAGCTGACCTGGACCGCGCGGCGCTCGACCTTGTTGTCGTTGCCGACGATCAGGACGAAGCTGCCCTCGGGGCCGCTCTGAACCGCACTTTCGGGCAGCAACGGCGCCTCGGCCGAACCGGCGACCAACTTGGCATCGGCGAATCCGCCGGGGCGCAGTTCGGCGCTGTACGGGATCGCGATCCGCACCATGCCCTGTCGGGTCTGCGGATCGATGACCGGCGACTTCTGCCAGACCTGGCCCGCAACGCCCTGCGCGGCGCCGACCGGGGTCACCGTCGCCCGCGTTCCCACCGGAATGCGCGCCAGATCGGCCTCGGCCAGCTGCGCCATCATTTCCATCTCGCCGCCCTTCGCCATGCGGAACAGCACACCGCTGCCCGAGCTGACGATCTGCCCGGGTTCGACCTGGCGCGTCAGCACCAGGCCCGCCGCCGGGGCGACGATGTTCAGCCGGCCGTTGCGCGCCTGGGCTTCGCCATATTGCGCCTGCGCGACGCGGACGCGCGCATTGGCCGCATCGCGGGTCGCGCGCTTGCGATCCATGTCGGCCTTGGAGATGAAGCCGCGCGATACCAGCGCCTCGGCACGGGTGAGTTCGGCCTGCGCCAGATCGGCGTCGGCCTGCGCCACGCGGATCGAGGCGGACAGCGCCGCGGCCTGCTGGCTTTGCACCGACCGATCGATCACCGCCAGCGTCTGCCCCGCGCCGACCCACTGGCCCGGCTCGACCAGCACGCGGACGACCTGGCCGCCCTCGCCGGCGACGCCGACGGGCATTTCGCGGCGCGCCGCGATGGTGCCGTTGGCCGAGATCTGCGCCTGAACCGATTGCTTGCCCGGGATCACGACGGTGATGTTCGGAATGCTTTCGCTCGACGGTCCGCCGGCGGACCCGCCAGCGGCGGCGGCGCCATCGCCCTTGCCCGCCGAAAAGGCGAAATAGGCCGCGGCGAGTGCCGCGAGGATCAGCGCGATTGCGACGATCAGCAGCATCCGGCGCCGACGATTGCCGGCCTCGTCATCATAGCCCGCGAGGCTGTCCATCACATCCACTTTCCGCTCGTAGTTCACGCCAAATTCCTCTGTCCCGCCCCAACCATGGCATGCGAGGGCCGCGTCGTCCGTGCCCGCGAAGGGGGGCGCCGGAACCTCGGCCATTCTTCGCGGTGTATTATCCAATTAAATCACCCCTGACAAGGGGGAAACGCGACCGCACCGCTGCTCACGGCGCGGCGCTTCATAATCGGCCCGGCGGCCGAACTCCAGTGGCCTGGCGCCAAAAAAGGCGGCCGACTCGCGCCGACCGCCTTTTGGAAACCGATCCGGAAAGGACCGTCTATGTCAGCGGGATCAGCGGACCTTGCCGCGCCGCACGAGATTGACGATCCCAAGCAGGACCACCGCGCCGATGAAGGCGGTGAGCAAGGTCATCGGATCGAAGGCGTCGCCGCGCAAATGCCCGCCGCCGAGAAAGCGGCCGAACAGGAAACGGCCGAGGATCGAACCGAGACAGCCGACGATGATATTGAGGAAAATGCCCTGTTGCGCGTCGGTGCGCATCACGATGCTCGCGAGCCAGCCGATGACGCCGCCCATGACAATTGCGATAATCCAAGTCATATATGACCCCCTACGATCGTTTTGGATGCCCGAATATTACCGGGCAGACGCGATGGTAAACCAAATCGCGTCAACCGCCTAGCGATATGGCGGCGACGCCGAACGCCGCCGCCACGGGTGTCAGCGGACGCTGCCGCGACGCACCAGGTTGATCAGGCCGAGCAGCACGACAGCGCCGATAAAGGCCCACAGCAAACCGATCGGGCTGAAGGTACTGAGGCTGGCACCCATGCCGAACATGCCGCCCAATATATTGCCGAGAAAAGCGCCGACGATACCGACGACGACATTCAGGATGATGCCCTGCTGTGCGTCGGTGCGCATGACGATGCTGGCCAGCCAGCCGATGATTCCGCCGACGATCAGCGTGATGATGATACCCATAGACACACTCCCTTATTGCCGGACCTGCGGAGCACGCAGACCGGGTGACTTCCGGCAACGCCTGATGGCGTCCGAACCTCGTTTTGCCGATGTCAGCACAATGCGATGGGAGCGCAAAAGGTTCCCGGCCGGTCCGCAAGGACGCGGCCGGGAAAGTGGGATCCGTTCCGATCTGGGAACTTCTCCGGGTCGCAAGCGGAGGGATAAGCAGGCGGGGGCGACGGCGGTGTGACAGAAGTCACAGGGCGCACGAAATATTTGGCGGCGGTTGCGGACAGGTCGGTTTCGGGGTGGGGCGCGGATGGTCCTTAAATCCTCCCTGTCGCGCAGCGATGGGGAGGTGGCAGCGGCAAAGCCGCTGACGGAGGGGCCGACGCCGTCAGGCGTCGCGAAACCTTTCGGCCCCTTCACCATTCGCTTAGCGAACGGTCCCCCTCCCCATGGCTTCGCCACAGGGAGGATATTTACGTCCGCTTGCGCCCGAAAGCCGACGTTCCAACGACTGCCTGCCCTGCATCAGTCGAGGCCACTGCCCCACCCGCATCGCGCGCACGCGAAATGGGGGCCGGCATCGCTGCCAACCCCCACTATCCGGTATCCTTCCGGTCGCTGCCCGCTTGCCTTCATCCCGGTCCGCTTCTCTTTCGATCGGCGGCCCGCAAAACGACGCTTGCGGCGCGTTCCGGAGCTATCCGGCGATGGTTTGGTCGGCCCCCTTTCGGGGGCCGGCCGCACCTGGAAAGCCCTTCATCATCTCTTCTATGCGTCTGCCGAAGCAATCGCTGCCCAAGCGATGGACTGCATTTCCTGTCCCGATCGGGTCCGCCTCAACTCGTGGGAATCGCGGCGTTCCGTGACCAGGGTATCGGTCCACTTCCTCGTCGTTCCGGTCCGTTTCCTTCCGGCTGGTCTTGCAACCTTCCTTCGTGTCCCGGCGGTCCGTCGTCTCCGTCGTCCGATGATTGGAAGCTGACATGAGTCGGCGGGGTCGCCAACAGAAAAAGCCGCGATTCACGCGCGATTGCGCGACCGACTGTGGATAAGTCCGGCATTAGCAATTAGCGGATTCACTGCAGCATTTTTGTAACAAGGCCGCAGCATTTTCGGATTCGGTTTTGGACCCTAGAATTGCGACTCAGCCGCGAATCGCCCAAATGTCGATAGCAAGTTCGCTCACGGTGTTGTGCTAAGCGCGTTGCGCAACGCCCCGTAAAGTCAGAAAGGTACGCTGTCGTCGAGATGTTGCTCTTTGCAGCGGAGATAGCGCTGATTGATACGCTCATCCTTTTGGAGAAGAACGTCTATGTGAGAGGCGATTTCATCGGCAGTCTTCTTACCGCGAGAAAGTGACTGATGCTTTGAGATGAACCCGGTCGGGTCTTCCCCCATCCTGATGGAGATGATTTTGACGCCAGTCGCAGTGGCAAACCCGATCTCTTGTTGTGTCCAGCAGCTCTTTGAAAAACCTTCTGTATGAACCGAAACGAACAACTCCATGGAATGCAGTGCTCTTTCAATTTGGACCTGCCACTCCAAAGTCGGCTCAATATCTTCATGTGCTACAAATGCAGACATTCCATAGCCGGAAAACGCTTCCCGAAGGCGAGTCGCCTTGTCTTTCTCGACTGACAGGTGACTTACAAAAACTCGCAGCTTCGTCTCGTCGGCCCATATCGCGGGGCGCTGGACCCGAGCAGCGACTACGGCAAGAGATTCGATGCCAAGATCATCTACCATCTCTCCCAAAATCGACGGCGTTGCGTCGACGAGGGCGTAAGCTGCCATTTCGCGCGGAGAGTGATAATCGTCAAAATGCCCGCTGAAGTTAGGAAGAAAAGCGCGAAGAAACGTGCTCGTTTCGAGGAAACTATATCGCTCCTGCAACTCGTCGGCCAACCGGTCGATGATTTTGAGCCGTTCAGAGACCTTCATCAGGCGCGTCCCAAATCGCCCTTGCCCACCGTCCCCGACGCCATCTCCAGCATCCGGTCGAGGCTCTTGCGCGCGGCGAGGCGAAGTTCCTCGTCCATCTCGATCCGCGGCTGCAGGTCGCGGAGCGCGATGTAGAGCTTCTCCATCGTGTTGAGCGCCATGTACGGGCAGATGTTGCAGTTGCAGTTGCCGTCGGCCCCCGGCGCCCCGATGAAGGTCTTTTCGGGGATCGCCAGTTCCATCTGGTGGATGATGTGCGGTTCGGTCGCGACGATCAGCGTATCCGACGGGAAGGTCTTGGCGAATTGCAATATGCCGCTGGTCGACCCGACATAATCGGCATGATCGACGATATGCGGCGGGCATTCGGGGTGGGCGGCGACCGGCGCGCCGGGGTGCTGTGCCTTGAGCTTGAGCAGTTCGGTCTCGCTGAACGCCTCATGGACGATGCACACGCCCGGCCACAGCAGCATGTCGCGCCCGAACTTGCGGTTGAGATAACCGCCGAGGTGCCGGTCGGGGCCGAAGATGATCTTCTGGTCCTCGGGGATCTGGCTGATGATCATCTCGGCGCTCGACGAGGTGACGATGATGTCGCTGAGCGCCTTCACCGCCGCCGAGCAGTTGATGTAGGTCAGCGCGATATGGTCGGGATGCTTTTCGCGGAAGCGCTTGAACTGTTCGGGCGGGCAGCTGTCCTCGAGGCTGCACCCGGCGTCCATGTCGGGCAGGATGACGATCTTTTCTGGCGACAGGATCTTCGCGGTCTCGGCCATGAACTTGACGCCGCAAAAGGCGATGACGTCGGCGTCGGTGTCCGCGGCCTTGCGCGACAGTTCGAGGCTGTCGCCGACGAAATCGGCAAGGTCCTGAATCTCGGGCTTCTGGTAATAATGCGCGAGGATGACCGCGTTGCGTTCCTTGCGGAGCCGGTCGATTTCGGCGCGCAGGTCGAGGCCGGAGAGGTTTTCACGGATCGGAGCAGTCATCTTATTTCCTTGTCAGAGCAGGAATTTCCCGCCCCTCTACACGTCACCCGCCAGCGGGGCAATTCGCCGCGTCAGCCGCCGATCAGCCGCGCCGCCAGCGCGATCACCGGCGGCGCCAGCGACAGGAGATAGATGGTGGCGCGCACCGCGATGACAATGAGGAAGATGGCCTTGGTCGCCGGATGAACCCGCCCGAAGGTGCGGCGGTCGTGCAGCGCGATGATGCCGACGACGGCGAGCTGGATCAGTCCGATCGGGATATCGGACCAGCCGATCATCAACGGCATCGGCAAGATGCGCCCGAGCGCGGGTTCGAGGATGACGATCGTCGCGCCGATCATCAGCCGTCGGTGCCATTGCGTCGCGTGCCGCCGGCGCACCGCCCACCAGACCATCGCGCCAAAGACCAGCGCCTCGACCGTCGTCAGCGCGAGGAAATAGGGCGGCGAGAAAAAGGGGGGAAAGCGGTTCAGCACCAGCGAAGCCAGCCCGGTGAAAATCCCCAGCCCGGTGATGACGAGCGCAAGCCCGCCGCCGATCCAGCCGAGCCGCCGGTGCAGTGGCAGCTCGGCGCGCGACACCAGCGTCGGCTGGACGATCAGCAGGCCGAGCCAGGCGAGCATCGCGATCCCGTGGAGATGCACCCAGAAGGGCGCGGCGACGGGGTCGACGAACCCGCGCAAGGCGAATTGCGCAAAGCCGAAGATAATGAAGACCGCGAGGCCGATCGCCATCCGCTGCCAGAAACGCTCCGCGGGAATCACCCCCGCCGCCGACGTCGCCATGCCATACCCCCCCAGGTTGGTTGCGCGGCAGGACTAGCGCAGCGAAGGCCGCGCGCAAAGGCCGATTCAGTCGGCCGCGTCGCCCGCGAACCGCGCGGTCACCTTGGCGTCGATGCCCGCCGCCTTCAGCGGCATGGCAAAGCTCTGCTCGATGGCGGTGCGCGCCGCACCCTGCGCCAGGCGCATCGGGGTCGTGGCCCTGGCCTGCTTGATCAGTTCGTCCTGCGCCGCCCTGCGGTTCGCGTCGTCGAGCGTCTTTTCGGCATCGGTCAGCGTCAGCAGGATCGCGCCGTCGCGAAACTCGCTGATCGCGTCGATATCGATCTCGGGTCCGGCGAGCCGCAACGGCGGCAGCGTCACGGTCAGCGTGCCCGCCTCGGCGTTCCAGTCGAGGTCGGATTGCTTGAGCTTCGCAAGGTCGAGTTCGTAGCGCACCGTGCCCGGCATGATCAGCGTCTTTTTGGCGCTTAACCCGAGCCGGCTCTGCGTCGAGGTCACCACCGCGACATAACGCGCGGTGAAGGGGACGAGGACATTCTGCTCCTGCAGGCCCTGCAGGCTCGCGGCGACGACGGTCTCGGGCTCATAACCGCGCTGCCAGTCCTGCCAGGCGCGCCAGCCGAGGAAGACCCCGACCGCTAGGACGACGAGGATCAGGATGCGGAAGAGCGAGCGGCTCATGCGACCAGCCGCCATGCTTCGTCTTCGCGCGCGACGCGGCCGCGCTGCTCGAGATCGAGCAGATGCGCGAGCACCGAACGCCCGGCAGCACCGGTCAGGCGCGGGTCGAGACCCTTGTACATATGCGACACCATATCGGGGATAATGGTCGTGCCGCGTTCGAGTTCCTTCAAAATCTGGCGCTCACGCTGTTTACGGTGGCCCAGCATGCCGCGCACCAGCTGCCTCGGCTTGGTCACCGCGGGGCCGTGCGCCGGATAATAGACGCGGTCGTCGCGATCATAGAGTTTCGACAGGCTGGCCATATAGGCCGCCATATCGCCATCGGGCGGGCTGACGACGCTGGTCGACCAGGCCATGACATGGTCACCAGTGAACAAGGCGCTGCTTTCGAGCAGCGCAAAGCAGAGATGGTTCGACGTATGCCCCGGGGTCGCGACCGCCTCGATCGTCCAGCCATCGCCCGAAATCCGCTCACCATCGAGGAGGACGCGATCGGGGGCATAGTCGGGATCGAAGGCGGAGTCGGCGCGCGGGCCGTTGTCGCTGATCACCAAAGGCGCGCAGCCGATGATCGGCGCGCCCGTCGCTTCCTTCAGCGGCGCAGCGGCGGGGCTGTGGTCGCGGTGGGTGTGGGTGCAGAGGATCGCTGCGACCCGCGCATCGCCAACCGCGCGCAGGATCGCGTCTACATGGCCAACCCCATTGGCATCGCCGGGATCGCCGACGCTGAAGCCGCTGCCGGTCGGGCCGGGGTCGATCACCGCAACGTCGCTGCCCGCCCCGACGATCCAGGTCTGGGTGCCGGTGAAGGTATAGGGCGAAGGATTGGGCGCGAGCACGCGGCGGACGAGCGGTTCATGCTGCTCGCAATCGCCGGCGTGGATGGAGTCGGGCCAGGGCTTTTCGTCGCTCATGGGGTGCATGTGGCATTGCGGGCGGCGGAGCAAAAGGGGATTGGCGAAGAAATTCGGACGGCGGCGGGCCTTAAAGCCACAAAAGCCCCGCATGACGCGCCTGCAAATGAGTCCTTTGTGGCTTTAAGCGAGGCGACGGACGAGGCGGCGAGCGCATCTTTGCGCGAAGGCGCCGGAGCGGTCGGCTGGCTCATCCGCAAGGGTAGATCATGGCGAGATAAACTAGGAAAGCCCGATTTTGGGGATGGCGGTTTTCGAGCGGTAGCGGACGTTCAGTCTAACGCCGCCCTACTCCGAAGAAACGATAGATAGCTGGCATCTTCGGTCTCGAATAGCTCTGGGCCCCCGCCCAGATAGGCTCGCATCAACTCGTCAGCCGCGCGACCATGCTCTCCGGCATCATAGAAAACTTGACCGAGGCGGAGATGTAGGAACGGGTTCCCAACCGCTCCTGGACACGACATCGCGTATTCAAGCGCCTCGCGGGCGGACGTTTTGTACCCTGAGAGAAATGCTGCGTCTGCAATCGCGGCCAGAATCCATGTGGACGCGTTCCAGTGGTTCTTGGGATCGGGAATAAGTTGCCAAGCGCGATCATACCGGCTGATTGCTGCTTCGAACTTTCCGTCAGCCGCAAGCTTGTCACCATCAGCGCAAAGACGCTGAATTGTCGTATGGACCTTGGGCGGTAGCTCGTCTGTTTTCATTCGGTGGTGGCTAGCCTATGAGACTTGCGCCATCAAGGAACGGCCGCTCACCACCCCAAAGCCGACATCGTTTATGCTGCCCGCAAAGGAAAAAGGGAGCGGTTGCCCGCTCCCTTTCCCCGCCCCTGCCGCAGGCCCCCACCGGGGAGAAGGCGCCTGCGTCAAAGCTTTGAACCCGTCAGTGGCCCGATTTTTCCGCCTCGGCGATCGCCTTGTCGAGGTCGGCGGCAACCCTGGCGCGCGTCTCGGCCGACATGTGGCCGGCCGTGTCGCCCTTCGCGAAACTCTCGCGCGCCTTCTTGAGTGCCGACAGCCGCGCCGCCTTGCCCTCTTCGCCGCACGCCATCATCACGACGCGGCTGCGCTGCCCGCCATCCTTGTCGTCGCGGTTGACCAGCGACACCGGCTTTTTCCCGTTGCCGCAATGGCCGATCGCCATCGCCTTGCCGTCGAACGACGACCATGCAGCGGGCGGGAGCGGGGCTATGGGGGCCATGGGCGGCATCGGGGCCAGCGCGGTGCGGAAGCTTTCCTTGCGCTTCGCCTCGAGCTTGTCGGCGATCGCATCGGCCTGCGCGCCGGTGATGCCCTGTTCCTTCAGCGTCGCGAGGATGTCGTCGCGCGACAGCGCTCCGGGCATACGCATTTCGAAACGGCGTGCCTTGGGCGCCGAGCCGTCGGGCGCGAAGACATGCACATTGCCGGCCTCATCGCCGTCGCCGCGTTCGCGGATCACGATGCGATGCACTTCGCGCTTCTTGCCATCCTTCGCCGCCGCATCGCCTTCGCCATCGTTTTCGCCATGGTTTTCGGAGGTGAAGATCATCACCCGGTGGGCGCCGTCGATCGCCTCGGGGGCCTCGGGCGGCAGCGGGGCGTCAGGCGCTTCAGGCGGCGGCGGGGGTGCGGGCGGCGCGGCCATGTCGCTCTGCGCCGTCGCCATGCCGGCGGGCACCAGCGTCGCGGTCGTCGCGAGCACCGCGAGCGTCGCGCCGCCGACGAGCAGCCGTCCGACGAGGCCGCGCTTCTTCGAAATATCCTGCTGCATCAGCATCGTCAGTCTCTCCTGCAAATTGTCATGCACCGCCATCGGCGCTGCGAGCGACAGCCGCGAGCCGACAGCCGCCTTGGCAATGGCCGTCGCATAGCGCGCGGTGCGAACATTGCGCGGCGCGCTGTCGGTCAGCGCGAGGACCCGCGCGTCGCACGCCGCCTCCTGGTCGAAACGAAAGGCGCGGAGCGCGCGCCAGGCGAAGGGGTTGAACCATTGCACCGACAGCAGCAGCAGCGCGGCGGCATTCGCCCACAGATCGCCGTGCCGGTGATGCGCCAGTTCATGGTCGATCGCGAGCGCGCGTTCCTCGATCACATAGCGCGCGAAGAAGTCCTGCGGCACCGCGACATAGCGGCGCCACAGGCCGAAGGCGACGGGCCCGTCGACCGCGTCGGTCATCACCAGCCGGATCGTCCCGATCGGTTCGAGCACCACCGCGCCGGTCAGCACCTGACGGCGGAAGCGACGGTGCGACACCATGGCCGCGATCAGCACCGCAACCATGCCCGCCGCCCAGGCGGTGAAAAGAACCGGCAGCACGTCGGCCATGGTCAGCAGCGGAGCCGCCTGCACCGTCGGCGCCGCCGCGACCGTATCGGTCGGGGCGAGCATGATCAGTTCGGTAACGGGTTCGGCCGCCGAAGGGATCGCCGCCGCGATGGCGGGGACGACCTCGGGCTGCGCGAAGGGCAGCGGCGGCAGCAACAGGCGCAGCGCGGGCACCGCCCACAGCGCATAGGTGAGCCCCGGGCCGAAATGGCGCGCGAAGGGCTTACGGATCAGCAGGATCATCAGGACGAGCACGGCGGTCGTGACCAGCGTGTCGCCCCAGGCCTGGAAGACCATATCGGCGCTCATGACTTGAGCCTCCTGAGCAGCGCCTCGATCTCAGCGATGTCGGTGTCCGACAGCGCCTCGCGCTCGGCGAGATGGGCGATCAGCGGGCTGACCCGGCCGCCGAACAGGCGGTCGACGAAGCGCTGCGATTCATCGCCCACCGCATCGGCGCGCTCGACCGCGGGGCTGTAGAGAAAACGCCGTCCTTGCGCTTCGGCGGTCACCGCGCCCTTCTGGACGAGGCGCGCGACGAGCGTCTTGACCGTCGCGAGCGTCCAGCCGTTGGCGGCCCCGACATTCTCCGCAAGATCGGTCGCGCTCTGCGGGGATTCGTCCCACAGCGCCGACAAGATCTGCATTTCGGATTCGCTGGCGCGTTCTGCCATCGTGGAACCCCTCCCTTCGGCCTCATCTGCGATACGACTACAGATGTAGTCAATAGGCTGAACCGATGATGAATGACGCGGACCGGCGCTGAGGGAACGATCCTCCCTGGGCTGAAGGCATGGCGAAGTGGCAGCGCGCAGCGCTGACGGAGGGGCCGACGCCGTCGAGCGGCAGCACAAGGCCGCGGCCCCTCCACCACTCGCTTCGCGAGCGGTCCCCCTCCCCATGGCTTCGCCACAGGGAGGACCGACCTGTCGGGATTTTTGACACCCCCGATGCCCGGTAAGGAATTGCTAACCAGCATCTCCCCCGAAAACCGCGATGTCGCCAAACTGGCACGCCCCTTGTATGGTATCAGATGTTCCCGAGTGTTCCGCTCAAAGGAGCGGTGGGGGACATCAGTCTGGTCCCTGATGTCCCCTGCCCCCACTCAGGACATCCCCACTTACCCCCGACGCGACGGGGGGCGGAGCGGCCGAAAGGCCCCGCCCCCCGGACGCACTTTCAGCCCCTTGACGCTGCGGCACGCCAAACAGCGCCGCGAAATGCGTGCGATCAAGCCGCTGCCGCAAATCCTCCGAAAACCCAGCCTTCGTCATAATATGTATTTTTGTTGCATGTTTTAAGTTCCGCGAATAGATGCGCGTCATATGCATGTTCGGAGCGAGTCATGGAACGGGACGAGCAGATCGACGAAACCGCGCTTGAGCGCCTGATCCCCGCCTTCTACGACCGCGTGCGCGCCGATGCGGAGATCGGCCCGCTGTTCAACGACGCGGTGCACGACTGGCCCGGCCATCTGGAAAGGCTGGTCGCGTTCTGGTCGTCGGTGATGCTGACCAGCGGCCGCTACAAGGGCAGCCCGATGGCCGCGCACCTGAAGCACAAGGCGCACATCACCCCCGCGATGTTCGACCGCTGGCTCGCGATCTGGACCGCGACCACCGACGAACTGCTCGCGCCCGCGGCGGCTGCCGCACTGCAGGCGAAGGCCGCCCGCATCGCCGAAAGCCTGCAACTCGCGCTTTTCTTTCGCCTCGAAGATCCTGGCGTCCAGGCCAGCTGACCTTCATCTGGTTCAGGACAAAGCCCCTATGCGCACCGTCTCCGCGGGCCTGTGAGACCCCCGACGCGTCCCGAAGCCGCGTACCGGCACAAAAGGGCCCGCCGACGCACTCCAGCGTCGGCGGGCCCTTTTGTTCGGAAAGGCGATGTTCCCTTATTCGGCGCGCGCCGGGACGTCGGCGACCAGCGTGTGCAGTTCGCCCGCCTCCCACATTTCCATCATGATGTCGCTGCCGCCGACGAATTCGCCCTTCACATAGAGCTGGGGGATCGTCGGCCAGTCGGAAAACTCCTTGATGCCCTGGCGGATCTCCATGTCCTGCAGCACGTCGACGGTGTCATATTCGACCCCGAGCCGGTCGAGCATCGCGATCGCGCGCGACGAAAAGCCGCATTGCGGGAACAAGGGCGTGCCCTTCATAAAGAGCAGGACGGCATGGTCGCCAACCAGCTTGGCGATACGATCATGGGTGGCTTCGGTCATGGTGCAGTCTCCGGTTGGGCGCGATGTCGCGCCCGAAAATCATCTGGTCCCTATGAAGGAACGCCGGTGGTCAATTGCAAGGCATGAAGTTCGCCGCCCATGCGCCCGCCGAGTGCGGCGTACACCGCCTTATGCTGCGCGACGCGGGTCAGCCCTCGAAAACTCTCGCTGACGACATGCGCGGCATAATGGTCGCCGTCGCCGGCAAGGTCGGTGATCGTCACCTCCGCACCCGGAAAAGCGGCGGCGATCATCGCCTGCAGATCGGATTCGCGCATCGCCATCGCGCGGCGCCTTACTGCTTGTCCATGAACTGGCGGCGCGCTTCGACCGCCTTGTCGTTCAGCGCTGCGCGGATTTCGGCGTCGCTGATCTCGACCTGCGCTGCGGTCAGGTCGCCCGCGAGCTTGCGGATCACGTCCTCGTCACCGGCTTCCTCGAAATCGGCCTGGACCACCGCCTTGGCATAGGCGTCGGTTTCCTCGGGGGTCAGCCCCATACGCTCGGCGGCCCATTCGCCGACCAGCCGGTTGCGGCGTGCGGTGATGCGGAACTGCACCTCCTGGTCGCGGGCGAACTGCGCCTCAAATGCTTTTTCGCGATCGTCGAATGCGCTCATCATATCCTCTTGGTTTGAAACCTGTCGGCTTGCAGATAGGTCGGGCGGCCAAGGCACGCAAGGCGCCTGTGCGCCAGATCACTTCCCTTTTGAATGCGAAGGGGTTAGGGTTCGCGCCAACGGTTATGGGTCGTACCGCAGCAACAAAGACTGCGCCTTGCCGCCATCGGGCTGGCACGGCGCCCTTGCGTTTGTGTTTGGGGGATTACGTTCATGGCCGCTCGACGTCCGTTTTTCGTCTCGTTTCTGGGAATGCTGGCGCTTGCCGCACCCGGGACGGCGTCGGCGCAGGCGTCCGACCCGACGCTGCGCGACAGCTTCGCGATCGGCGACAAGGGCGGGTCGCTGTGCGAGGTCCAGTCGACGGTGCGCGACTCGGTGATCACCGGCATGTTCGACCGCGCGTGGATGATCGTCTGCCGCGATGCCGGCCAGCCCGTCGGCTATGTCCGGATGCTGCGCGCGACCCCGGCCGAAACCCAGGCCCGCGTCGATCGCGCGCGGGCCGGAACGATCGCCTGTACCGCGACGGACAGTTGCATGGTCAAGGACAGCGACGTCCAATGGACCACGCGCATCGAGGGCGAGGGCAACACCAGCTACGCGGTCGAGGGCTTTACCGCCTATAAGGACGCGCTGAACCTCGCGCTCGAATCGATCCGCCAGCGCAAGGTCGCCTCCGGCACGATCAATGTCGCGACCACCTCGATCGGCGGCAACGACGGCTTTGCCCGCACGCTCGCGGGGACGATCGACGTCGATCGCGCGCTCGCCGAGGGTTATCGCCGCAACCACAGCGGCGATTATGCCGAGGCCGCCGAATTTTTCGAAGCGCTGTCGCGTCGCGCGCTCGAGGAACAGGCCGCCGCCGACATCGACCCGACCGAATTCACCCTCAACCGCGCGCTGCAGAAATCGAACCTCGGCGAATTCGCCGAGGCCGAGCGGCTGTTCGGCGAGGTCGAGGCGATCCCGACCACCGATGCGGTGCAATTGCGCCTGCGCCGCAATTTCCGCGCGATCCACGCGCTCAACCAGCGCGATTATGCCGGCGCCGCCGACCTGCTCAACACGCCGATCCCGCCGCTGGCCAGCGCGGTCACCGTGGCGGGCGACGCGGTGACGCTGACCCCCGAGATCGTCGCCGGGGTCAACAGCGGCAGCAATGCGCGCGCGATCCGCCAAAGTTCGGACAATGAGCGGCTGACCCCACTCGAACGCGCGCAGATCATCGACGCGCAGGCGGTCCACCTGCTCGGCACCGTCGAGCGGCTGCGCGGCAATCCGGCGGCGGCGAAAGCGGCGCAACTCAAGGGGCTGGCCGACGCGATGGCGGTCCGCGAAGGCCGCGTGACCTCGATCGTGCGGCTGCGCTCGCAAATGCTCGGCGAACTCGCGCTCGCCGAAGAGGCCGCAGGCGACAAGGACGCCGCCGATGCGCGCTTCCTGGAATCGATCAACGCGCTCGCGGTCGAATATCCCGAAACCAACGCGCTCGCCTCGGCGCGCGCGCGCTATGCCGCCTTCCTGACCCGTCAGGGTCGTGATGGTGAGGCGATGACAATCTATCACGACGTCGTCGGCGCGCTCGCGAGTTCGCAGCGCTCGACCTCGGGCATGGCGAACATGATGGCGCCCTATTACCGGCTGCTCGCCGCCAAGGCCGCGAGCGACCCCGCCGCGGTCGGTGACTTCTTCGTCGCCAGCCAGTTGCAGGTCCGCCCCGGCGTCGCCGATACCCAGGCGGTGCTGGCGCGCGAATTGTCGAGCGGCAGCGCCGAAGGATCGCGGCTGTTCCGTCAGGCGACGACGCTGAACCGCGACATCGAACGCGCCCGGATCGAGGATGCGCGGCTCGCGCAAATGGTGGAAACGCCCGAAATCAACGCGCTGCGTGCCGATCTCAAGACGCGGCTCGACAATCTTGGCTTCCAGCAGGCCGAAACCGTCGCGTCGCTGTCGGCCTATCCGCAATATCGCGTCGTCGCGCCGGGCAAGCTCGACCTTGCCGAACTGCAAGCGGTGCTGCGTCCCGACGAGGGGTATCTGAAGATGCTCGTCGTCGGCGATGCCGTTTATGCGATGCTGATCGACACCAAGGGCGCGCAGCTGTGGCGCTCGGACATCAGCACGACGCAGCTCGAAAATGCGGTCGACAGCGTCCGCTCGACGATCTCGATCGTCGAAAATGGCCGCCGCGTCACCTATCCCTTCGACGCCGCGACCGCGCGCAGCCTTTACACCCAGTTGTTCGGCCCGGTCGCCGACCGGCTGCCGACGATCGCCAACCTGATCTTCGAACCCGATGGCGCGATGCTGCGGCTGCCGATCAACCTGCTGATCACCGCCGATACCGGGCTCGCCGATTATGAGCAGCGCCTGCTCGATCCGGGGGCCGACGCGTTCGACATGCGCCGGATCGCCTGGCTCGGGCGGACGACGCGGCCGAGCACCGCGGTGTCGGCGCTCGCGTTCCGCAACGCGCGCCAGGCGGCACCGTCGAACGCGGCGCACCAATATTTCGGGCTCGGGCAGAATCTGCCGGTGGGGGCCACCCTCCCCTCGCTCGGGTCGCGCGGCGCCGCCGGCGGGGTCGACGACAATTGCCAATGGGCGCCCTCGCAGTGGAACCGCCCGATCTCGGCCGACGAACTGAACACGGCGCGCGTCGCGATGGGCGACCGGGCGGCGGCGCTGCTGACCGGCGGCGCCTTCACCGATACGGCGGTCAAGGCGCGGGCGGACCTCAACGACTATCGCATCATCCATTTCGCGACCCACGGCCTCGTCACCGCGCCGCGGCCATCGTGCCCGGCGCGGCCGGCGCTCGTCACCTCGTTCGGCGACAGCGATTCGGACGGCCTGCTGACCTTCCAGGAAATTTACGACCTCAAGATCAACGCCGACCTGGTGATCCTGTCCGCCTGCGACACCGCGGGCGCCGCCTCGGTCAGCGCGACGCGCGAGGCCGGCGTCGCGAGCGGCGGCGGCAATGCGCTCGACGGGCTGGTCCGCGCCTTCATCGGCGCTGGCGGCCGGTCGGTGATCGCGAGCCACTGGCCCGCCCCCGACGATTTCGACGCGACCAAGCGACTGATCGGCGGATTGTTCGCGGCGCGGCAGGGTGAAAGCGTCGGCGACGCGCTGTGGGCAACGCAGACGCTGCTGATGGACGAAAAACAGACCTCGCATCCTTATTATTGGGCGGGCTTCGCGATCATCGGCGACGGCGGCCAGGCGCTCCTCCACGGCGGCACCGCGACCGCAGCGGCACCGCAGACCGGAGAGGCCGCCGGCCGCGCCGCCCGCTGATCCGATGACCGAAACCCCGACGACCGAAGCAGAGGCGGCGCCCGAAGCCGCGGCCGAAAAGCGCGCAGCCATCCCGCTGCGCAAACAGGTACGGCGGCTGTTCACCCAGCTCGGACCGGCGCGGCTGGCGACGACGCTGATCTTCCTGATCGTCGCGATATTCGTCGCGCGGATGAGCTGGCAATTGCCGCTCGCCGGCGACGCCGAACGCGCGCTCTACGACAGCCGCGCCTCGCTGACGGCGCAGCATGTGGGGCAAGACCCGCGCATCGTCATGATCACCTATAATGACGAGACGCTGTTCAACACCGGGATCCGCTCGCCGCTCGACCGCACCCTGCTGACGACGGCGCTCGCCAACATCGACGGGATGGGCGCCAAGGCTATCGGCATCGATATCCTGTACGACTCACCGCGCCCCGACGACGACGCGCTGAAGGCGCAATTGCGCGCGATGAAGACGCCCACTTGGCTCGCCTATCTCTCGCAATCGGACAACCCGACCACCATCCAATATCAGCAACAGCAATTCCTCGACGCCTTTCTGGCCGATGTGACCACCGCCAGGACCCACCCGACCAGCGTGCGCTTCCGCACCGACGAGGACGGGGTGATGCGCAACTGGCCCGACCGGCCCAAGGGGCTGCCGCCGCTGATGGCCAATGCGCTGGCGCCGGTCGACAAGGCGCATGCCGACTATCAGGGCAATATCCGCTTCCGCTTGCCCGCCCGCGCCGATGCGGAGCAGGAAGAGCCGGTCTTCGCCAATATCCCGATCGACAGCTTCGCCATCCCGATGGACGACGAGACGCGCGCCGGTTTCGCCGAACTGGTGCGCGGCCGTTATGTGCTGATCGGCGGCGACATCGTCGACAACGACCTGTTCACCACCCCGCTATCGCGCCTGCCCGACCTGCAAACGGGCGAGCGTGAGCAGATGATCGGGCTGGAGGTGCACGCGCATATGCTGGCGCAGCAACTCGACGGCGCATGGTCGAACCCGGTTCCGGGCTGGGGCCTGTGGGCGCTCGCGCTGCTCGTCGTGATCGCGGGCGGGCTCACCAGCCTGATCGACCTCAAGGCGCGCTGGGTGATCGCGATCTTCATCGCCCAGATGCTGTTTTTCCTCGCCTATCCCTTCTGGCTGCAAAAAATCGGGGTCGATACCACCGGCCTGCCCGCCTTCGGACAGGCGCTCGGCTGGCTGTTCGGTTTCGTCGCGGTCGGCTCGGCGGCGCGCGCCGTCGGCTCGCGCCAGCGCGCCTTCGCGCAATCGGCGCTCGGCAAATATCTGCCCGCCGACGTCGCCGAACAGATCATGCGCGATCCCGAACAGCTGTCGCTGCACGGCGAGCGGCGCAACATCTTCTGCGTCTTCACCGACCTCGAGGGCTTTACCAAGCTCAGCCACGCGACGACGCCGGAAACCGTCGCGCGCCTGCTCAACGCCTATCTCGACCGCCTGTCCGACGTCGTGCTGAGCCACGGCGGCACGATCGACAAATTCGTCGGCGACGCGGTCGTCGCCTTCTGGGGGGCGCCATTGAGCCGGCCCGACGACGGACCGCAAGCCGCCGCCGCGGCGATCGCGATGTACGAGGCGGGCGAGAAATTCCGCGTCGACCTCGCCGCCGAGGATGTGCCGCCGCTCGGCATGACGCGCGTCGGACTCCACGTCGGCGACGCGATCGTCGGCAATTTCGGCGGGGAGGGCCGCATCCAGTACACCGCGCTTGGCGACAGCATGAACACCGCCTCGCGGCTCGAAGCCGCGAACAAGAGCCTGAAGACCGGGGTGTTGATCTCGGCCGAGGCCGAGGCGCGCGCGAAGCGCGACGATCTGGTGCCGATGGGCCGGGTGACGCTGCGCGGCCGCGCGCAACCGGTCGACACCTTCACCCCGCGCCCCGACCTCAGCGCCGACCAGCGCGCGCGCATCGCCGAAATGGTTGCGGCGCACGCGGCGGGCGATAAAAATCTTTATGTGACCTGCGCCACAGCGGTGGGCGCCGAATTCAGTCACGATACATCCATCCTGTTCTTGATAGAACGACTGAACGAGACCGAAAGTGGAGAAAGCTATGTCCTGTCCTGAGATCCGCACGCGCCGGCTGGGATTGACCGCCGCCGCCGCGCTCGTCGCGATCGCCGTCACCGGCACCGCCGCGGCGCAATCGATGGTGGTCCGCTCGACCGGGCCGTCGGCCTCCAAATATCCCGCGGGCACCAAGCTCAAGAACAGCGACCGCGTGACGCTCGTCGCTGGCGACAAGGTCGTGCTGATCCAGGGCGGCAAGACCAAGACGCTGACCGGCGCGGGCACCTTCACCGCCGGCGCCACCGTCGTCGCCAGCCAGTCGATGGGCACCACCGTCACCCGCATGATGGCCAAGCGGCCGATGGCGACGCGCGGCGGAGCCTCGCGCGGGCCGGAGGAAATGAGCGCCGAGAACCGCGCGCCCAATTTGTGGCTGCTCGATTATCGCGCCGGCGGCACCTTCTGCGTCGCCGATCCGGCGACGCTGATGCTGTGGCGCCCCGACATGACGAGCGACACCGCGCTGACCATCGCCAGCGGCGACAAGAGCGAGACGGTGGCGATCGTCAGCGGCGCGCAATTCCGCAAATGGCCGACCGACAGCCTGCCCGTGCAATATGACGTCGACTATCGCCTCTCGGGCGGCGGGCTCGCCGCGCCGGTGACGGTCCGCTTCGCCGCGCTCGCGGCGATGCCCGAAACCCCCGACGCCGCCGGCGAAATGCTGCTCGGCAAGGGCTGCACGCCGCAGCTCGACAGGCTGGTCGACGCGATGGCCGAATCGGAAGCGACGGGCGGTTGACGGAAACGGGCGGGAATGATTGAACCCGCCCGATCCATCTGATAACAATGGGATGAAAAGCTGCCGTACGAGCGGCAAGTCCTTTCCTTGGGTCGAAAATTCGCGCAGCCCGTCACCGGGCTGGGCATGATGAATTGGACGTGCGGCGGCGACGCCGCGCGCCGTCGAACGCAAGGGGTGGAGATGATCGGCAGCGGCTATCAGGGGCAATCGCGCGAAGCCGAAACGCGGCGGCGGGCCTTCCGGCGCTTCGTCGCCGGGTCGGGCCTGATCGTCGCGGCCTTGCCCGTCGTCGGACACGCGCAGGTCGCGACCCCGCAAATCCCGACCCGCGAGGAAATCCAGCGCCCGGCGCCGCCGCCGGTTCCGCAGGCGAACGAACAGGTCGTCACCGCCGACGATGCCATCGAACGCGCGCCCTGCCCGCTCGCCAACCCCGAATTCGCCAATATCCGCGTGACGCTGCGCGACGTCCAATTCTCCAGCGTCGAAGGCATCGACCCGGCGACGCTCGCCTCGACCTGGTCCGACCGCGTCGGTCAGGACCTGCCGATCTCGGTGGTCTGCGACATTCGCGACCGCGCCGCGACGATGCTGCGCGCGAAGGGCTATCTGGCCGCTGTCCGCGTCCCGCCCCAGACGATCGACGACGGCATCGTCAAGCTCGACATTCTCGCCGCGCGGATGAGCCGGATCGAGGTGCGCGGCGACGCCGGCGCCAATGAAGGGTTGCTCCAGCGCTATCTGTCGCATCTTCAGGACCAGCCTGTCTTCAACATCGCCGATGCCGAGCGCTATCTGTTGCTCGCGCGCGACATTCCCGGCCTGTCGGCGCGGCTGACCCTGCGCCCCGGCGCCGCGCCGGGCGAAGTGGTCGGCGAGGTGACGGTCGACCGCACCGCCGCGATCCTCGACTTCAACGTCCAGAATTTCGGGTCGAAGGACGTCGGTCGCTGGGGCGGCATCGCCCGCGCGCGCGTCTTTGGCCTGACCGGCATGGGCGACATGACCACGGTCAGCTTCTATACGACTCCCGATCTCGACGAGCAGAATGTCGCACAGGTCGCGCATGAATTCCGCGTCGGTGACGAGGGGCTGAAATTCGGCGCCAGCTACACCTATGCCTGGACGCGGCCGAGCGTCGCGACGCTGCCGATCAAGTCCGAAACCCAGATCATCAGCCTGTTCGCATCCTATACGCTGGTACTGACGCAGGCGAACCGGCTGACCGTCGGCGGCGGGTTCGACCTGATCGATCAGGACATCGGGCTGGGCGGCGTGCCGCTCAACCGCGACCGGCTGCGCGTCTTCAACCTGCGCGCCGATGGCAGCTGGACCGACCCGGCATCGATCGGCGGCCGCAGCGGGTTCAGCCCCGCCGAGCCGCGCTGGTATCTCGGCGCCTCGCTCGAAGCGCGGCAGGGCGTCAATTTCCTCGGCGCGAGCGACGATTGCGGCCCCACCGGCGCCGCCTGTTTTGTCCCCGGCGCGATCCCGCTGACCCGCATCGAGGGCAAGCCCGACGCCTTCCTGGTGCGCGCGAACGCGATCGCCGAATGGCGTCCGGTCAAGAATTTCACCCTGTCGGCGGCGCCGCGCGCGCAATGGGCGAGCGATCCGCTGCTCGCCTATGAGGAGTTTTCGGGCGGCAACTTCACCGTCGGGCGCGGCTTCGACCCCGGCACGGTGATCGGCGACAGCGGCGTCGCGGTGTCGGTGGAGGCGCGCTACGGCAGCCTCGTCCCCGCGAACACCGAAAGCGGCGCGCTCCAGCCCTTCGTCTTTTTCGACGCCGCTTGGGTGTGGAACAAAGACCTCGCCTTTGCCGGGCTCAATCCGCAGAAACTCTATTCGGCGGGCGGCGGCATCCGCCTTGCTTATGGCGATTTTGGGCGGCTCGACCTGACCGTCGCGGTGCCGCTCAACCGCGCGGGCTTCCTGACCCAAAAGCCCGAACCCCGCTTTCTGCTCAATTTCACCACCCAGTTCGGCGTGAAGGCGCGCTGACATGAGTTTTTCATCGAGGACATCCGCCATGCGTGCCACCGCTTCGATCCCGACCGTCCGCACGGGCAAGCCGCACCTGTTGGCGAGCTGCGCGATCGCGGCGGGGCTGGCCGCGATCGCCTTCGGCGGCCCGGCGCGCGCGCAGGGTGTCCAGGGAACGGGGCAGGTCGTCACGGGCACTGCGACTATTTCCCCGCCGGCGCCCGGCATCGCGCCGCCGAACACCACCCAAGTCGTGACCACCAGCGCGCAGACGATCATCAACTGGACCCCGACCGACAGCGCAGCGACCGGCGCGCCGATCGATTTCCTGCCGACGGGCAACACCCTCGAATTCTATGGCACCGGCCAATACACCGTCCTCAACCGCTTCGTCGCGGTCAACCCGATCACCGGCGCGCCGATCCCGATCAGCCGCCAGATCGCGCTCAACGGCACCGTCAACAGCTATGACGGATCGCCGTTCTCGAGCGCCGGGAACCCGCAGGGCGGCAATATCTGGTTCTACAACGCCGGCGGCATCCTGATCGGCGCGCGCGCGGCGATCAACGTCGGCAGCCTGGTGCTGACCGCGAACGATATCGACACCACCGGCGGCCTGTTCGGCCCCGGCGGCGAAATCCGGTTTCGCGGCGCATCGGGCAGCACGGCGTCGATCGACATCAGCCCGCAAAGCTTCATCAGCGCTTCGTACCCCGGCAATCCGGGCAGCAGCTATGTCGCGCTCGTGGCCCCGCGCATCAACCAGGGCGGGATCATCGACGTCGATGGTTCGGCCGCGCTCGTCGCCGCCGAACAGGCCGACATTACGATCAACAACGGCCTGTTCGACATCAATGTCACGGTCGGGGCAGAGGGTGGCAACGCCATCACCCACACCGGCATCACCGGCGGCCCGGCCCACCAGCAGGGCGATACCGACCAGAGCCGCGTCTATATGGTCGCGATCCCGAAGAACGACGCCGTCACGATGCTGATTTCGGGTCAGGTCGGCTATCGGGACGCGGTTACCGCGCAAACCGACCCCGACGGCGCGGTGGTGCTGTCGGCGGGTTACAATGTCGCCAATGGTGTGATCGCCGGCGCGCCGGTGGGCACCGCCGCCGCGAACATCACCGTCAACGACACGATATTCCAGAGCAACGTCACGGCGCACGCCAGTGGCGCTTTCGTCGGCCAGCCGATCGCGTCGATCCCCGCTGGCGGCCCTGTCGTCGCCGTGCCGCCGCCGCATCTCGGCCGCCTGATCGTCCAGGGCAACGCCACCTTCATCGGCGACGCCAGCGCGACGGTCTCGGTCGGCAACAACCAGATCGTCGGTGCCACCGGCAATTTTGTCGTCGCATCGAACGGCAGCGGCGGTCAGGCCGGCAATGCGGCGATCAACGTCAATCCGGGCGGCGGGCTGGCGGTGCTCGGCAATCTGTCGCTGCTCGGCGCCGGGCGGCCCGATGCCGTCACCGGTAACAGCACCGGCGGCAGCGCCCAGTTCACGGTCGACGGCGGCACCGTCGTCGTCGGCAACGGCATTGCGATTTCGGCGGCCGGGACGGGTGACCTCAGCGCCACTGGCATCGGCGGCACCGGCACCGGCGGCACCGCCGGCCTCACCGTCCAGAACGGCGGTTCGCTGACCGCCGACACGATCGCCGTCTCGGCCAGCGGTCGCGGCGGCGGCGTCACCCTGTCGTCGCTGGGTGCGCCGATCATCGCCGATCAGGGCGGCAACGGCCAGGGCGGCACCGC
The DNA here is from genome assembly GCF_059421785.1 of Sphingopyxis sp. GW821-FHT02C12. NCBI lineage: Bacteria > Pseudomonadati > Pseudomonadota > Alphaproteobacteria > Sphingomonadales > Sphingopyxidaceae > Sphingopyxis > Sphingopyxis sp. GW821-FHT02C12. The sequence goes on from NZ_JBWKVQ010000001.1 coordinate 95,762, forward strand.
CGAGGTCACCGTCGACAGCGGCGGCACGCTCACCGCGAACACCAGCCTCAGCGTCACCGCGAACGGCGCCGGCCAGATCGGCAACGTCCAGTCGGGCAATGGCACCGGCGGCACCGCGCGCATCCAGGTGCTCGGCGCGCTGAGCTCGATGACCTCGCCCACCACGACGCTCGCGGCGGGCGGCACCGGTGGCGGCTCCGTATCCAGCCCCAATATCGGCACCTTCCCCTCGCTGAACGGCGGCGACGGACAGGGCGGCACGATCGAACTGACCTTCACCGCCGACAATTCCTCGACCGCGGCGCTCGGCGACCTGACGGTCAATGCGTCGGGGGCCGGCGGCAACGCCACCGGCGACGGCGCGACCGGCGGCAATGCGACGGGCGGCACGGTGACGATCACCGCCGACAATGGCATCAACGCCGAACAAAACTCCCTGTCCGTCGACGCGAGCGCGCTCAGCGGCGGCGCATCGAGCGTCAACGGCACCAGTTCGACCACCGGCGACGCCGTCGGTGGCACGATCAATGTCACGATCAACGGGGGCGCGACCCTCGCGTCCGACAGCTCGATCGGTTTCGACGCCAGCGCGCAGGCCGCGTCGGGCGAGAACCGCGGCAATGCGCGGGGCGGCACCATCGCCGTGACCGCGATCGGCAGTGGCGGCAACAGCAGCCTGACGGCTTTGACCACGATCACCGCCAATGCGAGCGTCGGCGGGGCCAATGGCACCCTGCCCAACAGCACCGGCACGGCAACCGGCGGCGACATCGATTTCACCGCCGATGGCGGCACGATCACCGCCGGATCCTTCGATATCGCTGCCACCGCGGCCTCCGGCAACAGCGCGGGTGCCGGCGGCGCCGCGCAGGGCGGCACGATCGACATTCGCGCCGCGAACACCGGCGTCTTTTCGGCAACCGACAGCGCCGGAACCAGCTCCTTCGCGACCGATGCGGCAACGGGCTTTTCGCAGGGCGGCGCCTCGGCCACCGGTGGCCGGATCGGCGTCGTCGTCGACGGCGGGACCGTCAGCTTCGGCGCCCCCGCCTTTTTCAGCTCGACAGGCATCGCCGGGGGCGACGCGAGCAGCGCGGGCAACATCGTTGTCGGCCGCGGCGGCTCGATCCTGCTTCAGGTGCTCGACAATAATCTCAACACCAGCATCCTCAATTTCCAGAGCCTTTCCGTCAGCGCCGACGGACGCGCGGCCCAGATATTCGAGGGGCCGGCACAAATGCCGGGGACCGCCGCAGGCAATGGCGGGGACATCACCGTCGACGTCCAGGGCGGCCAGGTGACCGGCGGACAACTTCAGCTTTCGGCCAGCGGCTTCAGCGGCTCCGTCGCCGGGGACGACGGCGTCGGCAGCGGCGGCATCGCGGCCTATACGCAGACCGGCGGCGCCGTGAACGTCGGCGACCTCGTCGTGTCGGCGGATGGTGTCGGCGGCGGCAACCTGCGCGCGTCGACCGGCGGAGCGGGTTTTGGCGGCACAGCAACGATCGACCTGCTGGGCGGCACGCTCGACGCCACGAACATCACCGCGCAGGCGGTCGGCGCCGGCGGCGCCGGGCAGATCGGCGACGACAGCGACCCCGCGAACCCGGTCGACGGCCAGAATGGCGGCTTTGGCCAGGGCGGCACCGCGACGATCAACCTCAACGGCAACGCGGTCGTCACCACCACCACGCTCAGCGCCCTTGCGTCAGGCATCGGCGGCGACGGCGGCGATTTCATCAGCGCCGCGGGCGTCGTCGGCAACGCCGGCAACGGTGGCAACGGCCAGGGCGGCACCGCCGCGATCAACCTGACCGCGGGAACGCTGACCTCGGGGGACATCACCGCCGACGCCGGCGGTTTCGGCGGCAACGGCGGCGGGCTGCTCAACCTCAATTCGGGTCCGGTGTCGGGCGTCGCACGCGGCGGCAACGGCGGCAACGGCCAGGGCGGCACCGCGACGATCGACCTCGCGACTTTGGTCACCGCAACGGGCACCATGGGCAGCTATGCGCTGGGGGTCGGCGGCATCGGCGGCACCAACAATATCGGCGGCGACGGCGGTTTCGGGCAAGGCGGAACCGCAGAGCTGATCGTCGACAATATCGCTGCCGGCAGGGTCGACGTGATCCTCGATTCCAGCGCCGAGGGCGGCGACGGCGGCGACGGGATCGACGGCGCGGGCGGTTTCGGCGGCTCGGCCTTTGGCGGCATATCGCGCGTCCGGGTGACCGGCGCGAATGGCAGCGCCACCATCTCGCAGGACAATTTCACGGCCGGCGCACTGGGCGGCCAGGGCGGCAATGCGGCACTCGCAGCGGGCAACAATCCCCGCGTCGGCCCGGCCGGCGGCGGCGGCGGCAACGGCACCGGCGGCACGGTCGAAGTCATCGCCGACGACGGCGCGGTGACGCTGACCTTCGGGCGGCTCAGCGCCGTCGCGCTCGGCAGCTTCGGGACCGGCGGCGACGGCGGGACCGGCGCCGACAATCCCGGCACCATCACCCTGCCCGGCCCCGACGGTATCCCCGGCACGCCCGACGATGTGGTCATGGGGCTGAGCGGCGGCGACGGCGGCCTTGGCGGCGCCGGGTCCGGCGGACTCGTTCACCTGGTCGCCAATGGCAGCGGCAGCATTTCGTCGAGCGGAGCGCCGGTCTCCATCGCGGTCGGCGGCACCTCGGGCGCGGGCGGCGCGGGCGGCGTCGGCTCGGGGGGCGACGGCGCCGGAAATGCCTTTACCGGCACGATCGGCGGCCGGGTCCAGATCGAAACCTTCGGCAACGGGACCGCTGCCGGCACGATCACCCTCGGCGACACGACGATCGACGCCAATGGCGATGTCGCGGGACGGATCGAGCTGCGGAGCGCGGGCACGATCCAGATGGCCAGCCTGACCGCCAATGCGTTCGGCGGCACCTCGCTGACCAACAACGACACCGACGTCGCGCCGCACGGCATCTTCCTCGGCGTCACCAACGGGCTGATCCAGACCGACGGCGCCGTGTCGCTGAACACCGACGGTTCGGTGGGCGTCTATGCCCAGGGCACCGGCCAGCTCAACGCCGGTGGTGCGCTCACCGTCAACGCGGGCGACCAGGTCGATATCCGCCACGATTTCCGCACCGGCACCGCGCCGACGATCCAGTCGGGCACCAGCGCCTCCTTCACCGCGGTGAACTCGATCCGCAGCGCGCCGGGCAGCCTGGTCAGCGGCGGCACCAGCCTGTCGATGATCGCGACCGGCACCAACAGTGCGATCGACGTCGATTCGCTCGATGCGCAGACGCTGACCCTGCTGCTCGCGACCGAAGGCCGCATCAACGTCTATGGCACCACGACCAGCGGCGACGACCTGACCGCCAATGCGCGCGACGAGGTGGCGATCAACGCCGCGACGGCGGGCGACGACATCAGCCTGACCGGCAACACGATCGTCGCCGGGCGGCTGGTCACCACCGGCACCGGGCTCGATTCCGAAGTCGACGGCAGCAACATCTTCTTCAGCACGGTGAGCGCGGCGAGCGTCGACCATGCCGAGGCCGACAATGATTTCACCGCGAATGTCGGCAGCTTCGCCACCGGCCCCAATTCGATCATCACCGGCGGCGACATCGACATCAACGCGCTGGGCGCGGTCGACCTAGGCAATTCGACGGCGGGCGGGTTCGTCGCAGTCGATGGCCAGTCGATCGTCTTCGATACGATCGGCGCCGGGACCACGGTCACCCTCAACGCGACCGGCACCGCGCCGGGGGCCGAGGGCATCCTCGGCAACGGCATCACCGCAGGCGGCAATGTCGCGCTGTTCGGCAACACGATCCGGATCAACGACAGCGTCGTCACCTCGGCCTCGCTGTTCGCCCTTTCGACCGGCGGCAACGCGCGCCTGTCGGCGACCACCGACGGCGACATCATCATCAACAGCGCCGGCGACATCGGCGGCAATTTCGCGGCGGGCGGCAATGTCGGCCTGACCGCGGCCACCAACATCACCGCACAGGCGACCGCCGCCGGCACCTACGTGGGCCCCAACGGCCCGTCCGAAGGCTATGTCTTCATCAACGCTGCGGGCGATGCGAACCTGCTCGCGGGCAGCAGCGCTGCGACGATGATCGGCGTCGCGGCGGGCACCAACGCCAATGTCGACGGCGCGACCGCGGGCGAGGATCTTTATGTCGTCGCGGGCAATACCGCGACCGTGACCAATTCGCTCGCGGGCGACGACCTGATCGTCACCGGCACCTGCTGCGTCATCGTCGACAATGTCTCGACCACCGGCGCCGGACCCGACGGGCGCAGCCTGGTCCTCGCGCCGTCGAGCGCGGGCGGACCCGACATGTGGCAGATCCAGACCGGCCCCACCGACCTGTCGAACATCGTGCTCACCGCCTCGGCGGGGACGATCGACGCGTCGAACGCGGTCGCCTTCGACAATCTGACCGCGACCGCCAGCAATGTCGTACGCACGACGAACACCATTCGCTCGGGCCTCGTCACCACGATCACCGGCAGCGCGCTCGATCTCGAATCGGTCACCGCGGGCACCGACATCATCCTGACCTCGACCAGCGGCGGCATCGGCGCGATCGGTGCGCTGTCGGCCGGGCACGACCTGACGATCACCTCGGCGGCCGGCGGCAGCTTCGCCGACCTGTCGGCGGGCGACGATATCCGCATCACCGCCAACGGCAATGTCTCGGCGGCAACCCTGCTGACGACGGCGGGCGGTGCCGACAATGAGGCCGACAACTCCGGCGCCTATATCACCACCCCGGGCAGCATCGCGATCACCGGGGCGACGAACACCGTCGGCCAGACCCGGCTGACCGCCGGCGGCACGGTCGACACGGGTGCGATCAACGCCGACTATACGTTCATCGACGCGGTCGGCGCGGTCAACATCACCGGCGATGTCACCAGCGGCGGCATGTTCATCGAGGGCAGCAGCGTCGCGCTGCGCAACGCCAACGGCCTCGCCAACCAGATCCTGTTGCGCGCGACCGCCGGCGACGTGACCGCCAACGGCAATGTCACGACGCTCGCCGACCTGCAGGTGCAGGCGACGGGCGCGATCACCATCACCGGTGCGGCCAACGGCGGCAATTTCGTCGAGATGACCGGCGGCTCGATCGACGTCGCCGACGTAAGCTCGAACAGCTTCGTCACGCTGCGCTCGAACAGCGGCGCGATCAATTCGACCGGGACGATCTCGGCGGGCAGCGATGTCTTCATCAACGCCGCGACGGGCGGCACCTTCAACGCGATCACCGCGGGCGACGATGTGTCGATCGGCGCGGGCGGCGACGTCACCATCGCCTCGATCACCGCCGAGGGCAGCAACCCGCAAGGCGAGGAAATCGGCAGCAACGTTTCGGGCACCATCGCGGGCGTGCTGACCGTGACCGGCAGCACCTTCGCCAACGACGACGTCAATTTCAGCGCGACCAGCATGTCGCTCCAGGACGTGACCGCGGGCGGTTCGTTCACCGCAGGCGCGAGTGGCGGGCCGATCACGCTGACCAGCGCCGACGTCGGCGCCAATATCGGCCTGACCGCGACCGGTGCAGTAACCGCGACCGGGCGGCTCCAGTCGGGCGGCGACACCACCGCCAGCGGCGCCAGCCTCGGCCTGCGCAGCATCACCGCGGGGGGCAATGTCGCGCTGACCTCGACGACGGGCGACATCCGCACCGACGGCGACGTCTTCGGCTTCAACATCAGCTATACCTCGGCGCGCGACATCGTCCTCGACGCGAACGACCGCGCCTTTGCGAACGGCACGCTCGCACTCGACGCGAACCGCGACGTCCTCGTCGCCGGGCAACTCGGCGCCGACCGCGACCTGACGGTGCGCGCATCGCGCGACGCCAATGTCCGCATCGCCGGCGCGGGCGACGACATCCGCATCACCGGCGGTCGCAGCGTCACGGTCGGCAGCGTCGACGCGACCGGCGGCGGCATCGACGACGAGAATAACGGCAGCAACATCGTCCTGCTTTCGTCGGGCGCGCTGGTCGCCAGCGGCCCCGTTTCGGCGGCGAACAACGTTACCCTGCGCGGCACCAGCGTCGGAACGCAGGGGGTCGACGGCAATATCGTCTCGATCACCTCGACGGTCGGCGATGTCGACCTCGGCGGCAGCGTCAACGGCTTCAACGGCGTCACCATCGCTTCGGCCGGCGACATCACCCAAACCAGCGCCAGCCGCATCGCGACGAGCGGCAATCTGACCGCGACCGCCGGCGGCGACATCGCGGTCGGCAACATCATCTCGGGCGGCGCACAGATTTCGGCGCCCGGGTTCATCAGCACCGGATCGATCACCGGCTCGGCCCGCGTCGAAGCGGGCGGCGCGGTAACCGTCGGCGGCAATGTGCGCGGCGGCGTCTTCTCGGCAGAGGGCAGTTCGATCGACCTCGGCGCCAACGAGGTGCGCGTCGTATCGACCGACCTGACCGCGACGAACGGCGGCATCACCGCGACCGGAGCGGTGATCGCAACCAGCGGCAATGTCGCCGCCAACGCCACCGGCGCCGTCAGCCTGACCGGCGGCGTCACCGCGTTCCAGAACGCCAGCCTCTCCGGCGCCAGCATCGCCGTCGGCGATGTGACCGGCACGAACGGCAACGTCAGCCTGACCGCGACCAGCGGCGCGGTCACGGCCACCGGAACGATCGACGCCCGCCGCGACATCGTCATCGCGACGACGCAAGGCGGCAGCTTCGGCTCGCTGATCGCGGGCGACGACATCGGCATCAGCGGCAGCGGCGACGTCACCGTCGCGCTGATGGACGCAACCGGCGACAACCCCGACAGCGGCGAGAGCGGCAGCAACATCAACATCGCGCTCGCCGGGGCCTTCGACGTCGACCATGCCGAGGCGGCGGGCGACTTCACCGCCGACGTCGCGCGCATCCGCACCGGACTCAACTCGATCATCACCGACGGCAATATCGACATCACCGCCAGCGGCGCGGCCGACCTCGGCAATTCGACCGCCGGCGGGCATATCGACGTCGATGCCCAATCGATCGCCTTCGCCGCGCTCGACGCGGGCGACTATGTCGACCTCAACGCCACCGGGACCGCGCTCGGCGCCGAAGGAATCGCCGGGACGACGATCCTAGCGGGAAGCAACGTCTTCCTGACCGGCAACAGCATCACGGTCGGCAACATCGACTCCGGCGGCCTGTTGTCGGCGTTCGGCAGCGGCGGCGACGTCGCGATCGCCAACGGCACGGCCGCGGGCAACATCGGCGTGCTGGCGGGCGGCAATATCAGCGGCGCTTATGCGGCCGGCGGCGACATCGAACTGAGCGCGGGCGGCAACATCAATGTGACCGCCAATGCCGCGGGCGGCGCCCCCGACCCGAGCAACGGTGACGTCGACACGGCGGGCAATGTCTTCGTCGACGCCGGCGGCAATGTAACGCTGGTCGACAGCAGCGGGGCCGGCATGGTCGGCGTCAACGCCCGCGGGTCGGCGACGCTGACCAATGTCACGGCGGGCGAGGATATGCTCGTGCTCGCGGCAACGACCGCCAACCTCTCGGGTATCACCGTCGGCGACGATCTCGACGTCCGGGCCGACGGCGCGGTGACTGCGACCGGCATTCGCGCGACCGCTGCGGGACCCGACGGCTTCGTCCTCGACTATACGGCGAACGGCTTCACCATCGGCCAGGGCGAAGGGGTCTCGTCGCTCGACGGCGCCGACATCGACCTGCGTTCGACCGGCGGGTCGATTGCCGCCGCCGGACTGTCGGCGGGCGACGACATCATCCTGGGCGCCGCCACGTCCTTGTCGGTCAGCGGCGCGACGACGCTCGGCCTCGGCCAGACCGGGGGCGACAGCAGCATCCGGACGCAAAGCGGCAGCGGCACCTTTGCCGGCCTCGCCGCTTTCGACGATGTCCGCATCAATGCGTCGGGCAATGTCGCGGTGACCGCGCCGGCGACGGCAGGCCGCGACATCACCATTGCCGCAGCGTCGGTCGATATCGCCAGCCTGACGACCCCGGTCGGCGACGGGATCGACAGCCTGAGCGCCGGTCGCAACCTGCAGGTCACGACAAGCGGCGCGATCAGCGGCGGCGCGGTGCGCGCCGGCGGCAATCTGGAACTCGCCGCCGGGACGACGATCGACATCACCCGGGCCGTGACGGGAGCCGGCGGCTCGCTGACGCTCAGCGGCGGCGAAGGCGTGGCTGCGGGCACTGTGGCCAGCGGCGGCACCACCTCGCTCGACAGCGCCGACGGCGCGATCGAGATCGCCAGCCTGAGTTCGGCCGGACCGGTCGATGCGAGCGGCAACAGCATCGCGATCGGCAGCGGCAGCGGCAATCTGGTCTTCAGCACGCTGACCACCGATGTCGGCGACGCGTCGATCACCAACAGCGGCAATCTGTCGGTCACCGCCGGTACCGTGGCGGGCCGCGCATCGCTGCGGTCGACCAATGGCGACCTCAGCGTGACGCAGCTCGGCGCCGCCGACGTGCAGCTCGAATCCGACGATGACATGACGCTCGGCGCGGTGGCCGCGACCAACAGCCTGCTCGGCGAAGCGGGCGGGGTGCTGACGGTCAATGGCGCGGTCACCGGGCGCGAAATGTCGTTTGGATCGGCGGACATCGTCATCGGGTCCGGCGGGCGCCTCGGCACCGCCGGCACCACCGCCGTGCTCGACGTGCGCAACACCGACGGCAACAGCCAGACCTTCATCGGCGGCACCGGCACGCGCGACGGCTATCATATCGACGCGGCCGAAATGGCGCGCCTCTATGGCACCGACATCCGTATCTTCGCCCCGCAGGTCGACGACAACAATGGCGGCTTCGTCGCGGCGGCGCCCGGCGGACTGCCGATCGGCTCGGTGGGCAGCAGCGCGCAGCCCGACGTGATCATCGACGATTTCACGATGACCGCGGGATCGCCGACCTCGAACCTTGGCACCAACGGCACGCTGACGATCGAAACCCCCGGCAAGGCGCGCGTGCTCGGCGACGTGTTGCTCACCGGCATGGGCGACAACAACGGCCTCGCGATCCGCGCCAGTGACGCGCTCGAAGTCATTTTGGGCGAAGGCACGATCCGGCTCACCGGCGGCGGCAGCACCAGCGGCGCCTCGACCCCCGGCGGCCTCCTGACGCTCGAATCGGAGGATGTCATCGTCGCGACCGCCAGCGCGATCGCCGACGTCGCGGCGGCGGCCGACATCGACGCGATCGACGACCGGCTCGCACAGAATGACGGGGTAACCAGCGACGAAGGCGCGTTGGTCGCGGGCGGTATCGACGTCAGCGTCGTCGGCGGCTTCTATGTCCAGAATACCGGCCTCGGCACGCGCTTCGCGCAGCGCCGCGGGCTGACCTTCGGCGCGCTCGGGCTCAATGTGAACGTCGAGGGGTCCGATTCGCGGATCGTCATCAACGGCGTCCACCTCGGTCCGTCGGGCCAGGTCACCGGACTCGACGCCATCCCGCTGCTGTCGATCGACGGCTTCGTGATCGGCAGCGGTCCCTTGAGCGGCAGCGGCCTCGCCTTCGACTCGGGATCGACGATGAACGGGTGCCTGATCGTCAGTTCGACGACCTGCGCCTTCCTCGAATTCGAATCCTCCTTCCCGGTGCAGGACGTCATCAACAAGGAGGACGATGACGAAGGTGATAGCGACGACGCCGAGGGCATGAGCCTGCCGGTGCCGCTGATCACGATGCGCAGCCTCGACCCGCTGACCGGCGAGCCGCTGCTCGACGATCCGGTGACCGGCGCGGGCAACGACGACCTGTGGACGCCGCCGAGCGAATAAGGCGTCCTTGTCGGAGGGCGGCACCGGCCCGCTCCCCCACCCGGCCTCCCATAGGATACTATGGTGGGGAGGCCGGGTGGGGGAGCGGGCCGGTGCCGCTTCGCGTCAACGCAGTTGACGCGCCCCAACAACGCGGGGCATGGCGCGGTCGATGACCGACGCCCCTGCCCTGCCGCTGAAGCTGTTCAACAGCCTGACGCGCTCCCTCGAGGAGTTCGTCCCCGTCCATCCGGGTGAAGCGCGCGTCTATTCGTGCGGGCCGACGGTCTATAACTATCCGCATATCGGCAATATGCGCGCCTATGTCTTCGCCGACACACTGGGGCGGACACTGTCGTTCAAGGGGTACAAGCTCACCCACGTCATCAACATCACCGACGTCGGCCATCTGACCGACGACGCCGACGCAGGCGAGGACAAGCTCGAAAAAGCGGCGGCCGAGCGCGCGCAGTCGATCTGGGACATCGCGCGCCATTATACCGAGGCCTATTGGGCCGACATCAAGGCGCTCAATATCCGCCAGCCCGCGCACTGGTCGATCGCCACCGACTATGTCCCGCAGATGATCGAGTTCGCCAAGGCGATCGCCGACAAACATTGCTACGAACTGGACAGCGGCCTCTATTTCGACACCGCGAGTGTCAATAATTACGGTCGGCTCGCGCGCCACGGCACCGATGAGGGTGAAAGCCGCATCGACCCCGTCGACGGCAAGCGCCAGCCGGCCGATTTCGCGATCTGGCGCAAGACGCCCGCGGGCGAGACGCGCCAGATGGAATGGGATTCGCCCTGGGGCCGCGGCGCGCCGGGCTGGCACCTCGAATGCTCGGTGATGTCGGAGGCGCTGCTCGGCTTTCCCTTCGACATCCACACCGGCGGCATCGACCACCGCGAAATCCACCACCCGAACGAGATCGCGCAGAACCAGGCGCACAGCTGCAGCGACGCCAGCGGCGCGCGCTTCTGGATGCACAATAATTTCCTCGTCGAACGCAGCGGTAAAATGTCGAAATCGAGCGGCGAGTTTTTGCGTGTGCAGTTGCTCATCGACAAGGGCTACCACCCGCTAGCGTATCGGTTGATGTGCCTACAGGCGCATTATCGCAGCGAGTTGGAGTTCAGTTGGGAGGGGCTTGGCGCCGCGCTCACACGGCTCAAGCGGCTGGTGATGGCAGCGGCATCGGCGCGGGACACCGACGACGCGCCGATTGCCGACCACCGCCTGACCGACCTGCTCGCCAAATTCGACGCCGCCATGTCCGACGACCTCAACACTGCGGTGGCGCTAACCCTGCTCGAGGAAGCCGCCGCGATGAAAAAGGTCGACGCGGGCGCGAAGCGCACGACGCTGGCGGCGATGGATGCGGTGCTGGGACTCAACCTGCTTTTGCTGGATCGCAGCGAGCTGCGAGTGCGGCCCAAGGCTGCAACGATCGCCGAGTCCGACATCGAAGCCACGCTGACGCGCCGCAAGGAAGCCCGCGCCGCCAAGGATTTCGCCGCCTCTGACACGCTACGCGACGACCTCATCGCCGCCGGGGTCGAGGTGATGGACGGCGATCCGCTCGGCTGGGAGTGGCGGCTGGAGGCATAGCCGACCAGTCATGGGTGAGGTCCGGTTACGACCGATTGCGGGCGAAAGCAGACCAAAAGTCCCGTTCGTGTCGAGCGAAGTCGAGACACCCCGAAGGCGTGCGCTACCGATGGGTGTCTCGACTTCGCGCGACACGAACGGAAATAGAGGACGGTCTGGAAACCACCCCGAATCCAGCACCACGCCCCTTGCTTACACATATGTAAGTGATAAACTCGCGCCATGCTCGACCGCATCGCCTGGCTCATCCTCGCGCTCATCCACCTCGCCCCGGCGCTCGCCTTCTTCCGCCCGGCGATGCTGACGCGCCTCTACGCGACCGACGCCCAAAGCCCGACCTTTCTGCTGCTCCACCACCGCGCGGCGCTGTTCGTCGTCGTCTGCACCCTCTGCGTCTGGGCGGCGTTCGACCCCGGCACGCGCCGTGCCGCCAGCGTCGCCGCCGCGATCAGCATGCTCTCCTTCCTGTGGCTCTATTGGCAGGCCGGATCGCCCCCGTCGCTCCGCACCATTGCGTTCGCCGACCTTGCCGGACTGCCCTTTTTGGCCATAGTGGTGTGGCGGGCCTTCTCCCCCGCCTGAAACACGGGATCGCCAACCAATGACCAAGACCGTCACCGTCCTCTCGGGCCTCGTCCGTCCGCTCATCGAAAGCCGCCTGCCCGACTGGGTCGAGCCGCGCTTTTTCCAGTCGAAGGAGGAGGCGATGGCGCTCGCGCCCGAGGCCGACATCGGCTGGTTCGACATGTACGACAAGCGCGACATGGCCGCCGCGATCACCGCCGCGACGAAAATGCGCTGGCTGAACTCGATCTACGCCGGGGTCGACGGCATCCCGCTGGGCCTGCTCGCCGAGCGCGGCACGGTGCTCACCAACGGCGTCGGCATCAACGCGATCACCATCGCCGAATATGTCGTGATGGGCATGCTCACCGTCGCCAAGGGGTACCGCGAAGTCGTGCGCGCGCAGGAACGCCACGAGTGGCTCCAGGATTCGCCCGGCAAGGTCGAACTCTACGGGTCGAAGGCGCTGCTGCTCGGCTATGGCGCGATCGGCAAGCTGGTCGAGGAGCGGTTGAAGGCCTTCGCCGTCGACGTCACCGTCGTGCGCCGTTCACCCGGCCCCAACACGCTGACCCCCGACCAGTGGCGCGACCGCCTCGGCGATTATGACTGGGTGATCCTCGCCGTCCCCGCGACGCCAGAGACCGACGGCATGATCGGCGCCGCCGAACTCGCGGCGATGAAGCCGTCCGCGACTTTGATCAACATCGCACGCGGCAGCGTCGTCGACCAGGCCGCACTGGTGACCGCGCTCGACGCCAAGCAAATCGCCGCGGCCTTCCTCGACGTCACCAGCCCCGAACCGCTGCCCGCCGACGATGTGCTGTGGAGCCTCGACAATGCGCATATCACCATGCACCTGTCGGGCCGCGCGCAGGACAAGATGTTCGTGCGCGCCGCCGAGCGCTTCCTCGAAAATCTCGGCCGCTGGCACAAGGGCGAGGCGGTCGAGCCGCGCGTCGACCTGACGCTGGGCTATTAGCCCGGCCGTTCGGCCTTCAACTCGCGCACCAGCGGTTGCAGCCGCTCGTCATATTTCGCCAGCATCGTGTGCGATCCGGCGTGGTCGTAGAAGCTCACCAGCTCGCGCCCGTTCCAGCGATGGAGCGCATAGGCGGGGTCTTCGGCGACGATCATCGGGCGGTCGTCGGGCTTGTTCTCGTCGATGGGCCTGAGGTCGAGCGACACCTGCGGCGCGGTCGACGAACAGATGGCGATGGTCCGCCCCTCCCACGACACGGTGACGCTGCGGTGAAGATGCCCGCATATCAGCCCGCGTACCTGCGGGTGGCGGCGGATCACGTCGGTGAAGGTCGCGACCCAGGGTTCGTCGGGATGCGTGTTCATCCACTCGATGCCGCTTTCGATCGGCGGATGGTGCATCACGACATAGGTCGGCTTGGCCGGGTCCTTCGCCAGTTCGGCGTCGAGCCACGCCGCGCGCGCCTCGCAAAAGGCGCCGCCATGGCGCCCTTCCTCAAGCGTATCGACGGTGACCAGCCGCAGTTCGGGCAGGTCGATGCTGTACTGGATAAAGCCGTTGCCGTCGTCGAAGCCCGGAAACTGCGCATGAAAATTGTCGCGCAGGTCGTGGTTGCCGACGCTCGGCCACACCGGAAAGGGGCAGCGCGAAAAGGCCGTCGCCAGACGGCGATAGCTGTCCGGATCGCCGCGATCGGTGATGTCGCCGGTGGCGAGCAACAGGTCGGGCCGGTTCGGCCCCTCGATCAGCAGGTCGAGCACCTCGTCCAGCCGCTTGCGATTATATTCGGCCGGATTGTCCGGATCGAACCCGATATGGATATCGGTGATCTGGGCGATCAGCATATCCGTCCCCTGTCTCAGGGCCTAAACCCAAGAACTGCGCGTTCGAGGCGTCGAAATGGCGAAGATATCGCCTTCGCGTGGCCGCCGCGGATGGTGGTTCCATCTGCAAGGCCGCGCGCAGGCGAGATCGAAGCCATTTCGGCGTCCCTTCGGGATTTGATCGATTTTGTCCATGGCTGCGTCAGCGAGTGTTGAAATATCGACATATTCCTGCCCCTCGCTTTCTGGCCCTGAACAAAATCGCTTCAAACCTCGAGCGCGCAGTTCTTGGGTTTAGGCCCTTTTGGTCGGCTGGTCCGACCGCCCTGTTGTCATCCGCCCTGTTCAGTGGCTTGTAGCGCTGGAGTGCGCCAAGTCACATTATAAAGATTCCGGCCCACACGCCCTGTGATTTGGCTCACAGCATAAGTATCGTGCGACGGTTGTTTTGTCATGAACGCCGTCTTTTTCTTGCGCTGGGTCGGCGGCATCCAGGGTTTGCCGCCGTCGCTGTGATATTCGTGGCACATCGCGCAGGGCGATTCGGTCGCGGTCTCGACCTTGACCAGCCGCGCGCCGCCCTCGCCGACATGGCAGTCGCGGCACTGGCGCAGCCCCGGGACGAGCAGGTCGGTCGATTGTTTCGACGCGCTCGCCGCAGTGTGGCAGTCGGCGCATTCGGTTTCCTTGTGCGCGTCATGGTCGAACCAGCCCTTTTGCAGGAAGCGCGGCGTCTGGTTGACCGCCATCACCCGCCAGTCGTTGCCCGACGTCGGCGCAAAGATCGTGTGGCAGTCGTAACAGGCCCCGCCCTTCGAAAAGACCGCACGCACGGCGTCCTGGGCGCGGCTCGGCCGCACCGCGACCTCGCGGAAATAGATGTTGTAGACCTGCCCCTCGGCATATTGGCCCGGCCGCCGCCGTTCCATGCCGCCGAGTTGCAGCGGCCGTGCGGGCGGGGTCGAACGATAATAAGCGGTGAGGTCGGCAACGACCTGTCCAGGCTCGCCGTGGCGCAGCGTCCGCGTCACGCCGCCGACGGTTTCGAAGGCGAGGCTGTGACACATCGCGCAATCGCGCTCCATCTCGACCGGCTTGATCCGCACCCCGTCGGCGTCGGGCTTGTGACAGTTCGCGCATTCGAGCTTCTTGCCGAAGTCGTAGCGGCCCCGGAAGCTCGCCGCCATGCGCGCGACCCCGCCGGCCGCCTGCAGGTGCAGGTCGTGCGGGAATTTCAGGCCGTTATAGTCGAGCGGCGGTTTGCCGAGCGCGGCGCGCACCGGCTTGGCGCCCGGCGCCGCGTGGACGAGCGGACGGAAATCGGGATGGCTGGTGCCGAAATCGCCGGCGTCGGCAAGCTCGGTCGGATGCCCCGCGGCCTTCAGCCGGCCGTTCATGCCCTCATGGCAATCGGCGCAGAATTTCTGCGGCGTCGCCGCCATCGGCCCCGCGCCCTCATGCTCGGTATGACATTCGACGCAGCGACCCTGCGGCCGGTTGAACGCCTGCCCGACCCCCGCGAGGAATTTGTCGAACCCGCCCGGCGGCGCGCGCGCCGCGAGCAGCATCGCGGTCGGCGCATTGGCGTGCGCGGTGCTCATCGCCTTATGCTCGCCGGTGTGACAGCCGACGCACGCCTTGTCGGTCACCGCCACGAACGGCTCGACATGGCACGACTGGCAGTCGTTCTTCAGATTGGCGTGCGCGCTCGACAGCGGCCCGGACAGCCAGGCGGTGTCGGCATGATAACCCTTCGGCCGCTCGTCGACATTCTTGTAGCTCTGCCAGGCCCAGATCGGCCCGACGAGGAAAGCGAGCAGCATCAGGATCGCGAAGGTCCAGGCGCCGACGCGCTTGCCCGGCATCACCCCCTGCAGCGAGAAAGCCTTGGCTTCGTCGACGTCCTTCGACGATTGCGACAGCTCGTCGATGCGTTCGACGAGCAGGATGATCGCCTCGCCCTCGCGCGCGATCGTCAGGCGGTGGCCACCGAAGCGCAGCTCGGCACCGGCGGCGCTGTCGATGTCGGCGACCGTCTCGGGCCGGCCGTTGATGTCGAAGCCCAGCCCCTCCTGCGCCTGCACCCGGACATGACGCCCGTCGGTGCTGGTGATCGTCGCATGATGCGGGTTCACCGCCAGGTCGGCGATGTGAATGATGTTGCCGCCCTCGCGGCCCAATGTGATCGCGTCACCGGGCAGCGCCTGGTCGCGGATGATCTGTTTGCCGGTCTTCGTCGTCGAGATACGGCGCAGGATGAAGCTCATATTTCCCCCTCCCCTCGCCTTACCAGTAGAAGAAGACGCTGATGATGTGCGCCGACAGCGCCGCGATCAGCGCAAAGGTCAGCGGCACATGCACGTAAAGCCAGATTTCGAGCAGCGCGCGGATGCGCAGATGCTGGCGCAGCCGCCCGAGCGCCGCCTGTTTCTGCTTCAACAGCCCGACGACCTTCTCGCGCGCCTCGGCATCGCTGCTGCGCGATCCCGCGAGCGTGTGCAGCGCGGCGGCTGTCGCGCATTTGGGATAGCGCCCCGACAAGCGCGCGCCGATGCCGCCCGCGAAAGGGTCCTCGTCCAGCGCCGCGAGCACCGGCGCGGTGTCCTCGGGGGTCAGCGGCTGTGCGGCGCTGTGCAGCTGGCGGTCGAAGGCACGGATCGCCTCGAGCATCTGCATCTGCGTCATCTCGTCGCGATTGTTCGACAGCGCTGCGGGAAGCGTCGAATAGACGACGATGCCGTAAAGCCCCGACAGGATGACCAGCATCATCAGCGCCCAGGCGAGCGTATGGACGTTCCAGCCAAGCTGGAAGCCGGTGTGCCAGGTGCCGATCACCATCAGGCTGAGCCCGAGATAGACATGCGCCGACGTCCAGGCTTTCAGCGACCAATAATCGCTGGTCATCTTGCGCTTGCGATAGCCCAGGGCGGTGAGCCAGAGGATCAGCGCGGCGCCCAGCGTGCCGAGCGTATAGCCATACCAGCTGCCGCCATTGTGCCGCGGCGTAACGTCGACCAGCGCATAGCTGACGATGATGAGCAGACAGAGCCCGCCCGAAATCTTGGCCCAGCGAAAATTGGCGTAGCGCAGGAAGCCCTCGTGTCGCCTCTCGCGCACGCGCTCGGTCTGCGTCGCCTTGCTGCGGCGGCCGCCGCGGAACAGGTTCGAAAACAGGCTCGCCATCAGCCGGCGTCCTCTTCGAGCCGCGCGATCGACAGGAATTCCTCGGGCGACACGCGGATCGCGGCGCCGGTCGGGCACGCACGCACGCAGGCGGGACCGCCGGCGATGCCCTTGCACATGTCGCATTTGACCGCGATCTTCTTGGGCTTTTCCTCGCCCAGCTTCTTCTTGGTCCATTTGGGCGAGGGTTCGCCCGGGCCGGGACCGAAACCGGTAAGCAGCCAGCGCAGCAGGCTCGGCTTCTCGGGCGGCGCGGCTTCCATGCGGATCACGCCATAGGGGCAATTGCGCATGCAATTGCCGCAGCCGATGCAACCCGGCTCCATGAACACTTCGCCGTCGGGACCGCGGTGGATCACGTTGGGCGGACAGTCGGCCATGCAGTGCGGATGCTCGCAGTGGCGGCAACTCGTCGGGACGTGAAGGTGCGCGAAGGTCTTGCCCGCCTCGCGGTCGAGCCGGGACAGCCCTTCATGGCTGTCGGCGCAGGCCTTTTCGCAATTGTCGCAGCCGACGCAGAGATTCTCGTCGATCAGCAACGCGTCGGTCGCCTCGCCCAGCCCTTCCTTCATGATGAAGCCGGCGGTGTCCGAATACAGGTCGACCGCGCTCGAATAGCTCGCTTTGCGCGATTCGATGAAGGCATTCATCGCAGCGCGCTCGGCGACCGCGGCCTCGGTCGCCTCGCGGACCTTCGGCCGCTTGGCGAGCATTTCCTTGAACTGCTGCCCCTTCAGCCGGATCACTTCGCTCGCGACCGCGGCCTTGACCGTGGCGTTGCGCGGCGCGCCGCTGAGCACCGCCATTTCGCCGAAATAGCTGCCCGCCGGCAGGTAGCGCAGGAAGATCGCCTTGCCGCCGATATCCTTCTCGACCACCATCGAGCCCGAGCGCACGACATAGACATCGTCGCCCTCGTCGCCCTCGGCGAGCACGACCTTGCCCGCCGGAAAGCGTTCGATCGCCGGGTCCTCGACGATCGGTTCGAGATCCTCGACCGTCAGCCCGCCCTTGAAGATCTGGAGCAGCTGGCGCTCCAGCGAGATGCGGTTGATCACGCGCTTGGCGCCCGGCACCGACGCCATCAGCTTGAGCGCGGCGGTACGCGACACCTCGACAAAGATGCTGTCCTCGCCGGCGCGGATCGTCGCGCCGCGCTTGCGGCCCGAAATCAGGCCGACCTCGCCAAAGATCGACCCCTGCTCGATCGGCACCGTCATGTCGGGCCCGATCTCGACCACGGCATGGCCGTCGGCGATCGCGAACAGCGACGATCCCGGCTCGTCGGCGTAGAAGACGACTTCCCCCTTGGGATAATAGCCGACCTTCGAATCGAGCATGAACTCGCGCATCTGCAGCGGCGAGACGTCGGCGAAGATGCGGACGCGGGTGCGGATATAGTCCAGCCACTCGCTGACCGATTTCTTCTGCGGCAGCTTTTCGAAGATCGCCGCCAGATCCTTTTCGTCGGCGGGGGTCAGGTCAGTGTTGCCGTTGATGAACTCGACGACGTCATAGCCCTGGTTCATGCAATGCTTGATCAGCGGATAGCCCGCGAGCGCGCCGATCACGAAGATGCCGGGGACGGTCGATTCAAAGGTCGGCGACAGCTTGGGAAAGGCTTCGCGGTCGGGGCCGGTGAATTCGATCCCCATCGACTCGACGAAACCACGCGGCGCGACCGACCCCAGGCGCGCAACGATCACGTCGCACTCGATCTTCTCGTCGCCGGTCGGGGTTTCCAGCGTCAGCCAGCCGGGTTCGACCAGCTTGGGCTGGGTCTCGGTGCGGATCGACATGAAACCATTTTCGCCCGCCTCCATCATGTCGGAGACATTCTTGGCCTTGGCGCGCGCGAAATCCTTCGAGCGGTTGAGGATGGTGACGGTGTTTTCCAGCGCCTCCTCGGCGACGCCGAGCGCATTCTCGATGCCCGCGTCGCCCGACCCGACGACGGTGATATGCTTATCCTTGAAATCCTCGGGGTCGTCGACGGTATAGATGATGTGCGGCAGGTCGTTGCCGGGGCAGCGCATCCGGTTCGGATTGCCCTGCGTGCCGATCGCGAGGATGATGTTTTCGGCGTGAAACACGTCACCCTTGGCGGTCTTGATCGCGAACGCGCCCTTTTGCCCGGTCACCTCGGCGACTTCGGCATGATAGGCGACCTGGACCTTGTTGTTCGCGGCATCCTCGTCCCAGTTGCCGAGGATATATTCGCGCGCGCCCTCGGCGAAGCGGCAGTCGGACCTGAGGTCGAGCCGCTCGGGCGTCGCCAGCACGCGCTTGCCCTTCTGATATTTGAAGATGGTGTCGGAAAGGTGATCGGTCTTTTCGAGCAGGATGTGCGACAGGCCAAGCTGTCCGGCGCGCGACGCGGCGCTCAGCCCCGCGGGACCCGACCCGATGATCGCGACCCTTACGACATTGGGGACCGACTCGCTCATGCGCGCGTCCGCCAGCCGCGCGATACGCCGCCCGACCTTGTCGCCGTGATGCTCACAAACCTGCGCACGGGCATCCCTGTCCCCCTGTCGCCAGCCCCCCGGCGAGTACAATATGGATGCGACCCGGACTTATGTCCTGAGCGTCAAGCTATGCCCTTGAAAGCGGGGAAAGGTCAACCGGCGAACGTCCAGTTTCTGGCTGCTGCGAGCCGTTCGCAACAGCGCCGCGACCACGCCAAAAACGCCGCGTGTCAGGCGAGTTCGAATTGCGCCGCGATACGGTCCGACGCGACCGGCTCGAATCGCGACCAGCCCTCGGGGCCAAGCTTTTCGAGCGGCCGGAAGCGCGCCTTATACGCCATGCGCGCTGACCCCTCGATCCAATAGCCGAGATAGACATAGGCCAGCCCCGCCTGCGCTGCGCGCTGGACATGGTCGAGGATGATGTACGTGCCGAGTCCCTCGCGCAGCGGGTGCGACGCATCGAAGAAGCTGTAGATCATCGACAATCCGTCGCTCTGCCGGTCGGTCAGGCAGCATCCGATCAGCCGTCCGCGCACGCCGTCGACGCTCGGTTCGCGATATTCGATCAGATAGCTATCGACCGGGGTCTGTTCGACCATGTCGGCGAAATCCTGTTCGTCCATGTCGGCCATGCCGCCATTGGGATGGCGCGAGGCAAGATAGGCGCGGAGCAGCGCATATTGCTCCTCGGTCGCCCAGGGCTTGCAGGCGGTCGCGACGATGTCGCCGTTGCGGCGCACATTGCGCTTGTGCGAAGTGTTCGGCGTGAAATCGCCGGCGCACACGCGCACCGACACGCACGCCGCGCAATCCGAACAGCTCGGGCGATAGGCGACCGACTGGCTGCGGCGAAACCCGATGCGGCCGAGCGCATCGTTGAGCTCGCCCGCGCTGTGGCCGCTGAGTTCGGTAAACACCTTGCGCTCGGTCTTGCCCGCCAGATACGGGCAGGGCGCCGGGCTGGTGACGAAAAAGCGCGGGAAACGGAACGGGGCGGACACGCGGGCTTCATCTCCGAAACTGGCGCAGCAGGCCCCGACGCAAGGCCCCCCGACGCGTTGATCGAGGGGGTTATGCCGCGCCGCGCCGATGGTGCAAAGAGGATTTACCAATTTCGACCGTCCCCGCGCCGGTCCGACGTGAAAAAATTGTATCGGTCCGGAACATCTGTGCCGGACTGAATCAATCCTCAGCTGTAACCGCGCAATTCGTCGCCGGTCAGCGTCGCGACGTGCAGCACATTGGTCGACCCCGGGGTCCCGAACGGCACGCCCGCCATCATCACCAGCTTCGCGCCGGGCCTGCCGATGCCGTGGCGCAGCGCCATGCGCTTGCCCTTGGCGATCATCTCCTCGAAGCTGCCGATGTCCTTGGTCGGTACCGCATGCGCGCCCCACAGCAGCCCGAGCCGCCGCGCCGCCTCTTTCTTCGGGGTCAGCACGAGCAGCGGCGCATTCGGCCGCTCGCGCGCGACGCGGCGCGCGGTCGAACCCGATGCGGTGAAACAGATGATCGCATCGGCGGCGATCGTCGCGATGATGCTCCCCGCCGCTTCCGCCAGCGCATCGGCGGTCGTCGCGTCGGGCAGCGTCTCGGTGAAATGCAGGCGGCGGAAATAATCGGGATCGCTTTCGACCGAGCGCGCGATCGAATCCATCATCGTCACCGCCTCGACCGGCCAGGCGCCCGCCGCGGTCTCGGCCGACAGCATGATCGCGTCGGCGCCGTCATAGATCGCGGTCGCAACATCGGACACCTCGGCGCGCGTCGGCGAGGGCGAGGTGATCATCGATTCGAGCATCTGCGTCGCGACGACCACCGGCTTGCCCATCCGCCGCGCGGTCGCGACGATGCGCTTTTGCAGCGGCGGAACGGCTTCAGGTGGCAATTCGACCCCCAGGTCGCCGCGCGCGACCATCGCGGCGTCGGCAAGCTCGAGGATCTCCTCGATCCGCTGGACCCCCGACGGCTTTTCGAATTTCACCAGCAGCGCCGCCTTGCCGCCGATCAGGGTCCGCGCCTCGGCGACGTCCTCGGGCCGCTGGACGAACGACAAAGCGATCCAGTCGACATGCTGTTCGAGCGCGAATGTCAGGTCGCGGCGGTCCTTTTCGGTCAGCGCCGCGAGCGGCACGACGACGTCGGGGACATTGACACCCTTGCGATCCGAAATCTTCCCGCCGACCTCGACGACCGTGTCGATCCGTGTCGGTGACACCGCCTGCACGCGCAGCACCAGCTTGCCGTCGTCGATCAGCAGCCGGGTTCCGGCTTCGAGCGCCGCGAACAATTCGGGATGCGGCAAATGCACCCGCGTCGCGTCGCCTGGCGCCTTGTCGGTGTCGAGCGCGAAGGGTTTGCCCTTGACCAGTTCGACCGGGCCACCCGCAAAGCTCCCGACGCGCAGCTTCGGCCCCTGCAGATCGACGAGGATCGTCGTCGGGCGGCCGGTATCCTTCTCCAGCGCGCGGATCGCGGCGATCACCTTCGCATGGCCTTCATGATCGCCGTGGCTCATGTTGACGCGAAAGGCGTCGGCACCGGCGCGGTGCAGTTCGGCGATCATGTCGGGCGTCGCGCTGGCGGGGCCAAGCGTCGCGAGGATGCGCACCTTGCGCTGGCGGGGAGTGAAGCTCTGGACCACGGGGTGCTCCGGTCAAAAATCTGGGGGTGAATGTCGGCCGCTTGCCTAGGCGCGTTGCGGCGGCCAAGGCAAGCCGCGTATAGCTATTCATCGCCCCGAACCGGCCGAGTGGAGAAACGATCATGTCGTGCAGCGAAGACCAGAATGTTCCGAACGACGCGCTCGACACGCTCGACGATGCCGTCGCCGCCGCGGCCTTTCGCCGCCTTGTCCGTTTGCTCCAGCATCGCAGCGACGCCGCGAACATCGACCTGATGGGGCTCGCGGGCTTCTGCCGCAACTGCCTCGGCGACTGGATCGCCGAGGCCGGCGGCATCGACAAGGAGGATGGCCGCGCGATCGTTCACGGCATGCCGACCGCCGACTGGAAGGCGCTCCACCACACCGCCGCGACCCCCGAACAGCTCCGGCGGATGGAAGAAAGCATGGCGAAGAATCCCTGACCTCGCTAGGGACGCGCCAAGCGCGATTCTCGCGTCCCACCATCCCCATTACCGGAGTCCAAAATGAGCGAAGCCACCGTGTCCGACCAGCAACTACGCCTGTTCATCGAGCGTATCGAGCGGCTGGAAGAAGAGAAAAAGGGCATCGCCGACGATATCCGCGACACCTATAATGAGTCGAAATCGCAAGGTTACGACCCGAAAATCATGCGCCAGATCGTCCGCCTGCGCAAATTGCCGGTCCACGACCGCAAGGAAATGGAAGCGATCCTCGACGTGTATAAATCGGCGCTCGGCATCGACTGACGCCCACCTTCAGATCAGGAGAGAGTGACGATGTTCAGCACCACTACCAACGCCGTCGAGGGCCGCCCGGTCCGCGAATATCTGGGCATCGTCACCGGCGAAGTGATCGTCGGCGCCAATCTGTTCCGCGACCTGTTCGCCAGCATCACCGACATCGTCGGCGGCCGCTCGGGCAAATATGAGGATGTCCTCGCCCGCGCCCGCAAGGAAGCGCTGGGCGAGATGGAGGCCGAGGCCGCCAAGCTCGGCGGCAATGCGGTGATCGGCGTCGACCTCGACTATGAAGTGCTCGGCCAGAATGGCTCGATGCTGATGGTCTCGGCGAGCGGGACGGCGGTCGTCCTCTGATGGGGACGCGGCAAAAGACGCGCCTGGCGGCGATGCTCGCCGGCGCGCTAATGACGACAACGACCGCCACCGCGCAGGACGCGCGGCCGGATCCGGCCGCCGTCGTGCTACCCGACGTCTCGGTCGACCAGAACCCCAAGGCGGTCGAAGACGGCTTCAAATTTTTCTACTTTCACAACCCGTCGGTCAGTTTCGACGAAGCCTATGCCGACATCGCGGAATGCCGGAGCTTTCTGGTCAGCGGCGCGCCCGCTGCCATTCCCGGTTTCCGCCCCTGGGTGGAGCCGGTAAGGCACGATGTGAAGCGGCAATATCCCGGCGTCGGCCTCCTCGATATGGCCATGCGGTCGGCCATCGCGTCGATCATCCTTCCGAAACTGGAACGGGGGATACGCAACAACAAGCTTCGCCGCTGCATGGAACCGCGCGGCTATGCCCGGTATCCGGCCCCCGAAGCAGCGTGGCAAACGCTGAACGAGGGCGATGAAGCGACACTGGTGGCGATGCAGGCGAAACTCGCGTCCGGCGCACGACCGCACGCAGCACAGGTGAGCGAATGATCCGTCCGCTTCTTCTCGCGCTCCTCATGCTGTCCGCCGCGCACAGCGCTGCCGCAAAAGGCGGCGACGGCGTCGTGTCGCACAAATCTGCGCCGACAGCGCTCGACCCCGGCAAGGCGTATCTGCTTTTCCGGTCGAGCACGGCCAAATCGGGCATGATCAATATCGAACATGTGTTCCTGCGAATCCCGACCGACGCCGAGATCGAGGCGTGGAAAGTGGCCCGCCAGGCCGCCTATGCGGCGGATCTGCCCAAGCTGCAAAAGAAGGCCAAGGGCGGGCCGGTACCGACGATCGGCGAATATTCCTTCGACTATGCCGGTCCTGGCAATGTGTTCGCCATCGACGCCGGCGATTTCATCGAAGATGGCGAGATGCGGCAGTTCCTAGTCGAGGTGCCGGCGGGCGACTATGTGCTGTACGGCATCTCGGTCGGCGGTCGCGGCGTGTCGACATGCAACTGCCTCGGAACGGTGCGGTTCGCAGCAAAGGCAGGCGAAATGACGCTCCTTGGATCGCTCTATGCGGACAAGGTGCACAAGGAGTCGCCGATTCCGAATCTCGAGGACAATGTCGGCCCGTCGATGTTCAATTATGGCTTCATCCTCGGGCAGGCGCTGGTCCCCGCCAACGACGCCACGCCCGTACCGGCGGCGCTCGCCGCATTGCCGCGCGAGCGCGCCGAGTTTCGCGCCGTCGGCTTGTTCCATGAACCGGGCGCCCCTTCGATCAACCGCCTCGCCCCGATCCCCGGCATCCTCGGTTATGATCGCGGCAAGGTCATCGACCTGCGCACGGGCCAGCCGGCGAACTAGGCGAACAATCGCCAAGGCCGTTGAAAATTCCGCCGCACTCGGCAATAGGCGCGGCAGTCATCTCATCGATCTCAGGAGCCCGCCGTGGCCGGCCATAGCAAATATAAGAATATCATGTACCGCAAGGGTGCGCAGGACAAGAAGCGCAGCTCGCTCTTTTCCAAGCTCTGCCGCGAAATCACCGTCGCGGCGAAGATGGGCCTGCCCGACCCCGACGCCAACGCGCGCCTGCGCGCCGCGATCAACGCCGCCAAGGCGCAGTCGGTGCCCAAGGACAATATCCAGCGTTCGATCGACAAGGCCGCAGGCAACGACGGCGATAATTACGAAGAAATGCGTTACGAGGGCTATGGCCCGGGCGGCGTGTCGCTGATCGTCGAGGCGCTAACCGACAACCGCAACCGCACCGCGACCAACGTCCGCACCGCCTTTTCCAAAAACGGCGGTAACCTCGGCACCTCGGGCAGCGTGTCGCACGGCTTCGACCGCCTCGGCCTGATCAGCTATCCCGCGACCGCGGGCGATGCCGACACCGTGTTCGAAGCCGCGCTCGATGCCGGCGCCAACGATGTCGAATCGTCCGAGGACGGCCACGACATCTGGACCGACGTCGACGGGCTGCACGAAGTCGCCAAGGCGCTCGAAGCCAAGCTCGGCGAAGCCGAAGGCGTCAAACTCGCCTGGCGCCCGACGCTGAAGAGCGACGTCACCGACGAAAGCATCGCGCAAACGCTGTTCAAGCTGATCGACACCCTCGACGACGACGACGACGTCCAGACCGTGTGGGGCAACTACGACATCGCCGACGAGGTGATGGAAAAGCTTGGCTAAACGCCAAAACCCGTTCGCATCGAGCGACGTCGAGATGCCCATCGGACGCCCACGCCGTCTGGGTGTCTCGACGTCGCTCGACACGAACGGGTCACCATGATCATCCTCGGCCTCGACCCCTCGCTCAGCTGCACCGGCTGGGGCGTGATCCGTGTCGAGGGCAGCCGGATCAGCCATATCGCGAACGGCCAGATCAAGACCGACGCCAAGGCTCCCCTGCCCGACCGCCTTGCCCATCTCGACACGGTGCTCGCGGCGGTGATCGCCGACCACGCCCCGACGCAGGCTGCGGTCGAAGAGGTGTTCGTCAACGACAACCCGCAATCGACGCTGAAGCTCGCCCACGCCCGCGGCGTCGCCCTCCTCGGCTGCGCGCGCGCCGGGCTGACGGTCGGCGAATATGCTCCGCGCCTCGTCAAGAAGGCGATCGTCGGCACCGGCGGCGCGGCGAAGGAACAGGTGCAGGCAATGCTGCGCGTGCTGCTGCCGGGCGCCAAGGTCGCGGGGGCCGATGCCGCAGACGCGCTCGCGGTGGCGATCTGCCACGCGAACCACCGGCCGCGCTTTTGATATTTCACGCGGAGGCGCGGAGAAATTGTCTCGATCTCTCCTCCATTCGTCATGCTGAACTTGTTTCAGCATCCATGGCCTGAACGCAAATCCAGCGCCGCGCCGAAGGAAACGACAGGCCACGGCCCCTGAAACAAGTCGGCGTTTATCCCGTTTGCATCCGTAATCACGTCATTGCGAGCGAAGCGAAGCAATCCAGAGCGGTTTGCGTACACTCTGGATTGCTTCGCTTCGCTCGCAATGACGGAGCGATGAAGCCTGCGGATGCCAAGCGCATGATCGCCAAACAGGGCCTGGGTGACGATGATGTGGCAAGTCGCTTTCTGGACCAAGGCAAATCTCTTCGCGCCTTTGCGCCTTTGCGTGAGACCCTTTTTCCTTCCCTGTTCCCTTTTCATTCCCGCCGGGCTAGCACAGCGAAATGATCGCAAAACTCACCGGACGGCTCGACAGTAGCGGCGCAGGCCATGCGGTGATCGACGTCGGCGGCGTCGGCTATCTGGTCGAGGCCTCGGCGCGCACCCTCGACGCGCTCGGCGCGGTCGGCAGCGACGTCACCATCCACACCGAAATGCTCGTCGGCGAGGATTTCCTGCGCCTGCTCGGCTTCGCCCGCGCCGAGGAACGCGACTGGTTCCGCCTGCTCACCAGCGTCCAGGGTGTCGGTGCCAAGGTCGCGCTCGCGATCCTCTCGGCGCTCGAAATCGGCGACCTACAACGCGCGCTGGCAAGCGGCGACAGCGCGATGATCGCGCGCGCCAACGGCGTCGGGCCGAAACTGGCGCAGCGGATCACCCATGAGTTGAAGGACAAGGCGGGTGTATTCGCCGGGGCCGCAGGTTCGAATCCTACCCGGGGAGCCGCCCCCGGCCCCCTCGGCGACGCCGTCACCGCCCTCACCGGTCTCGGCTTCAAACCCGGCGAAGCGAGCGCCGCCGTTGCGGCGGCAAACGAGGAATTAGGCGCGGGTGCAAGCTTGGATGCGCTGGTGCGGCTGGCTCTCAAGAAGGCCGCGAAGTGAGGGGTTCCGCGCCCACTTGCCGAATGCCATCCGATTGGGTTTCCGATCCAAGCTTGTGCTGGTTCGAATGGCAGGCGTTAGTCGGCAGCATATTGGCGATTATCGTCGGCGGAGCGACGATTTGGTACATTAGAAAACAGATCAAACAGGCTGCCGATTTGGCGGAGCGACAGAATAGGGCATCGCTCGAAGTAGCACGTGCAAAACTGCCAATTGCAAGCTCGGCAACGGCGTCTCACGCTAAGCTTTGCATTGCCGCTTTGGACGCGATTGAACCAAGCATCCGCGAAAGGAGAAGGGCAGGCCCCCAAGTTTCTATGCCACTTTTCCCGCCGTCGGCTGAAGCCGTATTCGACAGATTTCTGGGTGCGACCAACGACGAAAACGGTCTTTTTGCTGTTGCTGCAATTTATGCTGAGAACCAAGTTCTAGGGTCTCGAATGAATGACCTACATTTGGACCCTCGATCACATGCTTTGGCAATAGACGACTATTTTCTTCAGCCGATTATCGTGCATGCGCTCGCAATGAGCCTCTTGACCTACGGTCGGCGTGAGACTGACGTCATCGCTAGAATTGGCTGGGAAGATGTCCAATCCTCTGCACGCACCCTGCTGCGGAATGCGGCTACAAGAGATCGGATACTTTCTAAGATCGCCGATAAAATTGCTCACTCCAAACCACTGACGTTTGCATTGAGCGATCTAAGATGACTGACACTCAAGTTGATTCTCCCTTCCCCGCCCGCCACGCCTCGTGCCGTTGCGGCCAGCTCCGCATCGCCTGCACCGGCGAGCCGATCCGCGTGTCGGTCTGCCATTGCCGCGAGTGCAAGGCGCGCAGCGGCAGCGCCTTCGCCGCGCAGGTCCGTTTCCCGGAGGAGCAGGTCCACACCGAGGGCGAAGCGAAGATGTGGCAATATACCGGGGAGAGCGGCAACACCGCCGACTTCTTCTTCTGCCCCACCTGCGGCTCGGGCGTCTGGTACCGCGCGCGGCCCTATCATGACGCCTATGCCATCCCGCTCGGCAATTTCGAACCTGGCCACGGCTTCGTCCCCGAATATTCGGTCTATGAAGAACGCAAGGAGCCTTGGGTTTCGATCGCCGGCGAGGGCATCGATCATTATGACTGACCGCCGCGACCTCCCTTCCCCTCTCCCGTCGGGGGCGCGGGGCCGGTCATGCCCCCGGCATGACCTGAACAGTCCGGGGGACTGTTCACCCCGCGCCGGTTGCGCAGACTTGGCTGCGCAGCAGCCTAGTCGAAGCTGGGTGAGGGGATCACCGTCATCGCGAGTCCGCACCGCCGAACCCCCTCATCCAACTTCGCCTAGCCGCTTTCAGCGGCAAGGCTTCGTATCCTTCTCCCTCCGAGGGAGAAGGTATAAGGCGACACCGTGACCGATCTCACCACCCCGCAGCGCACCCCCGAGGACGCCGACGCCGCGCTACGCCCCAAGACGCTCGCCGAGTTCGTCGGTCAGGCTGCGGCGCGCGAGAATCTGCGCATCTTCGTCGAGGCCGCCAAATCGCGCGGCGATGCGCTCGACCATGTGCTGTTCTTCGGCCCGCCCGGCCTCGGCAAGACGACGCTGGCGCAGATCGTCGCGCGCGAGCTGGGGGTCGGCTTCCGCTCGACCAGCGGCCCGGTGATCGCCAAGGCGGGCGACCTTGCCGCGCTGCTCACCAACCTCGAGGATGGCGACGTGCTGTTCATCGACGAGATTCACCGCCTGTCGCCCGCGGTCGAGGAAATCCTCTATCCCGCGATGGAGGACCGCGCGCTCGACATCATGATCGGCGAGGGGCCGTCGGCGCGCAGCGTGCGCATCGACCTCCCCAAATTCACTCTCGTCGGCGCGACGACGCGGCAAGGCCTGCTGACGACGCCGCTGCGCGACCGGTTCGGCATCCCGGTGCGGCTCAATTTCTACACCCATGCCGAACTCGAACAGGTGATCACCCGCGCCGCGCGATTGCTCGGCCTGCCGCTCGCGCCCGACGGCGCGCTCGAAATCGCCCGCCGCGCGCGCGGCACCCCGCGCATTGCCGGCCGCCTGCTCCGCCGCGTCCGCGACTTCGCGACCGTTGCCGGACACGCGATCGTCGATGCGAAAGCGGCCGACGCCGCGCTCAACCGGCTCGAAGTGGACGCGCTCGGCCTCGACGCGATGGACCGGCGCTATCTCCTTATGATCGCGGACATTTATCGCGGCGGCCCTGTCGGGGTCGAAACGCTGGCGGCAGGTCTCAGCGAGCCGCGCGACACGATCGAGGACGTAATCGAGCCCTATCTGCTCCAGATCGGCCTGATCGCGCGCACCGCACGCGGCCGGATGATGAACGCCAGCGCGTGGAAACATCTCGGGCTCAAACCGCCTGCGGGCGCCCAGGACGGCCTCTTCGATCAAGGAAAATAGGCGGAAATCCGCCACTTTCTTCCACCAAGCGGCATTATCGCGCGACGAACCGTTGATCAGGGGTTTGCGACGAGTCGAAGCATCGCTATCGGTTAACCAGATGAGCGACGCCCCGCCCCCCTTCGTCCCCGGCGCCTTTGTCGGGGCCGCGCATCATTACCGTGCGCGCGTCTATTTCGAGGACACCGACCTCTCGGGGATCGTCTATCACGCCAATTATCTGCGCTATATGGAACGCGCGCGATCGGACATGCTGCGCCTTGCCGGGATCGACCAGCGCGCGGCGATGGAGGGCGGTGAAGGCGCCTGGGCGGTGACCGACCTGAGCATCAAATATCGTGCCCCCGCGAAACTCGACGACGATCTGCTCGTCGTCAGCACCGTCGAGGCGGTGCGCGGGGCGAGCGTGGTCATCGCTCAGCGCATCCTTCGCGGTCAGGATGCGTTAAGCTCCGACACGCTTACCGAGGGGCGTGTCACTGCGGCCTTCCTGTCCCCAGCCGGCCGTCCCCGCCGCCAGCCCGGCGATTGGGTCCAGCGCTTCACCGCCATCATGAATGGAGAGAATTTCCCTTGCTGAACAATATTTCGCTGGCCGCCGACGCGGCGACGCTGTCCCCGATCGCGCTGTTCCTGCAGGCCGACTGGGTCGTCAAGGGCGTGATGATCGGCCTGCTTGCGGCGTCCATCTATGTCTGGACGGTGATCGCCACCCACGGCCGCGGCGTCAGCAAGATGATGAAGGCGTCAGAACGGTTCGAGCGCGATTTCTGGCGCGCGGGCAATATCGACAAATTCTATGATGAGAATGGCCGAGAGGAACTGCCCAGCGCGAAAGTACTCGGCGCCGGGATTTCGGAGTGGCGCCGTTCGACCGCGGGCAAGAGCGTCGACCGCGACGGCACCCGCGAGCGACTGGGCATTGCGATGAACGCCGCCGTCGCGGGCGAAGTCGACAAGCTGGCGGACAAGATCGGCGTGCTCGCCACCATCGGCTCGGTCGCGCCTTTTGTGGGCCTGTTCGGTACCGTGTGGGGCATCATGCGCGCCTTCACCGAGATCGCGGCGCAGAACAAGAGCAGCCTTGATGTCGTGGCCCCGGGCATCGCCGAGGCGCTGTTCGCGACCGCGATCGGCCTGTTCGCGGCGATCCCGGCGGTCATCGCCTACAACAGCTTCTCGCAGCGTCTGAACCGGCTCGAATCGCGGCTCGGCCGTTTTGCCGACGGGCTGCACGCGACATTCAGCCGCGAGCTCGAGGTCGAAGCCTGATGGCAATGTCGGGTCCCTCGGGCGGAGCCACCGGGCGGCGCGGACGCAGCGGGCGCCGCGCGCCGATGTCCGAAATTAACGTCACGCCGCTGGTCGACGTCATGCTGGTGCTGCTGATCATCTTCATGATCACCGCGCCGTTGCTCGCCTCCGCCGTCCCCGTCGATCTGCCCGAAAGCCGGGCCAAACCGGTCGAGACCGAGGAGCAGGAGCCGGTGCAGCTGTCGATCAACGGCGACGACACCATCTATATCGGCGAGGAAGTCGTGCCCGAGGCCGAGCTGCCCGCACGGCTCGACGCGATCGCGGCGGCGCAGAAAGAAGGCGAGCGGCCGCAGCAGATCATGCTGCGCGCCGACAAGGGGCTCGATTACGGCCGCGTCATGCGCGTGATGGGCGAACTCAACCGCGCCGGGCTGACCCGCATCGCGCTGGTCACCACCGGGTCCGAAAGCCCAGTGCCTGCAGTCACCGACGGTTCAGGCACGGCTCCATAGGCTGACATCATGGCGGCGACACGGGCAATGAAGGGCAATGAGGCACGCGGCATCGCCATCGCGGTGATCGCGCACGTCCTGATCATCGGCCTGCTTTCGGTCCAATGGACCGCGGGCGAGCGGCGCTTCGACAATCCGCCGATGGAGGTCGACCTTATCGCCGAGACCGCGACCGAATCGAGCGCGCCGGTGCTTAGTGACACGCCACCCGCCGCCCGATTGGGCGAGGAGGATGCCGTCGATATCGCCGCCCCCGAACCACTGCCTACACCCGCGCCGCCGCTGCCCGAACCGGTCGTGCGCCCAACCCCCGCACCAACCCCCAAACAGGTCGCGCGCCCCGTCCCAGCGCCGCCCAAAAAGACCCCGCCGGCGGTGGCCAAAGCACCGCCGAAGGCCGCGCCCAAGGCGCCCGCCACAAAGTCCGGCGCCCGCCCGACCGGGCGGCTCGATGGCATCACCGACGGGCTGGGCCGCGAACAGACCAAGGCACCCAGCAAAGGCGCCCCGGCCGCCAAGACCGCGGCCGAAGTCCGCCGGTCGATCGATGTCAGCATCAAGGCGGCAGTCGCGCCGCGCTGGAACGGTTGCCGCGTGTCGGGGGTCGATGTCGATCAATTGAAGACCGTGGTGAAGTTCCGATTGACCGCATCCGGGGCGCTCGCCGGGTTTACCAGTGTCACCACGACCGGCGAAAACGACAGCAACAAGTTTCAGGTCCAGCGTCATCAGGAATGCGCCAAGCGCGCGGTGGAATTGGCCGCTCCCTTCGACCTGCCCGAAGAAAATTACAGCTTCTGGCAAAATTACACGCTCGATTTCATCAAGAGGTAAGTGACATGATCCTCCGTTCCACCGCCTTCGCCCTCGTGCTGGCGCTCGCTGCTTCCCCCGCCATGGCGCAGGTCGCTCCGACACCGCCCGCCACGCCAGCACCGACCGAACCGCGCGAAACGATCGAAGGCACGCTGTCGCAGGACCGCACGGTCATCGCGGTGCCCGCGCTCGCCACGCCGGCGGTCACCACCGTCGCTGGGTTGCGCACCGACAGCCTCGGTCGCCAGATCGCCGAAGTGATCGCCGCCGACCTTGAACGCAGCGGCCTCTATGCGCCGCTCGGCCCGGGCAGCGTCCGCGCGATTACGATGGCCGAGGTTACCGCGCCGCGCTTTGCCGACTGGCAGGCCCGCAATGCAGAGAATGTCGTCCACGGCTTCGTGCGCACCAACAGCACCGGCGGACTGATCGTCGGCTGCTACCTTTATGATACCGACCTCGGCAGCGAGCTGGTGCGGCAGGGGTTCGAAATCCAGCCGAGCGACTGGCGCCGCGCCGCGCATAAATGCGCCGACGCCATCTATTCGCGGCTGTCGGGCGAGGCGCCCTTCTTCGACAGCCGCGTCGCCTATATCGCCGAGAGCGGCCCCAAGGGAAACCGCATCAAGCGCCTCGCGATCATGGATTCGGATGGCGGCAACCACCGTTTCATCACCAACGGTCAGGCGCTCGCGATCTCACCGCGCTTCTCACCCGACTACCAAAAGATCGTCTATGTCAGCTATCTGAACGACCGCGTCCGGGTGTTCATCTATGACGTGGCGGCGGGCACGCAAAAGCTCGTCACCGAAAGCCGCAACGCGACCTTCGCGCCGCGCTGGTCGCCCGACGGCACGCAGATTCTCTTCTCGATGGCGACCGGTGGCAATACCGACATCTATCGCATCTCGGCGAACGGCGGCACGCCGGTGCGGCTGACCAACAACCCCGGCATCGACGTCGGCGGCAGCTTCTCGCCCGACGGCAAGAAGATCGTGTTCGAAAGCGACCGGTCGGGCGGCCAGCAGGTCTATACGATGAACATCGACGGGTCGAACCAGCAGCGGATCAGTTTCGGCGGCGGGCGCTATGCCACCCCCGAATGGTCGCCGCGCGGTGATTTGATCGCCTTTACCAAGATGGGCGGCGGCGAATTCCGCATCGGGGTGATGACCCCGTCGGGCGGCGGCGAGCGCCTGCTGACCAACGACTGGCAGGACGAAGCGCCGACCTGGTCGCCAAACGGCCGCGTGCTGCAATTCTTCCGTACCTCGCGCGGCGCCTCCGGCAAGTCGAGCCTGTGGCAGGTCGACCTGACCGGCGTGAACATGCGCAAGCTGCAGACTCCGCAGGACGGGTCGGACCCGAGTTGGGGACCCGTGCTGCCGTAATCGGCCAATCCGCACCAAATGTGCGGCGGAACCAATGTTGCAGCCTCGGGTTGAACCCACAGGTTCAACATGGGTTAATCTCAACATGAACAGGACCATCCGGATTAACACGAAAGGGACGACAACATGACGATACGGAAAACCACCGCCATGATCGCCGCGATCGCAATGCTCGCCGTGGGCGCTTGCTCGAAAAAGGCACCCGAGGTCCTGCCTCCCAACCCCGACGGCATCGACGACGGCAGCGGCGGCAATTCGGGCGGCGGCAATGCCGTGATCCCGGGTTCGCAGCAGGACTTCCTGAACAGCGTCTCGTCCGACCGCATCTTCTTTGGTTTCGACCAATATAATGTCGATGCTGAGGATCAGGCGACGCTGAGCAACCAGGCACAGTGGCTGCAGCGCAATTCGGCGGTTCGCGTCCTGCTCGAAGGCCATGCCGACGAGCGCGGCACCCGCGATTACAACATCGCGCTCGGCGAACGCCGCGCCAATGCCGCGAAGAATTATCTCGCCTCGCTGGGCGTCGACCCGTCGCGGATCGAGGTGATCAGCTATGGCAAGGAACGCCCGGCCGACACCGCGTCGACCGAGGAAGCCTATGCGAAGAACCGCCGTGCGGTGACCGTGGTCATCCAGCGCTAAGCAACGGCCACAGCGCCACCGTCGCCCAAGCGGCCACGGTAGCAAAGAGACCGAAGGGGACCTGTCGCAACGCCAGCGGCTGGTCCCCTTTCTTTTGTGTGGTCAGCGCCCAGACCATGCCGCCGACGCTGGCGAGCAGCAGCATCAGCGGCAGCGCCTGCCAGCCGAGCCAGCAGCCGATCGCCGCGACCAGCTTGGGATCGCCGCCGCCCATGCCGTCCTGCCCGCGTCCGCGCCGATAGGCGAACGCGACGAGCGCGAGCAGCACCCCGCCCGCGACCGCACCGATCCAGCGGTCGAGCAGCACCGTATCGAGCAACGGCCCGGCGAGCAGCAGGCCGGCGATGGCCAGCACCGCATTGAGCCGGTCGGGCAGCCACATATGCCGCGCGTCGAGCAAAGCGAGCGGCAGCAGCAGCCAGCCGAACAGCGCCCAGAGCCACCCCGCGATGCCGGGCATGATCGTCAGCGCCAGCGCGCCGATCAGGCCCGATGCCAGCTCGACCTGCATATGAAAGGGATCGATCCGCGCGCCGCATGTCCGGCAACGGCCGTGCTGGACGAGCGCCGAGACGAGCGGGACGAGATCGAGCGGACCGAGGGCGCGCTCGCAGCCGTCGCAGTGGGAGCGCCCCAGCAGCGACCGCCCATCGGGCCAGCGCAGCACCAGGGTCGCGATAAAGCTGCCGAGGACCAGCCCGAGCAACGCCGCGAGGCCGACGCCCGCGCCAAAGGGCAAGGCGTCAAGCGCCGCCGTCATCGGTCAGAAACGGCCCGAACTGACCAGCACGAAGCCGTTGCCCGCGGCGCGGAAACCGATCGCCGACAGCGCCGACGCCATCACCGGGTCATCAGCGGTGATGGCGAACTCGGCACGCCAGGCGCCGCTACCGTCGAAGCCGAGCGTCAGTCGCTCCATGCCGGACTGGCTGACGAGCGCCGCCTGTGCGCGGCCCTCGACGCAGCGCAGCGGCCCCGTAAGGCCACGCGTCAGGTCGAGCCCGGCGATCGAGGTGCCGACGCTGAGCTGGATGCGCCCGCTCGCCGAGACGCAGCGCCCGCGATCGTCGAACCGTACCGCGGCACCCTCGAAGCGCAGGCTGTCGACCGGAACGAGGCCGAGGCCACCCGAGAGCGTGGTCGTGCCGTTGAGATCCGAAAGGCCGCGCGGGTTGCTGCCATGGAGACGCCCCGCGAGTTCGCCGAGCCGCGCATCGGGCCGACTGAAAGCCAGCTCGACATCGCCGCCGAGCAGGGCCAGCGGCGACAGGCTGGCCTGCACATTGCCGAGCGGCAAGGCACCGAGCCGCGCTTCGATCAATTCACCCGCCCAGACCGAACCATTGACCTCGCGCGCGGTCAGCCCCGACTTTTCGGCGCCCGCCATAGCGAGCGCGAGGCGCATCGGGAAGGTCGCGATAATCAGGATCAGAATGATCAGGACGGCGGCGAGGATGACCCGGCGGCGCATCATTTGCTCCCCCGCCGCAGTTCGGCGGTCATGCCGACGGTGCCGTCGGCGGCCGGGGTGATCGTCAGCTGGTCGACAACGAAGCCCTGCGTTTCCAAGGAAGCGAGCCAGTCGGCGAGCACCGGCGCGCGCGCGGTGGCGATCGCGATCGTCGCCTGCCCCTGCCCGCGCGCTTCATTGCGGTCGAGCGTCAGCCCGATCTCGCCCGCCGACTGGGTGAGAAACTGGTCGATCGCGACCGCGTCATTCGCCGCGGCCGCCGAGGATGCCGGACGCTGCGCGAGCAATTGCACCTTCGCCGCGACGCGGCCCTGCCGCTCGATCGCGGCGCGATGATCGGCCTCGAGATTGGTGAAGGCGGCATAGGCCGGACGGCCGAGCAGCCAGATGAAAATTGCCAGCGTCAGCACCCCGGCAACGCCGACCATCCAGCGTTCGCGGCGCGACATGCCCTGCCACCAGTTGGCGATCCGGTCGGTCATGGCACGGCCCTCACGGTGATGTTCGCCATCTGGTTGCCGTCGGTGCCGGCCATCGGCTGCGCGGTGATCTTGTAGCCACGCGCCTGTAGCGCCAGCAGCACCGCGTTCAGGTCCTCGGTGCGCGGCGCCGCGAGCGTCGTCGACAGCGTGCCGTCGGTGCGGTGCGACAGGCTCTTGAGCGCCACCCCTGGCGTGTCGCGCATCGCATCATAGAGCGCCGACGCAGGAACCGAGAAAGCGAGCGGCCCGCCGCCCGCAGCCGCGAGCCGCCGGTCGAGTTCGGCCTCGGCGCTCTCCGCGTCGGTGGCGGTGACGCCGGCCTTTTTGGCGGCGGCGACGCTCGCATCGTCGGCGCGGCCGATGTCGGCATTGAGGCGGATCGCATGGATGATCGGGATCAGCAACGTCACGGCGAGCAGGGCGACGGCAAGCCGCTTCATCCACCGGACCAGCGCCGGATCGATCGCCCAGTTGCGCCTCGGCTGCCACGCGCCGGTCAGCAGGTCGAGCGGCGGCGCGGCGAGCGAGAGCAGCAGCGCCTGACGCATTCGGTCGGCATCGAGCGGCGCGATCGGGCGTCCGGCGGCGATCAGCGGGTCGAGTTCGGGGTCGGAGACGAAACTGCGGTCGTCGCTGCGCAAAATCTGTTCGCGCCCGAGTTCGGCCGACCACAGGCTGTCGGGCTCGGGCGGCGGCACGGTCGCGGCGGCGGGGATGATCGCGGCGGGGGATAACCCCTGTGCCTTCAGCCAGTCGGTCCATGCGGTCATCGCGGCGTGGGTGGTCACTGCGACGGGCACCGCCTGCCCCGCGTCGGCGGGCTGGCCGGCGACGACATGCAAGAGCGCCGCATCGCCCAGGCTGTCGCGCAGCGTATCGACGCGCGCGATCGCGGCGGCCTGTGCCGGAGCGGCGTCGGGATAATGGCGCCAGCGCAGCGGCACGTCGGCGGCGGGTGCGAGCGCGATCAGACGGTCGTCACCCTCGTCATCCTGTGGCCTTTCCCAAGCGTCGACCCAGCCATCATCCTGTCCCGAATCGACGATCACGCCATCGTCGACCCTCAGCCACGCCGCGTCGACCCGCTCGCCGAGCATCGCCGCCGGGGGCAGCCAGAGAACCAATGTGCGCGCCATGTCAGTCGGTTTCGCCCCAATCGCGCCGCACGATCATCGGCGGCATCTGGCCCGCCGCTGGCGCACCGCCGTTCGCGTCGATCAGCGATACAGAAGTCAAGAAACCATCCCCCATCGTCACGTCGGTCTTCAATATCAGCCAGCGGCTCGTCACCCCCGCCTGCTCGGCGACCTCGGTGGGCGGATCGAGCCGGGCGAGCGGTCCGGATTCCCAGAATCGCACGCTGCTGCCATAGCCGCCGGCGGGCCGCGCCGCCAGCGCCGCGCGTGCCTCGGCGACGGTCAATTGTCCCGGCAACAGCATCGCGACGAGCGGCGCCTGTTCGGGCGCCAGCGTGTTGATGTTGAGCTTGACCGGATCGGTCGCGGGCAGCGCGCAGATCCAGGGTTTGAGCCGCGCATAAAGCTTGGGCGTCACCCCGCGTACCGCGCGCAATTCGCTGACATCGGCAATCTTGCGGTTGGCGGGAAGGTAGCTGCCGGGCAGCGAGCGATAGACGCCGTCCTCGGCGCCGAGCGGGCCATCAACGCTGTCGCTGTCGATCCAGTCGGCGGTCGCGCCGGCCACCATACGCGCCTCGTCGGCGTTGACCCCGAGCAGCGTCATCAGTTCGGCGAACTGGCCGGTGCCACCGGGGCGCTGGGTGAAGCGGCCCGGGATCGTCTCGGCGACAAGGCTGTTCAGGTTGAAACAATTGCTCGCATCGGTCAGCCGCGCCGTCCCCTGCCCGTTCGGCAAGGGCAGGGTGAAGTCGCGCCCGAGCCAATCGCCGGCGAGCGTGAGTTTTGCGGGATCGCGCCCGACGAGGTCGGCGACGCGGCGCAGCGCGATCTGTTCGGCGGCGAAGCTGTAGGCGCGGCCCTGATCGACCGTCGCGGCGCTGCCCGCGATCCGCGTCGCGAGCGTCAGCCGGTCCAGCGCGGTCGCGGCGATCACCGCCATCACGGCGACGAGCAGCAGCACGCTGAGCAGCGCGGCGCCGCGTTCATCGGATTGTCCGCGGTTCATGGCACGGGTGTCCCGAGCGGCAGCGGCGGCGGCGGTACGGGCGCGGTGAGGAACAGCATCACCAGTGGTGCGCGGCCCTGCCGGGTCAACCGCACCTCGACCGCGCGGGGCAGGCGATCGCCGGGATCGGATGTCCAGCTGCTGCCCCATTGCCCCTGCTCGTCGCGATAGCGAACGGCGACACCGGCCACTTCGTCCACCAGACGGTCGCCATCGCTCAATGCCGTGCCGTCGAGCATCGGCTGCACCGCGCGGCGCCATTCGCCGCCGACACGCGCATAGGCGACCCGCTCGACATTGGGGCGCGACCCGCCGTCGAGCGAGGCCGCACCGCCATGGACGAGCGCAAAGCCGGTTTCGGAGCCGGCAAAGGCGGGGATCGTTTCGCCCGAGGGGCCGCGCGTCGAACGCGGCAGCGCCTGCGCAAGGTCGTTGGCCATCAGCGCGCGCAACCGGTTGACCCCGCCCATCGCCTTCAGCCGGTCCTGCACCGCATCCTGCGTATCGATACTGCTGCGCAGCAGGCCAACGCCGATCGCGGCGATCGCCGCGAACAGCGACAATGCGACGAGCATCTCGACGAGGGTGAAGCCGCGCTGGTCCTTCATCGCGACGGCCGGATGATCGTCAGCGCCGCCTGCCCGCGCCCATTCTCGGGGCGGACGATCAGGTCGATGCGCAGCAGGCTGTCGTCGGCGGTCTTCGCGACACGCTGTTCGACGCGCCAGTTGCGCCCGGCATTGGAAACCCCGGTCGCGCTGTTGCCGATCGTCGGCGGCGCGGGGTCGGTCCACAATTCGACCGCGCGATTCTGCGCGACGATGCCCGCAATGGTGGTCTCGTCGAGGTCGCCGGCGGTGCGCACCGCAAAGGCGTCGAGGCGCACGAGGGTCAGCGCGGCGATGCTGATGATGCTGAGCGCGACCAGCATTTCGAGCAGGGTGAAACCGCTTTCGCGCTCATTCGCCACGGCTGACCTCCCCGGTCGCCGAGACGCGCACGACCTCGCGCGCGTCGCCGCCGCTCAGCACGATCGCCTGCGGGGTCGGGCTGGTGCCGACGCGGTCGAACAATATGCGCGCCGCGCCCTGCCCGTTGCCTGCGGCGAACCGGACGTCGGAGGGCCAGTTGCGCCGGTCGAACGAACGGCCGGGCAGCGGCTGCCACTCGCCCGCGATCCGCCGTTCGAAACCGTAACCCGACGGCGCGAAATTGACCGACACGCTGCGTCCCTCGATCACGGCGACGTCGCGCGCGGCGGCGAGCCGCGCGGCGAGCCGGTCGGCTTCGCTGCGCACATTGCGCTCCTCGCCGGGGATGGTGAGTACCACCGCAGTCGCGGCGAGCGCCATGATGGCGAGCACGACCATCAGCTCAACGAGGGTGAAGCCGTTCGCCCGGGTCTTCGGCGCCCTAGTTCGCTCCACCGTGGATATCCGCATTGTCGTCGGCCCCGCCAGGCGCGCCGTCGGCGCCGAACGAAAAGACATCGAACGCCTGGCCGTTAGAGGCCGGCATTTGATATTGATATGGACGTCCCCAAGGATCGGACGGAAGCTTCTTGATGTATCCACCCCGAGCGTAACGCTCTGGTTGCGCAATCGAGGGCGGCGGCGAAACCAAAGCGTTCAAACCGTCTGCCGTACTCGGATAGGTAAAGTTATCGAGCTTGTACAATTCCAGAGCATTCTCGATAGTCGCGATATTGGCTTTCGCGGTGGTCACCATCGCTTTGTCTTTGCTTGAAAATACGTTGAGCATCACCACCGCAGACAAAAGCCCGATGATGAAGATCACCACCATCATCTCTGTCAGAGTGAAACCGCGCTCGTCCCTTTTGCGGCGCCGGTCGACGGGCGGGCGCGAGGGATCGAGCATCAGGCGAATGAAAAGCTGCATGAGCGACATTATTATAATCCGGCAAGGTTCTGCAACTGGAGGATCGGTAGCAGGATGGCGAGGATGATGAGGGCGACGCACGACCCCATAACGACAATTATGACAGGTTCGAGAAGCGCCATCGAGGCGGCGGTAAAACGGTCGAATTCGCGTTCGAGATAGTCGGCGGCGCGCTCGAGCATCTGCTCGAGCCGCCCGGCGCTTTCGCCGCTGGCGGTCATATAGACGAGCAAGGGCGGGAACACCCCGGCGTCGCGCAGCGCGGCCGACAGACCGCCGCCGGCGCGCACCTGGTCGACGATCGTCGCGGTCGCGCCCGCCAGCGCGGCGTTGCGGATCGTCGGCACGGTCAGGCGTAGCCCCTCGACGAGCGGCAGGCGGCTCGACACCATCGTCGACAGGGTACGCGCGAAGCGCGCCGCGTGAAGATCGCGGAGCAGGCGGCCGAGGAGCGGCAGACGCAGCAGCCGCGCATCGATCCGGGCCTTGAACGCCGGGCGGCGCATCGCGGTCACCCAGCCGAAGACCGCGGCGGCGAACAGCAGCGCGACCAGCCACCACCAGTTGGCGGCGAAGCTGGAAATGGCGATCACCGCGCGGGTAAGGAACGGCAGTTGCTGGCCGGAGTCGGTGAATTGTTCGACGACGCGCGGGACGACGAAGATCATCAGCGCCGCAACGACGCCGATCGCGACGAAGGCGAGCACGATCGGATAGGCAAGCGCAGCGATCAGCTTGCCGCGCACTTCGGCCTGGCGTTCGAGCAGGTCGGCAAGCCGCGCGAGGATCGTCGTCAGGCTGCCGGTGGTTTCGCCCGCGGCGACCATCGCACGGTACAGCGGCGGAAAGCTGCCCGGCTGGCGCGCCATCGCATCGGCGAGGCGGCGGCCTTCAAGCAGTCCGGCGTGGACGTCGCCGATGACGGTGCGCGCACTCTCGGCTTCGCTCTGGCGGGTCAGCGTGCGCAGCGCTTCCTCGAGCGGCGCGACCTCGGCGAGCGTCGCGAGCTGGCGGGTGAAAAGCGCGAGTTCCTTGGCTGACAATTTGGTGCGGCGAAACGCGAACAGCGACCGGCCCGCCGCCGGCTTCGATCCCGCCGCCTCGACCGCGACGATATGAAATTTCCGCCGGACGAGATCGGCGCGCGCGGCGTCATCGTTGGCGGCGGTCAGCCGCCCCTTGCGCTCGCGGCCCTGCGGATCGATCGCCACATAGCGATAATCAGGCATCGATTTCCTCGCGCCGCGCGACGCGGATCGCTTCCTCGGCGGTGGTCAGTCCCTTGGCGACCATCGCCCGCGCCGCCGACGCGAGCGTTGGCGATTTGAGGAAGGCGTGCTTGACGATCATCGCCTCGTCGCCGCCGTTATAGATATAGCGGCGGACGGTCTCGTCGACTTTGATCGCCTCAAACACCCCGATCCGGCCTTTATAACCGGTGCCGCCGCAATGATCGCAGCCCTTGGGCCGCCAGATGACGGTGCCGATGTCGAGCCCGAGCATCGCGGCGATGCTGTTGTCGGCCTGCACCGGTTCGCGGCAATTTTCACAAAGTTTGCGCACAAGTCGCTGGGCGATGACCGCACGAAGCGTCGATGCCAGTAGAAAAGGCTCTACTTTCAAATCCTTGAGACGCGTTATGGCGCCGACCGCGTCGTTGGTGTGGACCGTCGAAAGGAC
Organism: Sphingopyxis sp. GW821-FHT02C12; assembly: GCF_059421785.1. Classification (NCBI taxonomy): domain Bacteria; kingdom Pseudomonadati; phylum Pseudomonadota; class Alphaproteobacteria; order Sphingomonadales; family Sphingopyxidaceae; genus Sphingopyxis; species Sphingopyxis sp. GW821-FHT02C12. The sequence continues at coordinate 137,449 of NZ_JBWKVQ010000001.1, forward strand.
GAGGTGGCCGGTCAGCGAGGCCTGCACCGCGATATCGGCGGTCTCGCGATCGCGGATTTCGCCGACCATCACGACGTCGGGATCCTGGCGCAGGATCGCGCGAAGCCCGGCCGCAAAATCGAGCCCGACCTTGGCGTTCACCTGCGTCTGGCCGACGCCGTCGACGGCATATTCGACCGGGTCCTCGACAGTGAGGATATTGCGCTGGCCGTCGTTGAGTTGCTTGAGCGCAGCGTAAAGCGTCGTCGTCTTGCCCGACCCGGTCGGGCCGGTGACAAGGATGATGCCATTGGGTTCGGCCAGCGCCTCGCGCAAGATCTGATCCGCGGCGCCCGACAGGCCGAGGACGTCGAAATCGATGCCCGCCGCGTCCTTGTCGAGGATACGCATCACCACGCGTTCGCCGGCACGGCTGGGCAGCGTCGAGACGCGGACGTCGACCGCCTTGCCCGCCAGCGTAAGCCCGATGCGGCCGTCCTGCGGAATGCGGCGTTCGGCGATGTCGAGCCGCGCCATCACCTTGATGCGGCTGACCACGACCGGCGCGACATGCGGCGGCATGCGCAGATGTTCGCGCAACACCCCGTCGGTGCGCATGCGCACGACGAGCCCGCTTTCATAGGGTTCGATATGGATGTCGCTGACGCCCTGCCGCACCGCTTCGGCGATGATCGCGTTGATCAGACGGATCGCGGGGGCGTCGTCGGCGCTGTCGAGCAGATCCTCGGCGCTGGGCAGGCTGAAATCCATGTCGCTGCCGTCGAGCGAACCCGCCATCGCCGCCGCCGAGGCATCGACGGCATAATGGTCCGACAGCAGCCGGTCGAAATCGGCGGGGTTGATGGTGGCGACGCGTAGCGGCTGCGCGAGGTGGCGTTTCACCTCGATCAACACCGCAGGGTCGGCGCCTTCGCGCAGGGTCGCAAGCCAGACGCCGCCCTCGCCCGGCGCGATGACGACGCCGTGGGTGCGGGCAAAGGCATAGGGAATGTCGACCGGCGCCGGGGGCGCGGCGATCGGTTCGCCTTCGGTCACGGATAATCTCCCGGCGGCGGGGCGGGGGCGTTCGAGATCGAGGGCGGCACATCGGTCGTCGTGACGCTGCCGTCGGGGCCGCGCAGCGCCGGCAGATCGACCGGGCCGACGGTGATGTCGGTCGCGGTCGGCGGCGACGGCGGGGTGGCGCCCATATAGTCACGGACCAGCGTGTCGAGCGCGGGTTCCTCGTCGGGATTGCGGCGCAGTTGGGTGTCGCGAATATAGCCATAGCGGCGCGCGGTGAGCGCGGCGTTGTCCTCGCGGTTGCGCAGGATCGTCGGGCGGATGAAGACCATCAGGTTCGTCTTCGAGCGCGAGCGGCTGCGCGATTTGAACAATTCGCCGATCAGCGGAATGTCGCTGAGCAGCGGGATCCGTTCGATCGTCTTGCGTTCGTCGTCGTTGAGCAGCCCGCCGATCGCGAGGATTTCGCCGTCGTCGACGGTCAGCACGGTTTCGAACGAGCGCTTGTTGATGATCAGGTCGCCGTTGCGCGACGAGACGGGTCCCGCGACGCTCGACACTTCCTGGCGGAGAAACAGCTTCACTTCGCCCGCGCCATTGACCTGCGGCGTGACGTCGAGCTTGATGCCGACCTCTTCGCGCTGGACGGTGCGAAAGGCGTTGTCGAAATTGTCGCTGAGCGCTTCGCCTGTGGTGATCGGCACTTCCTGACCGACAAGGAATTTCGCCGCCTGATTGTCGAGGGTGACGATGTGCGGGGTGGCCAGCAGGTTCGACGTCGTGTCGGACTTCACCGCGTTGATGATCGCCCCGAACACCGTATTCTTGCCGATGTCGCCCGCAAATCCCGCGAACCCGCCGGTCGCGGTGAGCAGCGACGCCGCCGCCGCTTCCTGCAGGCTGTTGCCGAGCGAGCTGTTCGTTTGCGTCACCGTGGTGTTGCCGTTCACCGTCGTCGTCTGCTGCGACAACTGGTTGGCGGCATAGGCCCCGCCGAGCGTCAGGATGTTGGGCGAGGCGTTGCCGTAGCTGGTCGCAACGAAGGGAATATTCTTGCCGCCGAGCAGGAACTGGACGCCGAGCTGTTTCGCCGCATCGTCGCCGATCTCGACCACGATCGCCTCGACCAGCACCTGCGGCCGGCGGCTGTCGAGCTGACGGATCAGTTCGCCGAGCATGCGCTGGACGTCGGGGTTGGCGGCGACGATGATCGCGTTGGCGCCTTCGTAGCGGGTGACGATCGCGGGGCCGCGCGTCGCGATGCTGCCGCTCCCGCCGCCGCCGGTCGAGACGGGCGCCGCGGCCGGGGCCGGGGCGGCCGTCGATGCACCGTTGCCGCCAGAGGACGAGGACGAGGACGCCGCCGGCAGACCCGCCTTCTGCGCCGGATCGCTGCCGCCGCCGATGAGCTGCTGGATGGTCGGGAGCAAGGTTTCGGCGTTGGCATGGTCGAGCCAATAGACACGCAGCTCGGTGCCGCCCGCCGCCTTTTGATCGAGGTCGTTCGCCATCTGGACAAAGCGCGCCACGAGCGCCTGGTCGCCGCGCAGCGCGATGGCGTTGCTGCTGTCGATCGGAACGATCGCGACCGGCGCCTGCGCGCCCTCCCCCGCCGCCGGCGCGAGCGCCTGAAGCGCGGCGGCGATTTCGCGCGCGCCGGCATTTTTCAGCGTCACGATCTGGCTGGTCGTGCTGTCGCGGTCGATGCTCGACGCGAGCGCGCGGATGCGGCGGATATTATCGGCGAAGTCGGCAACAACCAGGCTGTTGGCGTTGCGGTTCGCCGTCAGCGAACCTTGGGGGCTGACCAGCGGACGCAACGTCTCCACCGCGGCGACCGCATCGATATGGCGCAGGCGGATGATTTCGGTGACGAACTGGTTCTGCGCCGCGCGGTCGCTGCCGATGCGGCCGGGCTGCGACGCCGCGCCGTCGATCGGCTGGATGCGATAGCTGCCGTTCGGTCCCGATACCGCGACGAGACCGTTCGAGCGCAAGGTGGCGAGGAAGATTTCGAAATATTCGCTGCGCGACAGCGGGCGGTCGGTCACCACCGACACCTTGCCGTTGACGCGCCCGTCGATGACAAAGGTGCGCCCGGTGATCCGCGCCGCATCCTGGATGAAGGCGCGGATATCGGCGTCGCGGACGTTGAGCGTATATTGCGCAAGCGCGGCGGTCGGCGTGGCCGAAACCAGTGCGGCGGCAAGCATCAGGGACAGTTTGAGGCGCATATACCCTACTTCGAAACAAAAATGGCGATCGGGACGACGTTGGCACCGCGCTCGACTTCGAGCGAGAGGCGTGCCCCCGGTGTGATTTGATTGGCGAGCGCGGCGGCATCGCCCGCCGAGCCGATCGGGCGGCCGTTGACGCCGCGAATGACGTCGCCCGGACGCAGGCCCGCGGCGCGGAAGGCGGCGCCGTCGCCCTGCGGCTGAACGACGACCCCGGTGACGCGGCTGTTTTCGCTGCGCGGTGCGAAGCCGACGCCGCTTTTCAACGCGGCGGGCGAGAGTTCGCCGGCGACCGCATCATTGCCAGGCGCCGACCCGACCTCGGGGGTCGGCGCGGGCAGCGGAGTCGCGGGCGTCGCAACAGGCGCCGCGCCGCTCTGGTCAAGGAACAGGCTTTCGCGCGCACCGCCGCGGTCGAGCAGCACATGGTCGAAAGCGACCCCGACGAGCTTCACCCCCGGCGCGATCTCGTCGCCAACGGCGTAGCTGTTCTGGATCCCGTCCTCGGCGGCGATGATCGCCGATCCGCCGCCGGTCGCTTCGTTGATATTGATGCCGAACAGCGTCAGGCCGAGAGCGGTCACCGTCGCCGAGGCGGGCCCCTGTCCGCCGGTCCGGAAAAAGGGATCGAAGCTGGTGAAGAGCGCGCGGCGCTCGGCGGGCGACGCGATGACCGCGGTCTGTGTCTGCCAGGCGCCAAGCGGCGACAGTGGGGTGACGAGCGTCCAGACGAGCCGTACGAGTTGCACCGCGAGCAGCAAGGCGAGCAGGCCGACGAGCAGCATCGGCCAGACCGCGCGCGGCGAGCGCCGACCGGCGCGCAGCCAGGCGGGCAATCCGCGCGGCAACCGAACGGCCGATCCGGACATCAGCGTCGCCATGAAAACCTGTTTATCCCCCGCATCACCATGGTGCCTCGCGAATCGCCTAGGGGCGATTGGTGACAATCAGCTGACGGGAAGATTACAGTTTTTTGACAGTCGGGCGAGTCCGGCCTGTGGCGGCTCGCCGTATCTATCTTCCCGGTGCCGCGGGCATGGGGAGGTGGCAGCCCGAAGGGCTGACGGAGGGGCTTTGACGCAGCGTCGATGCCCCTCCACCACGCCCTTCGGGCGCGGCCCCCTCCCCACCGCTTCGCGGCAGGGAGGATGTTTCATCAGAATTTCAGCGACGCGCTCAGCGAGAAGCTGCGGCCGATCTTGTAGCGGTTGAAGAAGATCCGGTTGTCGCCGAACTCCTGTACCTCTTCATAATTGCGGCCCGTAAGGTTGCGCGCCTCGAACTTCAGTTCGATTTCCTTGTTCAGCAGGTTGATGCCTTGGCGCGCGACGAAATCGAGCGAAATCCCCGGCTTTTCGCGCAGGTCAGGCTGACCCGAGGGACCACGGCTGGTGACGCGCGGGCTGGCATAGGTCACGAGCAGGGTCTGCTGCGACAAATGGTCCTGATCCTCGAGCCCGATCTGGAAATTGACCAGATGGTCCGACTGACCGGTAAGCGGCGAGCCGTCGAAGAAGAAGTTGCTCGCATCCTGCACCACGCCGTTGATCGTCGTGGTATCGCCCGCCGCGACCGAAATGTCGGACTGGGTATAAGTATAGTTGCCGATCAATACGAAGCGGCGGCTCGACCAGAAAGGCGCATCCGACAGCGTGTCGAGCGGGAAATATTTCTGCAGTTCGAACTCGACGCCATAAAGCGTCGCCTTCGGCGCGTTGGCGTAGCTGGTGTTGACCGAGGAGTCGGAGATCGAGGTATAGGCCTCGATCGGATTGTCGATGGACTTGTAGAAGCCCGCGACCGTCAGGCGCTGATCCTTGGCGAAATACCATTCGTACCGCGCTTCGGCGTTGGTCAGCCTGCTGTCGGTCAGCGACGGGTTGCCGCGGAACAGACGGTTCGATTCGGGATCCTGATAGACCTGCGCCACCAACTCACGAAACTGCGGGCGGGCGATCGTCTTCGACCCGCTGACGCGCAGCTGCATATCGGGGGCGACTTCCCAGGTCAGGGTGACCGCGGGCAGCCAATAGTCGTTGTTCAGGTTCGTATCGACGATCGACGACGCGCCCGAATTGAACAGGTCGATCGGCGACACCGTCTGCTTGGCATCCTCGTACCGGACGCCGGCGTTGATGTTGACACCCGACAGCAGTTCGGCCTGTACCTGCGCATAGCCGGCATGGGTGGTCAGCGCCGCGTCGAACGCCGCGGTGCCGTCCTGCGCCGAGGTTTCGAGCAGCGTGATGTCGTAAAGCTGGATCGACGCGTCAGAAAGCAGATAGTCGGGGCGCAATTGCTGCACCGGGATCGGCAGGTTCGAAGCGCGATACTGGAAGGCGCGGCGCACCGAGGTACGGCTGGTATCGCTATAGGCATAGCCGACCGTCCCGGTGATGCGCGGGGCGATTTCGTAGGACAGGTCGACGCCGCCCGACCACAGATCTTCGTTCAGGTCGGAAAAGGCGATCGTCGCGTCACCCTTGTTGCCGCCAAGGTCGTTGACGAACTTGTCGCCGACGGGGTCCTGCGCGGTCGGCAGATTGGTGCGGACATAGGTGAAGCTGCGTTCATAGGGCGCTTCGCGCTGCGAATTGGCATAGGCGCCGCGCAGGTCGAGCTTGAGCCGGTCGAAATGGAATTCGCCGACAAACTGGGTGTTGATCAGCTGGCGTTCGTACCACGCCGTGTCCTGCTTCATGATGTCGCGACCCGACTGGTTCTGGTCGGTGCCGAGCGCGAGACGCGCCTGCTTGAGGGTGTCGCGGATATAGAGGTTGGTCCAGCGCAGCTTGTGATCGCCGATCTCGAGCCCGAAGCCGAGCAGGCCGTTGACGACGACGCGATTGTCGGTGACGACGCGGTTGTAGCTGGTCTGCGGATCGCCCGACAGGTCGGCCTCGACCGAGGTCTGCTGCAGCGTGTCGCGTGTGCGCCACTTGTTGCTGATCCCCGCCGTCGCGATGATGCCGAGTTCGCCGTCGGCCATCGGGATGGTCAGGCCGCCGGTGACGCCCGCCGACCAGTTGACCGGGATATGGTTGTTCTGTTGCAGCAGCGTCGTCGGCGCATTGACGAGGTCCATGGCGATCGCTTCGAGATCGTCCTTGCTGAAATCGGCGCCCTCGATGATCGGCTTGCCGCTGGCAAAGGCCGCGGCGAGCGACTTCGGCACATCGCGGGTGCCGTCGTCGAAACCCGTCCAGTCGGCGTCGCCGCCATAATAGGTGTAGCCGAGTTCGTTGGTCGTCTCGCTGTCCCATCCGATGCCACCCGAGAAAGTCAGGAAATTCTCGCGCGGGGTGGACTTGGTGGTGAGGTTGATCACGCCGCCGCCGAATTCGCCGGGGAAGTTCACCGAATAGCTTTTCTGGACCAGCGTCGAGTCGATGACGTTCGAGGGGAAGATGTCGAGCGGCACGACGCGCTTCAGCGGCTCGGGGCTGGGCAAGGGCGAACCGTTGAGCAGCGCGAGCGAATAGCGATCGCCGAGGCCGCGGACATAGACGAAGCCGCCGCCGACGACCGACAGGCCGGTGACGCGCTGGAGCGAGCCCGAGATATCGCCCTCACCGGTGCGCGCGATGTCGGCGGACGAAAGGACCGACACGACCTCGGGGGTCGCGCGGACGACATTGGGGGTATAGCGGCCGGTGACCACGATTTCCTGATCGGAACCGCCGGGGATCGACACATCGGGCTGATCGTCGTCGGCCGGCGCCGGATCGGCGGCATCGGCGGTCGGCGGCGTGGCTTCGGTGCTCGAACCCGCGGGTCCGGCGTCCTGTGCCAGTGCGGCCGGCGCGACCAACGCCGACGAGAGGAGCAGCATGCTGGCGAAAATCGACCGTTTGGTCATGGCCCTAAAAACCCCTATAATTCGGATGATAAGCGGGGCGGGGCGCGCCTCTGTGGTGCGCCCCGCCCCAATTCAGGTACGAAGGCGCGTCAGACCGGGATGAGCGTGCACGCGGCACTCGACGAACCGAAGCTCGCGGTCGCGCTGTTGCAGGTCCAGCCGGTGAAGCGCGTGTCGCTGGCATCGCGCACCGCGCCGACATAGCCCGCGTTCACGAAGAAGGCGTTGATCGGAACCGGGTTGAACGCCGGGCGGGCGGTTTCGGTGGCGCCGTTGATGAACACGTTCGACAGCGTCGGGACATAGGTCGAACTGTTGTTCGTGCCCCCGTTGAAGATCGTCGCGACCTGATCGTTGGTGACGCCGCTGGTGCCAAGGAAGGCGCTGGCGCCGCCGCACTGCATATTGACCGAGTCGAACTTCGGCGGCCCGGCTTCGTCGGCACCCGTGGTCTGGATCGTCGTTGCCGAGTTGATACGCACGCACGAGATGCCCGGCGCCACGATCAGACCGTTCATCAGGCGATAGTCGGCGCCGCCGCGGATCAGCACCGACGCGGTGTTGCCCGCCGCATTGGCGCGGTGGATGAAGGTGAAGTTCGACAGCGCGACATTCTGGCGCGGGGTGGTGTCTTCGTTGCCGTTCGAGTCGATTTCGAGCATCGAGTCGCCGACCGTGCCGCCGGCGCGCTGTACCGCGAGCAGGAACTGGACATTGCCCTTGTAGCCGACGTCGGTATCGAGACCGTCATCCTCGGCGCCCGTGATCGCCAGGTTGCGCATGTTGACGCGGCCGCCGAACACTTCGATGCCGTCGTCCGAGCTGTTGTGGACCTGGATATTCTCGATCGTGGTGCCCGAACCGACGCCCGACGGGGTCAGGCCCTGCAGTTCCTTGTCGGCGCTGAGGATGAAGCCCGAGTAGCGGATCTGGACATAGGACATGCGGCCCGAATTGTCGGCCGGCTGCGCGCCGCCATAAAGGGCGTTCGACGTGCCTTCGGTGTCGCGTTCGCACGCGGCGGTGCCCGGCGTGGCGCCCGGCGCGAGGCAGTCGGTGACCGGCGCACGGCCGAGCAGGACGACGCCGCCCCACAGCTGCGAGGTATTGTCGTCGGCCGAACCGACGACGTTGCCGCGACCCGTGAAGATGATCGGCTGCGCCGGGGTGCCGACGGCGTCGATGCGGTTGCCGCGGTTGACGACGAGGTAGGAAACGCCGGTCGCACCGAAGATGGTGACACCCGGGTCGATCGTCAGCGTGACGTCGGTGTTGGTGCTGGTCGCGCCCTGGTCGGTGCCGACATCGACGCGGCCGGGGAGCGAGTAAATGACGCCGGCGACCTTGGGGATCGCGGTCGAGGCGGTGAAGCGCGCGGGGAAGCCGCAGTTGCGCCAGGTACCCTGCGGACCGGTGATGGTGCCGAGATCCGACAGCGCGGGGCCGGCGATGCTCGGGCAAGCGGCGGCAGGGGTGACGCCGGTCGGGGTCGGCGTGGGGGTCGGGGTCGGCGTGGGGGTCGGGGTCGGCGCCGGGATCACGATGACGCCTTCACCGGGCGAAGCGACACCGTCGGCACCGCAGGCGGCCAGAATAGAACAGGCCACGCTGCTGAGCATGACCAAACGAACGCGCGCGAAAGCCGCCATGAAATTCTCCGTTATCCGCTGTGCGCCGCCGGATCGGTCGGCGCCCCTGCTGAAAAATCACCGGCCGGTTCGAGAGGAGTGCCCCGCCGCGCCCCCGGTGACGCCGCCACTAGGGTGATTCGGTGACGGTCTGACGCCAGAGCGATGACATTTGAGTGACTCTTTGGAGTCGGTTTCGTGACAAGCACCAAAGCGCGTCACGCGACTTGTTCGCAGCTGCGAAAATAAATGCGGCACAGCTTGCTTGCATCGCCCGAAAAGCTTTGCTAGGCGCCCGCTCCTACCCGGAGCCGGACCCGTTCGGCCCCATCATGATGTGCGGTCGTGGCGGAACTGGTAGACGCGCAACGTTGAGGTCGTTGTGGCCGAAAGGCCGTGGAAGTTCGAGTCTTCTCGACCGCACCACTCAGTCCTGCGGGACCTGGGAAATCAGGCATCGGAGAGATTGCAGCCGCAACGCGGCGCAGCTCCGGGCGCTTTACCGATCGACGGCCGTTCGAACCGAACCCCTCCATGGGCCGGCGCGCGCCCTCGCCCATCTGATCAGCCAGACACGAACCTGCCCTCTCGGCCGTGCCAGCGATGAGGACGCTCGATCGTCCTCAAGCGCTGCGCGTCATGCCCTGCGATTGCCCGTGTCGACATGATCGACCATTGCCGACAGGCTAGGCGACAAAGCCCCGGGTTCAACGCGCGCCCTGCGTCCATCGCGGCCTTCGCTTTTCGATAAAGGCCATCGCCGCCTCGCGATGGTCGGGATGGGCGCGTGCCAGCAGAAAATTATCGCTTTCGATTTCGATCGCCTCGTCTCTCGAGACCGTGGCGGCCGCCCGAAAATTCATCTTCACCTGCGCAAGCGCCATAGGCGACATCGAGGCGATGTCTTGCGCGAGCGTCAGCCCGGCTTGCTGAAGACCATCATCGGCATGAACCTCGGCAATCAAACCGAGCGCCAGGGCCTCGCTTGCCGAAAGCCGCTTGGCCGACAGCGCGAAATAGAGCGCCCTCGAAGGTCCCAATATCCTGTTGAGGCTCCAGCAGGCCGCAAGGTCACCTGCAAGGGCGATCCGGGGATAAGCGAAGGCGAATTTGGCCCTGTGGCTCGCGAGCCGTATGTCGCAAGCGGCGGCCAGCGCCAGCCCGCCCCCTGCCGCGGCGCCATTCACGAGTGCGATCGTCGGCTTGGTGGCGTTCATGAGCGCGAGACAGCCCGAAGCCGACCGCGCGAGAAGCGCGCTGGTTTCCGCGTCGGGCCGCGCCGCGTCGAGCCCGGCAATCAAACCGCCGATGTCGCCGCCAGCCGAAAATGTCTTGCCGCTGCCGGTCAACAGGATCGCGCCGACGGCGTCATCGCTTTCGGCGTCGGCGATGCTGCTGTGAAGGGCCAGGCCGAGTTCGGGCGACACGGGATGCCGGCCGCAATCGCTTTCCAGCGTCAGTTTAAGAACGCGGCCGTGGCGCGATTTGGAAAGAGAGGTGGTACTGGTCATGGCCTTCCCCGCCTTTTGATGCGTATCAGATGGAGCCGATCGTCGAGCCCGCCGCCCAGACGCACGCCAAAAAATAGCCGGCGAGCACCGCTCGCCGGCAAGGTTGGATGCTCGCTATATCCATCACCCCGCAAGACGCAGCATATGCTTCAGCACTTTGCCGGTCGCATTGCGGGGCAGTTCCGTCACGATCGTCAGGCGTTCGGGGGTCTTTTGTTTCGCGATGCCCGCCGCGGCGAAATGCGTGCGCAGCCCCTCGAAATCGAGCGTGGCGCCGGGCTTCAGCACGACGCAGGCGCGGACGATCTCACCCATCCGGTCGTCGGGCGCCGCGACCGCCGCGGCATCGGCAATCGCCGGATGCGTCAGCAGCACCGCTTCGACTTCCTTCGACGAGATATTCTCGCCGCCGCGGATGATGATGTCCTTCTTGCGGTCGGTGATGTGAAGATAGCCCTCGGCATCGAGGCGGCCGATATCGCCGGTCCGGAACCAGCCCCCCGGCAGGAAGGCCGCGTCGTTCAATACCGGGTCGAGGTAGCCGAGAAACAGGTCCGGGCCGCGGGTGCAGATTTCGCCCTCTTCGCCGGATGCGACGTCGACGCCTGCGTCGTCGACGAAGCGGAGCATCGTACCGGGCGTCGGCCGCCCCTCGGTATGAAGCTGCTTTTCGACCGGATCGTCGACCACGCCCGAGGTGACCGTCGGATGTTCGCTCGATCCGTAACAATGATAGACCGCCAGGCCCTGTGCCCGACACCGTTCGACCAGCGACGCCGGAACCGGCGCCGCGCCGACCAGATATTGCTCGAGCGACGACAGGTCACGGCCCTCGGCTCCCGCCGCGGCGATGGTGCCCGACAGGTGAAAGGGCGTTCCCGACGATGTCGTCACCCGGTGGGTCTCGATGAGGCCGGCGGCGACCGCGGCGTCCCAATGATCCATCAGGACGAGCGGCACCGCGTCGCACAGGAAGCGGTACATCGCCAAGGCGCCCGCGACATGGCCCGGCGGCCAGGGCGAGAGCACGACCTCCAGCTTCCCCCGCGCCCGCAGCGCGCGCATCGAGGCGAGCTCGGCCAGCATGCCCGCAGCCGAATGCATGACCCCCTTCGGCGCCGCGGTCGTTCCCGAGGTATAGACGAGCAGCGCCATGTCCCGCGGATCGCACGGCACCGGATCGGCAATCACGCCCTCGGCCGTGAGCCGGTCGAACACCGGCCCGACGGCCACATGATGCCGCAGCGCCGGGAGCGCACCACAGGTTCCGATCAGCGCGGCAAAATCGACGCCGCGAAAGCGTTCGGGGGTGAACAGCCATTTCGCACCCGACTGGCGCAGGATGAAACCCAGCTCGGTCGCGCCATAGATGGTCACGATCGGAAGCAGTACCGCGCCCGACTGCGCGGCGGCGACCGCAACGACCAGCCATTCGCGCCAGTTGGGCAGCATCGCGGCGACGACGTCGCCCTTCGCGACCCCGGCATCGGAGAGCCGCGTCCCCATCCGTCGCCCCGCCGCCACGACCTCGGCCAGCGTGGTATGGCTCGGCTGCCCGTCCGACGCGACGACGAGCGGCGTGCCCGGCGCGCGGGCCTCGGCTTCCAGGATCGCCCCGATCAGGCTGCCGGGCACCGCCGCCATCTCAGGCGACCCGCCGTGCGAAACCCGCCCAATAGCGTTCGCGAATCTCGCGCTTGTAGAGCTTGCCGGTTTCGTGGCGCGGCAGCTCGGCCTCGAAATCGATGCTGCGCGGGCATTTGACCGCGCTCAACCGTTCGCGGCAATAAGCGATCAGCTCGGCCTCGAGCTCGGGTCCGGCATCGGCCGGGTCGCGCGGCTGGACGACGGCCTTCACCTCTTCGCCCATCTCGGCGCTCGGCACGCCGATGACCGCGACATCGGCGACCTTCGGGTGGACGGTCAGCAGATTCTCGATCTCCTGCGGATAGATGTTCACCCCGCCCGAGATGATCATGAAGCTCTTGCGGTCGGTCAGGAACAGATAGCCGTCGGCGTCGAGATAGCCAATGTCGCCGAGCGCCGACCAGCCCGGCTCGGTCGGATGGCGCGAGTCGCGGGTCTTCTCGGCATCGTTCAGATATTGGAAGTTCCAGCCGCCCTCGAAATAGATCAGCCCCTGCTCACCGGCTGGAAGCTCGCGCCCCTCTTCGTCGCAGATATGGATCGTGCCCCAATCGGCGCGGCCGACCGAACCCTTCTTGCGGAGCCATTCCTCCGAGGTGATGAAGGTCGAACCATTGCCTTCCGAACCGCCATAATATTCGTAGATGATCGGCCCGAGCCAGTCGATCATCCGGTCTTTGACCTCGATCGGGCAAGGCGCGGCGGCGTGGATGACATGGGTCAGCGACGAGACGTCGGCAGCGACCCGCTGCTGTTCGGGCAGCCGCAGCATGCGCAGGAACATCGTCGGCACCATCTGGGTCACCGTGACCCTATAGGTCGCGATCGCGGCAAGCGCGGCCTCGGGGGTGAAGCGCGGCATCAGCACGACGGTCGCGCCCAGCCGCTGCGCGGCGGTCGAGATCGCGAGCGGGGCGGTATGATAGAGCGGCGCCGGCGACAGATAGACGCTGTGCGGGCCCGTGCCGTAACGGGCGGCCTGCCGTTCGGCGAGCATATGCGGCTCGGTCGCCGGTCCGCCCGTCAACGGCAGGCGAATGCCCTTTGGCCGCCCGGTCGTGCCCGACGAATAGACCATGTGAAAGCCCGCGCTTTCGTCGGCGATCGGATCGGCCGGAAAGTCCGCGATGGCATCCCAGCCGGGCAGCGTTCCGTGCCCCGCACCCAGCGCATAGATATGCTGCAGATCCGGTGCGCTTGCGCTTGCGACGTCGATGAAGGCCCCCAGTTCGGCGATGTCCCCGCTCGTGACCAGCAACCGCGAGCTCGAATCGCGCAGGATATAAGCGACCTCCTCTACCGTCAGCTTGGTCGAAATCGGGGTGATATAGAGGCCGGCCCGCTGCGCGGCCCAGTAGATTTCGTAATATTCGAGGACATTGGGAAGCCAGATCGCGATGGTATCGCCGGCCTGGATGCCGAGGCTGCGCAGGAAATGCGCGCCGCGGTTCGCGCGCTGCTCGAGCGTGCCATAGGTCAGGGTCTCCCCCGTTTCCGACAGGATCGCGGCGGCCTGATCGGGGTTGCGGGCGGCGTGAATTCTGGGATGCATCGACGATCCTCTAGGCAAAGGCGCCGCGCGGCTCGCGCGCGGCGCCCCCATATCAGAAATTATAGCTGGCGGAGATGCCGTAGGTGACCGGCTGCGCCCAGGCGATCGCGTCGCGCGCCGACGATTCCGACCGCGAGGTCGCATATTTGGTGTCGGTCAGATTGCGGCCCCAGATCGACAGGCGCAACTGATCGTTGGGCGAATAGGAAATGTCGGCGTCGACCGTGAAGTAGGACGGCTGCGAAATGCGTTCCTGGAAGGAATAATTGATCTTGCTCGACCAATAGGGGCGCACGCCGAAGCTGATCTTGCTGCCACCCGCGAGTTCGAGGTGATAATTGGCGCCCGCGCTGATGGTGAACTCGGGCGCGCGCAGCAGCTTGTTGCCGCTGGCATCGACGTTGACCTGGGCGTTGCCGCAATTGAGGTCAGGGCATGGCGTGCCGTTCGTCAGCGTCGTCCGCGGGAAGAAGGCGGGCGCGCCGGGGAAGCTCTTGAAGCGCGCGTGCGTCCAGGCGAACCCTGCACGCAGGTCGAAATTGTCGGCGGGACGCCATGTCGCGTCGCTCTCGATCCCGTGGACGCGGGCGCGCGCCGCGTTGAACAGCCGGCTGACCCCCGACGTATAGTCATAGGCGGTCACCTGGATGTCGCGATAATCATAGTGATAGGCGGCGATGTTGAAATCGATCGCACGGCTCGCCGATTTGAAGCCGGCTTCATAAGCGGTGATCTTTTCCGGACGCACCGGCGTGGTGCTCGGCGACGACAGATTATAGGTGCCGCTCTTGAAGCCCTGGCTGAACGTCGCATAGACGTTGCTGCGCGGCCCGACGTCGACGCGGAGGCCCGCTCGCGGCGTCCAGCTGGTATAGGTGACGTCGGTATCGACGGTATAGGCGCCGCCCGGAAAGCCGCGCTGGAACCCGCGCTTTTCCTTGCTGTAGCGCAGCCCGGCGATGAGCGACACCGGACCCAGGTCATAGGTCCCGTCGGCGAAGCCCGAGATGCTGTTGCTGGTGATCCGCGCGCGATAGAAGGGGTTGCCGTTGAGGCGCCAATTCTCCGATCCGGCGGCGTTCCAGTAATAATAGAGGCCGGCGACCCACGAGAAATCGCCACCGGATGGCGAGGTCAGGTTGATTTCCTGGCTGAAGCTTTCGTTGAACTGGTCATAGGTTGCGAAGGACGACGGCGCGTAGCTCGAGTCGAGGTCGGCGTCGATGAAGTCCTGTTCGTCGATATAGCCGCTGATCGTGTTGAGCGTCGCAAAGCCCAGGTCGATCTCGCTGCGCAGCGACACCGTGTTGACCTTGGCCTCAATCCGCGTCGCGATTTCCTGCGACGACGTGCCGCGCTCGACGGCGATCGGACCCGAATTGGGGAAATTCCGCCCGACCGAATTGCCGTTGAGCGTCGTATAGGTCAGCCCCGACGGATCCTTGGTTTCGGTATGCGACGCCGCGAGGATGAACCGCACCGCGTCGCTCGGCTCGAAAAGCAGCTTGCCGCGAATGTCGAAGCTCGATTGCTCGCCCCGGCGCTCCCCGGTCCGCAGGTCGCGGATGAACCCGTTGGTATGGCGGCGATAGACCGAAATATCGGCGGCGAGGGTGTCGGTGAGGCCGGTCGAAGCATAGGCGCTGAGCTTATATTCATTAAAGCGACCGAAGCTCGCGAACGCCTTGCCGGTCGGCGTGAAAGATGGGGTCAACGTCGTCAGCAGCAAGGCGCCGCCGGTCGCGTTGCGGCCGAACAGCGTGCCCTGCGGTCCTTTCAGGACCTGCACCGATTCGAGGTTGACCAGGTCGAACATCGCGCCCGTCTGGCTCGCGAAATAGACACCGTCGACATAGACGGCGATGTTCGATTCGGCGCCGCCGCCCTGGACGCTCGCGCCGATCCCGCGCACCGTGGGCTGCACATAGGCGCCCGTCTTGTTGATCAGCACGCCCGGTGCCTGCCGCGTCAGGTCCTCGATCCCGTTGACTCCCGCCTGGGCCAGCGCCTCGCCGCTGATCGCGACGACCGACGCCGGGACATCGACGAGACGTTCCGAGCGGCGCTGCGCGGTTACGATGATGTCGCCATCGCCCGCTGCGGCTGCGCCTTCGTCCGACGCCGGGCTGGCGACGGAGGTTTCGTCGTTCATCTGCGCCGCGGCCGGCGCGGCGACCGCGAGCGTGGCAGCAATGCCGGCAATTCCCAGAACCGTCTTCGTCATCGTCTCTCTCCCATCCTGCCGGTCAAACACGCCGGCTTGGCGTGCTTCAAATGCCATACGCCATAATTGTCAAGCGATTTAGATTTAATCGCTATCGATATACCATAGTGTTTGTCACATTCGACCGGCGACCTTATGGCTCTGCAATGACCGACCAGGATTTGATCGAAAACGAAGCGAACGGCGGCCACAAGGCGAGCGTCGCCGAACGTGTGGCCGAAGATCTGCGCGAGGAAATCGCCGCCGGCGAATGGCCGGTCGGCGCGATGCTGCCCGCCGAGCATCAACTGATGCAGCGTTTCGAAGTGTCGCGCCCGTCGTGCCGCGAGGCGCTGCGCATCCTGCAATCCGAAGGACTGGTTCGCGTCGAGCGCGGCAGCCGTGGCGGCGCCCGGGTCCGCGAACCCGACGCAGCGCGCCTCGCTTCCTATTGCACGGTCTTTCTGCAGATGCGCAACGCGACGATTTCCGAAGTCTTCGAAACACGCATCGTGATCGAAACCGCGGCGGTCGCATCGCTGACGCGCAACGTCACGCCGGCCATTCTGTCCGCACTGGCGCAGAATGCGGCGTCGCAGCGCTACCTTGTCCACGACCGTCCCGAATTCTATGCCCGCGGCCGACTCTTCCGCGAAACGCTGGTCGAAAATTGCGGGAGCGAGACGCTGCGGCTGATGGGCCTGATGATCGGCGGGATCGCCGACCGCCAGTTGTCGCTGCTGTCTGTCCGGCTGCCTCATCATCCACAACAGGTCGAACGCTATCTTGCGGCGATCGGGGTGAAGGAGGAGATGATCGCCGCGATGGAACGCCGCGACGCCGATACGGCAGCGGACCTGTGGCGGCTTTACCTTCGGCGCTATCTCGAAAACCTTCAGGAAATCACGCCCAACTCGCTCCGGAAACTCAAGCCTTTTCCCTTCGAGTGAGAAATCGCTTTCGCATTTAATCCATATCGCTAACATATAAAAGAAAAGCGCTAGCGAATGGGATGAGAGACAATGCGGTACGACGCGTCGGTTGATGAGGAAGCGGGTCCCCGCGACGACGATGCGGCGGTGCAGGGCTATCCGCCGGCGTCGCGCGCCTGGGCCAGCACCGCCCTGATGACGTTGCTGTTCGCGATGGCCTATCTCGATCGCCAGATCGTCTCGCTGATGGTCGAACCGATCAGTACCGAATTCGGCGTCGGCGATTTCGAGATCAGTCTGCTCCAGGGGTTCGCCTTCGCGCTATTGTTCGCGGTCTGCGGCTTGCCGCTGGGCCAGGCCGTCGACCGGTACAAGCGCCGCTACATCATCCTCGGCGGCGTCATGATATGGTCGATCGCGGCGATGTCGTGCGGGCTGGCGCAGAATTTCGAACAATTGCTCTTCGCGCGCATGTTGGTCGGCGCGGGAGAGGCGGCGCTCGCCCCGGCTTGCTATTCGCTGCTGGCCGATCTTTTCCCTCGCCGCAAGCTGACCTTTGCGATCGCCGTTTTCATGCTGGGGGCGCTGCTCGGCGCGGAGCTTTCGCTCGCCATCGGCGGCACCATTCTCGAACTGGCGAAAGATGGCGTCGACCTGCCCCTGCTCGGGCCGACGGCCGGATGGCGGTTCGCCTTCATCGTGACCGGCCTGCCGGGCATCTTCATGGCGTTTCTCGCGCTGTTCATTTATGAACCCGCCCGTCCGAAAATCGCCCAGACGCAGCATCGGGGATGGGGCGAAGTCTATGACTTCATCCGCGCGAGGAAGCTGTTCTTTTTCGTCCAGATCCTTGGGTTCTCGGTGGTCATGGCGCTCGTCTACGCGCGGCTCGCCTGGACCCCGACCTTCATGATGCGCAGCTTTGGCTGGAGCGTCAGCGAGACCAGCTATGCGCTGTCGACCTACGGCTTCGTCGTCGGGGCGTGCTGCCTGCTTCTGGGTGGCCGGGTCGTCGATCATCTGTTCCAGAAGGGCATGCACGACGCGCATTTCCGATATTATGTCGTAGGCGGCGTGGTGCTGGCGCTGCTCGGCAGCGCCGCCTATCTCGCATCGAGCCCGAGCGGTTATTTCCTCGCGATGGCACTCCCCTCCTTCCCTCTCGCCATGGGGGCGATCGGCGCGTCGGCGATCCAGATGGTCACCCCCGCGCCGCTGCGCGGGCGGGTCTCCGCAGTCTATTTGTTCGCGGTCAGCATCATCGGGATGTCGGCGGGCCCTGCGATCGTCGGCTATATGACCGACCATTGGTTCGGCGACCCCGCCGCGATCGGGATGTCGCTCGCTCTTACCTTCGGTGCCTGCGGAACGATCGTCACCATCATCTTCTTGTGCGGACTGCGCGCCATGCGGGCGGCTGTCGGCGAGGCCGAAGCAGCGGGCGCTTCGGCCAGCCATTGACACCGGCAGGCCAGCGCGTCCGGCCTAGGTTATGCGCTAGCGCGCGGCGCTCTCGATCAGCTTCAGTCCCAATGTCGTCGCGTTGAGCACCGCTTCCTCGCGGCTCGTCGCGCGCAATTTGCGCATCACATTCTTGAGGTGCCATTTCACCGTCTCGGGCGCGAGCTGCAACGTGCGCGCGATTTCCTTGTTCGACTCGCCGGCATTGAGCGCGCTCAAAATCTCGATCTCGCGCTCGGTGAGGAAGGAAAAGGCCTCGCCCGGCGCGGGCACGTGTGCGCCTTCGAGCGCCGGATCGTGCCGCGCCGGATCGGCGAGCTTGAGCAAGGCGAGGAAACAATCCGAGCTATAGGCCTCGCTGCAGAAATTCTGCACCGCGCGCACCCCGGTGACGTCGAGCACGTCGACGATCGTGCGGCGGAAGCCGACGCTCGCGGCGTGGTTGAGAAAACGCACCGTTTCGAGTTCGACCATCTTGTCGCACCGGCCGCTGAGCTGCGGCAGGATATTGAACAACGTTGCCGAGGCGCGCAGTTCGGCATCGTCGGCGTTCGACGCCAGCCGCAGCAGTCGCTCGGCGACCGTCGTCAGCCGCGGCCGGTCGCCCTGTGCGATCGCTTCATAGGCGCGGGCTTCGGACAGCAGGGCAAAGGCGCGGCCCTGCGCCGACAGCGGATCGATCACCGCAGCTTCCTCGTCGGCGATCGCCACCACCGCTTCGGCATCGATCGTCGGCGGCAGCCGCAACCGCGCGCGTTCGACGATGCAAAGCGCCTTGAGCGGCAGCCAGCCTCGCTTGAAGGCAAGCAGTTCGGCACGGTCGGTCAGGGCCGCGGCCTCATCGGTCCGCCCCATGCTCGCCGCGACGCGGATCGCGACGAGGAAGGCATGGGTCACGGCATCCTGGAAGGCGCTGTTTTCGAGCAATGGCAGCGCCGCATTGGCCAGCGCGGCAGCGGCCAACGGATCGTCGCGCTCGTAACAACAGCGCGCCAGCGCGGCATCGACCAGCGCGGCGGCGAGATTGGCACCGGCAGCGGCCCTTTGCGCATCGCGCAACAGCCGCTCGGCCTCACCGAGCTGCCCCAGCGCCCGCGATGCCGCCGCGCGCGCGCAGACCGCCATCGCCAACGGCAGGTCGAGCGGTTGTCCCGCGCCGCGCAGCATCAGCGGACGGACCGAATCATGGACCAGCCCGAACAGGCCGCGCCGCGATGCCCCATGGGCGCGCATCGCGCGTAGCATTGCGACCGCAAAATCGGACAGATCGTCAGGCGCGGCGAGAAGCCGGTCGCAGGTCTCGGCGACTTCGTCGATCCGGTCGCCGGCATAGGCCCGATTGAACAGGGTGATGGCGGCGGCCTCTGCCTCCTCGCCGTCGGCCGCCTGGATGGCGACGTCCGCATAAGGGCGCGCGGTGAGCACCGAAAGCCAGGCATCGGCGACGCGAAGGCCCGCCGTTTCGGCGATATCTTCGGGCGCCAGCCGACCCATCCAGTCGGCCACCCGGCCAATCTCGCCGCGCGCCAGCATCGGCATCGCGATATGCGCCAGCAACCCGGCGGCCAGCGCCGGATCGCCACCGGCAAGCGCCTGATCGACAGCTTCGCCTTTCATCCCCTGCGCGGCATAATGACGTGCGGCGACGCGGTGCAACTGCGCCCGGCTGTCGCGATCGACGCCGCGCAGCAATGCGGCGCGAAAGGCGGGATGAAGTTGGTAGCCGCCACCGCCGTCGGCGACCGGCTCGACGAACAGCCCCTCGGCGGCGAGATCGCGTAGCAGGCCAGCGGCATCGGCATCGCCGCTGAGCAATCGCGCTAGATCGGTATCCGGTTTCGGGGCGACCGCAACACGGCCAAGGAAGCGAAGCTTCGTTTCGGACAATTCGCTCACAAGCGTCGCAAGATGCGCCTCGATCCGGCCGGTCAAGCCGTTCCAGTCGCGATCGCGGGAAAGCGCCTCGCCCTGTTGTGCCGCCAACCGCGCCCCGGTCGGCCAGCCTTCGAGCAGGGCGCTGAGCGACACATGGCCCTGCGCATCGAGCCTCACCCCCGCACCTTGCAGGAAAGCACGCAGCATCTCGCCCGTCAGCGCAAGGTCCGCGCGGCCGATGTGGAGCGCCATGCCGCGCCGTTCGGCCGCCTCGATCGCCACCGCCGGTATCGCGCGGCTCGCGAGCACCAGCCGCAATTGCGCGGGCGGATGGCGAAGCAGCCGACCCAGCACATCGAGCGCATGGGCGTCGCCCAGCCGGTCGATGTCGTCAAGGACAAGCAGCAGCGGCTGGTTGCCCGCGTCTATCTTTTCGGCGAGCGCATCGGCGAGTTCCGCCGCCGGCGTCGGTTCCGATCCGTCGTCCGAAACCGCATCGCCGCGCGCCAGCATCACCGCCCGAACCATTCGCTCGACGGCGCCCGCATCATCGCCGTCGGCTTCGAAAGATAGCCAGGCCGTGTCCCAGCCCGCTTCCTGCGCCTCGGCAAACAGCGCCGCGCAAAAGGCGGTCTTGCCATAGCCGGCCGGCGCACGAACGACACACAGTTCGTGGGCCGCCAGCCTGTCGAGCCAAGGCCGCATGGAATCGAGTCCGACGAGATCGGGCGGAAAGCGCGGCGGCACATATTGGCGACGGACGAAACGCGGCCGATCGGCAGGCGGCACCGCGCGCAGCAGCGCCTTCGCTTCGATCCTCGATCCCGATTGGACGGTCATGCGTGTGCCCCTCCCTTATTCCCACTGGCTACGCCGCGCGAGGCCGCCCGGCAAGCGGCGCGCAGCCATCCCCCCCATCGCTCCCCCCGCCGCTTGGCCTGTCGCCGCGACCGCCACCGCCATAGCCTCCTTCCATCGACGGCCCCGCAAAGAACCGGGTCGCGATCCTTGGGAGAGACGATATGACCAAGAAAGCCTTTCTGGCGACCTGCCTGTCCACCACCATGCTGATCGGCTGGCATGGTGCCGCCTTCGCCCAGGATACCGCGGCGCCGCAGACCGAAAGCGGCGGCATCGCCGAAATCGTCGTCACTGCGCAGAAACGCGCGCAGAATTTGCAGGACGTTCCGGTAGCAGTCTCGGCGCTCGCCGGCGACGAACTCGAATCGCGCGGGGTCAGCGAAACCTCCGACCTTCAGGGCTTTGTTCCCAGCCTCCAGATCACGACGCCCTATGGCCGCACCCAGCCGAACTTCTCGCTGCGCGGCGTGTCGGTAGCAAACGAGTTTTCTGCCTCCACCGCGTCGCCGGTCGGGGTCTATGTCGACGAAGTCTATCAAAGCTTCCGCGCCAGCCACGGCCAGCAGCTCTACGACCTCGAACGCGTCGAAGTGCTGCGCGGGCCGCAGGGCACGCTGTACGGCCGCAACACCACCGGCGGCGCGATCAGCTTCTTCAGCAACAAGCCCCAGCTTGGCGCGAGCAACGGCACGCTGACCGTCGGCTACGCCAATTACGACACCAAGACCGTCGAGGGCGCACTCGAGGCGACGCTGGTCCCCGACAAGCTCGGCATCCGCTTCGCCGGCACCTTCGCCAAGGGCGATGGCTGGCAATATAACCCGGTGCAGGACCGCCATGTCGGCACGACCAACACCGTCGCCGGCCGCGTGTCGCTGCGCTGGAAACCGTCGGATACGGTCGACATCAACCTGAAGGGCTATTTCGCGCGCGACAATCCGCTCGCGCCAAACCCCTATGCCCTCGGCCAGCTCGCGGGCGGGCGCGACGTGCTCGGCTATTCGCGCTTCGATCCGGCGCAGAACGGCGGCGCGCCGCTCGGCAAGAACGAGGTCGCGGCTGACACCGGCGGGCGTTATTTCACCTCGTCGCGCGGGGTCGCGCTCAACATCGCGGTCGAGCTCAGCGATACGGTCTCGGTCACCTCGATCACCGGTTATGACGGCGGCAAATATCGCAATTCGCCCTTTGATTGCGATGGTTCGCCGAACAGCGTCTGCGCGCTGCGCTACAATTCGGTCAGCCAGAACTTCAACCAGGACCTGCGCTTCAATTACAAGGGCGACCGGCTCAATCTGGTGGCCGGCCTCTACTATGGCGTCGACAAGATCGACACGCGCAACGAGATCGATTTCTTCGGGGTGCTGAAACCGATCCTGCTCGGTGCGGGGGTACCGACCTCCTTCTTCAACGCCCCGGTGTCAGCGCCGCAGGCGGCGGCGATCATCCCGGCGTTCGCGGCCAACCCGGCGCTCGATCCGACCAACCCCGCCAATTGCTCGGCGGTGCCGACGGGCAACCCCAACGGCTTCCTCGACGCACGGTCGCTGATCGCGCTGCTCACCGATATCCAGGTCAATAATTCGGGTGGCGGCGGCTTCGGCGGCGCGATCTCGGCGGCGTGCCGCGCAGCGGGCGCCCCGCCCTTCGGCCCGATCAGCGGCGAGCAGAGCTACACAATCAAACGACCGTCGGCGGCGATCTATTTCGACGGCAGCTATGACCTGACCGACGCGCTGACGGTCAGCGTCGGCCTCCGCTACACGATGGACAAGGTCAAATATCAGAACGGCCGCACGGTACTCTACGACCTCGGCGGCACGATCCGCGCCAGCACCATCCCTTACACCTTCCCCTACAACCCGAACGCTCCGGCGCTCGAGCAGAATGAGAAGGCGAACCGCCTGACCGGCCGCGTCAACATCAGCTATGACTTCGCCGACGATATGATGGGCTATTTGAACTACAGCCGCGGTTACCGCAGCGGCAGCTTCAACGGCCTCGCCTATCAGGGCACCAATCAGGTCTATTATATCCAGCCCGAGCAGATCAACGCCTATGAAGGCGGACTCAAGATGCGCTTCCTCGACCGCCGCGTGCAGCTCAATCTCGCGGGCTTCTATTACGACTATAAGAACCATCAGGTGACGCAGGTCATCGGCGCGACGACCTTCACCCGCAGCGCCAACGGGCGCCTCTACGGCGGCGAGGCCGAGCTGACGATCCAGGCCGCCGACTTCCTGCGCTTCGACGCGTCGATGAGCCTGTTGCGCAGCAAATATAAGGGCAATGTGATCGACCCGACCGATCCGTCGAGTCCGACCCGCAACGTCAACGGCAATCCTTTCCCCAACGCCCCGCGCACCACCTTCTCGGCAGGGGTCGACTGGGACGTGATCGACAGCGGCGACAACAAGCTGACGCTGCGCGCCGATGCCGCCTACACCGGCAAATATTATTTCGACCCGTTCGGCGACTATGGCCAGAACCCGTGCGACCGCGCCGGCGCGCCCGGCAACGTCCGCCCCGCCGGTCCTGCGATCACCTGTGGCAACCCCGGATACTGGCTCGTCAACAGCCGGCTGACCTTCGAGCATGGTAATTATGCCGCCAGCCTGTGGGTCAAGAATCTGACCAACAAATTCTACTACAGCTACGGGCTCAATATCGACATCTTCGGTCTCGACTATCTCAATCGCGGCACCCCGCGCACCTATGGCGTCGAGCTGACGGCGAAGTTCTGATCGCTTACCCCCGGGGACCGGCGGGCACCCCTCCTCCCGCCCGCCGGTCCCACCCCCGACCAGGCAAGGAGCATCCGATGATGCGGTTTTCAGGCAAGAGCGTGCTGATCACCGGCGCCGCGCGCGGCATCGGGCTGGCGGCGGCACAGGAATTCGCCCGCGAAGGCGCATCGGTGACGATCACCGATATCGACGGCGACGAGGCGGAGGCTGCCGCCGCCGCAATCCGCGCCGAGGGGCACAAGGCCGAGGCGCGGCGGCAGGACGTCGCCGACGAGGCCGCGTGGGGCGTGCTGATCGCCGATATCGTCGCGCGCGAGGGCGGGCTCGACATCCTCGTCAACAACGCCGGCATGGGGTTCCTGAAATCGGTCGTCGATACCAGCCTCGGCGAATGGCAGCGGCTGATGGCGGTCAATCTGGAGAGCGTTTTCCTCGGCACCCGCGCCGGGATCGCGGCGATGAAGGACAAGGGCGGTGTGATCGTCAACGTCGCCTCGATCGCCGCCAATGTCGCCGAGCCACTCTTCCCCGCCTATAACGCCAGCAAGGCCGGGGTCGCGATGTTCACCAAGGCCGCGGCGGTCGATTGCGCGCGCAAGGGCTGGCCGGTGCGCATCAACTCGCTTCATCCGGGCTATTGCGAGACCAAGCTGGTCGCCGACGCGGTCGGCAGCCTTGGCGACGCCGCCGGCGATTTCGCCGCCGCGACGGTCGGCGCGATCCCGCTCGGCCGGATGGCGACGACGCGCGAAATCTCCCGTCCGCTGCTGTTCCTCGCTAGCGACGATGCCGCTTACATGTGCGGCAGCGAGCTGATCGTCGACGGCGGCTACACCGCGATCTGATCTCCAACTCTTTCAAACTAGGGAATAATGACATGAGCAAGAAGCCGGTCATCGTCTATGGCGCCTCGGGCTACACCGGTCGCCTCGTCTGCGAATATCTGCGCGAACTCGGCATCCCGTTCATCGCCGCCGGGCGCGACGCCAAGCGTGTGCAAGAGGTGATGGACAAGGTTCCCGGCATCGAGACCGCCGACTATGAGGTCGCCGAGGTCGAGCATGATGTCGCGGCGCTGACCAAGCTGTTCAAGGGCGCGCAGGTCGTGTGCAACATGGTCGGCCCCTTCATCAAATATGGGCCCGAGACGGTCGAAGCTGCACTCGCCGCCGGCTGCCACTATCTCGACACGACCGGCGAACAGGACTGGATGCTGCTCGCGCAGGAAAAATGGGGCGACGCCTTCGCCAAGAAGGGCCTCCTCCTCTCGCCCTGCGTCGCGCAAATGTACACGACCGGCGAAATCGCGGCGAATATCGCGCTCGAAACCATGCCCGGCCTCGACACGCTCGACATGCTGGTGCTGTGGAAAGGCTTCCCGACCTATGCCTCGGTCCAGACGATTTTTACGATCCTCAAGGCCGACTGGTATTATCTCGAGAACAACCAATATGTTCAGTGGCCGACGCTGACGACGACCGAATGTCAGGTGCCGGGCCAGCATGCCACCGCGCTCACCCTGCCCTGGGGCGGCACTTCGCACCCGATCTGGTTCAAGACCGATCCGCGCGTCTCGACGGTCAAGGTCTATGGCGGCGTCTTCGCGCGCGAGGTCATGGACAATGTCGTCGCGATGACCAAGATGATCGACACCGACATCAAGCCGCTACCCTTTGCCGAACAAGAGGCGGCGCTCGCAAAAATGGCGGAATCGGTACAGGGCGACATGCCGCCGCGCGAAAATCCGCGGCTCAACACCAGCATCGACTCGGTCTATGCCTCGGGTCCGCTCGGCCGCGTCCATGTGCTGATCCACGGCAATTGCAATTACAAGCAGACCGGGCTGATGCAGGCCTGGGCCGCGGCGAACCTGCTCCAGCAGGCCCCGCGCCGCACCGGCTTCGCCTCGGCTTGCCAGGCCTTCGGACACCGCGAAATCCTCGGCAGCCTGCGCCAGTTCGGGCTGGTGCTGAAACCGATCGTCACTGTCCATGACTGACCAGAGCGCCTGATGCGGCTGGTCGACTGGCTCGACAAGGGGGCGTCGCTGGGCGCCGATGCCCCCTGCCTGACGATGAACGGGCAGAGCCTGTCCTATGCGGATGTGCAGGCGCTGACGCACCGCGTCGCGCACGGACTGAACGCGTCGGGCATTTTGCCGGGTCAGCATGTCGCGATCCTGTCGGGCAACGATCCCACCGCCTTCGCCTGCGTCTTCGCCATCTCGCGCGCCGCAGCGGTGTGGTGCCCGATCAACCCGCGCAACGAAGCGGCCGAAAACGCCTTCGTTCTCGACAATTTCGACTGCTCGGCGCTGATCTTCCATTCGAAGTTCGCCGATCTCGTCGACGAACTGCGCGGGCAATTGCCCAAGCTGAAACTGCTCGTCTGCCTCGACGCCGAACAGCCCTTCGCGCCTTCGCTGGCGGAGTGGCTGGCGGGCGCCGACGACAGCCCCTTCACCGCCGACCCCGTCAGCGACCTCGCGATGCTCCCCGGCACCGGCGGCACCACCGGCCACCCCAAGGGGGTGATGCTGACCAATCGCAATCTCGAGGCGATGACCGCGCTCACCCTGATGGGCTATCCGTTCGAGGGCCGCCCCGTCTATCTCGCGATGGCGCCGCTCACCCACGCGGCGGGCGTGCTCGCCTTCCCGATTCTCGCGCATGGCGGCGAAGTCGTGATCATGCCCTATCCCGATATCGGCGAATTCCTGTCGCTCGCTTCACAGCACCGCGCAACGCACACATTCCTGCCGCCAACCTTGATCTACATGCTGCTCGACCACCCCGCGCTGCCCGCGACCGACCTCTCGTCGCTGAGATGCTTCTGGTACGGCGCCGCGCCGATTTCCGCCGTCCGGCTGGAGGAGGCGATCGAGAAAATCGGCCCGGTGATGGCGCAGCTCTTCGGCCAGACCGAGGCACCGATGATGATTTCGATGATGGCGCCCCGGGATCATTTCAACCCCGACGGATCGGTCGCGCGCCACCGCCTGTCATCGGCGGGCAGGCCGGGGCCGCTGGTCCGAGTCGCGATCATCGATAGCGATGGCAAGGAGCTACCGCAGGGCGAACGCGGCGAGATCGTCGTCAAAGGCTCGCTGGTCATGGACGGCTATTACAAGAACGCGGCTGCGACCGCCGAGGCGACGGTGAACGGCTGGCACCGCACCGGCGACATCGGCTATCTCGATGCCGACAATTTCCTGTTCATCGTCGACCGCGCCAAAGACATGATCATCACCGGCGGCTTCAACGTCTATTCGGCCGAGGTCGAGGCGGCGCTGCTCGCGCATCCGGCGGTGCAGGACAGCGCGGTGTTCGGCCTGCCCGACGACAAATGGGGTGAGCGCGTCTGCGCCGTCGTGCAATTGCGCGCGGGGCAAAGTGCCGACCCGGCCGACATCATCGCATCGGTCAAGGCGGCGATCGGCAGCGTCAAGGCGCCGAAGACCCTCGAAATCTGGACCGATCTGCCACGATCGAAGGTCGGCAAGGTGCTCAAGAAGGATATTCGCGCGCAGAAACTGGCGGCGGCCAACGACGGCTGACCGGACCAGCGGCGATCACGCGCCGTCGCCCGGTTTCCGGCGCCGCTCTCAATAGCTTTCGATAAAATCGGCGAACTCGCTCTACGCTATCGCTCGATCTTGGTGGCGAGAATGACCGACGTGGTCGTGCGTTCGACACCTTCAAGGAGGCCGACATCGTCGATCAGCTCGTTGAGTTGGACGCCGTCCTCGGCCTCGAGCATCGCAATGATATCATATTCTCCGCTGATCGCGTGGACCGCCTGAACCTGCCGCAGCGCAGCGAGCGCCTGCTCGACCTCACGGTGAAAGCGGGGCAGCGTCTTGATCATCATATGCGCTCGGACCCGGCTTGCCGAGAAAGCATGGCCGAGCCGCACGGTGTAGCCCGCGACGACCTTGCCTTCCTCCAGCCGCGCGAGGCGCGAATAGATTTGCCCGCGCGAGATGCCCAATTCCTTGGCGAGCTGCGCGATCGTCTGGCGGGCGTCGTCGCGGAGCAGGGTCAGCAGGCGTTCGTCGATCTCGTCGAGCGTGACGCCCCCGCTGGCCATCAGTCGGCCAGCTTTTCGTCGGCTAAGATCGCGGTTTGTGGAGTCCCCCCGGCGCTCATCCGCCCGCGATACATGCCAAGGTCGTTAATGGCAAAGGCCGGGTCGCCGTCGGGGCCCATCGCGATCAGCCCGCCGTCGCCGCCGATCGCGCCGACCGCCATGATCGTCGCCTGCGCCGCGTCCTTCAGGCTTTCGCCCTTCCACGCGACGCGATCGCAGAGCTGGCGTGCCGCGCTTTCGCGGATGAAATATTCACCCGACCCGGTCGCCGACACCGCGCATTGGCCGTCCTTGGCATAGGTGCCGGCGCCGATGATCGGCGAATCGCCGATGCGGCCCCAGCGCTTGCCAGTCATGCCGCCGGTCGAGGTCGCAGCGGCGAGATGGCCCTCGGCATCGAGCGCGACCGCACCGACGGTGCCGAACAAATGGGTGGGATCGATCGCCGCCTGCTGCTTCTTGCGCCAGGCCAGCAATTGCTGCCAGCGCTCCTCGGTGCGGAACCAGTTGGGGTCGACCTGTTCCAACCCCTGCTCGACCGAAAAACGGTCGGCGCCGTCGCGCGCCAGCATGACGTGCGGGCTCCGGTCCATCACCGCGCGCGCGAGGTCGATCGGGTGGCGGGTGCGGGTGACCCCTGCGACCGCGCCGGCCTTTTGCGTCTTGCCGTCCATGATCGCCGCGTCGAGTTCATTCTTGCCCTCGGCGGTGAAGACTGCGCCGCGCCCGGCGTTGAACAGCGGATTGTCCTCGAGCACGCGCACCGCCGCGGCGACCGCGTCGAGCGCGGGGCCGCCCTTGTCGAGCACGGCGCTGCCGGCGCGCAGCGCCTCGTCGAGACCGGCGCGATAGGCGGCCTCCTTTTCGGGCGACAGCGATCCGCGTTCGATCACCCCGGCGCCGCCATGGATCGCGAGCGACCAGCGCGGCACTTCGGCGATCGCCCCGGCGCGCGCGGCATAGTGGCGCTCGAACACCGGATTGTCGACGCGGCCCGAGGGCAGGTGGATCACCGAGTTCGGGCCCACCCCCGTCACCTTCACACGCGGCGCGTCAAGCGGGCGGCCGGCGGTGACGTCTTTCAACCCGGCGCCGTCGACGACCCAGGCATAGCCGTCGGGCGCGGTCGCATAGATCCGCCCGCGGCCGTCGGGTTCGACCGCCAGCGCGGCGCTTTCATCGACGCCGAGGCCGAGCATCGGGGGCAGCGCGGGGTCGCGCCCGACCTGCGCCTTGGCGACGAAGGCGAAGAGGCGGCCGAGCCGCTCGCGCTCCTTGAAATGGGTGTCGGTGACGACGCCTTTCAAGAGCGCGAGATGGAGGAAATCGCCCTCAATCGTGTTGGCGGGGCCGAGCGGGTCGGCAAGCGCCTCGGGACTCCGGATGCTGCCGTCGTCCATCGCGCCATAAAGTTTTTCGCCCTGCATCGCGAGCCCGGCGCTGGTCCCGGCGAGCGGCTTGCCCGCCGCGACATGCGCGTCGAGAATCTCGGCGACCGGGGTGCCGCGCCAGTAGCGGACGTAGCGCGCCTGGTCGCCGCCGGCGATGAAGATGCCGTCGGCCTTGCGCAGCCGGGCGAGTATCTTCTTGTCGGTCGATTGCGAGCGCGCGTGGAAGACGAAGATTTCGGCCGACTCGATGCCGCCGATCTCGTCGAAGAATTCCTTGCCCATCTCCTCGCCATAAGAGGCGCTGATGATGACGATATGGCCGCGCCCGGCTTTGCCGAAGAACCATTTCATCGCGTCGATATTGCGGTCGCCGCCGCCCATCAGCAGCAGGCCGCCCGACACGGGGCCGGGAGTTGGGGTGTCGAGCTTGCCGAAAACATAATGTTCGACGGGCTTTTCCTTCGCCTCCTTCGCGGCGGCCGGGGTCAGGGCGATACCGAGCATCGCGATCGACAGCAGCCGGATTCCCCTGATGAACGCGCGCAGCATGGCTTTCCTTCTCCCAATGAACGGGCGGATGTTACATAATGTCGACCTGAAAAGACAATATGATTTCCAGATTCGACATATTGATTGAAATTATCGACGTTTTCTGGTGGGATGCGCGAAACATCCGGTACGCGGGGCGCGTAAGGCATCGAGTCGAGCCGGGCAAACAAGGGGTTGTATGATGACGAATTTCTCGAGGCGTCCGATGCGGGTTCTGCTGGCGTTGGGCGTTTGCGTGCCGGCGCTGTCCGCGCCGGCCTTTGCGCAGGAGGCCTCCGCCGAGGCGGGCAGCGAGGAAATCATCGTCACCGGGTCGCGCATTCCCACGATCCGCGACCAGGGGCCGTCGCCGGTCACGACGATCGATTCCGATACGATCCGCGCCAACGGCTATACCAGCGTCCCCGAATTGCTCGCCGCGATGACGCAGAACAGTGGCGAAACGCAGAGCCCGCAATCGGGCAGCAGCGCCGACTTCACCCCCGGTGCGCAGCAGGTCGACCTGCGCGGTCTCGGCCCCAACCATACGCTGGTGCTGATCAACGGGCGCCGCATCGCCGATTTCCCGCTGCCCTATATCGGGCGCAGCAACTTCACCGACATTTCGAACATCCCCGTCAGCCTGATCGACAAGGTCGAAATCCTGAGCGGCGCGGGGTCGGCGATCTATGGCTCGGACGCGATCGCCGGTGTCGTCAACTTCAAGATGAAGGAAAAGCTCGACGGCATCACGCTCGACTATCGCCACGGACGCACCGAGCATGGCGGCGGCATGTCGCACCGCGTCACCGCGACGGGCGGCTGGTCGACCGATCGGTTCAACATCGCCGGCGGGATCGAATATCTTGACCAGCGTCCGCTATGGGCGTTCGACCGCAGCATCCAGGACAGCACCGACGACAATCCGGTGAACACGCTGGCGCGGCGTACCTTCCTGCGCATCGACGACAATGTCGACTATATCACCCCGCCGCCGGGCGCCTGCGCCGCGCTGTCGGGACTCAACATGGGCACGATCCAGCAATATAACCGTCCGCGCTACGGCGATTTCTGCGGCAGCAAGCAATCGATCGCCTATGGGACGATCATTTCGGGGCGCAAGGGCTTCAACAGCTTTGGCACCATGTCCTACGAGCTGTCGGACAATGCCAAGCTGTTCACCGACTTCCAGTTCGGGATCAGCAAGGTGCGGCTGATGTACGACGTCACCGCCTGGGCGTTCGAACAATCGTCTTCGAGCGCCGACAATTATTTCTACAACAGCTTCACCGACCAGCTCGAGGATTGGTCGCGCCAGTTCACGCCGGAAGAAACCGGCGGGTTCGAGCTGCAGCGGATCAAGCAGACGACCTACAGCATCACGCCGGGCATCCGCGGCACGGTTGCCGATAAATGGAATTACGAGCTGTCGTTCAATTACAGCCGCTACCAGTCGACCGTCCGCTGGCCGCAGATCATCAACAGCAAGGCGCAGAAGCTGTTCCTCGGCGACCGGGTCGGCTTCGACGAGGACAGCGGCTATCCGATCTACAACGCCGACCCGGCGCGGCTCTACACGCCGCTGACGCGCGCCGAATATGAAAGCATTTCGGCCGACACCGTCTATCGCCCTTACGCCTGGACCAACAATTTGCAGGCGACGCTGACCAACGGCGAGCTGTTCGAGCTGCCCGCCGGTCCGGTCGGCTTCGCGATGGTCGCCGAATATGGCAAGCAGGGCTATAATCTCCGGCCCGATCCGCTGGCGCTCACCGACTATTATTACAGCTGGAAGGACAGCGATGGCGAGGGCAAGCGCAGCCACGCCGCCCTGGGCGGCGAATTGCGCGTGCCGGTGCTCGATTTTGTGACGGTGACCGGGGCCGGACGCTACGATCGCTTCGGTTTTGCGGGCCGCAACGTCGGCAAATTCACCTATAATGGCGGCCTTGAAGTGCGGCCGATGGACAGCCTGTTGTTCCGCGCCGCCTATGGCACCGCGTTCCGCGCGCCCGACCTCCATTATGTGTTCACCGGACCGGGTAATGTGTCGAGCGGCGTCGACGATTATTACCTCTGCGGCATCGAAGAACCCGACGAGGACATCGGCGACTGCAGCTATTCGGGCACCGGCGTCGTCGTGAACCGGACCGGCAACCGCGATCTCAAGGCCGAAACGGGCAAGACGCTGACCGCCGGTATCGTCTTCGCTCCGTCGAGCCGCCTGCACCTGTCGGTCGACTATTTCCGCGTCTCGCTCGACAATCAGGTCGACGACCTCAGCATCGACCAGATCGCGCGCGACGAGGCCGCCTGCCGGCCCGACGCCAATGGCAACACCGAACTCGATCCCGCCTCGCCGACCTGTCAGGACGCGATCGCGCGCGTGTCGCGCTTCACCGGCGGCAGCTTCGCGGGACAGATCGAATCGATCCGCGTCAACCCGATCAATATTGCGCGCGAAAAGACCAGCGGTATCGACATCGCCTTCCGCGGCACCTTGCCCACCAGCTTCGGCGATTTCACCCTGTCGCTCGCGCACAGCCATGTGTTCAAGCACAGCTTCCAGCAATATCCGGGCGATCCGATCGAGAACAAGCTGGCGTTCGACAGCGGATTCTACCTGCCGCGCGACAAGTCGAACGGCAGCATCACCTGGGCCAGCGACGGATTGCAGCTCACTTTCTCGGGCACCCGTCTCGGCAAGCTGCCCAATTATGACGAGGACGCGTTCCTGAAGGCGAGCTATTTGTTCAACGCGACGCTGCAATATGATTTCACCGATCATATGCGCGGGTCGCTGACGATCCGGAACCTGTTCGACACCAACCCGGTGAAAGACCCGACCTGGTCGAGCTATCCCTATTACAACACCAGCTGGTTCGACAGCGTCGGGCGCAGCGTGTTTCTGCAGTTGACCTACAAGCTCGGCGGTTCGGCACTCTGAAGGCTTTCGAACCGATCCTTCGCTAGCGCGGCGGTTATGGGCCGGTTGTGGCGAGCCAGCTTTTTGCTTGGCTCTCCACCCCGGCTTTACCCCGGGCGTTTCGATCGAGAGCGGCATGGCGGAGACCGAGACGATCGCCGCTGTCAGCGGCGCGATGCGCGTCGGCGTGCCCCGCCGCGGCCGAAATCGCGTCGAAGCTGTAAAATGATCGCGACGACGAGCGAAGTGGTGCACCCGACAGGATTCGAACCTGTGGCCCCCAGATTAGGAATCTGATGCTCTATCCTGCTGAGCTACGGGTGCGCCGCCGTCCGTGTAGCGGCGTGGCCCGCAAAGCGTCAATCGGCCGCGATCAATTCAGCGCATCGGGCGGCACGAAGGGAACCAGCAACGGCATCGCCGCGATGCCGTCGTCGCGTAGCGACTGAGCTTCCTCGGGCGAGGTCTGGCCGTGGATCAGGTCCTCGGCGGCGCGGCCTTCGTGCATCGCGCGCGCCGCGTCGGCGAAGTCGCGGCCGACCCAGCGCGACTGCGGCAGCATCTCGGCCTGTTTCGCCGCGATCCCCGCCATCACCTTGCGGACGAGTTCGGGCGAGATTTCACCGGCATGGCCGTGCTGGGCCTCGGTCGGCGCCGGAGCCGACGGCGCGGCAAGCTGGTTCGACTTCGCCCCGATGCGCGGCGCCATCACCGCTTTCCGCACATCGCTGTCGCCGCAGATCGGGCAGGCGATCAGCCCGCGCGCCTGCTGACCGGCAAAGCTATCGCTGCTGGCGAACCAGGCCTCGAACCGGTGGTCGCCGGCGGCGCAGCAAAGATCGAACACGATCAAAGGTCAGGCCGTTCCGAGCAGCGGATCGAGCCCGCCCTTCGCATCGAGCGCGGCGAGGTCGTCGCTGCCGCCGATATGGCGGCCGTCGATGAAAATCTGCGGCACCGTGCGGCTGCCCCCGGCGCGTTCGACCATCGCTTCGAACCCCGCGCGATCCATCGTCAGGTCGATTTCCTGATAGTCGGCGCCCTTGCGGTCGAGCAGCGCCTTCGCGCGCGAGCAGTAAGGGCAGAAAAATTTCGTAAAGACTTCGATTTTGGCCATATGGCTATCCTGTCATGATCTGATCGCTGATATCGGAATCCAACGTGGCAAAGTCAAATATGTTGCCGGTCATCAGCGCTTCGGGGACGACCCGCGCCCAGCTGAGCGCCGAAACGCGCACCGCACCGCTGCGCCGGAGCGCCTTGGCGGCGGCGCGCAAGGTCGCCCCGCTGGCATGGACATCGTCGATCAGGATCAGGTGACGTCCCGCGGCTCTCGCCTTGGCATCGGGGGCCAGCGCAAACGCGCCCGCGACGATCTTCTCGCGCTCGCGCCGGGACTTGCCGCGCAGCGACGCGGTCGCCCTGGCGCGCAGCAACAGATGATGATCGTGCGGGGCGCCGGTCAGCCGCGTCAGTTCGTCGGCGACGAGCGCCGCCTGGTTGAACCCGCGCGACCAGAGCCGCCGGCGGTGGAGCGGGATCGGCACGAGCAGAGCCTCTCCCCCGTCCGCCAGGGTCGTCAACGGCCGCGCCATCAGGCGCGCCATCAGCCGGGCATGACCGAGCCGCCGGCCATATTTGAGCCGCAGCGCGACGGTGCGCGCCGCGGGGCCATAAGCGACCGCCGCCGGAGCGCCATCGAAGGGCGGCGGATTCGCGAGACAGGCGCCGCATTGCAAATCGGCGCCCGCCAGCGCCCGCGGCAGGGGGATCGAACAGCGGGCGCAGGCGGGACCATCGAGGAAATCGAGCGATTGCCAGCAGGCCAGGCAGAATTGCCGGTCGCCGGCGACGATGATCCCGCAGGCGGGACAGCGCGGCGGCAAGGCATAGTCGACGATCGCCCGGCCCGCGTGACGGAGGCCGCGCAGCAGGCTTGCGGCCCGCGCCGGCGTTTCGCTCTCGACCTGCCCCGCCGCGATAGGGTCAGGATCTGCTAGTTGCACGTTCGAGGCGTCGAAATGGCGAAGATATCGCGTTCGGGCGGGTGCAGGGGTAGCACCGCTACCCGCAAGGCCGCGCGGGCGCGAGATCGAAGCCATTTCGGCGTCCCTTCGGGATTTGACCGATTTTGCCCGCGGCGTCGTCGGAAAGTCTTGAGATATCGACATATCCCAGCGCCTTTCCTCCTAGCCCTGAGCAAAATCGCTTCAAACCTCGATCGCGCAGCTAGCAGATCCTGACCCCTGGCCATGTCCGACTTGTGAAGCATCGCACGAGGCGGCACAAGCGCCGCATGTCGCAGCCCCCCGCCCCGCTTTTTTCCTCCGCGCGCCACCGCGCCCAGCGCGATCGCCTGGCGCACCTGCCCGCCGAGGCCAATTTTCTCGCGCCGATCATCGCCGAAACACTGCTAGACCGCCTGTCGATGGTGACGCGCCGCTTCCCGCGAACCCTGCTGATCGGTGCCCATGACGGCGCGCTCGCCGACCATCTGCGCGCGACGGGCACCGAATTGACGATATTCGAGGCGGGGCCGGCACTGGCCGCCGCGACGGGCGCGATCGTGGGAGAGGCCGATGCGATCGACCTGCCCTTCGCCAGTTTCGATCTGATCGTCTGGCCCGGCGGACTCGACAGCGTCAACGACGTGCCCGGCGCGCTCGTCCGGTTGCGCGCGCTGCTCGCGCCCGATGGCTTGCTGCTCGGCGCCTTCGTCGGCGACGGCAGCCTGGCGCGACTACGGCGCGCGGCGATGACCGACGGGGTGCGCTCGATCGCCCGCCTGCATCCACAGATCGACCTCGCGGCGATGGGCAATCTGCTCCAGCGCACCGGTTTCACCATGCCGGTGGTCGACGTCGACGCGCTGAGCGTGCGCTATGGCGACTGGTTCGCGCTCGTCCGCGATCTACGCGCCGCAGGCCTGTCGAGCCGGCTATCCCCCGCGCCGCCGCCGTTGACGCGCGAAGAGGCGACGCACATCGCGGTCGCCTTTGCGGCGCAGGCCGACCCCGACGGCCGCGTCGCCGAACATTTCCGACTGATCCATTTCAGCGGCTGGGCACCGCATCCCGATCAGCCCAAACCCGCGCGACGCGGCAGCGGCACCGCGTCGCTCGCCGACGCGCTGAAACCGAAAGACTAGGGTCCTAGAGCAAGGCTTCGAGCAGCCCGATCAGCGGGCGGTCGGCGGGCGGCATGTCGAGGCCGTAAAGCTCGACCGGCCGCACCCAGCGCAGCGCCGTGGCGTGCTGCGCCACCGGCACGCCTTGCCATTTGCGCAGCGCATAGACGAGCAGCAGCAAATGCCGGTCGCCCAGCGGCTCGCTCGCGAAACAGGCGGGGGCGAGGCAGGCATGATCGACCACGATCCCCAGTTCCTCGTCGAGTTCGCGGATCAGCGCCGCCTCGGGGGTCTCGCCGGGTTCGATCTTGCCGCCCGGAAACTCCCACAAACCGGCCATCGCCGTGCCTTCGGGACGTTGCTGGACGAGCACGCGCCCGTCGCGATCAACCAGCGCCGCGGCGACCACAATGAGACAGTTTTCGGCGGCTTTTATTGATGGGACAGAGGACAAATTATTAACCCTGATATGCGAAATCCGGAATCCTCGGGAACTCTAGGACCAGAATCCCCGAATTGCACGGCCGAGGTTCGAACGATTCTATCGTCTCGGACCCATGGCGCGATTGCGGCACGGACCAGTGCGGCATCGCGCGCACGTCACGGCCATGGACGGTCGTCCGGCGATTCGGGAATGCTGAGCCTGGAAAAAAGGCAGGGGCAGAATGATGACCAAGATTGCCAAGTTGCTGCGGTCGACCAGCGCCGCGACGGCTGTCGAATATGGGCTGATACTGGCCCTGATCTTTATCGCGGCGATGACCGCGATCACCAATGTCGGCAATTCGACCATCAGCATGTGGAACAATGTATCGACCGCGTCGACGAACGCGATGTGAGATTTCGGCTGTCCGAAAATGGGACTGACGAAAGCGGCCAAGAGCCGGCGGCGCATTAAGAAATTCAAAACCAATTCGCCGTAGAAGTGCAAATGTTGACCCGACCAGACCGTCAACAGGGTAAGTGACTTATCAGGAGACCAGACATGAAGTTTCTCAAGAAATTCGTTCGCGACACCAAGGCCGCGACCGCCATCGAATACGGCCTGATCGCCGCTCTGATCGCCGTCGCCGGCATCACCGCGATGACCTCGGTCGGCAAGAGCGTCAGCGGCACGTTCAACAACGTGAACACCGCGCTCACGACCTAATATTGCGATTTCGCCGACCGGTCCGCCGGCCGGCAATCCAATAGAAAGGGCGGTGGAGCAATCCACCGCCCTTTTTGCTGTCCGGTCGAAAAGTCCGCGCCGGTTCAGCGGCTCGCATACACCACGATCTTGACCTTCTGCCCCGGCGTCAGACGGCTTGTCGCGGTCAGCCGGTTGAGCACCTGAAACCGCTCGGTCTGGTAATTGCTGTACGCCATACGCCGCGCGAGCGTCGCGACGGTGTCGCCGCGGCCGACCGTCACCACATCGATGCGGCGCGGCTTGATCGCGGTGGCTTCCGCCGTGCTGAGGCGGCGCACGCTGTTGTACATCGTATTGAACACGCTGCCGCCGCCCGCCTTGGTCAGCGCAACGAAGTGAAACGCGCTGGTCCGCGAAAATTCATAGGCAAAGACCGTCACGTCGACCTGGCCCGACTGGGTGTTCGCCCGCGCGGTCGAAGTGTAAGCGGGGATTCCGTTCACCGTCGTGCGCTGGATGCTGCTGGGTGTCAGCGCGGTGTTGCCCGCCACCGATTTGAACGCCGCGGCGACATAGGCATTCATGTCGCCGTTATAGGCCGCCGTCGTGAACTGCGCCTGCCCGCCGGTGCCGCTGACCGACACCGCGGCCGCGCCATTCTGCATCCCGTAACCGCTCGGCACCGCGAATTTCAGCCGCAGGTCGGGGTGGAGGAATTCATTGCCCTCGACGACACCTTGCGCCGGATCGTCGCCATAGAGCACGCCGTCGACCGACGCGAGGAAGGCATCGGCGTTGCGTACGCCGCCGGTTCCCGCACCCGAAGCGAGCGTCTGGGCGTTGCGCACGCGCGACGCCGGGTCGGGGTGAGTGCTCGCCCATTCGGGTAGCGCGCGCGCGTCGCCGCCCGACAGCCGGGCATCGAGGTTGGTCTGGTTGGCGAGGCTGGCGAGCACGGTCGACAGCGCCAGCGGATCATAGCCCGCCTTGCGCAGATATTGGACACCGAGTTGGTCGGCCTCCAGTTCCTGACTGCGCGAGAATCCCAGGGTCGCGAGCTGTGCGACCTTCATGGCATTGTTCTGAAGCAGCCCGCCGAGACCACCGAGCAACCCGCCATTGTCGCCGATCGCGCCGCCAAGCACCCCGGCGAGGACGCCGAGGATCGAATTGCGCGTCGCCGCCGACTGCCGCTTCTTGCTATGCTGGGCCGCGACATGGCCGACCTCGTGGCCGAGCACGCCCGCGAGTTCGGCCTCGTCGTTCATCAGCGCCATCAGCTGGCGCGTGACGTAGATATAGCCGCCGGGGATCGCGAAGGCGTTGTTCACCGGCGAATTGAGCAGGGTGACGGTGAAGTCGCTACGCGCGTTCGAAAGGCCCGATTGCACCGCGATAGCCTGTCCGACGCGCCCGACATAGGCGGCCTGCGGTCCGGCGTAGGTGCCGCCGAACTCCTGCACCAGTTCGGGGTGCGCGTCGCTGCCCTGCTTGCGCTCGCTCGCGGTGATGCTGGTCGCCGTCTTGATCGTCTTGGTCTTCGCATCGGCGATACCGCCGATCGTCACCGCACTGGCGAGCAACGCCGCCATCGCCAATTTTGTCCGGGTCATGTTGATCTCCCTTGGTCCTGTCCGCGATACCATAAGCCTATATCCGCGCACGAAAAGACGCGCCATGAACATCCGGCTCAGGCAATTGACAGGGAAAACGTCGGGCCCGCGATCGGGTTCCGGAAAGAAGCCGTCTAGCCGCGGCCCATGGCGAGGAATTTCTCCTCGCGTGCGGCAAGGATCGCATCGCGCGGCAGGCCCGACAGCGCGTCGAGTTCCTGCGCGATCGCGTCGCCCAGCGCCTTGATCGCGATTTCGGGCGCACGATGGGCGCCGCCGACGGGTTCGGGAACGATGCGGTCGATGATCTTGAGCGCGAGCAGGTCCTCGGGCGTCATTTTCATCGCCGCCGCCGCGTCGGCCGCCTTGTCGGCGGTGCGCCACAGGATCGACGCGCAGCCCTCGGGCGAAATCACCGAATAGACGGCATGTTCGAACATCAGCACGCGGTTCGCCGCGGCGATCGCGATCGCGCCGCCCGATCCGCCTTCGCCGACCACTGTCGCGACCATCGGCACGCCGAGCGCCAGGCATTGCTGGGTCGAGCGTGCGATCGCCTCGGCCTGCCCGCGTTCCTCGGCCTGGATCCCCGGAAAGGCGCCCGAGGTGTCGACGAGTGTGATCACCGGCAGCCCGAAGCGGTCGGCGAGCTGCATCAGGCGGATCGCCTTGCGATAGCCTTCGGGCTTCGCCATGCCGAAATTATGCTTCATCCGCGACGGGATATCGTCGCCCTTTTCATGCCCGATCACCATCACGCGGCGACCGCGAAAACGTGCGAGCCCGCCAAGGATCGCCTGATCGTCGCCGAAATTGCGGTCGCCGGCGAGCGGCATCCAGTCGTCGAACAGCCCCGCGACATAATGTTTGAAATGCGGGCGGTCGGGATGGCGTGCGACCTGTGTCTTTTGCCAGGGCGTCAGCTTCGCATAGATATCACGCAACATCTTCGAGGATTTGTCCTCGAGCCGCGCGATGTCGCCGTCGATATTGAGCGTCGGATCGTCGCCCATTTCGCGCAATTCGGCAATCTGGCGATCAAGCGCCGCGACCTGTTTTTCGAAGTCCAGAAAGGCTGTCATCTGTGCGCGGTTAGGACGATGGCGCCGCAACGTCAACGTTCGCCGCCACCCCGCCCGTCCCGATATCCATGCGCGCGAGCGGATGGCGGCGATTGACGAGTTCGACGAGGCGACGACTGTCGACATGGGTGTAGATTTCGGTCGTCGCGATATCGGCGTGGCCGAGCATCAGCTGCAGCGCGCGCAGATCGGCGCCGCCCTCCAGCAGGTGCGTCGCAAAGGCGTGGCGCAGCACATGCGGGCTCACCGCGGTCGGATCGATCCCGGCACGCGCCGCCAGATCGCGCAGCATCTGGAACAGGCGCACCCGCGAAACATGGCTCTTGCCCGACGGGAACAGCCACGGCGCGCCGTCGGCGAGCAACGGCAGCCAGCGATCGAGCGCCCCCCGCGCACGCTCCGACAGCGGGACCAGCCGTTCCTTGTCGCCCTTGCCGCGCACGATCAGATAGAGCCGCTCGCCCGTGATCGCCCGCCGCGGCAGCGACACCAATTCGCTCGCGCGCAGCCCGGAACCGTAAAGCAGTTCGAGCAGCAGCAACATCCGCACCGCGGCGGCGGGCGGCGCGGCCCCATCGGCCTCCCCGCCCGCCTGCGCGAACAGGCGCTCGACATCGTCATAGGTCAATATGCGCGGCAGGGGCCGCCGCGTCGTCGGCCGCGCCAGCGGCTGCGCCGGGTCATCGGCCCGCTCGCCCTCGTCGCGCAGGAACGCGTAAAATTGCCGCAGTGCCGACAATTTGCGCGCCGCGCTGCTCGCCGCAAGTGATTGATAACCGGCCATGATCGTGCGCAGCGCGTCGGTGTCGGCATTCGCCAGCCCGTGCGGCGCCATCGTTGCCGCCTGCTCCAGATCGCGGCGATAAGCGACGAGCGTGTTGCGCGCCGCGCCGCGTTCGGCGGCCATCATTTCGAGGAAACGGTCGATCAGCGCGCCGTCGCCGTCGCGCATGGTCAGACCCGAACCAGCGCCTCGGCCGCGATCATCCGCGCCTCCGACGCCAGCCCGACTTCGCGCAACGCCTTCACGATATGATAGAGATGATAGGGTGGCATCGTCGACCAGTCGCCCTGCATCCCCGCTGCCGCGAGCAGCGCGACCATGCCCGGTTCGCCGCGCGCCGCGGCGTCCGAAATCGCGCGCGTCCAGCGCGTCTGCTTGCCGAGGTTCACCTCGAGATCGCTCGCTGCCGACGCCGCCTGGCCGCTGTCGATGCGCCCGAGACCGGCCAGCCCCGCGAGCAGCAGCTTG
Source organism: Sphingopyxis sp. GW821-FHT02C12 (assembly GCF_059421785.1). NCBI lineage: Bacteria > Pseudomonadati > Pseudomonadota > Alphaproteobacteria > Sphingomonadales > Sphingopyxidaceae > Sphingopyxis > Sphingopyxis sp. GW821-FHT02C12. The sequence goes on from NZ_JBWKVQ010000001.1 coordinate 178,104, forward strand.
CTGCGCTGATAATCGGCGCTATCGTCATCGCCCGAAAAGCTCGACACCGCGCTCGCGGTCGTGCCGTTGAGCGCGCGTGGCGATCCGACCGCGAGGACCCCCCAGGCGCGGCTGCCGACATTGACCGTCGGCACCCAATCGATCGCGCGATTGTCGTAACCGCCCGCGAGCATCGACCCGATCAGCTGCCAGGGATCGCTGCCGACCGCGGTGCCGACCGGCAACGCCGCGGCGGCGCGAGCGGTCGCGACCTGCGCCGCGTAACGATCGACCGGATTGCTGCCTCGGCCCCACAGGCTTTCCATCGCCGCATAGCGATCGGCCGCCGTTTCGCCGCCAAAGGCACTGCGCAACAGATCGGTCTGCGCCGCCAGGCTTTCGGGCGGTTCCTCATCGCTCGCCGCGGCGCTGAGCAGCGAGACATAGGCTTCGCTCGACAACACCCCGCGTGCCGCGGCGTCGGGCGCGGCGGCGACGCGGTCGGCCATCTCGCTCATCGGCGCGAGCACGGTCCAGGCGCGCATCGCCGGGGTGGCGGTGCCGCGCAGCGGCGCCGGAATCGGCGTCGCGGTCGCGGTCGCCATGCCGAAGCGCCAGCTCGTCAATTTGTCGATCTTGTCCCACTGGATCGTGATCGAACGCCCGCCCGCGCCGCTCGCACCGAGCACGCGTTCGGCGAGCAAAATGTCGAAATTCGATACCTTGCCGCTCGATCGCACGCGGCTCATCGCCCAGCCGGCGGGACCCGCCTCGCCCGACAGGCCGGCGCAGATGCCGGCGGCGAGCCGCCACGCCTGTTCGTCGCCATGCGCGAGGCCGGCGGGGACATAGGGGCACATGCCCGCAGGATCCGCGTTGGCGAGGAAAACCTGCTGCGCCGTCGCGACGAGCCGCGGACTCGCGCGGTCGTAATCGACCGACTGGACGATCGTGCGCGCGATATTCGCCTCGCCCATGCGCAGCAACAAGGCAGCACGGTCGGCGGCGAGGTCGGCGCCGTTGATCGTGTCGGGGGTGTCGATGGCGGAGGCGAGCGAACGCCGCAGCAGGATCGCGCCCCAGCGCGACGCCAGCGGCCCGCGCGTCGAACGCATGATCGCGGCGGCATATTGGCCGCGCACGCCGAATGCATCGGGGCCAAGGCCGCCGGTTTCCGGCGTCAGCGGGCCGATGCGGGTAAGCAGGCGCCGCGCACCGGGCGGCAGGTCGTATTTCAGCGTGCCGGGTTCGACCTCTTCGCCGTCCTCGACCTCCTCGTCGTCGGTCGCAGTTGCGGTCGTGGCGGTGCCGGGGAGCGTCGCGGTGACGGTCGGGGCGACCGGCCCGGCCTTCGGCGTCGACGAAGGGGTCGGTGTCGCGGTCGGCGCGGGGGTCGGCGACGGGCTCGGCGTCGGGGCCGGATTGCCGAAACCTTCGGGCAGCAGCGATTCCTGCGCGAGCGCGGGCAGGACCAGCGCGGCGGCGAGAGCGGCGCCCGACAGGCCCAGCGTCAGCGATACCAGCCGCGTCTTCATTGCGGGCGGCTTTCGGGCGTCGCGCTGTCGGCAATCTTGTCGGTCACATCCACCTCAATCATTCGCGGTTCGATCGGCCGGCCCAGGAAAATCAGCAGCAGCCAGAAAACCAGCAGCACCAACAAGAACACGACCAATCGACCGACCCAGCGGCCTTTCCCCGATCTGCCCCGCCTGCGCAATATCCAATGCCATCCTTTGCCGACCAGAAGCCCGTTTTGCGCGGCGCAGCAAAACCATTGTCCCGCGCGGTCCAGCCGGTATAGCCGCGCCCAGCATGACGCGAAACCCGAAAAGCCCGGCACCGATTTCCTCGGGGGCCCTGTCCGCGGCGATCCGCGAGCGGCCGATCGTTCTCGTCGGGCTGATGGGATCGGGCAAGTCGACGATCGGCCGCCGTCTCGCCTCACGGCTCGGGATGCGCTTCGCCGACGCCGACGACGAGATAGAGCGCGCGGCGGGCATGACGATCAGCGAGATTTTCGCGCGCTTCGGTGAGGCGCAATTCCGCGACGGCGAGCGCCGCGTCATCGCGCGCCTGCTGACCGGCAAGCCGCTCGTCCTCGCGACCGGCGGCGGCGCCTTCATGAACGAAGAAACGCGCGCGCTGATCAAGCAGGCCAGCCTGTCGATCTGGCTCGACGCCGACATTCCGACCCTCGTCGAACGCGTCGGGCGCCGCAGCCACCGCCCGCTGCTCAAGAATCGCGATCCGGGCGAGGTGCTGCGCGAACTCGCCGTCGTCCGTAACCCGATCTATGCCGAGGCGCATATCCGCGTCAGCTCGGCGTCGAGCCCGCACGACCATACGGTGCGCGCGATTTTGGAGGCCCTTTCGCAATGGAACGCCTGACCGTCGAACTCGGCAGCCGCAGCTATCCGATCCTGATCGGCGACGGCCTGATCCGCGACATCGGCACTCATGTCGCGCCGCTGCTCAAGCGCCCGCGCACGATGATCGTCACCGACGACCATGTCGCGCAGCACTATCTGACGTCAGTCGGCGCCTCGCTCGGCGCCGAAGGCATTTCCTTCTCCTCGCTGGTCCTGCCGGCGGGCGAGGGCAGCAAGAGCTGGGCCGGCCTCGGCCGCCTCACCGAATGGCTGATCGGCGAGGGCGTGGAACGCAGCGACCATGTCATCGCGCTCGGCGGCGGGGTGATCGGCGACCTCGTCGGTTTCGCGTGCAGCATCGTCAAACGCGGCTGTGCCTTCGTACAGGTGCCGACCACGCTGCTGGCGCAGGTCGACAGCAGCGTCGGCGGCAAGACCGCGATCAACGTCGCGGCGGGCAAGAATCTCATCGGCGCCTTCCACCAGCCCGCGCTCGTCCTGATCGATCCGACGACGCTCGCAACGCTGCCGCGCCGCGAACTCGGCGCGGGCTATGCCGAAGTCGTCAAATATGGCCTGATCGACGATCCCACCTTCTTCGCCTGGTGCGAGGCGAACGGCGCCGCGTTGCTCGCGGGCGACAGCGCCGCCCGGCACAAGGCGATTGCGCACAGCGTATCGGCCAAGGCGCGCATCGTCGCCGCCGACGAGCGCGAAACGCAGGATATCCGCGCGCTGCTCAACCTCGGCCACAGCTTCGGCCACGCGCTCGAGGCCGAGACCGGCTATTCGGACCGGCTGCTCCACGGCGAAGCGGTCGCCGCGGGCATGGTGCTGGCGCATCAGTTTTCGGCCGCGAACGGCCTCTGCCCGCCGGAGGACGCCGCCCGCGTCCGTGACCATCTCGCCAGCGTCGACCTGCCGCACAGCCTCGCGAGCGCCGGCGTCAACAGCGACGGCGCGACGCTCGCGGCGCACATGGCGCACGACAAGAAGGTGCGCGGCGGCAAGCTGCCGCTGATCCTGACGCGGGGCATCGGCCAAAGCTTCGTGACCGAAGACTATGGCCTCGACAAGGTCGCGGCGTTTCTGGACGGCGCCGACGCCGCCTAGGCGAACGGCTCACCCTCGGCCTCTTCCTTCGCCAGCTTCGCCGCGCGGCGCGTTTCGCGCAGTTTCTCGAGGATGCTCGTCCCCTCGCGGCTACCCCCGGGCTGGAAACGATGGTCCATGCCCGCCGACAGGTCGCCATCGACCAGCTGCGCATCGAGCCGCACCTCGTCGAGGTGACGCAGCGCCGCTTCGACATCCTCGATCTCGCGCCGGTCGATGTCGAGCTGTTCGAGCGCCATCAACCCCAGCGCGATCGAGCTTTCGAACACCTCGCGCACCGCGCCGCTCGCTCCCGCCCCGTCGATCGCCATCAACTGGCGGCGGTCGAACACGCGCATCAGCACCTTCGCATTGGGGAAGGCCTCGACCACCGGGCGCAGCGCGGCGGCATCGACGCTGCGATCGTCGATGCAATAGACAATCAGCTTGACGTCATCGGCCCCCGCGCGGCGCAGCAGGTCGAGCCGCAGCCCGTCGCCGAAATAGACCTTGGTGTCGAACCGTTCCGACAGCTCGATCTGGCTCGGCTTCTTGTCGATCAGCGTCACCGAACAATCGACCGCATGCAGCATCTGCGAAACGATCTGTCCAAACCGCCCATAACCGATCACCAGCGCCGATCCGCGAGGCGCATCCTCGGGACCGGCGAGCTCCTGGCCATCGCGGTCAGGCGCGAATTCCAGGTTGCGCGCGAACAGCATCAGGAAGGGCGTCGACACCATCGACAGCGTCACCACCGCGCTGAACAGGCTCGCTGCCTCGGGGGCGATCAGCAGCGCGTCCGACGCTTGGGTGAAGAGCAGGAAACCGAACTCGCCGCCCTGGCTGAGCAGCAGACCGAGGCCGAGCGCGGCCTTCCACGACATGCCGTACACGCGCGCGATCCCGGTGAGAACGCCGACCTTGACCGCGACCAGCCCCGCCGCGAGGCCGAGGACGAGCCAGGGCCGCTCCATCACCGCGCCGACGTCGAGCACCATGCCCACCGCAAGGAAAAACAGGCCGAGCAGGACGAGGCGGAAGGGCTCGACATCGGCCTCGATCTCGTGCCGGTACGGCGAGTCGGCGAGCATCACACCCGCGATGAAGGCCCCGAGCGCGGTCGACAGATGCAGGCTGTGCATGAAGGCCGCGCTCGCCAGCACCACCAGCAGCCCGACGACGACGAACAGCTCGCGCTCGCCATAGCGCCCGACGAGGCGCAGCAACGGGTTGACGATGAAGCGTCCGACCAGAACCAGCGCGGCGATCGCGCCGACCGTATAAAGCCCCATCTGCCACCCCGGCGGCGCCGACGGGTCGGCGGGCGCGCGCGACAGCGCGGCGACGATGGTGATCATCGGCACGATCGCGAGATCCTGGAACAACAGGATCGAAAAGGCCTTTTCGCCGAAGGGCGAATTGATCGTACCCGAAGATTTGAGGCTGGGCAGCACCTGCGCGGTCGACGACAGCGCCAGCGGCAGGCCGAGCGCCAGCGCCGCCTGCCAGCTGAACCCCAGCGTCGCGAGGATCAGCGCGGTGAGGATCAGCCCGCTCACCACGACCTGCGCCATGCCCAGCCCAAAGATCGCGCGGCGCAGTTCCCACAGGCGGCGCGGGTGAAGTTCGAGCCCGACGAGGAACAGCAGGAAGGCGATGCCGATCTCGGCGAAGGCGAGTTTCGATTCGCCGCCACCGACCAGCCCCAGCCCATGCGGGCCAACGAGCGCGCCCGCGATCAGATAGCCGAGCACCGCGCCGAGGCCGAGGCGGCGAAAAATCATGACGAACAGGGTCGCGACGCCGAGCAGGATCGCCCCTTCGAACAACATCGTGTCGGTCGCGATACCATTGCCGGCCGCGATGTCCGACGCGGCGGTCGCGAGCAGCAACAGGCTCATGCGCCCGCGGTCTCCGCCTCATAGGCCGCGATCGCCGCATCGAAGGGCAGCAGGATGGCGCCGTGCCGCGCGGGATAATCCTTCGCCGGCGCCAGCAGATCGAAGCCGGGCCAGTCGGGCTGGTCGCCGGTGCCGCCAAACCAGCCCGCTATGGCTGTGCGCGCGGCGCGGATATCGTCGAGGCTTCGCCCCTTCGCATGGCGCGCGAGCAGTGCCGCCGACGCCTGTCCGAGCGCGCAGGCCTCGACATGCAGGCCCACGGCGGTCACGCGGCCATCGCCGTCGGTATCGAGATCGAGGATGATCCGGCTGCCGCAGAGCGGCGCGCGCAGCGAGGCGTGATGGCGCGCATCGGGCAGCGGCAGATATTCGGCGGTCGCGACCGCGAGCGACAAAATGTCGCGGTTATAGAGCGGCGCGCTCATTTCGCGCCCGCGGCGGACGCGTCCTTGTTGTCCTTGGCGCTGCCGTTTGCCTCGGCCTCGCGCGCCGCGGCGCGGCGCTCGGCGATGACCTTGCTCATCGCCGCGCTCGTCGCGCTCAGCGCCGGATAGGTACGGCTGTCGGTCATCCACGCCGGACGCTGCGCATTGCCATAGCCGATGTCATACAGCAGCGTGACGAGCAGGAAGCCGATCGAAGCGATCAGCAGCCCCTTCACGGCACCGAAGCCCGCGCCCAGCCCGCGGTCGAACCCGCCGACGAGCGAGGCGCGGCTGCGCTTGCCCATCGCGCGCGATCCCCATTTGGCGAGCGCGAACACCCCGCCGAAAACGAGCACGAAGGCCAGCACCGCCGCGCCGCCCTCGGTCCCGACCCAGCCGCTGACGAGGCCGGTCACCATGCCGTGAAACAGGCGCACCGCGACGATCGCCAGCACCCAGGCGAGGAGGGTCGTCACCTCCTGCACCAGGCCGCGCGTAAAACCGAGCACCGCGCCGCCGCCGACCAGCACGAGCACGACGATATCCAGAGCCGTCAGACTTCCCATTTGCCGGTCGCTAGTCGCGCCCGAGCATCAGGTCAACGAGTTCGCCCAATCGGCCGAAACCGGTGACCGAAATCCCGCCGACGCCCTTCATCCCCTTGGGACCCCAGCCGGTCGAGAAACCGAGCTTCGCCGCGTCGCGCAACCGCAGCCCGTCGTGCGACACCGGGCGCACCTCGCCCGACAGCGACAATTCGCCGAACACGATCGCATCGGCGGGCACCGGCCGCTCGCTGAACGCCGAGATCAGCGCCGCCGCGACCGCGAGATCGGCGGCGGGATCGGTGAGCCGATAACCGCCCGCGATGTTCAGATAGACCTCCGCCCCGCCAAGCTGCAGCCCGCAGCGCGCCTCCAGCACCGCGAGCACCATCGCGAGCCGTCCGCTGTCCCAGCCGACCACCGCGCGGCGCGGCGTCGCGCCGCTCGCCAGCCGCACGGTCAGCGCCTGCACCTCGACCAGAACCGGCCTTGTGCCTTCGAGCGCGGGGAACACCACCGACCCCGGCACGTCGCGGCTGCGGTCGGTCAGGAACAGGCTCGACGGGTTGGCGACCTCGCCCAGCCCGCCCTCGCCCATCGCGAACACCCCGATCTCGTCCGTGCCGCCGAAACGGTTCTTGACCGCGCGCAGGATGCGATATTGGTGGCTGCGCTCGCCCTCGAACGCCAGCACCGTGTCGACCATATGTTCGAGCACGCGGGGCCCCGCGATCGTCCCGTCCTTGGTGACATGGCCGACGAGCACCAGCGCCGCGCCGCTGTCCTTGGCATAGCGGATCAGCTCCTGCGCCGAGGCGCGGACCTGGCTCACCGTGCCCGGCGCGCCTTCGATCAGGTCGCTGTGCATCGTCTGGATCGAATCGATGACGATGAAATCGGGATCGCTCCCGCCCAGCGTCGCGAGGATATCGCGCACCGAGGTCGCGCTCGCCAGCTGCACCGGCGCCTTGCCGAGCCCCAGCCGCTGCGCGCGCAGCCGCACCTGCGCCGCGGCTTCCTCGCCGCTGATATAGACGACCGTCTTGCCCGCCAGCGCCAGCCGCCCCGCCGCCTGTAACAACAGCGTCGACTTGCCGATCCCCGGATCGCCGCCGATCAGCGTGGCCGACCCCGCGACGAAGCCGCCGCCGAGCGCGCGGTCGAACTCGGCGATGCCGCACAGCATCCGCTCGGGCATGATGCTGTGCGCGTCGAGCGCTTCGAGCGCGATCGTCCGTCCGCCTTTGCTGAGGTCGTGCTTCGCCGAAAAGGCGGTTTCGCCAGCCTCCTCGACCAGCGTGTTCCACTCGCCGCAATCGGCGCACTGCCCCTGCCAGCGATAGGTGGCGGAGCCGCAATTCTGACAGACATATTGGCGTTTCGCTTTGGCCATGGGGCTCGCATAATCGGAACAAACGCGGAACGCTAGCCCTTTCCTCCCCCGTCATTGCGAGGAGCGAAGCGACGCGGCAATCCAGGGCTGTGCAAGGCCGCTCTGGATTGCTTCGCTTCGCTCGCAATGACGAACAGCGGGTGACGGTTCAGTTTTCTCGCGCACTGCTCTAGGGCGATAACCAACCACCGAATCGCCCCGCACAAGGATCCCCCGCACCATGAAATTCTTCGCCGACACCGCCGAAATCGCCGACATCCAGGAACTCGCCGCGACCGGCCTGCTCGACGGGGTCACCACCAACCCCTCGCTGATCGCCAAGTCGGGCCGCGACTTCAAGGAAGTGACGCGCGAGATTTGCGCCCTCACCACCGGCCCCGTGTCGGCCGAGGTCGTCGCGCTCGACCATGAAACGATGATGAAAGAGGCCGAAATCCTCCGCAAGATCGCCTCCAACGTCTGCATCAAGGTGCCGCTGACCATCGACGGCCTCAAGACGTGCAAGGCGCTGACCGGCGACGGCACGATGGTCAATGTCACCCTCTGCTTCTCGGCGGCACAGGCGCTGCTCGCGGCCAAGGCCGGCGCGACCTTCGTCTCGCCCTTCGTCGGCCGCCACGACGACAACGGCTTCGACGGCATGCAGCTGATTTCGGACATCCGGCTGATCTACGACAATTACGGCTATGAGACCGAAATCCTCGTCGCCAGCGTCCGCCACGGCATCCACGTCCTCGAAGCCGCCAAGATCGGCGCCGACGTGATGACCGCGCCGCCATCGGTCATCAAGGGACTGTTCAAGCATATCCTGACCGAAAAGGGCATCGAAGGCTTCCTCGCCGACTGGGCGAAGACCGGGCAGTCGATCTGAAACCGTCGCCCCCGCGAAGGCGGGGGCCGCTGGCCACCTTGCGCGACACCGATGGCGGCCCCCGCCTTCGCGGGGGCGACGATATGCCTTTCCAGTTGACGTAAACGTCAACTCACGCCGATACTCCCCTACGACAAAGGGAGAGATTCGATGACCGACACCGCCGCCCCCGCCGTTCTGACGCAGCGTCAGGGCCATATCCTGATCATCACGATCAACCGGCCCGAGGCGCGCAACGCGGTCAATGCCGACGTCCATGTCGGCATAGGCACCGCGCTCGAAGAGGCCGAGAACGACCCCGAGATCCGCGTCGTCGTGATCACCGGCGCGGGCGACAAGAGCTTCTGCGCCGGCGCCGACCTTGTCGCACTGTCGCGCGGCGGCAAGCTCGCACCCGACGATGAGGCGCAGCAGGCGTGGGGCTTCGCGGGCATGGTCGCGCACCCGATCTCGAAACCGATCATCGCGGCGGTCAACGGCTTCGCTTTTGGCGGCGGCTGCGAGATCGCGCTGATGAGCGACATCGTCGTCGCTGCGGAAACCGCCCAATTCGGCCTGCCCGAGGTCAAGGTCGGGCTGTTCGCCGCCGCCGGCGGCGCCTTTCGCATCGCGCGCCAGCTGCCGCAAAAGCTCGCGATGGAGCATCTGCTCACCGGTGACCCCTTCGATGCACAGGCCGCGCATCGCTATGGCTTCGCCAATCGGGTTGTCCCGCTCGCCGACCTGATGCCGACCGCCATCGCGCTCGCCGAAAAGATCGCCGCCAACGCGCCGCTGTCGGTGCAGGTGTCGAAACGCGTCGCGCTCGGCATCCACGAAGGCCGTATCGCGTCAGACGCGGCGGCGTGGGAGGCGAACACCCTCGAACGCAACCGGCTGATGCGCAGCGAGGACGCGCGCGAAGGCCCGCTCGCCTTCGCGCAGAAGCGCAAGCCCGAGTGGAAGGCACGCTAGGATGACAATGACCGATCCCGAACTTATCCCCGTCATCATCGGCGTCGGGCAGGTCAACGACCGCCCCGCCGATCCCGACCAGGGCCTCGATTCGCTTGGCCTGATGGTCGCGGCGCTGAAGGTCGCCGCCGAAGACGCGGGCGTGTCGCTGACCGAAATCGACAGCCTCGCGATCGTCGACCAGATCAGCTTCCACAGCCTCGGCAAGCTTCCCGAACCGCTCGCCGCCGCGATCGGTGCGACCCCTGCGATCAACTACCAGTCGGCGGCGCCGCACGGCGACACCCCGATCCGCCTGCTCAACGAGGCCGCGAACCGCATCGGCGCCGGCGAGATCAAACTCGCCGCGATCGTCGGTGCAGAAGCGCTGCGCACCGCCGCCGGCCGCGCCGCCAAGGCCGCGAAAGGCGAAGACAAAAGCTATAACGCGATCCGCCAGGTCGCGACCCGTCGCGAACCCAATTATTCGCAATTGCACGGGCTCTCGGCCCCGGTCGATGTCTATCCGCTCTACGAAAACGCCACCCGCGCCGCCTGGGGCCAGACGCTGACCGAGGCACAGGACGAAAGCGCCGCGATCTGGTCGCGTTTTTCCGAAGTCGCCGCCGCCAACGATGGCGCGTGGATCCGCAAGCCCGCGACGCCGGCCGACATCCTGACCGTCGACGAACGCAACCGCCCGATCGCCTTTCCTTACTCGAAGCTGATGGTCGCCAATTCGTCGGTGAATCAGGGTGCGGGCTTCCTCGTGACCAGCCTCGCCGAAGCGCGGCGCCGCGGCATCGCCGAGGACCGGCTCATTTACGTGGGCATGGGCGCGGCGGCGAAAGAACCCGCCAACATCCTCCACCGCGACCGCTACGACGGCAGCGTCAGCATGGAAACGAGCATCAACCGCACGCTCGCGCTCAACAGCATGACCGTCGAGGATTTCGATTGCGTCGAACTCTACAGCTGCTTCCCCTGCGTGCCCAAGATGGCGCGGCGTACGCTCGGCTGGTCGGTCGACAAGCCCGCGACCGTTTTCGGCGGCCTGACCTTCGGCGGCGGCCCGATCGCCAATTACATGAGCCACGCGGTGGTCTCGATGGTCGAAAAGCTGCGCAAGGAGGGCCGCTACGGCTTCCTGTTCGCCAATGGCGGCTTCGCGACCGACAATCATTGCATCGTCCTCGGCAGCGAACCGATCGCCGCCGCCAGCTTCCCGCAGGATTTCGACTATCAGGCCGAAGCCGAGGAAAAGCGCGGCCCCGTCCCCGAACTGGTCAAGGACTATGCGGGGCCGGCGACGATCGAAAGCCACACCGTCTTCTATGGCCGCGACGGCGCGCCGAAAGCCGGCGTGGTGGTGGCGCGCACGCCCGATGGCCAGCGCACGCTGGCGCATGTCGATGTCAGCGATGCCGCGATGCTGGCGTTCCTGACCGACGGCAAGGCCGAGCCGGTCGGCACGGCGGGCGCGGTCGTGGCGCTGGGCGAGGATCGCTTCGGCTGGCGCGCATAAGCCTCTCCCCTCCCGCAAGCGGGAGGGGAACATCGTCCCAAATTCACTCGCGCACGATCGGCTAAGCCGATAGGCTCCACCACATGAAAAGGCTCCTGCTCCCTGCGGCCCTCGCAGCCGCGACGATGTTCGGCTGCACACCGGCGATACCCGCCGAGCCGACGATGCAGGAATTGCTACGCGATCCGGCGGTGTCCGAATTTGCCGCCTGGCAGGCAAAACACAGCCTCCCCGCGATCGAACTCGAGCCGGCGGGTCCGGCCCCCGCCACGGCGGGGGGCACACGCATCGGCGGCCCGGTCTGGCTGGCGGCCGGCGAAGCGTGGCCCGCCGACCCCGAAGGACGACCGATGTCCTTCCTGGCGCAGGTCGATTTTGCCGAACTGCCGCCGCTGCCCGACTATCCGACCAGCGGCGTGCTGCAATTCTTCCTCGCCCGCGACGACCTGTATGGCGCGAATTTCGAGAAGCCCGAGGCCGGCAAGTTTCGTGTCATCTGGCGCGAAAAGCTGGGTGGCCCCGGCCAGTTGCACAGCGGGCGGCCAGCGGGCGACCGCGGGATCGACGATTATTCCCCGCTCTACGACGCCACCGTCGCGCGAGGCATCGCGCTGAAGCCGAAACGGACCGATCAGGTCCCCTCGGTCGAATCCTGGCTCGCCGAACGCGACCTCGCCACGCTGCTCAACGACCGCGCCAAGAGCGACCGCATCTATGCCTTCGCCGACAAGCAGATCGAACTGGCGACCCAGGGCCACCATGTCGGCGGCCACCCCGGCTTTACCCAGTCCGACTGGCGCGCGGACAAGCGCTATCAGGACGTCGACCGCGTCCTCCTCAACCTGTGGAGCGACGACCACATCATGTGGGGCGACTCCGGGCAGGGCCAATTCATGATCCGCCGCGAAGACCTGCTCAAGCGCGACTTCAGCAAGATCTTCTACCAATGGGACTGCTACTGAGCACAGCGGCCTAAATGTCGAACGACACCCCTTGCGCCAGCGGTAGCGCGTCCGAATAATTCACCGTGTTCGTCGCGCGCCGCATATATTGGCGCCAGCTGTCCGCCCCGCTCTCGCGCCCGCCGCCGGTCTCCTTCTCGCCGCCGAACGCCCCGCCGATCTCGGCGCCGCTGGTGCCGAGGTTGACGTTGGCGATCCCGCAGTCGCTGGCGACCAGGAAGCGTTCGGCCTCGCGCATGTCGGTGGTGAAGATCGCCGACGACAGGCCGGCAGCGACCGCATTATGTTCGTCGATCACCGCATCGAGGTCGTCATAGCGCATGACATAAAGGATCGGCGCGAAGGTCTCTTCGAGCACCGGTCCGACCTGCCCCGGCATCTCGACCAGCGCGGGCCGCACATAGAAGCTCGCGCCTTCGCCGACGCGCTCCCCGCCCTGCACAACGCCGCCCGCTGCCTTGGCCGCCGCCAGCGCCTCCTGCATCATCTCATACGCTGCGCGGTCGATCAGCGGCCCGACCAGCACCTCGCCCGCCAGCGGATTGCCAACCCCGACGCTCGCATAGGCCGCCTTCAGCTTGGCGACGAAACCGTCGTAGATGCTGTCGTGCAGGAACAATCGCCGCGTCGTCGTGCAGCGCTGCCCCGCGGTCCCCATCGCGCCGAACGCCACCCCGCGCAGCGCGAGGTCGAGGTCGGCCGACGGCGCGACAATCACGCCATTGTTGCCGCCAAGCTCGAGGATCGCGCGCGCGAAGCGTTCGGCCAATCGCGGCGCGACCGCGCGGCCCATGCGCGTCGACCCCGTCGCCGACAGCAAGGCCACGCGCCTGTCGTCGACCAATGCCTCGCCCGCCTCGCGCCCGCCGATCAGCAGTTGCGACAGGCCCTCCGGCGCGTCGCCGAACCGCGCGACCGCGCGCGCGAAAATCGCCTGCGTGGCGAGCGCGGTCAGCGGCGTCTTTTCCGACGGTTTCCACACCACGCTGTTGCCGCACACCAGCGCCAGCGCCGCATTCCACGTCCACACCGCGACCGGAAAGTTGAACGCCGAAATCACCCCGACAACGCCCAGCGGATGCCACACCTCCATCATCCGGTGCCCTGGCCGCTCGGTCGCGATGGTCAGGCCGTAAAGCTGGCGCGACAGCCCGACCGCGAAGTCGCAGATGTCGATCATCTCCTGCACTTCGCCCGCGCCCTCGGACGGAATCTTGCCCGCCTCGATCGTCACCAGCTTCGCCAGATCGTCCTTGGCCGCGCGCAATTCCTCGCCCCACAGCCGTACCAGTTCGCCGCGCCGCGGTGCCGGAACGTTGCGCCACGCGCGAAAGGCACCAACCGCCTTGTCCAGCGTCTCGTCGATCACCGCCGCGTCGGCGACGCGCAGCATCGCGACCGGCTCGCCGGTCAGCGGCGTCACCGACGGCATCGATCCGTCGGTCCACAACGCCCGGTCTACGCCCAGCCCGTCGAGCAGCCGCCCGACCTCTTCGCCGATCCCGGTCATCGATAGTCCTTTCCATTGCGATCTCGTGCCGCCTCTAATCCCCTCCACCCGTTCGTGTCGAGCGAAGTCGAGACACCCCGAAGTCGTATGCGACCGACGGGCACCTCGACTTCGCTCGATGCGAACGGATAAGGAGGGACTGACAAGATTCGCGGCCTAAGCGACGGGCCTGAAAAGCGGGAGAAGCAACATGTCCGACCTACCCCCCTCCGAACCTTTGGTCCCGGTCCCCGCCGACGCCGCCGCGAACACCCATTGCACTGCCGCCGATTACGACCGGCTCTATGCCCAGAGCATCGCCGACCCCGATGCCTTCTGGGCCGAACAGGCGAAGCGGATCGACTGGATCAGCCCGCCGACGAAGATCGCCAACTGGTCCTACGATCCGGTGTCGATCCAATGGTTTGAAGACGGCGTCCTCAACCTTTGCCACAACGCCGTCGACCGCCATGTCGCCGCCGGCCATGGCGACCGGACCGCGATCATCTTCGAGCCCGACGCCCCCGATGGCGAGACGCGCACGATCAGCTATGCCGCACTGCTCGCCGACGTCATCCGCTTCGCGAACACGCTCAAGAAGCTGGGTGTCCAAAAGGGCGACCGCGTCACCATCTATATGCCGATGATCCCCGAGGGTGCGGTCGCGATGCTCGCCTGCGCGCGCATCGGCGCGGTCCACAGCGTCGTCTTCGGCGGCTTCTCGCCCGAGGCGATCCACGGGCGCATCGAGGATTGCGCCAGCGACTGGGTGATCTGCGCCGACGAGGGGCTGCGCGGCGGCAAGACCGTTCCGCTCAAGGCCAATGTCGACAAGGCGCTCGAACGCGTCGACGTCAAGGCGGTGCTCGTCATCGCCCACACCGGCGGCGACGTCGCGATGACCGAAGGCCGCGACCATTGGTACGACGCGCTGTCGGCCGATGTCGGCGACACTTGCCCGTGCGAGCCGATGAACGCCGAGGACCCGCTGTTCATCCTCTACACCTCGGGCTCGACCGGCAAGCCCAAGGGCGTCCTCCACACCGTCGGCGGCTATAGCGTCTGGACCGCCAGCACCTTCTGGTACGGCTTCGACTATCGCCCCGGCGAGATCTTCTGGTGCAGCGCCGACATCGGCTGGGTCACCGGACACTCCTATGTCGTCTATGGCCCGCTCCAGAACGGCGCGACCACGCTGATGTTCGAGGGCGTCCCCAATTACCCCGACCACGACCGTTTCTGGCAGGTCGTCGACAAGCACCGGGTGAACATCCTCTACACCGCGCCAACCGCGATCCGCGCGCTGATGCGCGAGGGCGATGACTATGTCACCCGCCACGACCTGTCGTCGATCCGCCTGCTCGGCAGCGTCGGCGAGCCGATCAACCCCGAGGCCTGGCGCTGGTACAGCGACATCGTCGGCAAGGGCCGCGTGCCCGTCATCGACACCTGGTGGCAGACCGAGACCGGCGGCATCATGATCACCACCCTGCCCGGCGCGCATCCCGCGCAGCCCGGCAGCGCCGGCAAGCCCTTCTTCGGTATCCGCCCGCAACTCGTCGATGCCGAAGGCGGCGTGCTCGTCGACGAACAGAGCGGCGGCGCGGCCGAGGGCAACCTTTGCATCACCCATAGCTGGCCGGGACAGGCGCGGACGATCTACGGCGATCACGCGCGCTTCGCCGAGACCTATTTCTCGACCTACAAGGGGAAGTATTTCACCGGCGACGGCTGCCGCCGTGACGGGGACGGATACTGGCGGATCACCGGCCGCGTCGACGATGTCATCAACGTGTCGGGGCACCGCATGGGCACCGCCGAGGTCGAAAGCGCGCTCGTCCTCCACGCGGACGTCGCCGAGGCCGCGGTCGTCGGCTTCCCGCACGACATCAAGGGCCAGGGCATCTACGCCTATGTCACGCTCAACGCCGGGGTCGAGGCGACCGAAGACATGGTCGCCGCCCTCAAGCAGCAGGTGCGCAAGGAAATCGGCCCGATCGCCACCCCCGACCATATCCACCTGACCCCGGGGCTCCCCAAGACGCGCTCGGGCAAGATCATGCGCCGCATCCTGCGCAAGATCGCCGAGAATGACTTCGTCTCGCTCGGCGACACCTCGACCCTCGCCGACCCCAGCCTCGTCGACGGACTCATCGAGGGGCGCAAGAACCGGTAGGCGCGGCCCCGACAATATAATGAATTTACGAAGTTTCAGGGAATATTGACAAATGAGAATAGCATTTGCCCTAATTCTTGCCGTTGTGCTCGGAGGATCAGTCGATAGAAACGAGCTTGGCCAGAAAAAATACAAAGTCCCTACCGGCGCAACAGAGACCGCAACATTTATCTTTCCTAAGGGAGGCTTGAGACTATCCGTTTTCAGCGGAGATTATCAATATTACCGGACCATGAAAGGCGATGAATGTCAGTTATCTCAAAAGCTTATTGATTATAGCGCTGGAATTGGTCGAAATACAAAAGAAAAACCGATAAAAATTGAAGCCGGAAAGAAGGTAGAGATATTGGGCTTTACCATGAAGCAAACCTACGGAGGCTATAATTCTCAGCTTTACTCGTCTTGCATAAACGTTATCGAATTCACGCCAAAAGCCAATGCGACATATAACATCACCCAGATACCGGACGGCAACAATCCTGTTCGCAGTTGCTCGATGGATGTGAAGGAAGTTTCTACAGGCCGAACGCCAGAGGATATGAAAGTGCTTCCTGTGCCGAATTGCGAGTTTTAGCGTTGATTTCCCGTTGATGGAATCGATTGGGCCTTCCCGAGGAGCGGGCTCGATCGGCGGTGAGCGGGCGGGGCGCACAGTCCAGGCGACATGGCCGCGCTGCCAACCCTGCTCGACATGTTATCGCCAGACGAATGCACCAACTAGCTAAAAACATAGAATATTTCCGCCCAAACGGGAGAACCGCAACACAGCTACTTCGCGAGCGCCTCGCACAGACGATCGGTCGCCAGCGCGATGCGCGATTCGGCGGTATCGCGATTGGCCGGGCTATTCTCGACGCCCTTCGTTTCGGTGTTGAACGCCAGCAACGTTCCCGCCCGCTGGTCGGGGCAGAGACTGAGATAGGCACGAAAGCCGTTCTGGTCGCCATTGTGACCTATGAAGCGCACGCCCGCGCCGCGGTCGACGAAGAAGGATAGCCCGCTCTGGGTCGTCTTCGCCATGCGGCCCTGCGTGAAATCCTCGCCCGCCGCGATTTGCGGCACCCACATTTCCTCGAGCGACGAGCGCTTCAGCACCAGATCATAGTCCGCCTGCCGCGCAGGCTCGCCGAGCAGGAAGGCGGCATATTTCGCCATGTCGGGCATCGGCGCGTTGAGCCCACCGTTCGACACGGTGACGCCCGTATCGACATCGAAGGGCGCCGCGACGCGCTTGCCGTCGCTGATGGTATAGCTGTGCGACCGATGCGGCAGCAGGTGCGGCGGCGTCCGGTCGAAATAGCTTTCGTGCATGGCGAGCGGCTTCAGGATGTTCTTGTCGATATAGACTTCATAATCCTCGCCCGAGAGCCGCTCGATGACTTGGCCGAGATAGACGATGCCGGGGTTCGAATAGCCGAAACGGCTGCCGGGTTCGAACTCGACCCGCGTGTAGGGCAGCATCGCCAACAACTGCGACCAGTTGGCCGGTTCGAACGGCTGCCAGTCATGCTCGCGCCACGGCCAGGTGCCGCTGCGGAACCCCGCGCTGTGGCTCATCAGCTGGCGCAGCGTGATCGCGCCCGTGTCACCATAAGGGTTATGCACCGCCGCCAGTTCGGGGACATATTTGACGATCGGGTCGTCGAGCGACAGCAGCCCGCGATCGCGCAGCTGCATGATCGCGATGCCCGTCATCGTCTTGGTCACCGACGCCCAATGATAGATGGTGCGCGCATCGACCGGGACATGCGCGTCGGCGTCCTGCTCGCCGAGATGGTCGGCCGCGACAACCTGCCCGTCGCGCACGACGTAAAAGCTGCTCCCGGCAATATTCGCGCGGCGCGTTTCGGCGCGATGGAGCTGGCGAAAGTCACGCAGCGCGGCGTCGAAACCGCCCTCGTCCGCCCCGGCGGACGGGGCTGCGGTCAGGCAAAGGGCGACGGCAATCCAGCGCGACATGGCAATCCCCCGTCTCTTCATCGAAATATCAGGCCGCCACCGCGTGCCCGCGCTGCATCGCGAGGATGCGCGCCTCGACCTGATCGAGCGCGTCGAGCGCGGTGACGAGGTCGGCGTTGACCGACGCCCCGAGTTCGCGGCTCAGCGCATCGCCGGTCCCGAGCATTTCGGCAAAGGTCGCGCGGTCGAAGGCCAGCAACGTCGCCTGCTCGCTCGTCCGCAGCAGCCGGTCGTGTGCCATGCCCGATAGCATCGGCGACAGACCGACAAGCTGGCCGGGACCGGTGACGGTCAGCTGATAGATACCCTCCCCGTGCGGCAGGCCGCTGCGCACCGCCCCGCGAACCACGAGCCAAATCCGGTCGGACGATGCGCCGACCCCCGCAAGGTCGGTATCGGCGGCAAGGTCTATCCGCTCCCCCGCATCCCAGAAGGCCCGCCGCTGGCCCGGCGTCATCGCCGCGCAACAGGGGAGCTTGGCGAGAAAAGCCTCGGCCGCGAAATCCTCCTCGCTCACCGGCGGCAGCGCCCGCTGCGGGCGCGGCGTGAAGCTATCGGGGCTTTCGGACAGCATCGCGGCAATATCGCGCGTCTTGCCCGCAACCCGCGCCGCGACCAGCCGGCCAAGCGCGGTCTGCAATTGCAGCGAGGCGGGGCGAAGCTGCGACAACGCCGCGCGAAACTGATCGGCGGGCATATACCAGCTGCGCACCGGTCCGCGTGCGATGCCCATCGCCGATCGTTTGATGTCGCGGCCGATCAACGCCATGTCGCCGATCACCTCACCCGGGCCGACCTGCGCGAGCAAGGCCAGCCCGCCGCCGGGCAGGCGTTTGCCGATATCGACCCGGCCCTCGTCGATCAGATACAGGCCCTCGGCGCGCTCATTCTGGACGAGCAGCGCCTCGCCATCGGCGAAATGGCGCACCGTGAAGGCGTCGGCGATTTCGGCGCGCGCGGCGTCGTCGAGGTCCGCGAACAGCGGCACGTCCGCCAGCCGGCTGGCGGACAGCGCGCTCAAGCCAGCACCGCCCATGTCGGCGCATGGTCGCTCGCCTTCTCGCGCCCGCGATGGTCCTTGTCGACTCCGGCGTCGACCAGCCGGTCGGCGAGCGCAGGACTGAGCAGCAGATGGTCGATGCGAAAACCATGGTCGCGCTGCCAGCCGCCGGCCTGATAGTCCCAGAAGGTCCACACCCCGCCCGCCGGATGGCGGCTGCGGATCGCGTCGGTCCAGCCGTCACCGAGCAGGCGGAACCAGGCGTCGCGCGATTCGGGCTGCATCAGCGCGTCGGTCGACATCGCGCGCGGGTCCCACACATCGTCGTCGTGCGGGATGACATTGTAGTCGCCGGTCAGGATCGTCGGGATCTCGGCGGCGAGCAGCGCCTTCGCGCGCTCGCGCAGCCGCGCCATCCAACGCAATTTATAATCGAATTTCGGCCCCGGCTGGGGATTGCCGTTGGGCAGGTAGATCGACGCGACGCGCACGCCGTGCACGTCGGCCTCCAGGTAACGCGACTGCTCGTCCTCGGCTTCGCCCGCCAGCCCGCGCTGCACCTCGACCGGCGTCGTGCCTTTGGCGAGGATCGCGACGCCGTTGAAGCCCTTTTGCCCGTGATAGAGGAAGCCGTAACCCGCGGCCTCAATCTCCTTGGTCGGCATCGTCTCGTCGCTCGACTTCAGCTCCTGCAGACAGGCGATATCGGGCTGGGTTTCCTCCAGCCATTCGACGAGACGCGGCAGGCGCGCCTTGATTCCGTTGATGTTGAAGGTCGCGATTTTCATGCCGCACCTATGGCAGCAACGGGGTCGCGACGAAAGGCGTCAGATCGAGAAGCTCGACCCGCAGCCGCAGCCCGAGGCCGCGTTGGGATTTTCGACCTTGAACGACGACCCGCCGAGCGAATCGACAAAATCGACGATACAGCCGCGCACCAGGTCGATGCTGACGGGATCGACGACCAGCTTCACCCCGTCGGTCTCGGTGACGATATCCTCGGCATCGATGCCTTCGGCGAGCCCGAAACGATAGGTAAAGCCCGAACAGCCGCCGCCATCGACCGCGAGGCGCAGCGCCGCCTCGCTCTCGCCCTTGCGGTTGGCGATCCAGCGGACGCGCGCCGCGGCGGCGGGGGACAGGGTGATATCGGAAAGCTGCGTGGCCATGGTGCCAAGATAGGGCGTGCGGGCACGAATGGAAGGGGGTGTGGTGACGATGGATCGCGGCGTTTTGTCGGCTTTGGTGTGGGTGGCGACCCTGAAGATCCTCCCCATCGCGAAGCGTTGGGGAGGGGGACCGCCGCGAAGCGGTGGTGGAGGGGTCGGTACGGTGCGTCATAGCGAGAGGTTTGAACCCCTCCGTCAGCCCTGCGGGCTGCCACCTCCCCATCGCTTCGCGTGGGGAGGATCTTGCGTCCAACCGAGGCATACCGCCCAAATGAAAAGGGCGCCCCGGCTTGGACCGGTGGGCGCCCCCTCCTCTCCGACCCTGAAAAGCTTTTTATTCGGGACCGCCCATCGCCAGCTTGTCGCCGGTGATCGCGGCGATCGCCATGCTGTCCTGGCGGCAGAAGGGCATCGGATTGACCGGCGCGCCTTCGATGCGGACTTCATAATGAAGGTGGTTGCCCGTCGAACGGCCGGTCGAACCGACGTAACCGACGACCTGCCCCTTCTTCACCTGTTGGCCCGGGGCCACGATGTAGGAGGACATATGGCCGTAGCGCGTCTGGATCGCGTTGCCATGTTCGATTTCGACATAATTGCCATAGCCGCCGAGGCGCTGGG
The DNA here is from genome assembly GCF_059421785.1 of Sphingopyxis sp. GW821-FHT02C12. Classification (NCBI taxonomy): domain Bacteria; kingdom Pseudomonadati; phylum Pseudomonadota; class Alphaproteobacteria; order Sphingomonadales; family Sphingopyxidaceae; genus Sphingopyxis; species Sphingopyxis sp. GW821-FHT02C12. The sequence continues at coordinate 198,516 of NZ_JBWKVQ010000001.1, forward strand.
CGCGACCGACGATGCCGTCGGCGGTCGCATAGATCGGGGTACCGTGCGGCGCGGGAATATCGACGCCATTGTGGCGCGCGACCTTGCCGGTGATCGGGTGGACGCGCATGCCGTAGGACGACGACAGCGACATATTCTCGATCGGAACCCGCGACGGGATGGCGACGCCGATATTGGCGGTCAGGCCGGTGTCGAGGCGCTTCCACGCCTGGAAAATCGCCCGGGCCTCGGTATCTTCGCTGGTCTGCGGAACGCCGGCGGTGAAGCTGTCGTCATCGGGTTCGTCGGGAACGACGATGCCCGCATCGGCGCTGGTATCGGCAGCCTGAACAGCCGGGGCAGTGAAGCCCATCAGCGCGGTGGCACAAAAAATCAGCCCAAAACGAAACTTTTGCGCCAGAAGAGTGTTTATCACTTAACGACCCCGCATCTGCCTTGTCGCCAACGGAAAAATTTTCCGGTGGTGCCGGTTTAGTCTGCATTGGATGATTGATCATCCGCCCGCGAGCCTGTCTGCGGGGTCAATCCTTACGAAGCAACAACGGCGTAGTATTCTTGCGTTAAACCGGCGTCATGGCGCGCTGAGTCGTTGAACGGCGGCTTCAGCCCTCCTCGAAATCGCGATTTTACGAGGCTTTGCCAGGTTAATGCACGCGCGAATCCCCGTTCATCGCACGCCCGGTTGAACCAGTCTGTGCCCGCGCTCACATGGCGAATCTCGTCGCGATAGATGCGCCGCAGGATCGTCGCCGAAACCGTGTCGCCGGCGCCCTCGAACCGGGTGATCATCGCCGGCGTGACGTCGAGCCCGCGCGCTTCGAGCACCATCGGCACGATCGCCAGCCGCGCCAGCGCATCGTCGCTCGTCGCTTCGGCCGCCTCCCATAATCCGGCATGCGCGGGCAGCGCGCCATAGTGGCTACCGAGCGTGCGCAGCCGCCGGTCGAGCAGCGCGAAATGCATCGCCTCGTCCGCCGCCACCCCGACCCAGTCGTCGACGAAGGCGCGCGGAAATTCTCCCCCGAAGCGTCCGACAAGGTCCACCGCAAGGTCGATCGCGACGAACTCGATATGCGCGAGCGCGTGGAGCATCGCGATGCGTCCGCGCTCGGAACCTCCCTTGCGGCGGCTCGGCATGCGGTTGGGCGGCAGCAGCTGGGGATGTTCGGGCCAGGCCGGCCGATCGGGCATCGCGACGTCGCAGCGATGGGCGAGGTCGCCGCGCCGCCAGGCGCGCGCCAGTTCGCGCGCCGCGCGCCTTTTGGCGTGCGGATCGGCGGTCAGCAGCACCGCCCGCGCAGCTTCGCCCAAGGAGTTCATGGATTCCCTATCCCGTTCGCGTCGAGCGAAGTCGAGACGCCCCTCGGTCCGGCCCAGCGTCTCGACTGCGCTCGACGCGAACGGAAAAAGGGGCAATAATCATCAAAGCGCCTTCGCCGCCTCCAGCACCGCTTCGGCATGGCCTTTCACGCGTACCTTGCGCCATTCGCGCGCGAGCTTGCCGTCGGCGCCGAACAGGAAGGTCGAGCGTTCGATCCCCATATAGCTGCGGCCATAATTTTGCTTTTCGACCCAGGTGCCGAACGCCTCGCACAGCGCGCCATCCTCGTCGGACGCGAGACGGACGGTCAGCCCATATTTGTCGCGGAACTTGCACAGTTTTGCCGGCGCGTCGCGCGACACCGCCAGCACCTGCGCGCCGAGCTTCGCGAAGTCGTCGGCAAGCCGCGTGAAATCCTGCGCTTCGACGGTGCAACCCGGCGTGTCGGCCTTGGGGTAGAAATAGACGACCAGCGGCGCGCCCGTCAGGCCCGCAAGGTCGATCGCCGCGCCATCGGCATCGAGCAGGGGCACCGCGGGAATGGCATCGCCGATTGCGAGGGTCATCGTTCGTCTCCTCAATAAATAGGGACAGTCCCTATTGGCTGCGATCGCGAATCGACGCCCACCAGTTTGTAATCTCCTGCCGCGCGGCGTCGTGCGCGGCAAGCAGTTGCGGCCAGCCCGGTTCGCCGCACTGGCTCGCCACCAATTGCCGCGCCGCGGCGGTCGCGGGCTCGCCCTCGGGTGCGGTCAGCCGCAGCATCACCAGCATGCGCGCGAGCAGCGCATGCGCCTCGCACACTTCGGGCGGTGCGAGGCCCTTGCCCTTCAGGCAAGCGAGCGCCGCCGCGATATTGGGGTCATGGCATTCGCCGCTGGCGAGCTGGGTCACCTGCATCGCGAATTCGAGGTCGACCAGCCCGCCCGGCCCGCCCTTGATGTCGAGCGCGCCCTTCGGCGGCTTGTGTGCCGCCATCTTGTCGCGCATCTCGGCGGCGTCCTGCGTCAGTTTCATCGCATCGCGCGGCGCCGCGAGCAGCGTGTCGATGACGCACTGCACCTCGGCCTTCGCACCGTCCGATCCATAGACGGGCCGCGCGCGGAGCAGCGCCATATGCTCCCACGTCCAGGCCTCCTCGCGCTGATAGCGTTCAAAGCTGTCGAGCGTGACGACCAGCGGCCCCTGCGCACCCTGCGGCCGCAGCCTGGTATCGACGTCGTAGAGCTTGCCCGCCGCGGTCGGCACCGACATCGCCGCGGTCACCCGCTGCGCGAGGCGGTTGTAATAGGTCGTCGCGCCGAGCGGCCGCCGCCCGTCGGATTCGGCGAGATGATCGCCGGTGAACAGATAGATCAGATCGAGGTCCGACGCGTGCGTCAGCGCCCGTCCACCGAGCCGCCCCAGCGCGAGGACCACCAATTCGCTGTCGGCGATCCGCCCATGCGCCTCGACGAATTCGGCGACCGTCGCATCGGCGAGCACCTGCAGCGCCGCCTCGGCAAGCTCGGCATAGCCGCGCGCAATGACCATCGGGTCGCTCGCGCCCGCGATCAGTTGCACGCCATACGCGAAGCGCCGCTCGCCGACCCGGTCGCGCACGCGGTCGAGCAGGCGTTCGTAATCGAGCCCCGCGAGCCCCGGCGCCCATTCGGCCCGCAACTGGGCCTTGTCGGCGGGCGCATCGAAAGCGCGTTTGTCGATCAGCCCTTCGATCAGTTCGACCCGCACGCCCAGCGCCTCGGCAAGCGTCGGTGCCAGCGTCAGCACGCGCACCGCGACCTTCGCGAGTTCGGGCTGCGCGGCGAGCAGATGGAAAAAATTGATCGCGCTCGGCAACCCCGACACCAGCTTGTCGAAACGGATCAGCGCCGCTTCGGGATCGGGTGCGGCGCCCAGCGCCTTGACCAGTTCGGGCAGCACCGTCTCGAGCGCGTCCTGCGCCGCCGGGGTGCGCAGCGCGCGCAGCTTGCCCCCTCGCCATTCGGCGATCACGCGCAATGCCGGCTCGGGCGGTTCGAAACCCGCCGCCATCAGCGCCCCGGCAAGTTCGCCCTCGTCGCGCGGCAGCCCGCTGGTCGCCGCCCGTTCGAGGACGAGCCGGTCGTAACAGGCGGCGACCTCGGCGGTGACGGGCTGGAGCATCGCGAGCAACGCCGCGCCGTCGTCATGCCCGTCGAGCCGCGCCACCGCATCCAGCGCGGCGGGCTGCAGCGGCAAGCCATGCGTCTGCTGGTCCTCGATCATCTGCAACCGATGTTCGATCCGCCGCAGCACCGCATAATGGCCGGTCAGCCGCTCGGCGATATCGGCGCCGATCCGCCCGGCTTTAGCGAGCGCCGCAAGCGCGTCGACTGTCGCCGGCACACGCAGCGACGGGTCGCGCCCGCCATAGATCAACTGGTGGACCTGCGCGAAAAACTCGATCTCGCGGATGCCGCCGCGCCCGCGCTTGAGGTCATATCCCGGCCCGAAGGCCTGCCCCTGCGCAAAATGGTCGCGGATTCGGTCGCTCATCGCGCCGATTTCCTTGAGCTGGCGGAAATCGAGGCTGCGGCGCCAGATGAAAGGCTGGATCGCCGCCAGGAATTCGGCGCCCAATGCGCGGTCGCCAGCCGACGCGCGCGACCTGATAAACGCGGCTTGCTCCCACGCCAGCGCCTCGGATTCATAATAGGATATCGCGGCATCGACCGGCAGCACGATCGGCGTCACCTCCGGGTGTGGGCGCAGCCGAAGGTCGACGCGCAGCACATGCCCGTTCGCCGTACGCGCCGACAATATTTCGGTCATCCGCCGCGCGATCCGCACCGCCGCCTCGGTCGGGTCGTCGCGTTGGCGACGCGGCATCGTCTCCGGATCGAAGATCAGGATCGGGTCGATGTCCGAAGAGTAATTGAGTTCGTGGCTGCCGAGCTTGCCGAGCGCGATCACCGACAACCCGCGCGGTGCCTCGCCGGGCACGCGCTCGGCAAAGGCAGCAGCAAGCGCGGCATCGCAGGCGGCGTCGGCAAAGGCCGACAGGTGCCGCGTCGTCGTCGCGACATCATGCTCGCCCGACAGGTCGCCGAGCGCAAGCAACAAGGCGATGCGCCCGCGCCACTGGCGCAGGCTCACCATGATATCGTCATCCATCGGCGGCGCGGCGACCGCCGCCAGCGCGGCGTCGGTGCCGTCGGTCAGGAAGCGCGTCACATCATCGGGCTGCAACTCGGCCAGCCGCGCGAGAAAGGGCGCATTGGCAGTCAGGCGATCGAGCGCCGATTGGCGTTGGGAAGTCATCGCCCCGCCCTATCACCTGCTCCGGCCAAGCTCGCAACCCATAGCGCGCAATAGCGAAGGGATGACCTCAGGCCGGAACCGTGCTCTCGTCGAAGAACAGCACCTGAGAGATCGCGGCGCGCAGCGTCGCGGGCTGGTACGGTTTGGTGAGCAGGAAGGCCGGCTCGGGGCGATCGCCGGTGAGCAGCCGTTCGGGGAAGGCGGTGATGAAGATGACCGGTACCTTCAGCCCGGTCAGGATTTCCTGCACCGCCTCGATCCCCGAGCTGTTGTCGGCAAGCTGGATGTCGGCGAGGACGAGGCTCGGTGTGTGCGCTTGCGCCTCGGCGACCGCCTCACTGTGCGTGGTTGCGACCGCGACGACGTCATGCCCCAGGTCGCGAACGATCATTTCGATGTCCATCGCGATGATCGGCTCGTCCTCGATGATCAGGATGCGCGCACGCGTCTGGCGGTCGATCTCGGCCATCGCCTCGTCGATCAGCCCGCGCACCGTCGCGGCGTCGCGGCCGATGATGCGTCCGGCCTCATCTTCGCTGAAGCCTTCGACCGCCGTCAGCAGCAGGGCCTGGCGCGCGAGCGAGGGAATGCGGCGCAGCCGCGCGTCGGCGATCGCGATGTCGGCGGCGGCGGGTTCGTCCGATTTCCCCTGTTGCTCGCTGGCGAGCCCGAAATTGTCATGCACCATGCGATAGAGCTGAATGCGCAGGTCGGCGCGCGTATCGACCGCCGCCGGGTTTGCGACCAAAGTCTGCAACAAGCCCGCGACCAAAGCATCGCCGCTCCGCTGGCTTCCCGAAATTGCACGGCCGTAGCGGCGCAGATAGGGAAGATGCGGCGCGATCGCCTGACCCAATGACATAGTTTACCTCCTGATACAGGTCCATGCCTGCCTCGAAACCCGCCGGAATCGGACGATGCTCCGCCCGCGCCCGATATTATTGCGCCGACGTGGAACGATCTAACGGCAAATTGGTTTCATGGGGAAGAAGAAACGCGCCATTGCTCTTTGTTGAAGGCGCGGTTAGCTACAGGCCCCATGTCCATTGGATATCATGATAATGCCGTCTGAATCCGGGTCCCCTTCACAGAAGCGAACCGGAAAAGACGGTGACAAGAAAATGACCAGAAAGGCGCAGGACGTGAACATCGCCCTGCGTCGCGCCTATGAGTCTGCGGTCGACGAGACGATCCCCGATTCGATGATGGACCTGCTCAACAAGCTCAACTGAGTCGCGTCACCCGGCCTTGCCACGCTGATACCGACTCTCGAAATCCGACTGGAAAGCCGCGAAGCGCCCCTCGGTGATCGCATCGCGCATCCCCTGCATCAGATCCTGATAGAAATGCAGGTTGTGCTGCGTCATCAACATCGCGCCAAGCATCTCGCCCGCGCGGACGAGATGATGGAGATAGGCGCGCGTCCAGGTCGAGCATACCGGGCAGCCGCAGGCCTCGTCCAGCGGCGCCTGATCCTCGGCATGCTTTGCATTGCGGATGTTGACCGGACCGCTCCAGGTGAAGGCCTGCCCGTTACGCCCCGAACGCGTCGGCAGCACGCAGTCGAACATGTCCACACCGCGCGCGACCGCACCGACCAGATCGTCCGGCTTGCCGACCCCCATCAGGTAGCGCGGCCGGTCGGCGGGCAGTTGGCTCGGCGCATAGTCGAGCACGCCAAACATCGCCTCCTGACCCTCACCCACCGCGAGGCCGCCGATCGCATAGCCATCGAAGCCGATGTCGGTCAGCGCCGCCGCTGAGCGTGCGCGGAGCGTCTCGTCGAGCGAGCCCTGCTGGATTCCGAACAGCGCCGAACGCGCCGCATGTTCCTCGCCGGCGTCGAAGCCCGCGCGGCTGCGCGCGGCCCAACGCATCGATCGTTCCATGCTCGCCTCGGCGCGCCTGGCATCGACGCCATTCGGCGGGCATTCGTCGAACGCCATCACGATGTCGCTGCCGAGCAGCCGCTGGATCTCCATCGAGCGTTCGGGCGTTAGCATGTGACGCGATCCGTCGAGATGGCTCTGGAACGCCACGCCTTCCTCGCTCTGCTTGGTCAGCGCCGACAGGCTCATCACCTGATAGCCGCCGCTGTCGGTCAGGATCGGCCGGTCCCACCCCATGAATTTGTGCAAACCACCCAGCCGCGCCATGCGCTCGGCGCCGGGGCGCAACATCAAATGATAGGTGTTGCCCAGGATGATGTCGGCGCCGGTCGCGCGAACGTCCGCAGGGCGCATCGCCTTCACCGTCGCGGCGGTGCCGACGGGCATGAAGGCGGGGGTGCGGATGTCGCCGCGCTGCATCGCGATGACGCCGGTTCGCGCTGCGCCATCGGTCGCGGCGACCGAAAAGGTGAATCTTGTGGTCATGGCGCGCGCCTATGGCGGGCGGGCGCGCGAAAGTCGAGCGCCGCGCCTATTCGCGCTCGTCCTCGCTCGATGGTTCATCGGCAGCCGCCTTCGCCTTTTCCTTCGGCTTTTCCTTCGCGAAGATTTCCGCCAGTTCCTTCTTCCGCGCCGCGGTCAGCCCCTCTTCGGCGGCGGGAAACATCTCTTCCTCTTCCTCGTCGATATGGTGGAGATAGCGATGCTTCATCGTCCGGAATCGCGTCAGCCAGCCGGTCGAGGCAAAGTCCATCTCATAAAGTTCGGTGAGCATCTCGTCGATTTCCTTATGCTCGCTCGCACTGTGCTGGGCGTCCTCGCGAAGGTCGGGCTGGCCCATCATCGTCGCATAAAGCGAGAGTTCCTCGGACGCCGCGTGCGCGGTCACCTCGATGCGGAATGCCTCGAACAATTGCTCGCGCTCGGGACTGTCGCCATGGGTGTCGTCGATCCGGTCGAGCAGGTCGCGATGCCGGTCGTGATCGGCCTTGAGTCGCGCGAATATCTTTGCTTCCGCCATGATCGTCTCCGTTCGCTGATCCCTCGAACGGATAACGGCTTATGACGGCAGCGGTTCCGCTGCGGCGAAGTCAGGGTCCCTTGGGGGCTTCGGTCGGCGCCTCGGCAGGCTGCGTCGGCAAAGGCCGCACCGGTTCGACATAATCCGAATAGAGCGCGGTCGCCTTGGCCGCGACGCGGTCGAGCACCTCGGTCTTCTGGTCCGCAAGCATCCGATCGGTGATCGCCCTCCCCGATTCGTCGCCGAGTGCAGCCGCGACCGAGAACCACGCGGCGGCGGTTTCCTTGTCGGCCGCAACGCCCTGCCCTTCGAGATAGAGGATGCCGATGCCGTAAAAGGCGTGCGGCTCGCGCTTTCTTGCCGCCGCCTGATAATAGTCCATCGCCTTGGCGAAATCGACCGGCGTGCCGCGACCATTGGCGTGCATCACGGCCAAGCTGACCTGCGCCGCCAGATTATCCTGCGCCGCCGCCTTCTTCAGCCAGCCGAACGCAGCCTTCGGATCCTCGGCCACACCCTCGCCGGTGTCGTACATCACGCCGAGGCGCCACTGGCACTGGCTAAGCCCCTTGTCGGCGCATTTGCGGTACAGCCCCGCTGCCTTCGCCTTGTCGGCAGTGATATTCTCACCATTGTCATAGAACCAGCCGAGCGCGAACTGCCCCTCGGGGTCACCCTCGCCCGCCTTTTCCTGCGCGAGCGCAAAAGCCTCGATCGGCTTGCCCGCCTCGATCAAGTCGGCGACCTGCTCGCCGGTCGATGCGGCGGTGAGCGCGACCCACGCCAATCCCACGATCGCGACGCGCTTGATATGATGTGCTGTGCTGAACATGGGTGCCTTTTGGCAAAGACGCAGCGTCGGCGCCAGCGCTACCTGCGCGACCGTGTCAGTTGCCCGTCCAGTCCGTCGTCGTGGTAAACGACGGCAGCGCCAGCGAGGTCGCGGTCTGCTGCGTGGCGGCGGCGATGAGATAGGGTGACACACGGTGCCGGGTGCACAGCCCGCCATTGCCGTCACTGACCATCGACTGTTCGAATTCGATGCCCTGCTGGTGCTTCTTGGTCCGGCGGACGGTTGCGGTGGCAAGTTGGCCTTCGCCGAAGTCGATCACGAACTGGGTGCCGATCGGCACGTCCATGATCCCTTCGATAAAGGCGCCGGTCGCCGACAGGTTACGCATCACGACGGTATAGCGGTAATTGTCGTGGATCGCACCGACATTGCGGAACATCTGGAAACGATCGTTGCGCTGACGCGCCGGACCCGCTGGCTTGATCGTCCAGTTTCCCGATTCGGCATGGCCGAGCAGTTCGTCGTTCGACACCGACTTGCTGTACACATACCCTTGCACATGGCTGACGTTGAGTTTGCGGATCAGGTCGAGCTGGTCGAGCGATTCGATACCCTCGGCGGTCGTTTCCATTTCGAGCGCCTCGGCGAGCGCGACGATCGCCGCGATGATCGCGCCGTTGCGCGAACCCGGTTGGGTCGCACCGCGTACGAAGCTCTGGTCGATCTTGATCTTGTCGAACGGCGCCGACTGCAGATAGCCGAGCGACGAATAGCCGGTGCCGAAATCGTCGAGCGCGAGGCGGACGCCGATCGCCTTCAGCGCCTTGAACATTTGGCTGGTTTCGGCCGAATCGCCGAGAAAGACGCTTTCGGTGATTTCGAGTTCGAGCTGTTCAGGCGGCAGGCCACTGGCGGCGAGCGCATGGGTGACGATTTTCGGCAATTCGGCGTTGGCGAACTGGATCGGCGAGACATTGACCGCGACGCGCATCTCGCCCGGCCAGCGCGACGCGTCGTCGCACGCCTTGCGCAGCACCCATTCGCCGAGCGTCCAGATGAGGTTGGCTTCCTCGGCGATCGGGATGAACAGCGCCGGCGAGATCGGTCCGCGCTCGGGATGCGTCCAGCGGATCAGCGCCTCCATGCCGGTGACGGTATCGGTCTTCGCGTTGACGATCGGCTGGTAAGAAAGCTCCATCTCGCCGCGTGCAAGCGCATCGCGCAAATCTTCCTCAAGCGCGCGGCGGTCTTCCGCCGACTGGTGCAGGTCGCTCGAATAGAAGCTGAACCGGCCGCGCCCATTGCCCTTGGCCGCATAGAGCGCGAGGTCGGCGTTGCGAACGAGATTGTCGCTGTTGTCGCCGTCGAACGGGCTGATCGCAACGCCAATCGAGGCGCCGATGATGCAGCGGCTACCCTCGACCGAATAGGGCTGCGACAGGCTGTTGATGATGTCCGACGCCATGTCGCCCAATTTGCCGCGATCCTCGACGTCGGGCAGGATGATCTGGAATTCGTCGCCGCCCAGGCGGCTGACCATTTCCTTGTCTCCCACGATCTTGAGCAGCCGTTCGGCGACCTGCTTGAGCAGCGCGTCGCCGGCGGGGTGGCCCAGCGTGTCGTTGACCTGTTTGAAGCGGTCGAGGTCGAGCAGCATGATCGCGCACGATCGCTGTTGCTGGGTGAAGGCGGCGAGCGTCGTATCGAGCTTTTTCGAAATGTTGAAGCGATTGGCCAGCCCGGTCAGCGAATCATACATCGCGAGCCGCGACGCATCCTCGGCCGACCGGCGCTGCTCGGTGATGTCGATGCCGCTGCCGCGATAGCCGGTGAAGCGGCCGCCGCCGTCGAAGTGCGGGCGTCCCGACACCGCCCACCAACGCTGGTCGCCCTCGAACGCGCCGCGCAGCGGCAATTCGTCGAATTTCGATTGTTTGGTGAGCAGGAAGGGCAGAGTGCGCTGCCGCTCGCCATGGCTGTCGACCGGCAGGAACAGGTCGGAAAAAGTGGCGCCGAGCATCGCGGCGGCAGTCCGCCCCATCTGCTGCGCGACATGATGGGTGATATAGGTCAGCCGACCGTCGGCATCGGTCGACCAGAACCAGCCCTGGCCGCTTTCCTCGTAATTCTGAAGGAGGAGCAACGCTTCCTTGGTGTGGATGCTGGGAACGACTTCAGGGCGCGGCGTCGCCGCGCGCGCGCTGAACTTGCCCAAAAACCCTCGCCCACCGCCGTCTGGCACTCTCTATTTCCCCCGGTCGTCCGGGCGCAGCACCGGCTTACCCATGTCGCATCATCGTGCTGGTCCCCACCAATTGAGACCATTTGCCTGAAATCCCTTGCGAATCAGTAAATGACGGGGAGTCAGATCAGGGGAGCAGCAGACTCGCGTCGCCATAGCTGTAGAAGCGATAGTCATACGCGATGGCGTGGGCATAGGCCGCCTGCATCGCGTCGAGTCCCATCAGCGCGCTGACCAGCATGAACAGGGTCGATTTGGGAAGGTGGAAATTGGTCATCAACCCGTCGATGGCGCGGAAGCGATAGCCCGGGGTGATGAAGATCGCGGTGTCGCCCGCAAAGGGCGCGATGATACCATCCTCCCGCGCCGCGCTTTCCAGCAGGCGCAGGCTGGTCGTGCCCACCGCGATGACGCGTCCCCCCGCCGCGCGCACCGCGTTCAGCCGCCCGGCAGTGTCGGCATCGATGCGGCCCCATTCGGCATGCATGACATGATCGTCGGTATCGTCGGCCTTGACCGGCAGGAAGGTTCCCGCTCCCACGTGGAGCGTGAGCGTTTCGCTTTTTACCCCGGCTTCGGCGAGCGATTCCAGCAGTTCGGGCGTAAAATGCAGCGCTGCGGTCGGTGCCGCCACCGCCCCGTCTTCCTTCGCGAACATCGTCTGGTAATCGCTGCGGTCGGCCTCGTCGGTCCCGCGCTTGCCCGCGATATAGGGCGGCAGCGGCATCGTGCCGGCGCGTTCGAGCAGGATTTCGACGGGCTCGTCGCCGGCAAAGGCTAGGATGAAGCTGCCGTCGGGGAGCCGGTCCTCGGCAACCGCTGCGACGCCCGAACCGAAATCGACGCTTTCTCCAACACGAAGCCGCTTGCCATTGCGGATGAAGGCCTGCCAGCGGCGCAGGTCGATGCGCTTGTGCAGCGTCGCGCCGATTTTCGCTTCGCCGCGTTTCCCTTCGAGCTGCGCCGGGATGACCCGCGTGTCGTTGAAAACGAGGCAGTCGCCCGCACGAAGCAGCGCCGGCAGGTCGCGCACACCCCGGTCGGACATTGCCTGTCCCTCGACCACGAGCATCCGCGCCGCGTCGCGCGGACGCGCCGGGCGGAGCGCGATACGCTCGGCAGGGAGGTCGAAATCGAAGGCGTCGACGCGCATCGCGCGCCTCTCCTTACCGGATCGGTGCGTTGAGCTGGTCGGCGGTGATCGGCGCCGCGGCGGGCGCAGGCACCGTGTCTGTCAGCATCGACGCCGGCGGCATCGGCTTGTTGTCGGCGGCGACCGACACCTGGACCATTCGCGACATCACTTCCGGCGGTTCGCCTTTGTGGATCGCATCGACATATTGCATGCCCGAAATCACGCGGCCGAAGGCGGTGTAGCGGCGGTCGAGGCTGAAGCGCGGCTGGAGCATGATGAAGAACTGGCTGTTCGCGCTGTCCTCGCTCTCGGCGCGTGCCATCGACAGCGTTCCGCGCAGATGCGGCGTCGGGTTGAATTCGGCCTTGAGGTCGGGAAGCTGCGAGCCGCCCTGCCCGGTCGCGGTCGGATCGCCCGTCTGCGCCATGAAGCCGTCGATCACGCGGTGGAATTTCACCCCGTCATAGAATCCCGCACGCGCAAGCTGCTTCACACGTTCGACATGGTTGGGGGCAACGTTCGGATAGAGCTGCGCGACGATCCGCCCACCGGTCGAAAGGTCGATGTTGAGCATATATTCGGGGTTGTTGATATATTGGTCGGGCGTCATCGCCGGCACCGCCGGGGCGACCGTGGTTTCGCCCGTGGGCGGTGCCGTCGCGGGCGCCTCCGCCGGGGGCGTTTCCTGCGCCGCGAGCGGAGCCGCAAGGCCGAGCGCTATCGCCGTCAGGATCAGGGGGCGGAAGGTGAATGTCATGCTGGATCGGCCTTTGTGATGAAATGCTCTATGCGCCCCGTCTGGCGCGGCCCTAGCGGGAAAAAGCTGAACGCTCAATGATCGCGATCAGGCGTCGCCCTGGCGCAGCCCGCGTTCGGCGATGCGCCCCGTCACCGCGTCCTTCACCGCCGGAGTGACGAACTTGTGGATGTCGCCGCCGAAGATCGCGATTTCCTTGACCAGCCGCGACGCGATCGGCTGCAATCCGACGTCGGCCATCAGGAACACCGTCTCGATCCGGTCGTTCAATTGCTGGTTCATGCCCGCCATCTGATATTCATATTCGAAGTCGGCGACGGCGCGCAGCCCGCGCACGATCACGCTCGCGCCCTCGCGTTCGGCAAAGTCCATCAGCAGCGAGTTGAAACCGACCACACGGATATCGCCGCCGATGCTCGTGACCTCGCGGCGGACCATCTCGATCCGCTCCTCGTCGTCGAACAAGGGCGATTTGGTGATGTTGGTCGTCACCCCGATGACCAGCCGGTCGACCAGCTTCGCGCCGCGCCGGATGATGTCCATATGTCCCAGGGTGATCGGATCGAACGTCCCCGGATAAACCCCCACGCGCATCAGCGGTCCCTTTCCACGATATAATGGGCGATGGCGCGCAGCAGCGTCGCCTCTTCCCCGAAACCTGCCAGATGGCCGATCGCCTGGTCGACAAGCGCGACCGCCTGTTCGCGCGCCCGGTCGAGCCCCATCAGCGTCACGAACGTCGCCTTGCCCGCCGCCGCGTCCTTGTGCAGCGCCTTGCCGGCGAGTTCCTCGTCGCCCTCGACATCCATGATGTCGTCGGTGATCTGGAAGGCGAGCCCGATGTCGCGCGCATAGCCGCGCAGCGGCGTGCGTCCCTCGGCCGGGATGCGCGCAAGGATCGCGCCGGCCTCGACCGAGAAAGCGATCAGCGCCCCGGTCTTCAGCTGTTGCAGCCGGGTCACCGTGGGCAGATCGAACTGCGCGGTCTCCGCCGCAAGGTCCATCATCTGCCCGCCCGCCATGCCCGCCGGTCCGGCGGCACGCGCGAGTTCGCGAATCAATTCGCTGCGCACGAAGGGATCGGCGTGGGTCGCGGGATCGACGAGCCATTCGAACGCGAGCGCGTGGAGCGAATCGCCCGCGAGCACCGCGGTCGCCTCGTCATAGGCCCTGTGCACCGTCGGCTTGCCGCGGCGCAGGTCGTCATCGTCCATGCACGGCAGGTCGTCGTGGATCAGCGAATAGACATGCATCGCCTCGACCGCCGCGCCGACGCGCAGCGAGAGATTGCGGTCGACATGATAAAGATCGCCCGCCGCGCGGACGAGCAGGGGACGCAGCCGTTTGCCGCCGCCGATCGCGGCGTGGCGCATCGCCTGATAGAGACGCTCGCGCGGATCGTCGGGGATTTGCAGCAGCTGGTCGAACAGCCGGTCGGTCGCCTCGACCACCTCGGACTGCGCATCCGCGAGCAGGCGGCCGCCGTCGATATCCCCTTCCGCGACCGTCATCCGGTTCAGCCTTCGCCGAAGGGCGTCGTACCCGCCGGCCGGCCGTCGGCGCCGAGGCTGACCTGTTCGATGCGCGCCTGCGCCGCGGCGAGCCGGGCCTCGCAATGGCCGCGCAGCGCATGGCCGCGTTCGTAGAGCGCCACCGATTCCTCGAGGCTGACGTCGCCGCTTTCGAGCCGCCGCACGATCGTTTCGAGTTCGCCCATCGCGGCTTCGAACGAGAGCGCGGCGATGGCGGGGGCGCCAGAGGTTTCCGGGGCGGGTGCGGGGGTGTCCGTCATGGCACCTGCTTTGGCCCTTTCGGCACCCGATGGTCAAGTGCGGTCAAGCTTGACGTCGCCCGGCGGCGCACTAGGCTCGCGCGATGTTCATCGGCCATTTCGCCCCGGCGCTGGTCGCCGCCGCCCGGCCAAAAGCGGCAGGCCTCGGGACGCTCTTCGTCGCCGCACAGCTTGTGGATATCGGCTTCGCAGCGCTGCTGATCCCGGGGATCGAGGCGATGCGCATCGCCCCCGGCATCACCGCGATGAACCCGATGGACCTCTTTCATATGCCCTACACCCACAGCCTGCTCGGCAGCCTGCTCTGGGCTGCGGGGTTCGGGGCGCTCGTCTGGTTCGCGACGAAGCGGCGCGCGGCGGCGATCGGCGCTGCGCTGGTCGTCGTGTCGCACTGGTTCGTCGACCTGCTCGTCCATATTCCCGACCTGACGCTCTATGGCGCGCCGCCCAGGCTCGGGCTCGGCCTGTGGGATCATCCGGCGATCGCGATGCCGCTGGAGATCGCCTTCATCGGCGCCGCATTGATCTACTACGCCCGCCGCACACAGGCGCCGACGAGCAACCGGCGGCTGTGGATTCTCGCCGGACTGCTCGCCTTCGCGCAGGCGGTCGACTGGTTCGGGCCGAAGGAACCGGTCTATTCGCTCGCGATCCCGGCGACGATGCTTTTCGCTTATGCGCTGCTCGCCGCGACCGCCGCCTGGGCGGGCGCCAACCGCCGTGTCGCGGGGACGATGCCCTGATGCTGCAGGCCGCGGCCGGATACGGCTTCACCGCCCTGATCTTCGGGATTCTCGACGCCTTGTGGCTGACGAAGGTGGGACCGAAACTTTATCGGCCGGAAATCGGCGAACTGCTGATGGACGGCTGGCGCCCCGCGCCCGCGCTCATCTTTTACGCCCTCTATATGCTCGGTATCCAGATTTTCGCGGTCCAGCCCGCGCTCGCAGCGGGAAAATGGCACGTCGCGGCGACTTACGGGGCGCTGTTCGGCTTCTTCTGCTACATGACCTACGACCTTACCAACCATGCGACGATGAAGATCTGGTCGACCAAAATCACTCTCGCCGACATCGCCTGGGGCACCTGCGCGACCGGGCTGTCGGCGGGCGCCGCCGCCTGGCTGGTGCTGGCGCTGCTGCCGCGCAGCGCCTGAGCGCGCTCCACCGCGCGCAATCACGTTTCCGTTTTTTGCAATTGCCGAATGTGGCATGTCGCATCATGCTGCACCGCACAAGAGAGAGGGGCGTAAAGGCAAGTTTTGTTCGTTAAACAAGGACTTGCATCATGAAAAAGTTTCTCCTCCCTATCCTGACCCTGTTCGCCGTCCTGCCCGCCGCCGCGCATGCCGAGGAAGCGCGCCGTTTCGAACATGAGGGTCGCATCTACAGCTACACGATCAAGACCGTCGGCGAACGCCGCATCATCGATGGCGTCGACGAGGCGAGCGGCAAGCGCTTCTCGCTTCGCGTCGGCACCCATAAGGTCCGCGGCACCGTCGGTTCGCAGCAGGTCGAATTCTCGCTGAAGGACGTCGAGCCGCTGAAGGCCACGGTCACCGTCCTCGCCGCGCGCTGATCCGTCTTCGACCGCAGACCCCATGGTGCGAAATGCACTATGGGGTCTGTTCCTATCGCGCGCACGCGGCTAAAGGCGCGCCATGACTCAGACAGCAGCCGCGCCCGCCTCCGTCATCACCCCCGAGATCGTCGCCGAACACGGCCTGTCTCCGGAAGAATATGAGCGCGTCCTGCACGCGCTCGGGCGCGAGCCGAACCTTGTCGAACTCGGCATCTTCTCGGTCATGTGGTCCGAGCATTGCAGCTATAAAAGCTCGCGCCTCCACCTCAAGAAACTGCCCACCGAAGCGCCGTGGGTGATCTGCGGTCCCGGCGAGAATGCCGGCGTCATCGACATCGGCGAAGGCGAAGGCGGCAAGAAGCTCGCCGCGATCTTCAAGATGGAGAGTCACAACCACCCGTCGTACATCGAACCCTATCAGGGCGCCGCGACCGGGGTCGGCGGCATCCTGCGCGACGTCTTCACCATGGGCGCGCGCCCCGTCGCGAACCTCAACGCGCTGCGTTTCGGCCGCCCCGACCATCCGAAGATGAAGCACCTCATCTCGGGCGTCGTCCACGGCATCGGCGGTTACGGCAATTGCGTCGGCGTCCCCACGGTCGGCGGCGAGGTCAATTTCCACAAGGCCTATGACGGCAATATCCTCGTCAACGCGATGACCGTGGGCATCGCCGAACAGGACAAGATCTTCTATTCGGCCGCCAGCGGCGTCGGCAATCCGATCGTCTATGTCGGGTCGAAAACCGGCCGCGACGGCATTCACGGCGCGACGATGGCATCGGCCGACTTTGGCGAGGATGCCGAGGAAAAGCGCCCCACCGTGCAGGTCGGCGACCCCTTCACCGAGAAATTGCTGATCGAGGCGTGCCTCGAACTGATGGCGTCGGATGCGATCGTCGCGATCCAGGATATGGGCGCCGCGGGGCTTACGTCGTCGTCGGTCGAAATGGCGTCGAAGGGCGGTGTTGGCCTCCACCTCAAGATGGACGATGTGCCGCAGCGCGAAACCGGCATGACCGCCTATGAAATGATGCTGTCCGAATCGCAGGAACGCATGCTCATGGTGCTGAAGCCCGGCCGCGAGGATTTCGCCGCCGCGATCTTCCACAAATGGGAACTCGATTTCGCGGTCATCGGCACCGTCACCGACACCGGCCGCATGGTGCTCGAGCATAAGGGCGAGATCGTCTGCGACATTCCGCTCGCCCCGCTCGCCGACGACGCGCCGCTCTACGACCGGCCGCACGTCCCGACGCCGAAGCAGCCCGAACTGACGAACGTCCCCGAAACGACCGATGTCGCCGCCGACCTCAAGACCTTGATGGGCACCCCCGACATCGCCAGCCGCCGCTGGATCTACGAACAATATGACAGCCAGGTCGGCGGCGACACGCTGCAGATCGGTGGCGACGCCGCGCTTGTTCGTATCCATGGCACCAACCGCGCGCTCGCCATGTCGACCGATTGCACCCCGCGCTATTGCTACGCCGACCCTGTCGAGGGCGGCAAGCAGGCGGTCGCCGAAACCTGGCGCAACATCAGCGCGGTCGGCGCCACGCCCTTGGCGATCACCAACTGCCTCAATTTCGCCAACCCGCAGCGCCCCGAAATCATGGGCCAGATCACCGGCTGCCTCGACGGCATGGCGCAGGCGTGCCGCGCGCTCGACTATCCGATCGTCTCGGGCAACGTCAGCCTCTATAACGAGAGCAAGGCGACCGGCGGCGGCAGCGCGATCCTGCCCACCCCCGCGATCGGCGGCGTCGGCGTGATCGAGGATCTGAACCGCGCCGTGGGGATCGGCTTCAAGCGCACCGGCGACATCGTCTTGGCGGTCGGCGAGCGCGCCGGCCATCTCGGCCAGTCGGTCTGGCTGCGCGAAATTTTGGGCCGCGAGGAAGGTCCGCCGCCGCCCGTCGACCTGCGCGCCGAAAAGCGCACCGGCGATTTCATCCGCGGTGCGATCAACGCTGGCTGGATCACCGCCTGCCACGACGTCTCCGACGGCGGTATGGCGGTGACGCTCGCCGAAATGGCGCTCAAGTCGAACATCGGCGTGCTGGTCAGCGAAGAACAGCCTTTCGGCGTCGCCGAAAGCTTCTTCGGCGAGGATCAGGGCCTCTACCTCGTCACCGTCTGCGACACCTGCCTCGCCGATTTCCTCGACGCTGCCGGCCGCGCCGATGTGCCCGTCGATCCGGTCGGGCGCACGATCAAGGACCGCATCGTCTTCGAACTGGAAGGCAGCGACCATAGCGTGACGCTCGCCGAGCTGCGTGACGCGCATGAAGGTTTCTTCCCGACGCTGATGGGGGCCGACGCGGCGCTCGCATAACCAGTCACGAAAGAGAGGGGCCGATGAGCATCCATGTCGGAATCGGGGGCTGGACCTTCGAACCGTGGCGCGGCCCCTTCTACCCCGCCGGCCTCGCACAGAAACGCGAGCTCGAATATGCCGGCCAGCATCTGACCGGCATCGAGATCAACGGCACCTATTATGGCAGCCAGAAGCCCGAGACATTCGCGAGCTGGGCGGCCTCGGTCCCCGACGGCTTCAAGTTCAGCGTCAAGGCCTCGCGCTTCACCACCAACCGCAAGATACTGGCCGAAGGCGCCGGATCGATCGAGAAATTCCTGACGCAGGGGCTGACGCGGCTCGGCGACCGTCTCGGCCCGATCCACTGGCAGTTCATGGCAACCAAGAAGTTCGACCGCGACGATTTCGCCGGCTTCCTCGACCTGCTGCCCGACAGCCAGGACGGCCTCCCCCTCCGTCACGCGATCGAGGTCCGACACGAAAGCTTCCGCGACCCTGCCTTCACCGCCATGCTGCGCGAGCGCAACATGGCGGTCGTCTATGCCGACAGCGACGAATTCCCCTGCATCGACGAGCAGACCGCCGACTTCACCTACGCCCGCCTGCAACGCAGCCAGGAGGATGTCGAAACCGGCTACGACGCGGCGGCGCTAGGCAAATGGGCTGCCCAGGCGAAGGACTGGACCAAGGGCGACCGCGACGTCTTCCTCTTCTTCATCTCGGGCGCGAAGGTCCGCAATCCCGTGGCCGCACAGGCGCTGATCGCGCGGCTATGAGTGCCGGCTATTCGGGCACCCCGCTCGCGAAGAAATTGTCGCTGAAGGACGGGATGACCGCGTGGTTCCACGCGATGCCCGCCAGCGTGCGCGAAGAGATCGGCGATGTCGCGCTCGACGAACGCGCCGCGCCCGAGGCGGGCCTGCAGGCCGCGCATATCTTCACGACGGAACGCGCCGAACTCGACCGGATGCTCCGCGAACTGCGCACCCTCATCGATCCTGCGGGTTTCGTCTGGGTTAGCTGGCCCAAGAAAGCCTCGAAGGTCCCCACTGACATCAGCGAGGACGTCATCCGTGACATCTGCCTGCCGATGGGCTGGGTCGATGTGAAGGTCTGCGCGGTGGACGCGGTCTGGTCGGGGCTGAAGCTGATGGTGCGGAAAAAGCTGCGCTGATCGACAAAAGCGACGGTCGGGCTAAATAGATCCTCCCCTTCGCGAAGCGTTGGGGAGGGGGACCGCGCCCGCAGGGCGTGGTGGAGGGGTCGCGCGTGCCGCCAAGCAACAACGCCTACAGGAACGCGAAACGGTTGCGCCGCAAGATGTCGCTCCCCGAAGTGCTGCTCTGGCAAATCCTCAGAAAGCAGCCCGGCTATATCAAATTCAGGCGCCAGCACCCGATCGGCCGATATGTGCTGGACTTCTATGTGCTGGAACTAAAGCTCGCGATCGAGATCGACGGCATCGCCCACGACATGGGCGACAGGCCCGACCGCGATGAGACGCGCGACCAGTGGATTGAATCGCAAGGAGTGCGGATGCTGCGTATCGCCGCGAAGGACGTCCTCGCCAACCCCGTCGCTGTCGCAGACAGCATCGTGCGGCTCTGTACCGAGAGGTAAAACCCCTCCACCACTCGCTACGCGAGCGGTCCCCCTCCCCATGGCTTCGCCAAGGGGAGGATCTATTCGGTCACGCCGCCGCGGCCTGCGCCGCGAGGAAATTATAGGGGTCGATGCCGCGGCTGCGGTATGCCCGGTGCGCTTCCTTATAAAGCGTCGGTTCCCCGATCCCCAACCGCGCGCGTGCGGCGTCGAGCGGTTCGGCGAGCAGCGAGCGGATATCCTGCTCGATGATCGCCTTCGACGCCTTGCCGTGACGCTGGCCCTGGCGGATCGCGCCCATCACCGGCGCGTCGCCCTTGACGCTGCGCTTCAGTTCGTAACCGCCGGCATAGGCGATGAAGAAATTGCCGTAATTGCCCGTCTGGCCATAGGTGAAGCCGAGCACGCACTGCTCGCCGAGTGCGTCGCGGCCATAGCCGGTCAGGATGTGGAACAGGTCGTGCGTGTCGCGCAGGCGGTTGGCATACCACTGCACCTGGTCGTCGAACTTCGGGCGCCCCATCTTGTCGGCCTCGGCGACCAGGCCGGCCGCCGACAGGCCTTCGCGGCGCATGAAGGTGACATAGGCGTGGCCCACCGTGCCTTCGGGCAGTGCGTCGATCCAGCCATGATCGTCGAGCAGATCGGGCAGATAGGGCTCGCTCGCCATCAGCCGCTGGCCGAAATCGCTTTCGACGAAGGCGCGCGCATCATCCATGAAGCCCTTGCGCGGAAGATTCTCGAAGATGTGGAAGACCTGCTCGGTGTCTTCCTTGTCCTTGATCAGCTTGCGAAAGTGCGACAGCGCCTTGAACGGGCGGAACTTAGCGGGCTGGCGGGCGGGATGGGAGAAGATGGTCGGGGTCATGGCGGCTCTCTTTCGGCGGACTCTGGCGAATCATCTGACGCTGTCCAGATAGCATTACTGACATACATGTCAATAGCGTCTCGACGGGCTGGACGGACTGGCCTCCGAACCGTTATACCATCATAATACAGCATCGGCGATGTGCGCGATGATCGAGAAGTTGCGAAGACCTTCGATCGACAGGGGAACGGTATGAACGGGCAAGCGGCAGCAACGCGTTACGAAAGTCTCGACGCCATTCGCGGCGTCGCTGTGATGGGCATATTGGCGATGAACATCGTCGCCTTCGCATTGCCGATGAGCGCCTATTTCAATCCCGCCGCCGGCGGAGCGCCAGGCACGAGCGACCTTGCAACCTGGGCGTTCAATTTTGTGTTCGTCGATTCCAAGATGCGCGGGCTGTTTTCGGTGCTGTTCGGCGCCAGCACCCTGCTGGTGATCCAGAGCGCCGAGGCGAGCGGGCGCGGCGCGGCCGGTACGCATTATGCGCGAATGTTCTGGCTCGGGCTGTTCGGCCTCGCCCACTATTACCTCTTCTGGTTCGGCGACATCCTGTCGCTCTATGCCGCGTGCGGGCTGCTGCTGTTCCTGTTCCGAAACCTGTCGATCCGCGCCCTGCTTATCTGGGCGATGGCCTTCCTGTTCGTCTCGCTGCTGTTCCTGGGATCGACCTGGCTGTCGATCGCGATGCTCGACACCGGCAATCTCCCGCCCGAAACCGCCGCCGCCATGGGTCAGCAGATGGCCGAATTCAACGCGATGATGGGACCGAACTCGCCGACCTATGCCGCCGACGTCGCCCATTTCCTCGGCAGCTATCGCGAGATCGCGGGCACCCGCATGGGTTCCGACGCCGCCGAACCGCTGGTGCAGGTCATGCTGTCCCTGTGGGAGAGCATGGCGCTGATGCTGATCGGTATGGCGCTGTTCAAGTCGCGCATGCTGACCGGCGAATGGAGCCCGGAGCGCTACACCAAATGGGCCACCGCCTGCTTCGCGATCGCGGCACCCGTGCTGGCATGGATGGCGTGGCACAGCGCGCAGACGGGCTTCGCGACGATGACGGTGTTCGGAACCAGCCTCGTCTTCTCGACGCCGTTCGACATCCTGATGACCGTCGGCTGGGCGGCGCTGATCATGCTGCTGATCCAGACCCGCGCCAGCGCCGCGGTCCGGGCGCGCCTCGCCGCGACGGGGCGCATGGCCTTCACCAATTATCTGGTGACGACGATCGTGATGACGACGATCTTCTACGGCTATGGACTGGGCCTGTTCGGCAGCGTCGGGCGCGCCGGACTTTACCTGTTCTGCTTCGGCATGTGGGCGGCGATGCTGTTCTGGTCGAAACCCTGGCTCGCCCGCTTCCACTACGGGCCGCTCGAATGGCTGTGGCGCAGCCTGTCGCGCTTCAGCCTGCAACCGATGCGGAAAGGCGCGGCGGTTCAGTAACCGACGGCGCGCCCGAAACCGGGAGCGCGGCGCTGGACAAGCGGATTGGCTTCCTTTTCCAGCGCAGCCAGCGTTTCCTCGAACAGCGGGCGCAGCGTGACCACGCGTGGCAGATATTCTTCGGGGCTGACCTGACTTTCGATGCAATGGCGCGCGAAGGTTTCGATATCTTCGGCAAGGTCGGCGAGTTTTTCGGCTCCGAACTGACGCGATTCGCCCTTCAGCGTGTGCGCGGGCATGACGAGCCCGCGTGCGTCGCGGGCGCGCATCGCTTCCTCGATCGCGACGACCGATTTGGTGCCGTCTTCGCGAAAATAGCCCAATATCCGCACGAAAGCAGCGCCGAGCTGCGTGCGCGTCGCGCGGAATTCATCCCAATCGACCAGGATATCGTCCACTCGTTTGTCCCTTGGCATCAAAATTCGGTCTTTGGTCCCAGCCCCGTCATGCCGCGAATCCGGTAAAAAAGCCGTTACGATGGGGACGTCCGCTTCCGATGCGGCCCGTTTTGGGTCAGGTGCGGCGGACCAGCCAGCGGCCTGCGGCTTCGGTCGTGACGGTCCAGCCATGTTCGCCCGCCAGCGCCGCGACTTCGCGCTCCGCCTGCGGATCGTCGGCGAGCAGGATCACAGCGGGATCGGTACGCATCGCGCGGGCGAGCCGTAGCGCCGGCCATGGGCATTTCATGCCGCGCGCATCGACGATTACCGTATCCAAGTTTTCAGCGGCCGTCATTCGTCATAGGGATTGCGCGAATTGCGGAAATTCAGCCGCACGGGCACGCCCTGAAACCCCAGTTCCTTGCGCATGCCGTTGACCAGATAGCGCTCGTAACTGCCCGGCAGCGAGTCGGTGCGCGTGCCGAAAACGACGAAGGTCGGCGGGCGGGTGCGCGCCTGGGTGATATAGCGTAGCTTGATGCGCTTGCCGCCGGGCGCGGGCGGCGGGTTGTTTTCGACCGCGCTTTCGAACCAGCGGTTGAGCCGTGCGGTCGAGACGCGGTTGGTCCAGATCGCGCGCTGTTCGAAGGCGACACGGACAAGCGTGTCGATTCCCCGGCCCGTCGCGCCCGAAATGGTGAGTACCGGGACGCCCTTGACCTGGCTGAGTCCGTCCTCGAGCGCGCCTCGGACGCCGTTGAACAGCGACGACGGGTCCTCGGCTACGTCCCATTTGTTGAGCGCGACGATCAGCGCGCGGCCTTCCTGCAGTACCCGGTCGGCGATGTGCAGATCCTGCGATTCCAGGCCTTTGGTGGCGTCGAGCAGCAGTACCACGACCTCGGCGAAATCGACCGCGTGGAGCGCGTCCATCACCGACAGTTTCTCCAGCTTGTCCTGCACCTTGGCGCGCTTGCGCATGCCCGCAGTGTCGAACAGCTGGATCTCGTGGACCTCCCCGTCATTTTCCCACCGCCAGTCGACGCGGATCGAATCGCGCGTGATCCCCGCCTCGGGTCCGGTGATCAGCCGGTCCTCGCCGATCATGCGGTTGATCAGCGTCGATTTGCCCGCATTGGGGCGGCCGACGATCGCCAGCTTCAGCGGACCGAGCGGCGCATCTTCATCCTCTTCGCCTTCGATGGGCGGTGGCAGCACTTCAGCCGCGGCGGCATCGAATCCCTCGACGATCGGGCGCAGCGCGTCGAACAGGTCGACGATGCCCTCGCCATGTTCGGCGCTGAGCGCGATCGGATTGTCGAAGCCGAGCGAATAGCTTTCGTTGAGGCCGTTTTCGCCCTGTTTGCCCTCGGCCTTGTTGACCACGAGGATGATCGGCGTGTCCTCGCTGCGCAGCCAGCGCGCGATTTCCTCGTCGAGCGGAGTCACGCCGGCGCGGCCGTCGATCATGAACAGCGCAGCGTCGGCCTCGCGCACCGCTTTCTCCGTCTGCACACGCATCCGGCCGGGCAGCGTCGCCGCGTCATAATCCTCGAACCCCGCGGTATCGACGATCGTGAATTTCAGTCCCAGCAGTTCGCCGTCGCCTTCGCGCCGGTCGCGCGTCACCCCCGGCTGGTCGTCGACCAGCGCCAGGCGCTTGCCGACGAGCCGGTTGAACAGCGTCGATTTGCCGACATTGGGTCGGCCGACAATGGCGATCGTTGCGGATCGCGCCATTTCATATTCCTTCAATAAATAGGGACAGTCCCTATTTAATTTAGCGCCAGGCGGTGATGCGTCCGTCGTCCGCCAGGATATAGAGGACATTGTTCGCGACGATCGGCGACTGCGACAGCGACGTCTTGAACTCGGTCGTCGCGATCAGCGACCCGTCGGCGGGCGAAAATTCGGAAAGCTGACCCTCGCTGTTCACCGCGATCAGGCGGCCACCGGCGAGGATCGGGCCGGTCCAGCGGATCGGGTCCTTCTTCTTCTTTTCGGTTTCGACGCGGAAACGTGCGAGCTGCTGGAGCCAGCGCACCTTGCCGGTGCCGCGCGCGACGCACAACAATTTGCCGTCGTCGGTCATCGCATAGACCCATTCGCCGACCACATAGGGCGTCGAAATGCCGGCGATCGAAATTTCCCAGCTGCGCTGGCCGGTGACGAGTTCGTAGCTCGCCATGCGGCCGCCCTGGCCGAGCGCGAAGACGCGGCCGCGGTCGATCACCGGGTCGGCATCGACGTCGGACAAGGTCGACACCGACAGCGCCATCGAGGTGCGCGCCAGCGCATCTTCCCAAAGGTCGCGGCCATTCTCGTACCGATAGGCCTGCACCTCACCCGACGAGAAGCCGGCGACGATCGTGCCCTGCCCCGCGGCGGGCGATCCGGCGCCGAAGATGCTGCCGGCTTCGAGCGACGCCGTCGCCTGCCACAGCACCGCGCCGTCGGCGGCGTTGAGCGCGATGATCTGATTGTCCTGGGTGATGACATAGACGCCGCCGAAGGCGATCGTCGGGGCGCCGCGCAGCGGCCCCGCGGGCTTCACCTTCCACAGGATCGATCCGTCGGCCGCGTTCAGCGCGGCGACATCGCCGACGCCGCTGGTCGCATAGACGACGCTACCGTCGACCGACGCGCCGCCGCCGAACAGCGAATCCTTGAAATCCTTGCCGGTGGTGCCGATCGACGCGCTCCACAGCGACGCGCCGGTGTCGGCCGAAAAAGCCGACACGACAGCATCGGTGCCGACCACGAACAGCCGGTTGTCCGAAACGACCGGTGCCGCGGCCAGCCGCTGCTTGTTGTTGCCGCCGGCGATGCTGGCGGTCCAGATCTGGCTGCGCGACGCGCCGAGCGCGGGGTGCCCCATCGATTTCGACGCGTTGCCGCCCGACTGCGCCCAGTTCGCGTTCACGACGGGATCGGGCAGCACGACCGCGACCGACGCCGTGGCGGGATCGACCTTGACGCTGTTGTCGTTCGACAGGATCGAGACGCGGTCGCCGACGGTCGGGGTTTTCGGCCCGCCATTGCCCTTGAGCACGCCGCAGCCGGAAAGCGCCAGCGCAATCAGCGCCACGCCGACAAAATTGGCTTTCCGCATTATTTCTTTTCCTCGGCTGGTCCGGCGGCCGCCGGTGCGACGCTGCCCTTCTGTTCCTTCGCGGCGCTCTCGGCCGCGCGATCCTTGACGACGTCGACGCCCAGCATGCCGGCCATCTGGACGGTGCGCGACTGCAGCGACTTGGGGATATTGGGGGTGTCGGCGATCCGGCCGTAAAGCGCGCCCGCCTCTTTAAACTGACCGAGCTGGTAATTCGCGGTTGCCGACAGTTCGGCGGCGCTCGGGAACCAGCTCGACGCGGGATCCTTGGCATCGACCATCGGTTTCATTCGCGCGATCACCACTTCGGGCTTCAGCGTGTCATATTCGAAGGCGGTCTGGCGGATCAGCGCCAGATCACGCAGCGACGGGTCGAGCTTGGTGTCGGCGGCGGCCTTGGCCATCAGCGCGGCAGCGGCTTTCAGGTCGCCGCGTTCGGCCTTCATGTTCGCCTGCTGGAACAGCGCGACGGCGCGATAGGCGGGGCCGCCGTCAGCCTCGATCTTGGTCAGCTCGGCGGTCGCCGCAGTCGGCTGCGCCGCCTTCAACTTGTCGAAGGCCGCGAGCAGCTGCTCGGCATTCTCGCCGCGCTTGGTTTCCTGCATATGGCCCCAATAAAGGTAGCCGCCGAACGCGATCAACGCCGCGACGACCCCGACCAAGATCCAGATGCCAAACCGCTGCCAGATGCTGTCGAGCTGGTCCTTGCGGACAGCCTCATCCACTTCCTGCAACAGGGCCGCATTGTTCGTCGGGCTCAACGCCACACATATTCTCCATAGACCGGGCAGGCACGAAGACGCCCGCCGGTGGTTTCCTTAGCGACGGCACCCGAAAAGGCCAAGCTTTTCACTTGGCCCGCGCACACCGCCTTATGCCGGATCAACCGGCGTAGATCTGATCTTCGGTGGGGAATGAACGGGACCTGACTTCGTCGGCATAATCCTTGACCGCGCCGTTCACCACGCCGGCCATATCCTGATAGCGTTTCACGAATTTGGGGACGCGATCGAACATGCCGAGCATGTCGTCGGTGACCAGCACCTGGCCGTCGCATTTGGCCGAGGCGCCGATGCCGATCGTCGGGCAGTCGACCTTCTCGGTGATCTCGATCGCGATCGATTCGAGCACGCCTTCGATGACGATCGAAAAGGCGCCCGCCTTTGCGACCGCGATCGCGTCCTCGACGATCGAGCGCGCTTCCTCTTCGCTCTTGCCCCGCACGCCATAGCCGCCGAGGATATTCACCGCCTGCGGGGTCAGCCCGACATGGCCCATTACCGGAATGCCGCGCTGGGTCAGGAATTCGATCGTCGGGGCGAGCACCTTGCCGCCCTCGACCTTGACCGCCGCGGCGCCGGTTTCCTTGAGCAGCCGCGCCGCATTGTCGAACGCCTGCTGCGGGCTGCCCTCATAGCTGCCGAAGGGCATGTCGACGATCACCGCCGCATGATAGCTGCCGCGCACCACCGCCGCGCCGTGCAGCGCCATCATGTCCATCGTCACGCCGACGGTGTGCGGCAGGCCATAGATCACCTGCGCCAGCGAATCGCCGACGAGCAGCATGTCGCAATGCGGATCGAGCAGCTGCGCCATGCGGACGGTATAGGCGGTCAGCATGACGATCGGCTCGCCGCCCTTGCGCTGGCGAATCCGCGGCACCGTCAGGCGTTTCATCGGCTGCGGCGTCGGATTGGCGCGGCTGGTTGAGGTGTCGTAGGTGAGCGTTTTTGGGAGCGTGGACATGGGGTCGCCGCTTACCCCCAAATAGAAGGCGGCGAAAGCGCCAAAGCCATGTCATGTTATTATTTGTTGACTCTATGTTAAAAATATTAGACATAGAGTGCATATTTCATGACATGGAGTCGAATCGGATGGCCTTCCGCGAGAAAATTCACTGGGTCACGCTGGTGACGATGATCCTGGCCTTCGGCTGGTACTTCCTCGCCTACCCTTGGCAGATCGCCGACAGTCCGGCGGCCGTGTGGGCGACGGCGGGGATGCTGGTGCCGGTCACCATCGCAATCATCGTCGCGATGACCGTCGCCACCGCCTTCCTTGCGATCCGCAACCGCGGAGAGGTCGATGTCAAAGAGGATGAACGCGACCGCAGCTTTCATATGCACGGCACCCATTATGCCTATTATCCGCTCGTCGTCGGCATCTGGGGCAACATCTTCCTGATCTTCTGGGGCATCGGCCAGGCGCAGCAGCTCAATCTGATGATCGCGACGCTGGTCGTCGCCGAGTTGGTCCGCATCGGGACCCAGTTGTTCCTCTATCGCCGGGGGTACTGAGCCATGTCCCCCGCGACCCTCGAATCCGCGCGGCAGCTTGCCGGCGCCGACACCGGAGACTTGTCGATGAACTTCCGTGAAAAGACCGCCTGGCTGAACGTCATCGCGATGGTCGCCGCCTATACCCTCTATTTCGGGCTGCTCCTGTCCGGGCATCCCGCCGGGCGCGAAATATTCCCCATGCTGTGGCTCTTCGGATCGATCGCCATAGCGCATGCCGCCACCGTCATCGTCGGCACGATCATCCTGTCGGCGCAGGCCCCGAAGTCGGAGCGCGCGCGCGCCGACGAGCGCGACCGCGCGATCCGCCGCCGCGGGGCGACCGCCGCCTATTATGTGCTGCTGGTGGGGATGATGGTCGTCGGCGTCTATATGCCCTTCGTCGACGGCGGGGTGCGGCTGGCGAATTGCGGCCTGTTCGCGATCGTCGCCGCCGAACTGGTGAACAGCGTCGTCGTGCTCCTGAGCTACCGGAGGGGCTGGCATGGCTAAGCCCCCTTTCACCAACGACATCCGTACGCTGCGCTTCCTTTCGGGCGAGATGACCCAAGGCGACCTCGGCGACCGGGTCGGGGTCACCCGCCAGACGATCGCGGCGATCGAACAGGGCAAATATTCTCCCTCGCTCGAAGTCGCCTTTCGCATCGCGCGCACGTTCGACAAGCCGCTCGAAGCGGTGTTCCAGTGGGACGAGAGCGCCGATTGAAACAGCGCGGCCGCGCGGGTGCGGCCTCGGCTCTCCCCGGGGCCGGGGCCGCACCTTGATTTGGCAGCGCCCGCGAAAAGGCCTAGGCTGGACCGTCCGAAAGGAGTCGCCGGTGCCCCGCCTTGCATTGCTCTGCTCCGCCCTGCTGGCCGCCGCGCCGCTGTCGGCGGAGTCGCCCGCCCCGCTCCCCGCCGACCTGCACCTGGTCCCGGTCGCTCCCGACACGAAACCACGCCCCTGGGCGATATTCCTCCCACGCGCCGCGGGGGTCGGCATACTCGCACCCGGCAATCAAAATGCCGACCTTGCCCGATATTTGAATGATCGCGGCATCGACGTCGTGATCGTCGACGACGACGCGGCGCTCGAGCGCCTTGCCCCGAAGGGATCGGCGGGTGAAAAGCGCGCGACGATTGCGCTCGACGCGATCGCACGGCTGCGTGAGCAGGGCCGCTTCGACATGCGCTGCCCCGGCGTCGTCGTCGGCTGGTCGCGCGGCGGCGAAGGCGCACTCACGCTGGCATCGAGCAAACAAGGCACTGACAGCGGCATTCGCGCCGCGATCGCCTATTATCCCTCGGTTGGCGGCCAGCCGTCCCCTTGGCCGCAGCGGATGCCGGTGCTGGCGCTGCAAGGTACCGCCGACGGGACCGCACCGGCCAAAAAGCTCGAAGCCCTCGCCGCCGGACGCATCAAGAATGACGAATATCCGTTTGTGATCAAACTCTATCCCGGTGCCAAACATCGCTTCGACGTTGCGCATCCCGTCGACGATCCGGCGAGCGCGACGATCGAGAAGGATTTCGACAGCGCGGCGCACGCCAACGCGCTCGCCGCTATCGACGCCTTCCTGACCGAGCGGGCGATCAGTGGGGAAAGCTGCGCTTTGGATTAATTCACCTCGTCATTCCGGCGAAGGCCGGGATCTCGACATTGCGTCAGTCCGAGACGGTGAGATCCCGGCCTTCGCCGGGACGACTATATGGGGTCAGGCGCCCACCGCAGTTAGCGCCGCGAGCTGCTCTTCTCTCAGAACCACATCCTCGCTGCCCATGATCTCGTCGAGTTGCGCGACGCTCGTCGCGCTCGCGATGGGCGCGGTGACGCCCGGCTGGGCGGCGACCCAGGCAAGCGCGATCTGCGACAGGGTGGCACCCGTCTCCGCCGCTATGGTATCCATCGCCGCCAGCATCGCCGGCCCCTTGCCCTCGACATAGGGCTTCACGCGCGGGCCGCGCGCGCTTTGGCCGATGTCGTCGACGCTGCGATATTTGCCCGACAAATACCCCGAAGCGAGGCTGAAATAGGTGACGACACCCAGCCCCTCGGCAACGCACAAATCCTGCAGCGCGCCCTGATATTGGCCGCGATCGAGCAGGTTGAGTTCGGGCTGCATCACCGTGAAACGCGGCAGGCCGTTGCCGTCGGCCACGCGCAGCGCCTCGGCCAGCCGATCGGCCGAATAGTTGGACGCGCCGATCGCGTCCACGACGCCCGCGTCGACCAGTTCGCCGAACGCGCCGAGCACCTCGTCCAACGGCACGTCCGGATCGTCCTTGTGCGCGAAATACAGGTCGATCCGGTCGGTGCCGAGCCGGTCGAGCGAACCCTGCACCGCCTCGCGGATGCGATCAGGCTTCAGCCCGCCGGGCATCATGCCGACCTTGGTCGCGATCATCACCCGGTCGCGCGCGCCGCCGGCCTTCAGCCAAGCGCCCATCATGCGCTCGGACTCGCCGCCCTTGTGGCCCGGCACCCAGGCCGAATAGACGTCGGCGGTGTCGATCATGCCGCCGCCCAGTTCGACGAATCGGTCGAGCACGGCGAAGCTCGCGTCGCGGTCCGCGGTCATGCCGAAGACATTGCCACCGAGCATGAAAGGCCGGATCGACAGGCCGCTCTGGCCCAATGCGCGTTCGGTCATGGCTTGCCTTTCACCGTCGCAACGGCCTCGCGCGGGTTGTCGCTGAACAGCCCGTCGATGCCGGTTTTCAGATAGGCGTCGATCTCGGCGCCCAGATCGCCATGGCCGGCGGGATTGATGCCCCCCTTGTCGGCGAGCGGCAGGAAATAATTTTCGCGGCGAAAGGTCCAGGGATGAACCTTGAGTCCTGCCGCATGGGCGTCCGCCACCAGCGTCGTCGGCTCGCCCAGCGTTCCGAGCGCGCCGCGCGGGATGACCATCGCCTTGTTGGGTCCGATACCGTCGGCATAGGCGGCGATGGCTTTCAGCCCGGCAGGCGTCGCCATGGCGGCATAGGTCGTCTTCGCATCGTCGGCAGGACCGCCTTCGCCGTCCATCAACTGGATCAGCGGCAGGTCGCTCCTGGCGCGGATCGCCTTGAGGTTCGCGACCTCAAAGCTCTGAATGAAGACCGGCGCGGTGCGGCCGCGATAGCCATAGCGGTCGAGCATCGCCAGCAGCGTCGCCTCGTGCGGCAGGCCGATCGACGCGAAATAGCCCGGATGCTTGGTTTCCGGATAGACGCCGACCGGGACCCGGCGCCCCTTGTTCGCTTCGGCCAGCAGCTCGAGGATTTCGGCGAAGGTCGGAACCTCATATTTGCCGTCATATCCGGTGCTGCGTAGTTGCGGCAATCGTTCCTTCGCACGCAGCGTCTTGAGTTCGGCAAGGGTGAAGTCCTCGGTGAACCATCCGGTGAACGCGGTTCCATCGATCGTCTTCGTCGTCTTGCGGCCGGCGAATTCGGGATGATCGGCGACGTCGGTGGTCTCCGAAATCTCATTCTCGTGGCGCGCGACGAGCACACCGTCCTTGGTCAGTACGAGGTCGGGTTCGATATAGTCGGCACCGAGGTCGATCGCGAGCTGATAGCCTTCAAGCGTATGTTCGGGGCGCTCGCCCGACGCGCCGCGGTGCGCGATGACGATCGGGGCCTTGCCGTCGAGCGTCGGCTGCTGCGCCGCCATCGGCTCAGCCCCGCACGCCGCGAGGAGCAGCGCCGGCACCACCGCCCAGCGCCGGATCATGCAAAGCGCGTCTGCCATTCGGCGGCCGAAAAGCCCGCGCTCACTCCGTCGGCCGCCTCGACTACCGGCCGTTTGATCATTGCCGGCTGGTCGAGCATCAAGGCCTTGGCCTTGCCCGCGTCCAGATCCGCCTTGTCCGCATCGGGCAGCTTGCGAAAGGTCGTCCCGGCCTTGTTGAGCAATTTCTCCCAGCCGATCGCGTCGATCCAGGATTGCAGCGTCGCGGGATCGAGCCCGTCCTTGCGAAAATCGTGGAATCTGTACGGAACGCCCGCCGCATCGAGCCAGGTCCGCGCCTTTTTCACCGTGTCGCAATTGGGAATTCCGTACAAAGTCAGTGCCATATATAGTCCATGTTAGAAGCCGCCGATGACAATAATGCGGCAGACCCTAAGCGATGGGTGGCAGGTCGGCAATGCGGGCGTTGGCGTTCGCCAATTTACCGCGAAGCGCGCGCGCAAAGCCTTCGTGCAGCGTGGCGGCGATGCCCGGATTGGCGGTGAGATAGGCGCGCAGCGAATGCGCCGGAATGAACCACATCCGCGCGTTGCTCGCGAGCAAGACGGTCCCGGTCGCATGGCTGCCGTCGAGCACTGTCGCCTCACCGATCAGCGTCCCGCCCGCCACGGTGCCGACGTCGATGCCCTCGCGCCGGATCGTCGCAACCCCGTCGGCAAGGTAAAAGAGGCTGGGCGCCGCCTGATCCTCGCGGATCAAGACCTCGCCGCGCCGCGCCGAAATCCAGTGCCCCTGATCGATCAGCCGGCGCGCATTGCTCGGGCTGAGCGCTTCGAAGTGCAGCCGCCGCAATTCCTGTTCCTCCGGCGAAAAAGCCACCTGGGCATCGCCGATCCAGTCCCGCCCCGCCTGTCCGAGGTTGACCGCGAGGATCAGCCCGACGAGCAGCGAATAGCCGGCGCCCGGAGCATGGAACAGGGTGAGCGGCAGCGCGACCAGCGCCGCAAGCGCCAGCCCGATGCGGACGTGCGTCAGGGTCAGCGCGAAGCTGGTTCCGAGCACCAGCAAAAGTGCGCCATATCCGAACCAGGCGGGATCGAAACTCGCCATATGAATCTTTTCAACAGGTGGCCCCTTACCTGGGCCACTAAGTGTAGAAGGTTACGGATTGCCGAACGGACGATCGCGATCCCCGCGCGCACGTCCCAAAAACCATAGCAAACTATCAGTTTTTCGCGGCAAAGAAAAGCACAGGTGCGCAAAAGCCGCGCCGATGCTAATTTCCTGATCCTTGCCTCCATGGTCCATTCGCGCCATGGCGGCGCGCGATTCGATTTTTGGATTTTGATTATGACACAGCCATGGCAGCCGCACAGCTGGCGCTCGCACGAAGCCCGCCAGCTTCCCACCTATTCGGACGAGGTCGCCCTCGCCGCGGCCGAGCGCGAGCTGTCGAATTATCCGCCGCTGGTGTTTGCCGGCGAGGCGCGCGAACTGACCAGCGAACTCGGCCGCGTCGCCGAGGGCAAGGCGTTCCTGCTCCAGGGCGGCGACTGCGCCGAAAGCTTCGCCGAATTCCATCCGAACAACATCCGCGACACCTTCCGCGTGCTGCTCCAGATGGCGGTCGTGCTGACCTTCGCGTCGAAAATGCCGGTGGTGAAGCTCGGCCGCATGGCGGGCCAGTTCGCCAAGCCGCGTTCGGCCGACATGGAAGACATCGATGGCGTCGAGCTGCCGAGCTATCGCGGCGACATCATCAACGACATCGCGTTCGAAGCATCGGGCCGCGCGCCCGACCCGCAGCGCATGGTCAAGGCGTACAACCAGTCGGCGGCAACGCTGAACCTGCTGCGCGCCTTCGCCGGCGGCGGCTATGCCAATCTGCGCCAGGTCAACGCCTGGACGCACGACTTCATGGACCGCAGCCCCTGGGCGAAGAAATATCAGGAAACCGCCGCGCGCATTTCCGAAGCGCTCGCCTTCATGGAAGCGTGCGGCGTCACGCCCGAAACGGTGCCGCAGATCAAGGGCACCAGCTTTTACACCAGCCATGAAGCGCTGCTGCTTCCCTATGAGCAGGCGCTGACGCGGCAGGACAGCCTGACCGGCGGCTGGTACGACACCTCGGGCCATATGCTGTGGGTCGGCGATCGCACGCGCTTCGAAGGCTCGGCGCATATCGAGTACCTCCGCGGCATCGGCAATCCGGTCGGCATGAAATGCGGGCCGAGCCTCGAACCCGACGTCCTGCTCCGCCTGCTCGACACGCTCAATCCCAATCATGTCGCGGGGCGCATGACGCTGATCACGCGTTATGGCCATGACAAGATCGAGGCGCACCTGCCGCGGCTTGTCCGCGCGGTGAAGGAATCGGGCCATCCCGTCGTCTGGTCGTGCGACCCGATGCACGGCAATGTCATCAAGACGCCCAACGGCTACAAGACGCGCCCGTTCGAGCGCATCCTCGCCGAGGTGCGCGGCTTCTTCGCGGTCCACCGCGCCGAGGGCACGCATGGCGGTGGCATCCATATTGAGATGACCGGCCAGAATGTCACCGAATGCACCGGCGGCGCGATGGACGTGACCCAGATGGACCTCGCCGACCGCTATCACACCCATTGCGACCCGCGTTTGAACGCGGGTCAGTCGCTGGAACTGGCGTTCCTGCTGGCCGAAATGCTCAACCAGGAAATGAGCGAACGGGCGAAGCAGGCGGCCTGATCAGCCTCATCAACTCGTCATTGCGAGGAGCGAAGCGACGCGGCAATCCAGAGCAGGCGTAAACCGCCCTGGATTGCTTCGCTTCGCTCGCAATGACGAAGCCTTTTTCTCCGGTCCTATTTCTCCGTCCCGCTCCAAGCCTTGGTGTCGGCGAACACCCGGCCGAGCGCGACGTGCAGGTCGGCATCCTCCGCCGCGCCGCCGAGCGGGATCGCGTCGCTGAAATTGTCGGCGGCCTTGTGATAGTCGCTGCCGAGGAATTTCTCGAGCAACGGCATGTCCGAGAAACTTCCCCCGACCATCAGCGACGGCACGCCCTTGGCGCCGAGTGCCCAGCCGTCCTGCCGCTGGACAAAGGCGTCGGCCTCGCCATCCTCGTCAAGCTTGCGGCCGAGGTCGGTGGAAACCTTGCGCACCACCGCGTCATAGGCGGGACGCCCGCGCCCGATCGTCGCGACCGGCGTGCCGCGCGGCGAGATGGCGATGGTGTCGATGTTGAGCGCGACGGTGATGTCGCCCAGCGGCACCACCGGATGGTCGGCAAAATAAGTGGCGCCGAGCAGGCCCTTTTCCTCGGCGGTCGTCGCCATGAAATAGATGTCGCGGTCGGGACGCGGGCCGCTGGCGAGCCGCTTGGCGACCTCGGTAAGCACGGCGATGCCGCTCGCATTGTCGACCGCGCCGTTGCAGATGCGGTCAGCATCGCCCTCGCCGCCGCAGATCCCCAGATGGTCCCAATGGCCGAGGAACAGCACCGCCTTGCCGTCGGGTTTCGCGCCCGGCAGTTTGGCGATGATATTGTGGCTGGCATAGGAACGCACTTCGGTCTCGGCGCTGAGGTTCGCGGTGACGGCGAGGTCGGTGCCGCGATAATCGGGCGACTTGGCGGCTTCGAGCGCCGCGACCGCCGGCTTGCCGACCTTGGTCAGCAAGGCCTGCAGCGCGGGCGCCGCGATGAAGCCCGTCGCCGCCGCGCCGGGCTTGGCGCCGGCAAGCTTGGTGGTCTGCGATCCGAACGATCCCTGCACCGCCGCCCAGGGCAGCGCGTCGCTCGCGACGACCAGCACCGCGGTCGCGCCCGCGTCGGCGAGCATCTGGCGCCGGTCGCGATAGCGCGGCATCTTCTCGCCGAACGGCACCGCCTCGGAGAGCAGGATCGCGACCTTGCCCTTCACATCGGCGGCGACCTCGCCCGATGCATCGACACCATAGCCGACGAAGATCACCGGAACGTCCGCCAGCGCCAGCGAGGCGTCGCGTCCGGTCAGGACGATGCTGTCGTCCGACAGCGGAAAGGCGCGGCCGCGTACCTTGAACTGGACGCTGCCCGCGATCGCGGCGCTTTCGACCAGCGGCACCGGTTGCAGCCAGGGGGTTTCGCTGCCCGGCACGGGCTGGAGCCCCATCCTGGCCCATTCGCCGACGATATAGGCGATGGTGCGGTTCTCGCCCTCGGTCCCCGGCGCGCGCCCCTCGAACGCGTCGCTCGCCAGCACGCGCATATGCGCGGCGAGGTCGGCTTCGGTAATCGGGGGATCGACCGGCCTGGCCTGAACGGCGGAAACGGAGACGGCGATCAGAGCGACGGCCGCGATCGCGGCGCGAAATTTTATTGCGTGCATGGCGGCGCGGCATGGCATGTCCGCGAACGACCGGCAAGACGGTTCGTCGAAGCGGGTCGGGCGTTTATCGCCCCGCCCGCTCCAGCAGCGCGCGGGCCGCGGCGACATGCATATCTTCGATCATCCGCCCCGCATGTCGCTGCGCCCCGCCGGTCGCCGCGGCAACCAGCGCTTCGGCCTCGGCGATCTCGCGCGTGGACGGCGCAAAGGCGGCATTGCACGGCTCGACCTGCGACGGGTGGATCAGCGTCTTGCCGTCGAACCCCAGCCGCCGCCCCTCGGCGGCTTCCGTCGCAAAACCTTCGGCGTCGTCGATGGCGTTATAGACCCCGTCGAAGCCATATTTCCCACCCGCGCGCGCCGCGAGCACGATCGCCTGAATCGCGTGGCTCATCGCGCCGCGGTCCATGCCGTCGGGCAGCTTCAGTTCGTAGGCAAGGTCGTTCAGCCCCGCGATCAGCCCTGCCACCGCCGGATCGCCCGCAATCTCGCGCGCGGCATAGATGGCGGTCGGGGTCTCGATCATCGCAAGCAGCGATAGGCCGAGTCCGCGCGCGGGTTCGAGGTCGGCGATGGCATCGACCTTCGGCAGCACCACGGCATCGAGCCGCAGCCCGGCGACCGCGTTGATGTCGGCCGCCTGATGCTCGCTCCCCGTGCCGTTGATCCGCACCGCGATCCGCTTGCCCGGGAACCCAGCGACCACCGCCGCGCGCATCGCCGCACGCGCCTCTTCCTTGCGGTCGGCGGGCACCGCATCCTCAAGATCGACGATCAGCATGTCGGCCGCAAGCCCCTGCGCCTTCTCCAGCGCGCGGGCGTTGGAACCGGGAACATAGAGCAACGAGCGGGGCGCAAAATCGATCATGCGCTTTTCTGTGGCGCAAGCCGGGCAATGTCGCAATAAGTTAGCGCCAGAGGTTTGCGACCAAGCAGAGGGGATTTGTCATGGGTTTTGGGTTTGCCATCGCGATCGTAGTGCTCGCCTTGTTCTTCCTGATCTGGGCGATGACGCCGGTCCGGCAGGGCTTCAGCTATACGATCGAACGGTTCGGACGCTACACGCACACCGCGCAGCCGGGGCTCAACTTCATCACCCCCTTCTTCGACCGCGTCGGCCGCAAGGTGAACATGATGGAACAGGTGCTCGACATCCCGGGCCAGGAAATCATCACCAAGGACAATGCGATGGTCGCGGTCGACGGCGTCGTCTTCTTCCAGGTGCTCGACGCCGCGAAGGCCGCTTACGAAGTCAGCGACCTCTATCTTGCGATCATGAACCTGACGACGACCAACCTGCGCACCGTGATGGGTTCGATGGACCTCGACGAGACGCTGTCGAAGCGCGACGAGATCAACGCGCGCCTGCTGCACGTCGTCGACGATGCGACGACGCCGTGGGGCGTCAAGATCACCCGCGTCGAGATCAAGGACATCCGCCCGCCCGCCGACATTTCGAACGCGATGGCGCGGCAGATGAAGGCCGAGCGCGAAAAGCGCGCCAACATCCTCGAAGCCGAAGGCATGCGCGCGTCGGAGATCCTGCGCGCCGAGGGTGAGAAGCAAGGCCAGATCCTGCAGGCCGAAGGCCGCCGCGAGGCCGCCTTCCGCGACGCCGAGGCCCGTGAACGCGAAGCCGAGGCCGAAGCCAAGGCGACCCAGATGGTGTCCGACGCGATCGCGAACGGCAATGCGCAGGCGATCAACTACTTCATCGCGCAGAAATATGTCGAGGCAGTGGGCCAGTTCGCGACCAGCCCCAATGCCAAGACGATCCTGTTCCCGGTCGAGGCGACGCAGTTGATCGGTACGCTCGGCGGCATCGGCGAACTCGCCAAGGATGCGCTGGCCAGCCGCGAAGGGAGCCGCTGACATGCCCGACTGGATTGCGAACATGGAGCCGCATTGGGCCTGGCTGTCGATCGGCGTGCTGCTCGCGGCGGCCGAGATCGTCGCGCCGGGCTTCTTCCTCGTCTGGCTCGGCGCCGCCGCGATCGTCACCGGCATCGTCGCGTGGATCGTCCCGATCGGTGTCCCGCTGCAGCTCGCTATCTTTGCCATATTGTCGATCGTCGCGCTTTACGCGGGGCGCAAATATCTGCGCGACAATCCGATCACCACCACCGACCCGCTGCTCAACCAGCGCGGCGGGCGGCTGGTCGGCGAAGTGCTGACGGTGACCAAGGCGATCGAGGACGGCCGCGGCCGCGCCAAGGTCGGCGACGGCGAATGGCCGGTGCGCGGCCCGGATACCGCCGAAGGCACCAAGGTCCGCGTCGTCAGCGCCGAGGGCGGGTTGCTGGTGGTGGAACTGGCTTAGGCTAAACCACATCTCGTCATTGCGAGGAGCCGAAGGCGACGCGGCAATCTCAAGCTATCGGCCTTTCGCAAGGTCGATAGCCGGAGATTGCTTCGCTCCGCTCGCAATGACGAATATCTCTATCCGCCGCGCGGTCGTACGTAGATATTAACGATCTCGGGTAGCACATCGCTCTCGCCGATCAGGCCGAACCCCAGCTTCGCCGCGACGCGCTCCGATGCGCCGTGTCCCGGTTCGATGATGCAACGGATGTCCGCCGCATTGAGGTTCGCGTCGGCCCAGGCCAGCGCCGCGCCCATCGCCTCGGTCGCGAGGCCGCCGCCCCAGTGATCGGCGTCGAACGCCCAACCCGCCTCGGGCTGCCCCTCGAGTTCGGCTATGCCCCGCCCGAAATAGCTGAGGCCGCCCATGCCGATCAGCCGGTCGGTCGCCTTGTCGGCGAACACCCAATAGCCATAGCCCATCACCGGCCACAGCCCGGCCGCCGACAGGAATTTTCCCCAGCTGACATCGGGCGCGCGCGGTTCGCCGCCGATGAAGCGCGTCACGCGCTCGTCGGCCCACATCGCGATATGGTCGGCTTTGTCCGACAGGCGGTGCTCGCGCAGGCGCAGGCGGTCGGTTTCGATGATCGGGGGCGTCGTGAACATGGCGCCGGGCTATCAGCGCACACGCTGCGCGGCAAGCCGCCGATCCCGCAAAGGCGAAGCCCCGAAAATGGGGAGAGAGAGCCCTTTGGAGGCTCCGCCTTTGCGAGCCGGTCAGGCGGCCACGGCCGCCAATTCCTCGTGCCGCGCCGGCGCTGCCGAGCTGTGCTGCGGCATCACCGCATCGGCATAATCGCTTTCATATTTGCCGATCAGTGCGCGGTCGTCATGATTCCACGGGTGGAAGCCAGGCAGGAAATAGCTGAGCCAGGGCAGGAAGCTCTTGCGCAGCACCCCCGGCTTGCCGAGCAGATACCACCAGATACGCGCCGTGACCCGCCAGCCGGTCAGGCCGTCCTGCTTCAGCAGCGCCTTCATCCCCTTGACGCGCTTCGGCCAGAAGCGGGTGGTGACGAGCAGCATCATGATCGACTTGGCGCGCCAGCGCTTGAATCGGCTCCAGTCCTTCGTCGCGTGCAGCCAGGTGTCATAGGCGACGCCCTTATGCTCGATCTCCTCGATCGCGTGCCATTTCCACAGCGCCGCCCATTCGGGTTCGGCGCCCGCATACATGCTGTCGTCGCGCAGCATCACCGCTGCCATCATCGCGGTATAATGTTCGAGCGCGATCGTAGCCATCAGGTTGACGATCTGCGGCCGCGCCTTGATCAGGTCGAGGACGTGGTTCACATCGTCTTCGAGCTCGCTGAGGTCGTAACCCGCTTCCGCCGCCTTCTTGTTGAACACCACATGCTCGCGGCTGTGGATCACTTCCTGCTGGGTGAAGGCGCGGATTTCGCGCGCCAATTTGTCGGGCACGCCATCGCGGTGCGCTTTCACCGCCTCGATGAACATCGCCTCGCCGCGCGGGAAGGTCACCGACAGCGCGGTGTGAAAAGCCGAGGCGATCGGGTCGCCGTTCAGCCACCAGCGGCCCTGCCGGTCGTCGCGGCCGAAGCGCATGTCGCGCGGCGTGATCGCAAGGTCGGCGGGGGTCGGGTTGTGGGAAAAGCTGGACATATGGTCTGCACCGTCGAAAAGGAGAGGAAGGGCGTGGGGACGTCCTATGGGGCATATGTTAAAGGTTACTTACAGTGGTGTCAATAGTAGCGAAGAAGCGCCTGAGTCCCGAAGAGAGCCGGTCGGCGGCGCTCGAGGCGGCGCGGACGATCCTGATCGAGATGGGGCCGGCGGCGGTGACGCTGAAAGCCGTGGCGGCGCGCATCGACCGCACCCACGCCAATCTGCTGCATCATTTCGGCAGCGCGGCGGGACTGCAAAAGGCACTCGCCGCCTATCAGGCCGAAACCGTCTGCGCGACGATCGGCCGGAAGATGGCGGAATCGCCACCGGGCGAACGCAATGTGCGCGAGATCGTCGACCTCGCCTTCGACGCCTTCAACGAGGGCGGCGCCGGCGCGCTCGCGACCTGGATGGCTGCGACGGGCAACGAGGATGCGCTCGACCCGATCGTCGAGGCGATCCACCGGCTGATCGACAACATCGCGCCCGACGCGCATGAAAAGCGCCTGATGCACGAAGATACGCTGGCACTGGTGCTGATGGCGCTGGGCGATGCGCAGCTCGGCGGCCCGATGGCCGAGGCGCTCGACCTGCCGCGCGACACGTCGCGGGTGCTGGCGACCGAATTGATCACCGGCAGGATCGCGAAATTCTGGGCTGAGCACGGCGGCAAGCCTGCTGCCTGAAGGCTAGCAATTTTGTTGCGCGCGCGCTAAGGGGCCGCATCCCGTCATTCCGTTCGCATCGAGCGAAGTCGAGACTCCCTTCGGTCGTGTGCCCCGATGGGTGTCTCGACTTCGCTCGACACGAACGGGATTTGATGTGTAGTTTTCCCGTCTCCCGCGCCCAAAGGCCCCGCCATGCATTTCCTCGATCAAGCCAAGATATTCGTGAAGTCCGGTGACGGCGGCCCCGGCGCCGTCAGTTTCCGGCGCGAGAAATATGTCGAATATGGCGGTCCCGACGGCGGCAACGGCGGCAAGGGCGGCGACATCATCTTCGAAGCGGTCGCCGGGCTCAACACGCTGATCGACTTTCGCTACACCCAGCATTTCAAGGCCAAGCGCGGCACCCCCGGTGCCGGCCGCGACCGCACCGGCGCCGGTGGCCCCGACCTCTTGATCAAGGTGCCGATCGGCACCCAGATCCTCGACGACGACGAAGAGCGCAGCCTGCTCGCCGACCTGACCAAGGAGGGCGAACAGGTCACCTTCCTGCGCGGCGGCGACGGCGGGCGCGGCAATGCAAGCTACAAGACCAGCACCAACCGCGCCCCGCGCCAGCACGGCCCCGGTTGGCCCGGCGAGGAGATGTGGGTGTGGCTGCGGTTGAAGCTGCTCGCCGACGCGGGGCTGGTCGGTTTGCCCAATGCCGGCAAATCGACCTTCATCAATGCGGTGAGCAATGCGCAGGCCAAGGTTGGCGCCTACGCCTTCACCACGCTGCGCCCGCAGCTCGGCGTCGTCAGCCACAAGGGCAATGAATTCGTCGTCGCTGACATCCCCGGCCTGATCGAGGGCGCCGCCGACGGCGCCGGGGTCGGCGACCGTTTCCTCGGCCATATCGAACGTTGCCGCGTGCTGCTCCACCTCGTCGACGCGAACGACGAGGATGTCGCGACCAGCTATCGCATCGTGCGCAACGAGCTTGAGGCCTATGGTGCCGACCTGCTCGACAAGCCGGTGGTGGTCGCGCTCAACAAGGTCGACACGCTCGACGACGAGCTGATCGCGGCGTTGTCGGCCGAACTCGCCAAAGAAAGCGGCCATCCGGTGATGGCGCTGTCGGGCGCGAGCGGCGCGGGCATCGAAGCCGTGCTCGACAAGCTGCTCGAAGCGGTGGCGGGCGACGTCGCGGGCGAAGACCCCGACGGCGATGCCGACGCCGCATGGTCCCCCGTCTAGGAACCAAGCGCCGAGGCGGGACTTGGTTGAGGGAACAGCAGGAGTCCCCAATGCCCCCTCGTCGCCTGATCCCTTATAGCCTCGCCGCCTCGTCCTTGCTGGCGTTGACGGCGCCTGTCTTCGCGCAAGAGGCCGAAACGCCCGCCCCCAAACGCACGCGCATCATCGCCGGACCACAGCTTTCGCCAGCCTGGCCGGGCGCGAAAGACCTGTCGATCGGCCCCTATCTCGATCTCTCGCGCGAGCATGAAGGCACCGAATTCACCTTCGAAGCCGCCGACGAAAGCTTCGGCGCGCCGCTCCTCCAGGCCGGCGACTTCGCCTTCGGCCCGGCCTTCGGCTTCGTCGGCAAACGCACCGCCGCCGATGTCGGCGCCAACCTGCCCAAGGTCGGGCTGACGATCGAAGCGGGCGGGTTCGCGCAGGTGTCGCTGACCCCGAACTTTCGCCTGCGGGCGGAGGCACGGCGAGGCCTCGGCGGCCATGACGGCTTCGTCGGCGAGGTCAGTGCCGATTATGTCGTGCGCGACGGCGACGACTGGCTCTTCTCCGTCGGCCCGCGCGTGACGCTCGGCGACGGCAAATATCAGCGCGCCTATTTCGGGGTGAGCCCGGCCGCAGCGGCCGCCTCGGGCCTTCCCGCCTTCGATATCGACGGCGGCGTTCACGCGGTCGGGCTGACTGCCGGTTATCTCCGCCAGCTCAGCCCGAACTGGGGTCTCGCGGCCTATGCCCGCTACGACCGCCTCGTCGGCGACGCCGCGCGCTCGCCCGTCGTCCGCCAACTGGGGTCGCGCGACCAGCCATCGGTCGGCGTCGCGCTCAGCTACACCTTCGGCGGCGATCGCTGAGCAAAGCCATTGGCGCGCGGCGCCGCCCGCGCTATCGGCGCCATCATGAGCCTCTTTCCGCCCGCCGCCTGCCCCCGCCTGATCGTCAAGATCGGCTCGGCGTTGCTCGTCGATCCGGACGGCACGGTGCGGCGTGACTGGCTGACCGGCATCGCCGCCGACATCGCCGCACGCGCCAGGGCAGGCCAGCAGGTCGCGGTCGTCTCGTCGGGCGCGATCGCGCTCGGCGCACGGCGGCTCGGGCTGACCAAGGGCGGGCGCGCCAGCCTCGAGGATGCGCAGGCCGCCGCCGCAACCGGACAGATCGCGCTGTCGCAGGTGTGGGCCGAGGTGCTTGGCGCCGAGGGGCTGACCGCGGCGCAGATGCTCGTCACGCTCGACGACCTCGAACATCGCCGCCGTTACCTCAACGCCGCCGCGACGCTCGACCGCCTGCTCAGCCTCGGCGTGGTGCCGATCATCAACGAGAATGACAGCGTCGCGACCGAGGAGATCCGTTTTGGCGACAACGACCGGCTCGCCGCGCGCGTGGCGCAGGC
Source organism: Sphingopyxis sp. GW821-FHT02C12 (assembly GCF_059421785.1). Classification (NCBI taxonomy): domain Bacteria; kingdom Pseudomonadati; phylum Pseudomonadota; class Alphaproteobacteria; order Sphingomonadales; family Sphingopyxidaceae; genus Sphingopyxis; species Sphingopyxis sp. GW821-FHT02C12. Next base: position 241,639 of record NZ_JBWKVQ010000001.1, read on the forward strand.
GGCGGGCGCCGACGGCGTGATCCTGCTCAGCGACATCGACGGGCTGTACGACCGCAACCCCGCGCAGGATGGCGCCGTCCATATCGCGCGCATCGAGCGTATCGACGCCGCCATCGAGGCGATGGCCGACACCGGGTCGGCCTCGGGCATGGGGTCGGGCGGCATGGTGTCGAAGATCGCGGCGGCGCGGATCGCCAACGCCGCGGGCGCGCATCTCGCGATTGCGTCGGGGCGCATCGACCACCCGCTCTCGACCGAAGCGCGGCACAGCCTGTTCGTCGCCGAAAAGGGCGCGAGCGCGCGTAAGGCCTGGCTCGCCGGTGGGCTGACCGCCAAGGGACGGCTCGGCATCGACGCCGGCGCGGTCAAGGCGCTGCAGGGCGGCGCCAGCCTGCTCGCCGCCGGAGTATCGACCGTCGCAGGCAGCTTCGCACGCGGCGACATTCTCGACATCGCCGGTCCCGATGATCGCGTCGTCGCGCGCGGTCTTGCCGAATATACCGCCGCCGACGCGGCCGCGATCCTCGGCCTCGGCCGCGACGCGCAAGAGGCGGCGCTCGGCTATGCGCCGCGCAGCGCCGTCGTCCACCGCGACCATATGGTGCTGCTGTGACCGCGCCGGTGCTGGCGATGACCGGCGCGACCGGCTTTGTTGGCGGCGCGACGATGCGACGCGCGATAGAACAGGGCTGGCACGTCCGCGCCCTCACCCGTCGTCCGCAGGAGCAACGCGACGGCGTCACCTGGATCGCCGGCGCGCTCGACCAGCCCGATGCACTCGCCGACCTCGCGGCGGGCAGCGACATCGTCCTGCACATCGCGGGTGTCGTCAATGTGCTCACCCGCGCCGCGTTCGAAGCCGGCAACGCCACCGCGACCAGCAACGTCGTCGATGCCGCGCGCGGCGCAGGGATCACCCGCTTCGTCCATGTCTCGTCGCTTGCGGCGCGCGAGCCGGACCTCTCCAACTACGGCTGGTCGAAGGCGCGCGCCGAAACGATCGTCAAGGCGAGCGGGCTCGACTGGACGATCGTTCGCCCGCCGGCCGTGTTCGGACCCGGCGATACCGAGATGCTCGACATCTTCCGCATGGCGCGCCGCGGCATCGCGCTGCTGCCGCCCGCAGGGCGGATGTCGGCAATCTACGTCGACGAACTCGCGCGCCTGCTCGTCGCGCTCGCCGCCGATCGCAACGCCAGCATCGGCGCGATCTACGAACCCGACGACGGGAAGGCCGGCGGCTGGTCGCACCGCAGCTTTGCCCGCGCGGTCGGCCGCGCCGTCGGCCGCAGCCATGTCTCGACCCTCACTATTCCGGCGACCTTGCTCAAGGCCGGCGGACGGATCGACAAGCTGGTGCGCCGCAGCCGCGCCAAGCTGACCCCCGACCGCGCGCGCTATATCGCGCACCCCGACTGGGTCGCGACCGCCGGCGCCTGCCCGCCGCCCGACCTGTGGCGCCCCGAAATCGACACCGGCGATGCGCTGGCCGAAACAGTCCGTTGGTACCGCCGCGAAAACTGGCTCTGACGCCGCCGGTGGGGCGCCGTCGCCCGCCGGTCGAAGCGTGCATTGCCAAGGGCAAGCCGCATCCCTAGGTTTGCACATATGACCGACAGCACCGCGAACACGCCCAACGATCCCGCCGGCCCTTGGGCCATCCCCGTTCGCCGCCCGCTGCCCGGCGAGGACAAGCCGAAAGGCACGACCAGCTTTCCGCGCAAGGTCTGGAACCTGCTCGTCGCGATCAAGGACGGGTTGGCGCTCATCTTCCTGCTCCTCTTCTTCGTCGTACTCTTCGGCCTGTTCGCGGGGCGCCCCAATCCATCGCTGCCGGTCAGCGAAGGCGCTTTGCTACTCCAGCTCGACGGCGTCGTCACCGAACAGCCGGCCGAGATCGATCCGTTCGCGGCGCTGTCGGGCGGCAACAATCTCAAGGAAATCCGCGTCCGCGACGTAGTCCACGCGCTCGAAACCGCGGCCGACGACAAACGGATCACCTCGGTCGTGCTCGACCTCGACCGCTTCCTCGGCGGCGGGCAGGTCTCGCTCGCCGAGATCGGTGACGCGCTCGACAAGGTCCGCGCACAGAAAAAGCCCGTCCTCGCCTTCGCCACCGCCTACACGACTGACAGCTATCAGCTCGCCTCCCACGCCAGCGAGATATGGGCTGACCCGATCGGCGGCGTCGCGATCGCCGGACCCGGCGGTTCGCGGCTCTATTACAAGGGGCTGATGGACAAGCTCGGCGTCACCGCGAACATCTATCGCGTCGGCACCTTCAAGAGCGCGGTCGAGCCCTATCTGCGCGCCGACCAGTCGCCCGAAGCGAAACAGGCCGACCTCGCCTATGCCGGCGCCCTGTGGGAAAATTGGCTGGCCGACGTCAAAAAGGCCCGCCCGAAGGCGAAGATCGATCCCTTCATCGCCGACACCGCGGGTGCGGTGCGCGCCGCGGGCAACGACCTGTCGAAGGCGTCGCTCGACGCCGGGCTGATCGACACGCTCGGCAGCCGGATGGCGTTCAGCAGCCGGGTCGCCGAAATCAGCGGTTCGTTCGACGACAGCCAGCCGTGGAACTATAATGCGATCCCGCTCGACAACTGGGTCGCCGCCAATCCGCCGAAGCAGCCCGGCAGCGCGATCGCGGTGGTGCCCGTGATCGGCGAGATCGTCGACGGCGAGGCGCCGAACGGCAGCGCCGGTGGCCAGACGATCGCCCAGCACATCCTCGACGCCGCGGCCGACGACAGCGTCAAGGCGATCGTCCTGCGCGTCGATTCGCCCGGTGGGTCGGTGCTCGCATCCGAGGAAATCCGCCAGGCGCTGCTCGCCGCAAAGGCGAAGAAACTGCCCGTCGTCGTGTCGATGGCCAATGTCGCGGCGTCGGGCGGCTACTGGATTGCAACGCCCGCCGACCGCATCTTCGCCGAACCCGACACGATCACCGGGTCGATCGGCGTCTTCGGCATCCTGCCAAGCTTCGAACAAACGCTCGCCAAGGCCGGCGTGACCACCGACGGCATCAAGACGACGCCCTTGTCGGGCCAGCCCGACATCCTCGGCGGGGTGAACGACGAGTTCAACCAGTTGGCGCAGGCCAGCGTCGAGGATATCTACGGGCGCTTCACCGGCCTCGTTGCCAAAAGCCGCAAGCAGCCGATCGAGAAGATCCGCGAGATCGCCGAAGGGCGTGTCTGGGCCGGCGGCACCGCGCGCCAGATCGGGCTGGTCGACCAGTTCGGCGGCCTGCCCGACGCGATTGCCGCCGCGGCTAAACTGGCCAAGGTCGATGGCGACGTCCACGCCAAATATTTCGAGAATGAGCCGAGCGAGTTTTCGAAGATGCTCGCGAGCTGGACCGGCGCCGAACAGGAACCGACCGCGGCGTTGCCGCGCGGCTGGTTCGGCATCGCGGCGATGAACCGCCAGATGATCGAACGCCGCGTCGTGCAGGACCTCTCGCTGCTGACCGAGGCCGGGTCGGTGCAGGCATCGTGCCTCGACTGCCGCGCCTATCTGCCCGCCGTGCCGCGGCCGGGCCAGGCGGAGACCCGGGGTTTCCTCGCCACGCTAGCGTTGTTGATGCGCTGATACTCCCCTCCCGCTTGCGGGAGGGGTCGGGGGAGGGCCTGTTGCCTTCCCGCCCTTACGACATGCCCTCCCCTAACCCCTCCCGCGAGCGGGAGGGGGACTGTTTGCGCCGCCGCCGCTGGCGCACGAACAGCATCACGAATCCCAGCACAACCGTCACCAGGCTGACCGCCGTGAAGCCGATCAGCAGCGGGTGGTGCGTATCCTCGCGGGTCTGCAGGTCCATGATGTGCAGCCCCCAGAAAAAATCATAGCCGCGCCAATATCCCGTCCGCAGCGCCAGCAACTCGCCGGTATCGGCATCGACATAGGCATGAAGCCCGCCGTCATAAACGATCCGCCACGCCGGGCGATCGCGCCGCAGTTCGATCGGATTGGCGTCGGCGGCGAAGCGGCGTACCGAGAGCAGCTTGCCCGGCGCCTTTAACGCGCCATCGGCGATCACCCGCGCCTCGGCGGCGGTGACGGGCGGCAAGAGCGCGCCGGTCGTCGCATCGGCGGCGCGGCTGTCGTCGCCGGTATAGCGCACCAGCCACACCGGTTTCGCCCCGCGCATCGCCAGCTCCAGCTTTTGCACCGGGCGGCCATTTAGCTGCGGCGGCACCGCCGCCAAGGTCGCGGGGATCGCAACCGGCTCGCTGCGCAGATCGCTGCCGCGCACTTCATCGATCGGCTTGATCACCATGACCAACCCCGACAGCGTCCACAGGATCAGCGGCACGCCGACCAGCCAGCCAAGCCAGATATGGATGCGGAGCAGCTGCGCGCGCAGCCGCGTCTTCAGCGCGCTCATGCCGCCGCCGCCAGCTCCCGCGCATGACCCGCGATGGCATCGGCGAGCGTATCGACGAGCGCGAGCGGCAGGTCATGCCCCATGCCCGGGATCGTCATCAAGCGCGCGCCGGGGATGCTCGCCGCGGTGTCCTTGCCGCCCGCGAGCGGCACGAGCGGATCGGCCTCGCCATGGATCACCAGCGCCGGCGCGGCGATTGTCTTCAGCATCGCGCGGCGGTCGCCGTCGGCGACGATCGCCGCCATCTGCCGCGCGACGCCCTGCGGGTACCAGCCGCGCTCGAAATCGCCGCGCACCCGGCGCTGCAACCGTTCTTCCTCGGCGGGATAGGCGGGGCTGCCGATCACCCGCGCGGCGCGTACCGAATAGGCGATCATCGCCTCGGGATCGCCACTCATCGGCCGGTTGGCGAGCACCGCCATCGCGTCCTTGTTGGCGCGCGGCAATCTGGGGTTGCCGGTGGTCGACATGATCGAGGTCAGCGACAGGGTACGGTCGGGATAGCGCGCCGCGATATGCTGCGAAATCATGCCGCCCATCGACGCGCCGACGATATGCGCCTGCACGACGCCGAGATGGTCGAGCAGCGCGATCCCGTCGGCCGCCATGTCGGCGAGCGTGTAAGCGGGACGCACCGGCAGGCGCAACGCCGCCTTGACGAACATCCATTTCAGGTTGGGTACCCCCGCCGCCTCGAAGCGCGTCGACAGGCCGACGTCGCGATTGTCGTAGCGGATAGTGCGGAAACCATGAGCATTGAGCGCATCCACGAACTCGTCGGGCCACAAAGTCAGCTGCCCGCCCAGCCCCATTACCAGCAGAATGACCGGCGCATCGCGCGGCCCCTTGTCCTCATAGGTGATGTCGATGCCGTTTGCGGTCGTCTGCGTTGTCGTCATGGAAAGCCCCTGCAAGGGTCAGGCCCTTCGCGCGGCGATGGTGCTGACATCCGTGTTCACCGACGAACCTGCCACAGCCAGCGTATTTGGCAAGCCCGCGGCGCAGGAGCCGCGCGCGGCGCGCAAGCGGCCGAACCGCTCACCCCATCCCGCACACATCGCGAACAGCCGGTCGCGCAGCATCACCGCGGCGAGGATCGGTGGCGCGGCCAATAGCATGACCCCCGCCGTCATCGCCGCATCGCAATCGACCGCGCAGTCGGCCGACGCGACGCCGGCGCCAAAACTGATCAACAAAACTTCCAAGGCCCCCACGCGCCCCTTTCGTGCGATGCGGGCTAGGCGTGGCGGGTTAATCGATTCTGACAGCCCGGCTGCCGTTCGGGTCATTCCGTCCCGAACCGGGACCCGTTCAGCGGGTCGGTTCGCGATAGGCGGGCAGCGCAAGCGACCAGTAGATCGCGGCGCCGCGCAGGACGAAGCCCGCGACCGCACCGCTCAGCGCCGCGATCGGCGTCCCCGTGCCCAGCCAGAGCAGCGCCAGGAACAGCCCCGAGGCGAGCGCCGCCGCGGTGACATAGATTTCAGGCCTGACAATGATCGATGGCACCCCGGCGAGGATATCTCGGATGGTGCCGCCGACGCAGCCGGTGATCACCCCCATCAGCAGCGCGGGCACCGGCGGCACGCCCCACGCCAGCGCCTTGGCGGTGCCGAAGACCGCGTAAGCCGCGAGCCCAACGGCATCGGCCCATTCGAGCAACTGCCCCTGCCACCAGCGTTCGGGGGTCACCCAGACGACCAGCGCGATCGCGATGCACACCGCCGCGATCGCCCCGTCCTGCACCCAGAATACCGGCGCGCCGATCAGCAGGTCGCGCACGCTGCCGCCGCCGACCCCGGTCACCAGCGCGAAAAACATCGCGGTGACCAGCGTCTGGCGCAGACGCACCGCCATCAGCGCCCCCGACAAGGCGAACACACCGATCCCGGCAAGATCGAGCAGCCGGATCAGCAGGTCATTGTCGGGGACGGGCATCGCGCGTCGCTATTTCGCGGCGGGGCGAACACCGCCGACGATCGAGAGCATGATCGCGGTCACCGCATTGCGAATCGCGGGCTCAGCGCGGGGCGCAAAGAAGGGCGAGTGATTGGTCGGCGCGGGTTCGCCCTTCGCCTTCAGGTCGGCGAGCACCGCGGGATCATAACCGCCGATGCCGAAAAACAGCGACGGCACGCCCGCATCGACGAATTCCGAATAATCCTCGCTGCCCGACATCGGCGCCGCGCTCGCGGGGGCGAAGACGAGGCCTTTGCCGAACACCGGGGTCAGCGCCGCGACCGCGGCCTTGGCCATCGTCTCGTCGTTGGTGAGAATGCCGGTGCCGCTCAGGTAGCGGATCGTCGGTTCGGGCGCATTGCCCATCGCCGCCGCCGATCTCGCGACGCGCGCGGTGCCGTCCTGGAGCAGCTTGCGCACCTCGGGCGACTGCGAACGCAGATTGACCTTCACCTCGGCGCTGTCGGGGATGATGTTGGGCGCGCTGCCGGCGTTGATCGCGCCGATCGTCAGCACGCCAAAGGCGGCGGGATCCTTTTCGCGGCTGATCACCACCTGCGTATCGGTGACGAAGCGCGCGGCGATCGGGATCGGGTCGATCGTCGCCGCGGGCATCGATCCGTGCCCGCCGCGGCCGTGGAAGGTGATCGAATAGCTGTCGGAGGCCGACGACCCCGCGCCCGCCTTGATCGCGACGACGCCCGCCGGCAGGTTCGAGACATGCGCCGCAAAGCCGAAGTCGGGCTTGGGGAAACGCGTCAGCAGCCCGTCATCCAGCATCGCGCGCGCGCCCTTCAGCGGTTCCTCGGCCGGCTGGCCGATCAGCACCGCCGTCCCCGACCAACTGTCGCGCATCGCGCTCAGCGCCTGCGCGACGCCGATCAGATAGGCCACATGCGTATCATGGCCGCAGGCGTGCATCACGGGAACATCCCTGCCCTCATAGGTCGCGCGCGCCTTGCTCGACCAGGCCAGCCCGGTCTTTTCCTCCAGCGGCAGCGCGTCCATGTCGGCACGGACCAGGAAGGTCGGCCCGTCGCCGTTCTTCAGCACCGCGACGACGCCGGTCCCGCCGACCTTCTCGGTCACGGTGAAGCCCGCCTTGCGGAGATGCTGGGCGAGGATCGCGGCGGTCCGCACCTCCTGCATCCCCAGTTCGGGATTGGCGTGCAAATCCTTGTAGACCGCCTCGAGAGCCGGATAATTTTTGTCGAGAAGCGCGGTCAGCCGCGCGTTCGCCGCAGCCATGTCAGGCGCCGCCTGAACGCCCGCCGGGACCAGAAAGAGGGCAAGCGAAGCCGCTGCCCAGAGCCCATGCTTCGCCATCACTCTCTCCCCCAAATGCCTGTCAGATGTGGATCGGCTTGCCGGTCACCGCCATCGCCGCTTCCTTCACCGCTTCGCTGTGCGTCGGGTGGGCGTGGCAGGTGTAGGCGATGTCTTCCGACGTCGCGCCGAATTCCATCGCCTGCGCGGCCTGCGCGATCATCGTGCCCGCGACGCTGGCGATGATCCAGACGCCGAGCACGCGGTCGCTGTTCGCATCGGCGATCACCTTCACGAAACCGTCGGGTTCGTGGTTGGTCTTGGCGCGGCTGTTGCCCGCCATCGGGAATTTGCCGACCTTGACCTCGCCGCGCTCCTTCGCCTGCTCTTCGGTCAGGCCGACGCCGGCGATTTCGGGCATGGTATAGACAACCGAGGGGATGACGTCGTGGTTCACGATGCCGGTCAGCCCGGCGATATTCTCGGCGACCGCAATGCCTTCGTCCTCGGCCTTATGCGCGAGCATCGGCCCCGGAATGACGTCGCCGATCGCCCAGATGCCAGGCACCTGGGTACCGAAATCATGGTCGGTCTCGATCTGGCCGCGCGCGTTGACCGCGAGGCCCGCCTTGTCGAGACCCAGCGCTTCGGTGTTCGGGCGGCGCCCGATCGATACCAGCACGACATCGGCCTCGAGCGTCTCGGCGTCACCACCAGCGGCGGGTTCGAGCGTCAGCACCGCCTTCTTGCCCTTGACCTCGGCCTTGGTGACCTTGGTCTTGAGCTTGAATTCGATGCCCTGCTTCTTGAAGATGCGGTTCGCGTCCTTACGCACATCGGCGTCCATGCCGGGCAGGATCTGGTCGAGGAACTCGACGCAGGTGACTTTCGCGCCAAGCCGGCGCCACACGCTGCCGAGTTCGAGTCCGATCACACCGCCGCCGATCACGACCATATGCTCGGGAACCTTCGCGAGTTCGAGCGCGCCGGTCGAATCGACGATGATCTGCTTGTCGTTATCGACCGCGACGCCGGGCAGCGGGGTGACCGACGATCCGGTGGCGATGACGATATTCTTGGCGCGGACCGTCTTGCCCGCGACCTCGACACTGTCCTTGCCGGTGAACTGCGCATAGCCCTTCAGCCAGTCGACCTTGTTCTTCTTGAACAGGAATTCGATGCCGCCGGTCAGGCCCTTGACCGCGTCGATGCGCTGGCCGTGCATCGCGGGCAGGTTGAGCTTGGGGGTCACATCGATCCCCATCTTCGCCATCGCGCCATTGGCGGCGGCGTCATAATATTCGGACGCGTGGAGCATCGCCTTCGACGGGATACAGCCGACATTGAGGCAGGTGCCGCCCAGCGTCTCGCGCCCTTCGGCACAGGCGGTCTTGAGGCCGAGCTGCGCCGCACGGATCGCCGCGACATAGCCGCCGGGGCCGGCACCAATGACAAGGACGTCGTAATCGTAATCAGCCATCATATACTCCATTGCAGGCCCGGTGCGGCGACATAGACCCAGGCGCTCTCGCCCGATTCCAGTGCGACGCGCTGCCGCTGATAGTCTTCGGCCTCATAGACATCGGCCGCTTCGAGTTCTTGTCTTGTAATCCAATATAGGGTGCCCGCGATCCGCTGCGAGCCTTCGCTGTCAGGTGCGAGCACCGGATAGTGATTTTCGCCGCTTTTGCGGGCCACCTCGGGGTCGGCGATCGCGATCCGTCCGAGCCGATACCCGGTCAGCGCGTCCGCCGTGCCGCTGAGCAACCGGCCGAACTGTTCGCGCTGCACGTCCGGATATTGGAGCGTGCCATAGGCGAACAAGGCTTCGGTGGCGTCGCGCATGCGGCGTTCCCTATTACAGGTCGATCAGCAGCCGCGTCGGATCCTCGATCGCTTCCTTGATCGTCTTGAGGAAGGTCACCGCCTCGCGGCCATCGATCAGGCGGTGGTCATAGCTCAGCGCCAGATACATCATCGGGCGTGCCACGATCTGGCCGTCGCGGACGACCGGACGTTCCTCGATGCGATGGAGACCGAGCACCGCCGACTGCGGCGGGTTGATGATCGGGGTCGACATCAGGCCGCCGAACACGCCGCCGTTCGAAATGGTAAAGGTGCCGCCGGTCATGTCGTCCATCGTCAGCGTGCCCTCCTTGGCGCGCTTGCCGAGGTCGGCGATCGCCTTTTCGATCTCGGCGAAGCTCAGGCTGTCGGCGTTACGCACGACAGGCACGACGAGGCCGTTGGGCGCGCTCACCGCGACCGAGACGTCGAGGTAATCGAAATAGACGATCTCGTCGCCGTCGATGCGCGCGTTGACCGCCGGAATGTCGTGCGCCGCGAGCGCGACCGCTTTGGTGAAGAAGCTCATGAAGCCGAGGCGGACGCCATGCTTCTTTTCGAAGCTTTCGCGATATTTGTCGCGCGTCGCCATCACCGCCGACATGTCGACGTCGTTGAAGGTCGTCAGCATCGCCGCGGTTTCCTGCGCCGACTTCAGCCGCTTGGCGATCGTCTGACGCATGCGGGTCATCTTGACGCGCTCTTCGCGGCGGCCGGGGGCACCCGATGCCGCAGGGGCGGCAGCGGCGGGCGCCGGCGCGGCCGCCGGAGCCTCGGGCGCATTATTGGCGGCGGCGAGCACATCTTCCTTGGTCAACCGGCCGTCCTTGCCGCTGCCTTTGATCTTGCTCGGGTCGACGCCATGCTCGAGCACCAGGCGACGCACCGCGGGCGACAGGGTGGTGACGCCGTCGCCGGTCTCTTCGCTCGCCGTCGCGGCAGGCGCGGGCACTGCGGCTTCGGCCTTCGCGGCGGGAGCGGGAGCCGAAGCCGGCGCTGCGGGCGCCGCAGCCTTGCCGCTGCCAGCCTCGATCGTCGCGATCACCGCGCCGACGGCGACGGTGTCGCCCGCGGCCACCACCTGCTGCCCCATCACGCCCGCGACGGGCGAGGGTACCTCGACCGCGACCTTGTCGGTCTCGAGGCTCGCGATCGGCTCGTCGAGCGCGACCGCGTCACCCGGCTGCTTCAACCATTCGCCGACCGTCGCTTCGGTGACGCTTTCACCCAAGGTGGGGACTTTGACTTCGGTGCTCATCTTGCTTTCCTTTGGGGCGCTTATTTATTCTTGGTGCGGCGGATTTCGGCGCGAACGCTCAGGCCCAGCGCGTCGGCGACCAGCGCCGACTGCTCGGTCTGGTGACGACTCATCAGCCCGGTGGCGGGCGATGCCGCCGCGGCACGGCCGGCATAGCGCGGACGCATGCCCTTGTGCCCGGCGTTGGTCAGCGCTTCCTCGACGAACGACTCGACGAAGGACCAGCTGCCGTTATTGCGCGGCTCTTCCTGCGCCCACACCACTTCCTCGAGCTTCGGCATGCGTTTCAAACGCACGGCGAGCGGTTCACCCGGGAAGGGGTAGAGCTGTTCGATGCGGATCACCGTCGTATCGGTCTGGCCCGCGGCATCGCGCGCTTCGATCAGGTCGTAACCGACCTTGCCCGAACAGAGGATGACGCGTTTCACATCGCTATCGGCGGGCGGGGTGCGGTCCGACATGATGCGGCGGAAATGCGCGTCGCCGATGAAGTCCGAGCGCTGCGAGACCGCCAGCTTGTGGCGGAGCAGCGACTTGGGCGTCATGATGATCAGCGGCTTACGGAACGGGCGCAGCATCTGGCGGCGCAGGACGTGGAAATAGTTCGACGGGGTCGAAATATTGCACACCTGGATATTGTCGCCCGCGCACAGCTGCAGAAAGCGTTCGAGGCGCGCCGAGCTATGTTCGGGACCCTGCCCTTCATAGCCATGCGGCAACAGCATCACGAGGCCGTTGGCGCGCAGCCATTTGGCTTCGCCCGACGCGATGAACTGGTCGATCATGATCTGCGCGCCATTGGCGAAGTCGCCGAACTGCGCTTCCCAGAGCACGAGGCTCTTCGGATCGGCCATCGCATAGCCATATTCGAACCCGAGCACGCCATATTCGGAGAGCGGGCTGTCGAGCACCTCGAACCGGCCGTGCGGCACGGTGGTCAGCGGGACATATTTATTCTCGGTCTGCTGGTCGACCCAGACCGCGTGACGCTGGCTGAAGGTACCGCGGCCCGAATCCTGCCCCGACAGGCGCACCTGATAGCCCTCGCTGAGCAGCGTCCCGAACGCGAGTTGCTCGGCGGTCGCCCAGTCGAACACTTCCTTGTCGCTCTTGTCGGCGAACATCGCGCCACGCGCGTCGATGACGCGGCGCAGCGTCTTGTGGACGTCGAGGTCGGCGGGGATCGTCGTCATGATCCGACCGATCGAGTCGAACAATTTGTCGCTGACCCCGGTCGAGATGTTGCGGCGGGCGTTTTCGGGATCGGCGGGGGCGTGCAGCCCCGACCAGCGACCCGCGAACCAGTCGGCCTTGTTCGGCTTGTAGCTTTTCGCCGATTCGAAATCATCCTCAAGCCGCGCGACGAATTCGGCGCGGCGGGCGTCGGCCCAGCCGGCATCGATCACGCCCTCGGCTTCGAGTTTTGCCGCGCAAAGCTGCGACACCGGCGGGTGCTGGCGGATGACGGCGTACATCAGCGGCTGGGTGAACGAAGGCTCGTCGCCCTCGTTGTGGCCAAAGCGGCGATAGCACCACATGTCGATGACGACATCGCGCTTGAACTGCTGGCGGAAGTCGATCGCCAGCTTGCAGGCAAAGGTCACCGCTTCGGGATCGTCGCCGTTGACGTGCAGGATCGGCGCCATCACGCCCTTCGCGACGTCCGACGGATAGGGCGACGAGCGCGCATATTGCGGGCTGGTCGTGAAGCCGATCTGGTTGTTGACGATGAAGTGGATGCAGCCGCCGGTATTGTAGCCGCGGATGCCCGAGAAGCCGAGGCATTCCCAGACGATCCCCTGCCCCGCGAAGGCCGCGTCGCCGTGGATCAGCACGGGCAGCACCTGCTCATGCTTGGCAAGGTCGTCGCGCACCACCTGCTGCGCTCGCACCTTGCCGAGCACGACCGGGTCGGCGGCTTCGAGATGCGACGGGTTGGGAACCAGCGACATATGCACCGACGCACCGCCGAACTCGCGGTCGGTCGAGGTGCCGAGGTGATATTTGACGTCGCCCGACCCGCCGACATCGTCGGGGTTGGCACTGCCGCCGGAAAATTCGTGGAAGATCACCTTGTACGGCTTGGCCATCACGTTCGCGAGCATGTTGAGGCGGCCGCGGTGCGCCATACCGTAGACGATTTCCTTCACGCCATATTGGCCGCCATATTTGATGATGGCTTCCATCGCCGGAATCATCGATTCGCCGCCGTCGAGGCCGAAGCGCTTGGTGCCGACATATTTGCGCGCGAGGAATTTTTCCCATTCCTCGGCCTGGATCACCTTGTTCAGGATGGCGCGTTTGCCCTCGACCGAAAATTCGATGATCTTGTCGGCGCCTTCCATCCGTTCCTGCAGGAACTGGCGCTCCTCGATGTCGGCGATGTGCATATATTCGAGGCCGACATTGCCGCAATAATTCGCGCGCAGGATCGCCACGATCTCACGGATCGTCGCTTTTTCAAGGCCGAGCGCACCGCCGACGAAGATCGGCCGGTCCTGATCGGCGCCGACGAAACCATGATATTCGGGTGTCAGATCGGCGGGCAGCTCGCGCGTGCTGAGCCCCAGCGGATCGAGGTTCGCGGCGAGATGCCCGCGCACGCGATAGGTGCGGATCAGCATCATCGCGCGGATCGAATCATTCGCCGCGCGTTCGACTTCGGCATTCGACAGCGGCGCACCGGCCTTGGCGGCGGCGGCCTTCACCGCAACCTGCATCTGCTGCGGATCGAGCGCAGCGGTCAGGTCGTCGCTGTCGATCGGCGGCCAGTTCTTCGGCGCCCAGCTGGGGCCCGCCTGCGGCTCGTCGATGTCAAAGCTCTGTCGTTCGAGGTTCATGATCTTTTCCATTCCCTTGCGAGAAATGGCTCCGGGGAGAAGGGTTGGGAAGGGGACGCCCGCCGGAACCGTTTCGTTCCGGCGGGCGCGATACTCAGACGCGTTCTTTCAGCACTTCGACGAGCGTCGTGCCGAGTTCGGACGGGCTCGCCGAAACCGTAATCCCGGCGGCTTCCATCGCCGCGATCTTGCTTTCGGCGTCGCCCTTGCCGCCCGACACGATCGCACCGGCGTGGCCCATGCGGCGGCCCGGAGGCGCGGTGCGGCCGGCGATGAAGCCGGCCATCGGCTTTTTGCGGCCGCGCTTGGCTTCGTCGATCAGGAACTGCGCCGCCTGCTCCTCGGCGTCGCCGCCGATTTCGCCGATCATGATGATCGACTTGGTCGCTTCGTCGGCGAGGAAGAGTTCGAGCACGTCGATGAAGTTGGTGCCGTTGACCGGATCGCCGCCGATGCCGACCGCGGTCGTCTGGCCAAGGCCGGCGTTGGTGGTCTGGAACACCGCTTCATAGGTCAGCGTGCCCGAACGCGACACGACGCCGACGCTGCCCTTGGAAAAGATGCTGCCCGGCATGATGCCGATCTTGCATTCGCCCGGCGTCAGCACGCCGGGGCAGTTCGGACCGATCAGCCGCGACTTCGAACCCGACAGCGCGCGCTTCACCTTGACCATGTCGAGCACCGGAATGCCCTCGGTGATGCAGACGATCAGTTCCATCTCGGCGTCAATCGCCTCGAGGATCGAGTCGGCGGCGAACGGCGGCGGCACGTAAATGCAGCTCGCGGTGGCGCCGGTCGCGGCCTTGGCTTCCTCGACGGTGTTGAAGTTCGGCAGGCCGATGTGGGTCGTGCCGCCCTTGCCCGGCGTCACGCCGCCGACCATCTGGGTGCCGTACGCCAGCGCCTGTTCGGTGTGGAAGGTGCCGGTGGCACCGGTCATGCCTTGGGTGATGACCTTGGTGTTTTTGTCGATGAGAATGGACATGAACGACTCCTAATTGGTCGCGCCGGTTGGCGCATGTGATTGGAATTCTTTTGGTAAAGGTACCGACGACACCATGACGGCGCGGAACTGCGTGTCAGCCTCGCCCGATCGAAGAGCGACGCTCTTTTCGGTCGCCGCAAGCTCCAGCATGTGGTTGCCCGCAACGAGGATATTGGAAAGATCGACTTCGGGGGCGTTGCGCCGGATATTCGCTGCCAGCTGCTCGAATTTCGGCAATTCACCAATCGACGCGGCGGCAAGCCCGTCGATAAGCGCCCTGCGAACCTCGCCCAATTGGCTCAACTCTTCCACACGACCAACCACGCGGCACATAACGCGCGAGCCAAAGTCCAGCAGCGCGATGCTCCGATCATCCTTAGAGAACTGGATGAATTCATAGTTACCGAGCTCATTCGACTTCTGGCGCGGCAGGGTATAGGACCAGCCGCTCTCCGCCAGAATATACGAGTGAACGCTGTTGTCCGGGCTGACGACAGCCATACACCGCCGCGCATCTTCGACGAAATCGGCAGGAGACGCAGGCGCACCAAGCTGCTCCGCAATCGGGCGCAGGTCGGACTTCGGCGAAACCGTCGGAGGCAGGATGATCGGAGGAGGCCGGACCAGGTCCGGCCTCTCAGGCGAAATCCGGCTTTGCGATATTTCGTCCCTGCCACGCGTCGATACATCCTGGGCCAGTGCCGAAGCACCGGACCCGGACAACATCACCGCAAGAAGGCAGAGACGCAGCATCACGCCAGCGACGGATCCAGATTCTTGCACGCGTCGAGCAATTCCTTGACCGCATCGACCGAGACCTGCAGGCCGGCCTTGTCAGCGTCGTCGAGTTCGATCTCGATGATCTTCTCGACGCCGCCGGCACCGATCTGCACCGGCACGCCGACATACAGGCCGTCGAGGCCGTACTGGCCATCGACATAAGCGGCCGAAGGCAGGATGCGCTTCTGGTCGCCCAGATAGGCTTCGGCCATCGCGATACCGCTCGCGGCCGGGGCGTAGAAAGCCGAACCGGTGCCGAGCAGCGCGACGATCTCGCCGCCGCCGCCGCGCGTGCGCTTGACGATCGCGTCGATCTTGTCCTGCGACGACAGGCCCATCTTGACCAGATCGGGGACGGGGATGCCGTTGATCGTCGAATAGCGCACGACGGGGACCATCGTGTCGCCATGGCCGCCGAGGACGAAGGTGTTCACATCCTTCACCGACACATCGAACTCGTCGGCGATGAAGTGGCTGAAGCGCGCCGAATCGAGCACGCCGGCCATGCCGACGACCTTGTTGTGCGGCAGACCCGAAAATTCGCGCAGCGCCCACACCATCGCGTCGAGCGGGTTGGTGATGCAGATGACGAACGCGTCGGGGGCGTTGGCCTTGATGCCCTCGCCGACGGCCTTCATGACCTTCAGGTTGATGCCGAGCAGGTCGTCGCGGCTCATGCCCGGCTTGCGGGCAACACCGGCGGTGACGATGATGACGTCGGCGCCGGCGATGTCGGCATAGTCGTTCGTGCCGGTGATCTTCGCGTCAAAGCCCGCGATCGGGCCGACCTGCGACAGGTCGAGTGCCTTGCCCTGCGGCACGCCTTCGACGACGTCGAACAGGACGACGTCACCGAGTTCCTTCTGCGCCGCCAGCAACGCCAGCGTTCCGCCGATATTTCCGGCTCCGATCAAAGCGATTTTCTTGCGTCCCATGGCGCGCGGCACTCCCTTCGTGGCAAGCCCGGCAATGAAGCACAAAACCGGCTGGCACACGGGCCAAATCGCCGCGCCGGTCCCTAGACGGCGCCGCCCTACGCCGATTCCCTTAAGGAAACAACCGCGAAAAGCATGAAAATCAAAGATTAATTGCTAATAGTTCGCAATAGTGATAGAGGCCGATTTGCACCGGCCTCCGGCATCGATCGCCAACGCCAAGGCTACCACAGATTGATCTTGGCTTTGATCATCAACCGACCCAGTGCGGGGTCGTCGTTGACGAAATCCTTGAGGAAATTATGCTCGACGCCGATCGAGCCCAAGGCGTCGATGCGATAGTTCAGCCCATAACCCGCCGACAGGCCCGCGCCGAATTTATCCGCGCCGGGGTTCATGTCGCCGAATGTCCCCATGCCCTCGGCATAGAGCGACGGCAGCCAGACGCGCTGGGGATCGAGCGACACCCCGACCCCGGCCCCCGCGATCTTGATCGGCCCGCCCAACTCGGTCTGGCCAACGCCATAGAGCCGCAATTTATGCCCCAGCATCGAATAAAATTGATGGCGATAGGATAGTTCGAACCCGAACGAGCCGGCGCCCGCCGCCTTCGGCGCGGTGGTCGCGGCGGTGGCGCTGGTCCCGATTTCCAGCGCATGGAGACGCATCCAGGCATCGAGCCCGTTGGGGCTTTCCCAGATCAGCCCAAAGCCGCCCCACGATCCCTGCCCCGCGGCGTCGAGCGTCTTGCGGACGAATTCGGTGCAGTTGAACTGGAACAGATTATATTTGGGCTTGGCCGCGCATATCCCCGAGGCGTAGCTTTTCGCCGCGGCGAACTGAGCCGCGGTGAGCTCATAGCTTTGCGACGCGGTGATATGGTCGTCGTGCGCGGTGTCGGGATGATGAACGCAGCCTTCGACGTCGGCAAAGGGCTGGCTGGCATCGAAACCGGTCTGCGGCCAGAACCCATAGGTCCAGTAATTGCCGGTGTCGTCCTGCAGCCGCAACCAGGCGTGCCCGACGTTGGAGGTGAAGGGGATCAGCAGGAACGGCCCCTCCTTGTCCGCCATGATCGTCAGCGTATATTTGCCGGTCTTGGTCGCGATGCCATCTTCCATCGTGCAGTCCGACGCGCATTGATCGGCGGTGACGCGGCGCACGACGCGGCGCGCCTCGCCGCCCCCCTGCAGGACATGCGCCAGTTCGTGCGCCATCAGCCGCCGCCCATCGCCGGTCCCCGGCCGATATTCGCCGCGGGCAAAGGCGACGTCGCTGCCCAGCGTGAAGGCGCGCGCCTGGATCGATTGCGATGCGATGTCGGCGGCGGCCCCGTCATGGACACGCACGCCCGACAGGTCGGCGCCGAAGCGCGGCTCGAAAAACGCCCGCTCCGATGCCGGGAGCGGCGCCCCCGACCCGAGCGAGGCGATCGCCGACTGCGCCGCCGGGGTCGCGGGCGCCGACCCCGTGATCGAACCGCCGCTGGCCTCGCGCCGCACGACCGGCGCCGACACCTCGCCGCGCGCTGGCGTCGCCGCGCGCATCACATGATCGGCGGCGGCATCGGCCTGTTGTTCGGCGGGGTCGTTCGCAGCGCCGATCGTCAGCGGTGCGTGCGACGGTACCCCCATAAGCGAAGCAAGCGGCGCGCGCGCGCGTCGCGCCGGCGCCTGTTGCGGCGCGCCGGTGGCGGGCAGAACGCGGTTTTTGCGGCGGATCGCGCGTCGGTACATGGCAGTTCGCCTTCCAACTCCGGTCGGCGGCTTGTATCGGAATTCCCCCTTTTCGTCACCCCGATACAAGCCGGCCCGGCGAGAACCTAACCGCCTTCCCGGCGCACCAATTGGACCAATCCGCCAAAAGCGGCGTACCGGAGCCGCAATTTTGGCCGCGGCCAATTCTGCGCTATGCATCGGTGCCATAACGGCACGAGGCGAGCGACATGATACGATCTGGACTGACCATCACCGGCGCCGCGATCGCGCTGGCATGCGCGGCGCCCGCCCACGCCAGCGAAAAGGGCTGGGACGATGCCGGCACCGTCGCCAAGAATGCGCTCGTCGTCGCGGCCTTTGGCGTCCCGGCGGTGCAGGGCGACTGGGAGGGCGTGCTGGAAGCGGGTGGCAGCATCGGCGGCACGATCCTGATCACCCAAGGGTTGAAGGAGGCCTTCCCTTCGCGCCGCCCCGACGGCAGCGACAACAAGAGCTTTCCCTCGGGCCACACCTCGACGAGCTTCGCCGCCGCGGCGACGCTGCACAACCGCTACGGCTGGGAAGCCGGCCTGCCCTCCTATCTGGTCGCGTCCTTCGTCGGCCTCAGCCGTGTCGAAGCGAAGAAGCACCGCGTCGGCGACGTGCTCGTCGGCGCCGCGATCGGCACCGCGACCGGGCATCTGATCACCACCAAGGCGAACGATAATATCCACATCTTCCCCTGGGCCGATACCAAGAGCGCCGGGGTCGATGTGACGCTGCGCTTCTGAGGTCCGCCGCAACCCCCGGTTAACCCTCCCTTATCCCCCTGCCTGTTAGGCTCGCGGGGATGACGCGGGCTATCATCAGCTTCGACACCGAATTGTCGGCGGGCCTCTATCAACGGGGCGCCGATGCGCGTGCCAATTTCGAAAGCTCGATCCTCGGTCGTTGCCGCGACGGCGATTATGGCGTGCATTTCCAGATGGACATGCTCGAACGCCATGGCCTGACCGGGGTCTATTTCATCGATCCGATGCCCGCGCTCGTCTATGGACCCGAAATTATCGACAGGATCGTCCAGCCGATCGTCGCGCGCGGGCACGAGGTTCAGCTTCACATCCACACCGAATGGCTCGAATTCGCGCGCTTCAACCCGATCGGGCGGCTCACCGGCCGCAACATCGGCGACTTTCCCCTCGGCGCGCAGAAAAAGCTGATCGGCCTGGCCCGCGATATTCTCGTCGGCGCCGGGGCGCCCAAGCCCACCGCCTTTCGCGCCGGCAATTTCGGCGCCAACGACGACACGCTGCGCGCCCTCGCCGCGCTCGGCTTCCGTTTCGACAGCAGCTTCAACGGGGCGTATCGCGATCATGGCTGCGCCATTTCGCTAGACCCGGGCAACCTCGCGGTCCGCGCGCATGAAGGCATATGCGAAGTCCCGGTCAGCGGGTTGATGGACCGCGTGGGCCGTTTCCGTCCCGCCCAACTCTGCGCGATGTCCGAAGAAGAGATGCGCGATGCCCTGGGTCATAGCGCGGCAAGCGGCGCCATCCAGTTCTCGGCCTTCAGCCACAGCTTTGAACTTCTGAGCCGCGACCGCGCGGTGCCCAACGGACTCGCCATCGCGCGAATGGAGGCGCTGTGCCGCGCCGTCGCCGAGGATCCCCGCGTCACCAGCGGGGGTTTCGCGACATTGCCCGCCCCGCCCTCGCGCCCGGCGCGGATCGGCATCGCCGCGCCCAAGCCGCTGCGCACCCTGCGCCGTATCATCGAACAGGGCGTCGGCCATGTCGTCCACGAGGTCCGCTATGTCCGCGACCTGATCGCGGTGACGGTCAACTCCTCGCGCTGGGGCAAGGTGCTAGGCGGCGTCTTCCTGGCCGTGGCCTAAGGCCAGATAGTCGTCGGACTGCATTTCCGACAACCGGCTCGCAGTGCGTTCGAACTCGAACGCCCCGTCGCCCGCGACATAGAGCGCGTCGGGCATCGCCGCCGCACTCGCGAGCAATTTGACCTTATATTCATAGAGCGCGTCGATCAGCGTCACGAAGCGCGCCGCCTCGTTGCGATTCTCGGGTCCCATGCGCGGGATGCCGACGATGATCACGGTGTGGAAATGCCGCGCCACCGCCAGATAGTCGGACGCGCCGCGCGCTTCGCTGCACAAGCGCTTGAACGAAAAGACCGCGACGCCCTTCAGTGCCTTGGGCACGTGCAGGATGCGCCCGCCGCCGAGGTCGAGGTCGAGCGTCGGCACATGCGCGCGATCCTCAGGCGGATAGTCGGTCAGGCGGAAAAAGGCCGCCGACAGCGCGGCACTCGCCGCCGCGTCGGCGGGTACGAACCAGCGCGCCCCGTCGCCTAGCCGGTCACGGCGATAATCGGTCGGGCCGTTCAGCCCCATCACGTCAAGCTTCGCCTCGACCAGCGCGATGAAGGGCAGGAAATGCTCACGGTTGAGCCCGTCCTTGTAGAGATCGGTCGGCGGCCGGTTCGAAGTCGCGACCACCGTCACCCCGCGGTCGATCAAGGCGGTGAACAGCCGCGAGAGGATCATCGCATCGGCGCTGTTGTTCACCACCATCTCGTCGAAGGCGAGGCAGCGGACGTCCTCGCAGAGCGCGTCGGCGACGAGCGGGATCGGATCGCCCGCCTCGCTTTTGCGCACCTCGCGCATTCGCGCGTGAACATCGATCATGAAGGCGTGAAAATGGACGCGCCGCTTACGCTGGATGGTCAGCTGGTCGTAGAACAGGTCCATCAGCATCGACTTGCCGCGCCCGACCGCGCCCCACAGATATACACCGCGCGGCGCCTCGGGCTTGCGGCCGGTCAACCGCCAGAGCAAGCTGCCGCGCGGCGGCACCGCCTCGAGTTCCTTTTGCAGGCGGTCGAGCCGTTCGGCCCCGGCGCGCTGCTCGGGGTCGGGCCGCAACTCGCCGCCCGCGACCAGCGCATCATAGGCCGCGAGCACGCCCGTCGTCATTTGCTCGCCTTGCGGATCGTCCCCGCAAAGGTCAGCACGATGTGACTGTCGCCCTCGCCCTGGACCACGAGTCCGCGCAGGAAGATCAGCCGCCCGGTTTCGCGCACCAGTTCGACCACGGCGTCGAGCGGCTCGCCGAGCCGGCCGGCGCCGACGAACTGCGTCGACAGGTCGAGGGTTACCGAATGGCCGGCGTTGAGCGATCCGAACTGGTGCGATGCCGCGAACAGCGCGATGTCGACGAGCGCGAGCGTGACCGCACCATGGACATTGTCGCCGAGGTTGCTGTGCTTGCGCTCCGGGATCATCCGCACCCGCGCCTGCGGACGGCCGTCGGGCGTGTTCGGCTCGACACGCACCGACAGCGGCTCGATGAAGCTGTTGAAGCGGCTCGCGTCCTTGAGGTTCCAGCTCAGCCAGCCATCGCCCTCGTCCTCGGCGCTAAAGCTATAGCGGCGAGGTTCCTCTATCCCGTCGTTCACACCTGCCGCTCGGCCTCGAGCTTCTTGATCTCGGCGATCGCGCGTGCCGGACTCAACCCCTTGGGGCAGGCGTTCGAGCAGTTCATGATCGTGTGGCAGCGATAGAGGCGGAAGGGATCTTCCAACTCGTCGAGGCGCTCGCCGGTCATTTCGTCGCGGCTGTCGGCGAGCCAGCGATACGCCTGGAGCAGGATCGCGGGGCCAAGGAACTTGTCGCTGTTCCACCAATAGCTCGGGCAGCTCGTCGAGCAACAGGCGCACAGGATGCATTCGTACAGCCCGTCGAGCTTCTCGCGCTCGGCGGGCGACTGCAGCCGCTCCTTGCCACTCGGCGTCGTCGTCTTGGTCTTCAGCCAGGGCTCGATCGAATTATATTGCGCATAAAAATGGGTGAAATCGGGGACAAGGTCCTTGATCACTTCCATATGCGGCAGCGGGGTGATCTTGATGTCGCCCTTCAGATCCTCGATCGCGGTGGTGCAGGCGAGGCCGTTCTTGCCATTCATGTTCATCGAACAGCTGCCGCAAATGCCTTCGCGGCACGAGCGGCGGAAGGTCAGCGTCGAGTCCTGCTCGCTCTTCATCTTGATCAGCGCGTCGAGCACCATCGGGCCGCACTTGTCGAGATCGATCTCGAAATTGTCGAAATGCGGGTTCTCGCCCTTGTCGGGGTCGTAGCGATAGACCTTGAATTTCCGGACTTTGGCCGCGCCTTCGGCTTTGTGGGTCTGGCCGCCCTTCTGGATGCGGCTGTTCTTCGGAAGGCGAAATTCGGCCATGTCGCTGGCTCCCCTGATGCAGTCGGGGTCGGACTAGACCCGATTAATCGCGACGACAAGGGGTGACGGACGCAAAAGCGAAACCCGCTGGCGGGGCCGCGCGCGAGCGGCTACTGGCGCCACGATGAGCGACGACACGCCCGCCCCCGCCGTTACCAGCCGCAGCGTCGCGAAGGGGCTCGGCACCACCGTGCTCGCGCGCCTCGGCGCGGTGGTCGAGATCGTCGCGCAGCCGCTTTATGTGCTGATGTTCGGGCTCGCGGGTTACGGCCTCTATGCCGTGCTGTGGGCGACGATCAACCTGCTCGAAAATCTCTTCGACCTCGGCATGACCAGCGCGATGCAGCGCACCGTGCCGCAATCGGCGAGCGATGCCGATGCCGCCGCGGCGCTGCGCACCGCGATGCTGTTCGGGGTCGGGCCGTGCCTGATCGTCGCCACGCTGATCGCCGTCTTCGCCGCCGACCTCGCGCCCTTCCTCAACGTCGCGGCGAAGGACCGGCCGCTCGTCGTGCCCGCGATCCAGCTCTTCATCTGGGCGCTGCCGCTCTGGGCCTTCGTCGAAATCGCGACCAGCGCGATGCGCGCGCGCATGGTGTTCGGCGCCGAAATCCGCCTGCGCATCGTGTGGGAACAGATCATGCGGCTGGTGTTCGCGGGGCTGTTCTTCGCAGGCGGGCTGGGGCTCAAGGGCCTGTTTATCGCGCATCTCTGCTCGCTCGCAATCACCGCGATCCTCTGTGTGCGACTGCTGCGGCGCTATTATGTCTTCGGTGAGCTGCTCCACGGCGGGCGCGGCGGCGAGACCGCGAAGAATACGTTCTGGGCCGGGCTGTCGATCCTGCCCTCGAACGTCATCGCGCGCCTCTTCGGCGACGCCCCGGCGCTGGTGCTCAACCTGATCCTGCCCGGCGCGGCGGGCGCCGCGGCCGCCGCGCTGTTCACCATCGCGCGCAAGCTCTCGAGCGTCGTCCAGCTCGTCCGCATCGCCTTCGTCTATGTGATGGCGCCGCTGGCAGCCAGCGCCGAGCGCGAGGACCGCGCGCAGGTGACCGACATCTATGCCTATGCGACGCGGCTGATCATGGCGATCGCGCTCCCGCTCGCCGCCATCCTCGCCGCGGGCAGCGCGCCCCTGCTCAGCCTGTTCGGGCATGAGGCAAAGGTGGCGCAGGCTGCGCTGGTCATCTTGCTCTTCGCGCGCGCCGCCGAGGCGGTGCTCGGCATCTCGCTGCCGGTGCTGCAGGTCGTCGCGGCGTTCCGCCACCAACTCACCGCGGCCATCGTCGGGGTGATCGTCGCCGTCGGCGCGGGCTGGCTGATCGTCGGGCATATGGATGCGCTGACCGGCGTGACGCTCGCCATGTCGATCGGCCTCGTCGTGATGGGCGGCATCCCGATGCTCCAGCTCGCGATCAACGAAAAGCTCCATCCGTTCGACCACCAGTTCGCCGGCGTCGCGCTGCGCGGCATCGCGATCACCCTCGTCGCGGGCGCCGCCGCTTGGCTCGCCGGGCGCCTGCCCGACGCGATCGCGCTGCCGCTGATCGTGCTGCTCGCGGTCGCAGCGATCTGGCTGTCGCTGCGCTTCGCCCTGCCCCACGCCGACCGCGCCTCGCTCGGCAAGACGGCGCGCAAGCTGCGCCTCGTCTGAAATATTCGGTCTTATTTTAGCCGCAAAAATCGCTAGAGACGTCCCACCTTATTCTGACGCCGCGCGTGTGCGGCCAACAGGCGGATCCAAATGTACCAGCAAGAACTCGCCCGCAGCGGCAAGCGCCTCTTTTTCATTCGCGGCACCTATATCTACATCACCATCGCGATCTCGGTGCTGATCGCCTGGTGCAGCAAGGATTGGGGTCCGTTCCAGACCGCCTTCGGCGACTGTGCCTGGTTCTGGCTGTCGCTCGGTATCGCCAGCGCCGGCGCGATCGTCCGCATCTTCACCAGCGGCTGGGCCGCGCTCGGCACCTCGGGCCGCGCCAAGGTCGCCGCCGAAGCCAGCGAACTCAACACCACCGGCCCTTACAGCCTGGTCCGCAACCCGCTTTATGTCGGCCGCATCCTGAACTTTACCGGCATCGCGATGCTGTCGGGAAGCTGGGTGTTCGGCGCGATCGTCTTCCTGCTTGGCATCCTGATCTACGAGCGCATCTCGATCTACGAAGAAGAATATCTGCGTGAGAAGTTCGGCGCGGCGCATGCCGAATGGGCGAAGGACGTCCCCGCGCTGCTCCCGCGCTTTCACGGCTGGATAAAGCCCAAATATCCCTTCTGGTGGAAGCGGATGATCTGGCGCGAACAGAATAAATTGTTCCTGCTCGCGACGACGGTCTTCCTGACCTGGTTCGCGCGCCTCGACTTCAACTTCGACGCGCTCACGCCCGCGCAGTGGAACTGGGTCTATGCCTTCGGCGCGCTCGTCGTCGTCCGCTTCGTCATCGGCGGGCTCAAGATGATCGGCTTCTTCAAGGAACTGAGCTGATCGCATGGGGAGCGATCTCGCTCCCCTGATCGCGGTTGTCGGCAGCGACGGGTCGGGTAAGTCGACCCTGTCGGCGGATTTGCTCGCGCATATCCAAAAGACCCACGCGGCGGAGTCGGGCTATCTCGGGCTAGGCTCGGGCGAGCAGGGCCGCCGCATCGGGCGCTGGCCGATCATCGGCCCGCCGCTGCATCGCTTCCTCGACGGCATCGCCGACCGCTTGCGCGAACCCGGCGAACCAATCCCCGGATATCTCGCCGCGCGCTATGCGCTGAACAAGTCGAAGAAGCGCCGCGCCAAATTCGACGCGCTGCTCGACCAGCGGCGCGCCGGCAAGGTGATCGTCACCGACCGCTATCCGCAGCTCGAAGTCCCCGGCCTCCACGATGGCCCGATCCTCGCCGGGCGCGCGACCACGCCGCGCCTCGCCGCGATGCAGGCCGAGGAGCGCGCGCTTTATGCCGAGATGGCGGTGTACAAGCCGACCCTCGTCGTCCGCCTGCACGTCGATGTCGACACGGTGATGCTGCGCAAGCCCGACCACGACCGCGCGCTGATCAAGCGCAAGGTCGAAACGGTGCCGCTGCTGACGTTCAATGGCGCGCCGATTGTCGATATCGACGCGACGATTCCTTATACGGAGGAACTGGCGATCGCGATTGCTGCGGTGGACAAGGCGTTGGCCGAGGCCTGAAACTCCCCCTTCGTCATTGCGAGGAGCGAAGCGACGCGGCAATCCAGAGTCCGCGTAAACCGCCCTGGATTGCTTCGCTTCGCTCGCAATGACGAGATGTTGGAACGTCAGGTCGTTTACACTCGCCCCGCCATGATCTTCTCGATCAGCTCGATATCGACCGGCTTGTCGGCATCGATGCACGCCTCGGGGTCGCTCATCGGCACCACCGTCGCCTTCAGCCCGAAGCGCAGCCCCGCGCGCGCCACCCCCTGCTGGATCGTGAACAGCCGCAGCAGCGCGCCGATCAGCAACCACGGACCGAACGCCGCAATGATCTTCAACCCCTTTTTCCGGTCGCGCTCGATCCGGCCCCAGAAATCGAGCAGCGGCAAGACCCGCCGCCCGCGCAGCCGGAACATGTTCGCCCCCGACCAACAGCCGCCGCGGAACTTGAGCCAGGTCCGCTTCGATTCGGGATAGCGCGCGAGCAGCACCGCGCGCTCGACCATCGCCACCGCGACGTCGCTGCCTTCGGCGCCATCGAGGAACTCGGCGATCATCGCGGGCGTCAGCAACACATTGTCGGCGGTCGTCACCAGCAGCGGATCGTCGCCGGGCGGCAATGCCGCGGCGAGCGAGCTGCTGATCCCCTGCCCCGAATCCGAAAAATGCAGGTCGGCGAGCCCCGCCAGCCCCGGCTCGGCGGCGAGTTCGGCGCTGTTCTGCGCCAGGATGGTGATCGGCCCGACCAGCGGCGACGCGCGCAGCGCCCGCACGACATGCACCAGCATCGCCTGCCCCGCGATCGGCAGCAATGCCTTGGTCGACACCCCCGTGCCGCTGAGCAGCGGGTCGGGGCCGGGCCGGCTGCCCGCCATCACGATCGCCGGAATCTTGATGGTCATTGCGCCGCCGTCACCCGCCGCGCGGTCGCGCCGCGCAGGAAATCGGTCGCCTCGGCCAGGATCGGTCCCTTGTACGACAGCGGCCCGGTGAGCGCCATGACGAGGTCGTTGTGGCTCAGTCCGTCATAGGTCCGAAGCTCCGCCGATCCGCCGACCTTCTCCATCGCCGCCGCCAGATGCTGGCTGTTGCGCACGCGCACGACGGTATCGGCGGTGCCATGGCCGAGCCACAAGGGCGGCGCATCGGCGCGGACGAAGGCGATCGGCTGGGTGCGCTCGGCGGGACGGATGTCGCCCATCGCGACATCGGCGCGACCACCCTTCTCGAAGGGGAGGAAATCATAGGGTCCGGCGAGCGCCGCGACGCCGCGAATATGCGACGCGTCGCTGCCCGCCGCCTTCATCCATTGCGGGTCGAGCGCCAGCATCACCGCATTATAGGCGCCCGCCGAATGCCCCGACAGCGCGATCCGGCCCGCGTCGCCGCCATAGTCGCCGATGTGCTTCTCGGTCCACGCCACCGCCGCCGCACTGTCCCGCAGGAAGTCGGGCCAATGCCCCTCGGGCACGATCCGGTAATCGGGAATGACGACGATGAAGCCCTGCTTCGCGAACGCCCGCCCGGCAAAGCCATAATCGTCGCGCTGGCCGCTGTACCAGCCGCCGCCATAGAGCCAGACGATCACCGGCAGCCGGTCGCTCTTCTTCGTTCCGGTCGGCACCCAGATGTTGAGCTTGTTGCGCTCGCCACTGCCGTAAGGCTGGGCCGCGACCTGCAACGTCGCGCCATCGCCGTCGCCAAGCAGCTTGTCGCCGAGGTTGAGCGACTTCGCGCCGCCGCCAACGATCAGCCGCGTGCCACCGCCGAACAGCAGGACCAACAGGCCCACCACTATCAGAATCTTGATCAACCGCCGCTGTCCCTTGACTGGCTCACCCGACATAGGCCCGCTCTCCACCAAGCCGCACGTCGGGCCGTCCCGCGCCCTACAAGGGCGGGCGTCGCCGAACAAGCGCCCAACACCGCCGCGACCTTTTGCGCGTTCGTGCGTAGGATGGCCGATGACCAAAGCCTTCACCCGCCCCGCCCTCGTCTGCAACACCCGGAGCGGCAGCCACGACGAAACAATGCGCGCCGCGATCGAAGAGGCCTGCTGCGCCGCCGGCGCGCCGCTCGCCGCGACCTTCGCGCTGCCCGATGCCTCGCTGCCCGATGCGCGGATGCTGCGCGCGCAAGATATCGACCTGCTGCTCGTGTGGACCGGCGACGGCACGATCAACGCCGCCGCGGCGCAGGTCGAGGGATGGCGTGGCGCGATCCTGCCGCTACCCGGCGGCACGCTGAACCTGCTTTCGAAGCAATTGCACGGCGACCGCCCCGCGCCCGAGATCCTTGCCGACGCGCTCGTCGGCAAAGGGCGCCGGCGACCGATCCCGATCATCCGCTCGGCGACCAAGCAAGCTTTCATTACCGTCGTCGCGGGACCCGCGACGCGCTGGGCCACGGTGCGCGAAACGATGCGGCAGGACGGCGTGATCGAGGCCAGCCGCGCCGCGCCCGAAGCGCTCGACACGATGCTTAACGCCCCCGGGGTCGGCGTCGTGGGGCACACCAAGACCTATCCGGCCGTCATTCTGACCCCGACCGAAAAGGGCATCGCCGCCGACGGCATCTTAACCGAGGGCACCGGCGACGTGCTGCGTCACGGACTCGCCTGGCTCGGCGGCGATTTCCGCGACGGCCCCAGCGAGCCGATCGCGACCGCCGAGACGATCCTGCTCGAAAGCGCAGCTCCGATCAGCCTCGAATATGACGGTGAGCTCAGCGAAATACCCTCCCCCGCGCGCTTCACGCTCGGGATGAGCGCGGTCGATTTCCTCACCACCGCATGACGCGCCTGTTCCACATCAGCGACCTGCATTTCGGGCTCGAGGATCGCGCGGCGCTCGCCTGGTTCGCCGATTGCGTGAAATCGGAACGGCCCGATGCGGTGCTGGTCACCGGCGATCTGACGATGCGCGCACGGTCCCGCGAATTCGCCGCCGCCTGCGACTGGATCGAACGGCTCGACGTGCCGGTGACCGTCGAAGTCGGCAATCACGACCTGCCCTATTTCAATCCGTTCGCGCGCTTTTTCTGGCCCTATGCCCGCATCCGCCGCATCGAGCGGCTCGTCGAACGCGAACTTGAGCTCGAAGGCGTCGCGGTCGTTCCGCTCAAGACCACCGCGCGCGCGCAGTGGCGGCTCGACTGGTCGAAGGGCTGGGTGACGCGCAGCGCGCTCGACAAGACGATGGCGGCGATCGATGCGCTGCCCCGCGGCACGACCCCCTTCGTCACCGCGCACCATCCGCTGGTCGAGGCAGGCACCCGCGGCCGCGCGCTGACCCGCGGCGGCGAGACCGCGCTCCGTGCGCTCGCCTCGCGCGGGGTCGCGGCGGTGCTCACCGGCCATGTCCACGACGCCTTCGACCTGGTGCGCGAGACCCCCGACGGCCCGATCCGCATGATCGGCGCCGGCACCCTGTCGCAGCGCATCCGTTCGACGCCGCCGAGCTTCAACGAGCTGACCATCGCGGACGGGACCATCGGCGTGCGCGTGCGCAACCTCGAAAAAATACCCACCCCCGACATGCAGATCGACGACGTCCCGCCCGACGCCCTGCCACCGCGCGACCCGGCCGAACCGGTCGCCCCCGTCGGCGCTGTGCCGCCGGTCGATCCCCCGGTGCATTGAAGAGCGACCCCGACCGTTGGTTTTGGGGTGGGAAGCGGACGTTGCTTAAATCCTCCCTGTCGCGCAGCGATGGGGAGGTGGCAGCGGCGAAGCCGCTGACGGAGGGGCCGACGCCGTCAGGCGTCGCGCAAGCTTTCGGTCCCTCCACCACGCCCTTCGGGCGCGGTCCCCCTCCCCATGGCTTCGCCACAGGGAGGATTTCATGTCCGCTTCCCGCCCGAAACCCGCCATCGCCCGATGCCGCAAAAACCGCTTTCCTAAAAAACATCGCCATGATCTATTCTTCGGGATGGCCATGTCGCTTGCCTCGTCGAATGCAGGTTTCAAGCCCGGCCCATATTACCGGCTTAAAGCGACAAAGGAGACAGTTCGGACGCGTCCGTCCGTGTCCTTTGTGTCCTTAAGACCTAAACCAGCCCCTTCCCATCCCGCAGGCGCCGCGATAGGTTGCAACAAAAAACGGGATGAGGATGAACCATGCTGACCAAAGGCGATGATTTTCCGCTGCACCAGACATGCGAGCCGGTGGCCTTCGCGGGCACCGATCGCAATTTCTACGACCGCTATTTCTTCAACGGCTACAGCCCCGACGGATCGGTCTTTTTCGCCGCCGCCATGGGTTTCTATCCGCAGCTCGGCATCGTCGACGCCGCCTTTTGCGTCGTCGTCGACGGCGTCCAGCACAACCTCCGCGCCAGCCGGCGGTCGTCGGGCGAGCGGCTCGATCTTTCGGTCGGACCGATCGCAATTTTGATCGACGCGCCGCTCGAACGCGTCACGCTGAGCATCGCACCCAATGACGGCCCGCTCGCCGCCGAAATGACCTTCACCGGCCGCCATTTCCCGATCGAGGAACCGCGTTTCATCCGCCGCAACGGCACCCGCCTGTTCATGGACTATACGCGCATGACGCAGAACGGCCGCTGGGCCGGCTGGCTGTCGGTCGATGGCCAGCGCGTCGCCGTCGGCGACGGCTGGACCGGCACCCGCGACCGCAGCTGGGGCATCCGCCCGGTCGGCGCGGGCGAACCGCAACCGCCGCCGCAGGGCAATTTCAACCAGTTCTTCTGGCTGTGGACGCCGTGCAATTTCGACCATGCCTCGCTGTTCTTCCACAGCAATGACGATGGCGAAGGCAACCCATGGAACCGCCGCGCGGTGATCGTCGGCGACAATGGGTCGGAGACGCATTTCGACGCCGCCACCTTTGCGCTCGACTGGCAGGGGGGTAGCCGCCGCGTCGCCGCGCAGCGCACCGAGCTCGGCGGCGGGCGGTCGCTGACGCTGTCGCCGACCGGCCCGGTCTTCGCGATGAGCGGCCTCGGCTACACCCATCCCGTCTGGGGTCATGGGTTCGACCACGGCCCCGATCTTGCCGTCGCGCACGACAGCATGGCAGAGGGCGAGCGCGGCTGGGGCAATCCGCTCGCGATGCATATCCAGGCGCTCGTCACCGCCGAACTCGTCGACGGCAGCACCACGCATCGCGGGGTCGGTGTCCTCGAACA
This sequence comes from Sphingopyxis sp. GW821-FHT02C12, assembly GCF_059421785.1. NCBI lineage: Bacteria > Pseudomonadati > Pseudomonadota > Alphaproteobacteria > Sphingomonadales > Sphingopyxidaceae > Sphingopyxis > Sphingopyxis sp. GW821-FHT02C12. Next base: position 272,153 of record NZ_JBWKVQ010000001.1, read on the forward strand.
GCTCTTTGTCGGCCCGCACACCCCGACCGGCCTCTCCGGCCTGATGGACCCCGCCGCATGAGCTTCCCGACTTCACCGGAGGCGATGTCGCCCGCATGGATCGCGGAGAAATTGGGGCAGGCCCCGGGCGCGCTGCGCGGCTTTACCGCGAGCAAGGTCGGCACCGGGCAGATGTGCGACAGCTTTCGCCTGACGCTCGACTGGGCCGACGGGGTCGACGCGCCGGCAACGATCATCGCCAAATGCCCGAGCCACGACGAGGCGAGCCGCAACATCGCCAAGCTGACCGGCACCTATATCAAGGAGGTGAGTTGGTACCGCGACCTCGCCGCGACCAGCGGCGTGCCGGCGCCCGCCTGCTATTTCCACGCGATCGAGGATGACGAGGTCGAATTCGTCCTGCTCCTCTCCGACCTCGCCCCCGCAGCGCAGGGCGACCAGCTCGCCGGCCGCGACCTCGCGGGGCTGGTGCCCTGCATCAATGCAGTGGCGAAGCTCCACGCCCATCTGTGGAACGATCCTGGCCTCGCCGACATGTCCTGGCTCGCGCGCGACAATAGCGGCCTGATTCGCGCGATGTTTCCGCAGCTCTATCTCGGCTTTCGCGAGCGTTATGCCGAACGCCTGGCGCCCGAGGTGCTCGATCTCGGTGCGGGGATCGTCGACCGGCTCGACGCCTATTTGTCCCGCGAACCCGCGGCGCGCAGCCTCGCCCATGGCGACCTCCGGATCGACAACATCCTTTTCAGTCCGGACGGGAACGCATGCTGGCTCGTCGACTGGCAGACGCTGGGGCGCGGCAGCGGCGCCACCGACCTCGCCTACCTCGTCGGCACCAGCATCGCCGACCCGTTCGAGCGCGCCGCCGCCGACCGCCCGGCGTTCGACCATTGGATCGCGGCGTTGAAAGCCGAAGGCGTCGATCCCGACGCGGATGCACTATGGACCGACTATCGTCTCGGCGCGCTCAGCGGTTATTTCATGGCGGTCTTCGCGTCGATGAGCGTCGAGCGCACGACGCGCGGCGACGAAATGTTCGCGGTGATGGCCGAACGCCCGGCGCGGCAGGCGCTGGCGCTCGGCAGTCTCGATCTGCTTTGACGCGAAAAGTCCCCGTTAGGTCGCCATTTACCATCCCCCCCTAAGACGGAGGCAATGGGCGAACAACCGGACATCGCAGCGACCCTGTCGTCATGGGCGCCCCACGCACTGACGCTTGCGGCGGCCCTGCTCGCGCTCGCGCTGATGCTCCGTTTCGCGATCCCGCGCGGCCGGTCACGCCCGGTGCGCACGAAGGTCCTGTTGCGCGCGCTCCTGCCCGCACGGATCGTGCGCAGCCCATCGGGCCGCGCCGATATTGCCTGGTTCCTCTTCGGCGTGCTGTTCTCGGCAAGTGCACTGGGTTGGGCGCTCTGGTCCGGCGAATGGTTCGCGGGCCATATGCTACGCGGCCTCCATATGCTGTTCGGATCGCCCGCGCCGATCGCCGCGCCGGCGTGGGTCGCCGGCACCGTCATGACCCTGATGCTCTTCACGGCCTATGAATTCGCATATTGGCTCAACCACAGCCTCAGCCACCGCGTTGGCTGGATGTGGGAATTCCACAAGGTGCATCACACCGCCGAATCGCTGACGCCGCTTACCAATTTCCGGGTCCATCCGGTCGACACGATCCTGTTCTTCAACATGGCCGCCGCATCCGCAGGCATCGCCATGGCGCTCGTTCATTTCGCCTTCGGGCGCGTCGGCGGCGGATTCCTCATCCACGGCGCCAATGCCCTCACCTTCCTCGCCACCATAATCTTCACCTATCTTCAGCATTCACACCTGTGGATCAGCCTGCCCGGTGGCGCGGGCCGCTGGCTGCTCAGCCCGGCGCACCACCAGATCCACCATTCGGTCGAGGAACGGCATCACGACCGCAATTTCGGATCGACGCTTGCGATCTTCGACCGGATCTTCGGGACGCTCCACCTGCCCGCCGCGAAGCGCGAAAGGCTGCGCTTCGGCGTCGATGGCATCGCCTATGATCCGCACGGGCTCACCGGCGCGGTACTGATGCCTTTCGCCGATGCCGCGCGACGGATCGCCACGAGCATCGAGACCAAGAAAGAGGGCGGCGCGTCGCCAGACCACCCGCTTCAGTCGCTGCGCGAGAACGCTAACTGACCGCCGCGATCCCGGCGAACGCCGCCAATCCGACGGCCGAAGCGACCATGGCGCCGCGCCGCATGTTCGGCACCTTGAGCGCCACGATCAGCCCCGAGGTCACGAGGAAGAACAGCCCGAGCGCCAGGATCGCGGCATAGATCTTGAACGGCGTCCCGCCCTTCGCCTTGTGCAACTGAACGAAGAAGCGGTGCCAGTTCGTTTCCTTGACGATCAGCTTGGCCGTGGCCGCGGTTTCGCCGGGCTCGAGCGTCACGTCGCGCCGCGAGCCGGTCCAGTCGAGCTGGAAACTGTCGCCGACCGGCTTGACCGTCGCCCCACCGGTCGGAGGCGCAACGTCCTGCTTGGCGAGTTCCCTCACGACGATCGCCTGCAGCGCCGCCTTGTCGTCGGTCAGCGGTGCCGACAGCGTCACCACATGGTCGCTCGTCACATAGTCGCCCTTTGCACCCCAGGTGTAGAGCGCTCCCGTCAGCAGGTAGAGGAGAATGGCGGGAAAGAGGAAAGCGGCGACCAGCATGTGCCAGCGGACCAAAAGACGGTGCATGAAAATTCTCCCGATGGAAGCGCCCGGTCGGACAGGATTATATCGCATAGTCAAGCTGGTGCCGGCGCATGCAACAATATTTTACAACCGCGTGCGCGGGCGGCGCGCCTATCTCAACCGATGCGTTGTTGGATCGCCGGGTGCCCGCGTCCAAAGAAAAAGGGCGGCCCGTTGCCGGACCGCCCTTCCCTTCTCCGTCCGTCGACGGAAAATTCGTTAGCGCTTCGAGAACTGGAAGCTGCGGCGGGCCTTGGCCTTACCGTACTTCTTGCGCTCGACCGTGCGGCTGTCGCGGGTCAGGAAACCAGCGGACTTCACGATGCCGCGCAGTGCGGGTTCGAAACGGGTCAGCGCCTGCGAGATGCCGTGCAACACGGCGCCCGCCTGGCCCGACAGACCGCCACCCTTGACGGTAGCGACGATGTCATAGCTGCCAATGCGATCGGCGAGGCCGAACGGCTGGTTGATGACGAGGCGCAGCGTCGGACGTGCGAAATACACTTCCTGGTCGCGGCCGTTGATCGTGATCTTGCCGGTGCCGGGCTTCAGCCACACGCGGGCGACGGCGTCCTTGCGGCGGCCGGTCGCGTAGGAACGGCCCTGCTTGTCGACCTGCTTTTCACGCAGCGGCGCATTGCTGGTCGGGGCGGCAACGGTGCCTTCAACGGCGCCGCCGAGATCCTTGAGATCGGTCATGGTCTGTTCGTCGGCCATTATGCACCCACCTTGTTCTTGCGGTTCATCGAAGCGACGTCGATCACTTCGGGGTTCTGCCCGGCATGCGGATGGTCGGTGCCGGCGAAGACGCGCAGGTTGCGCATCTGCTGGCGGCCGAGCGGGCCGCGCGGGATCATGCGTTCGATCGCCTTTTCGAGCACGCGCTCGGGAAAACGGCCTTCCAGGATCTTGGCGGGGCTGGTTTCCTTGATGCCGCCGGCATAGCCGGTGTGCTTGTAATAGCGCTTGTCTTGCAACTTCTTGCCGGTGAACTTCACCTTCTCGGCGTTGATGACGATGACATTGTCACCGCAATCGACGTGCGGGGTAAAGCTCGGCTTGTGCTTGCCGCGCAGGATATTGGCGATGATCGATGCGACGCGGCCCACAACCAGGCCGTCGGCGTCGATCAGCACCCATTTCTTTTCGACCGTTGCGGCGTTCGCCGATACGGTCGTCTTGGTCAGCGCCTTCATCATGGCGACCTCCTTAAGACATGGACGAGGGCGAGAGGACCCGCCCGAAACAAACCGCGCCGCACGTCCCGAGCGGGACATCGCGGCGCTTCGGAGCGGGCCAATGGCGATAACTGCGCCGAAAGTCAAGCAAGGAGCGGCTTTGCTGACGGGTAAAATAATACCTTCTAAGTCAGCACTACCCCGGATCGCCCGGCGTCAGCGCGCGAATCCGCTCTTCGACGAGAGTCCGCGCGGCGCTTCCAGGCTCGCCCACCCAGCTCTGCCGCTGTTCGCGCAGGATGAGTCCGGTGTCCGTATCGACCGTCCATAATGTGTCGATGTCGAGCGGCGCGGCGCCAGCCGTCACCTCGCCCTTTTCGACCTTGGCGACAATAAGCCGCGCGTCGTCTTGCTGGATCGATACCGACGCATCGCCATTATCAGTGGTCGGGATCGCTGCATTGGCGGGTGCGATCAGCGCGCGGATGTCGGCGGTGACCAGCTTCTCACGCTCGGTTTCGGGCAGCGAGGCAAGCAGGGCCGCCACCTGCTGCGCCTCGGGTGCCTCGGCGCCCGCCGCCAGTCCCTGCGTCCGCCCGGCAACGCGCGCCCACAAACTATCGGGATCGGCGAGCGCGACCTTGCGCCCATCGGCATCGACCAGATAGGTCAGCGTCTCGCCGACCAGCGGCTCGACCAGCCCGGTCAGCGCCCGGACGAGTTCGGGCCGCGCGTCGGATTCGATCCGCCGCAGCACCGCGTCGAGCCGGTAGCCGCGCCCCGCGCTTTGCCATTCGAGCGCATAAACGAGCGAAAAGCTGATCAGCGTTCCGTTGCGGCTGATCCGCCGCGTCGTGACGCGATACGCCATCGGCTGTCCGACTGGCGGCGCGAAGCGCTGTTCGCGCACCGCCATCGACGCGGGCTGCTCCACGGTTGCGACTGCAGTCTCGGGCGCGGCGAGCAGCAGAAACGCCCCCGCCCAGACGCCCGCGCCGATCATGCGGCGGCGCGGCCCAGCCGGTGAAGCCCGGCCGCCGCCGTCGCGACCAGGATCGCGCCGGTCACCTGGTGCAGCACCGCGATCCACAGCGACACGCCGGTCAGCACGGTCAGGATGCCGAGCATCATCTGCGCGGCGACCACCGCGACCAGCATCGTCGCCACGCCCGTCGCGCCACGCCGCGCGAGCGTGCGAGCAAGCCAGAGCAGCGCCAGCGCCGCGACCCACGACCACCAGCGGTGGAGGAAATGGAGCAGGAAGGGATCGTTGGTCAGCGCCATCCACGCGCCGTCCGACCAGTCGATGCCCTCGGGGACGAAATGATCGTTCATCGCCGGCCAGGTGTTCGCCACCTGCCCGGCGTTGAGCCCGGCAACCCAGGCGCCAAGCAGCAACTGGACGAAAAGGATCGCGATCACCGCGATCGCCGCGCCGGTCAACCGCGCCGGCCGGGCGGCCGGATCACGCGCCAGTGCCGTCAAATCGCGCGCAGTCCATACCAGACCCGCCAGCAGGAACAGCGCGGTGAGCAAATGGGTCGCGAGGCGGAAATGGCTGACGTCGGTGCGATATTCGAGGCCCGAAGCAACCATCCACCACCCGATCGCACCCTGCAGCCCGACCAGCGAGGTCAAGGCGAACAGGCGCCAGCCGTAGCCGGCCGGGATCGCGCGCCGCGCCGCGAACCAGATCAGCGGGACGAGCATCGCGCCGCCGACGAGCCGACCGAGGACGCGGTGCAGCCATTCCCAGAAGAAGATCGCCTTGAACGCCGCGAGCGACATACCGACATTGATCTCCTTATATTCGGGGATCTGCTGATATTTGTGGAACTCTTCCTGCCAGCCCGCTTCGTTCAGCGGCGGCAGCACGCCCGACACCGGCTTCCATTCGGTGATCGACAGGCCCGATTCGGTCAGGCGGGTAATACCGCCGACGGCCACGACTAGGATGACCAGCAGTGCCACGCCCCAGAGCCAACGCGCGAGCGCGGCGGGCCGGGGTCCGGGGGGGGCGGTCGAAACAGGATTATTCGCCATCGCCGCCCTATCGTCGCTCGCCCCGACTTAGGCAAGGGGGCGACGAAAATCATGGCCGGCGGGCCAACCGGTCGGTATCAGACGGCGATGCGCTCCTCCGCCCTGTCCCTGCTCGCCGCCGCGGCGATGCTCGCGCCCGGCGCGGCGCGCGGCGCGTCGACGGACTCCGCCGCGCTCGCCGCGCAGGAAGCGCGACTGGCGGCAATCGCCTATCGGCTGACCACGGGCAGCGCGCACTGGTGCCCCGACACCGTGCCGCAGCCGGGCTGGTTGCTCAGCGACGCGCGGCGGTTCGACCAGCGCGACCGGGCGTCCGCCGCGGCCACCTATGGCACGACCGGCGACGGCCCGTTCATCGCCGCGCTCGCCCCCGATACGCCCGCCGCCCGCGCCGGACTTGTACGCGGCGCGACGATCGCCGCGATCAACGGCCAGCCGGTACCGACACTCGGCGCCGGGCCGACGATGCGGATCGATGCGATCGTCGTGATGCTCGACGCGCTCGAGTCCACCGCCGCGCTGACCGTCACCGATGGCGCCGGGGTCGTGCATCCGATCGCCCCCGCCCCCGGCTGCGCGAGCAGTTTCCGGATTGAGCGGTCCGGGCCGCAGGCCGCCGCGAACGGCAGGCTCGTCCGCCTGACGCTCGGCCTCGCGCGCTCGATCGCCGACGATCAGGAAATGGCGGCAGTGGTCGCGCACGAACTGGCGCATAACATCCTGCGCCATCGCGAACGGCTGGCGGACGACCGGTCGATCGACCGCGTACGCCAGACCGAACTGGAAGCCGACCGGCTGTCGGTGTGGCTTATGGCGGATGCGGGCTATGATCCCGCCGCCGCGATCCGTTTCTGGAACCGGCACAAAAAGCCGCTGGTCCGCGCCGCCAGCCACCCGCCGCGCAAGGAACGGATCGCCGCGATCGACGCCGAAATTGCGGCCATGCGAACCGCGCGCGCCGCCGACCCCGCCGCGCGGCCCTTGGAATTGCGCGGCGCATTCCTATTTTGAGGCCATCCCCGCTCCCGACAAGGATTACCGCCATGACCCACGAAACCGCGATTTTTGCCGGAGGCTGCTTCTGGTGCACCGAAGCGGTGTTTCGGGGCCTTGCGGGCGTCGACAAGGTCGAAAGCGGCTATATCGGCGGCCATGTCGTCGATCCCACCTACAAGCAGGTGTGTGGCGGCGACACCGGCCATGCCGAAGCGATCCGCATCACCTTCGACCCCGCCGTCATCTCCTATGGCGACCTGCTCGACGTCCATTTCGCGACGCACGATCCGACGACGCTCAACCGCCAGGGCAACGACATCGGCACCCAATATCGCAGCGCGCTGTTCCCGCTCGACGCGGCGCAGGGCGATTCCGCGCGCGCCGCGATCGACCGCGCCCAAAGCGACCAGACGGCGCCGATCGTGACCACGATCGAACCACCCGCGACCTGGTACCCGGCCGAGGACTATCACCAGAATTACTGGGACAGCGAAGGCCAGCGCAATCCCTATTGCATGGCGGTGATCCCGCCCAAGCTCGCCAAGCTGCGCAAGGGCTTCGCCGACCGGCTGCGCACCGACTAGGCAGAATGGCCGGTGCGACGGGTGTTGCATAATGGCCGCATGACGTGACTTGTCATTGACTTGCCTGCCGTTTCGGCTAGCGGACGCGGCCACATTCGGGCAGGTTGGCTCGTGCGCGTTGGGGGTCGCAAAAAAGCGTGCTGGCATCATTGTTCCTGATCGGCGCGATCTGGTCGACGCCGCAGATGTCGGTTCAGGCCGCCAGCCAGACGATCGTCGAAGACGGCATCGACGGAATGACCAATGCGGTCAACCGGATGACCGGCGGCATCATCACCTATGCGCGCTGGCCGGGACCGGCCGAGAGCCACCGCACCTTTTGCCTCGTCGGCACCCCGCAACTGACAGCCCGGGTCGCCCCCGACCTGCCCGGCAACGGCCCGCGAATCACGGTCCGCCGCACCACCCCCGGCGCGGTGATAAGCAACGGCGATTGCGACATCCTGTTCCTCGGACGATTGCCAATCGCCGACCGCCAGCGCCTGATCGGCTGGGTGCGCGGCCGCCCGGTGCTGACGATCAGCGACGACGACCCCGCCTGCCTCTATGGCGCGATGTTCTGCCTCGCCGAAAAACCGGCGGGACTGAGCTTCTCGGTCAATCTCGATTCGATCGGCCGCGGCCCCTTGCGCGTCGATCCGCGCGTGCTCAAGATCGGCCACGCCGACGGAGGCACGCCATGACGCGCCGCCCGCTCGTTCGTACCAGCTTGCAAAAACTGCTGTCGCGCTTCCATTTCGGCGTCACCTTGTTCGCGGTCGCGCTGTCGGGGCTGACGATCCTGCTGTCGGGCATCACCGCGATGCGCGGCTATGCCGATCGCAATATCGAACTCGCGGCGCAACTCGGCGCCTATGGCGTCGAACCCGCGCTGGTGTTCAACGATGCCGCCGCGGCGCGCGAAGGGCTCGCGCCCCTGATGCAAATTCCCGGCATCGCCAGGCTGCGGGTGCTCGACGACCGCGGCCGGCCACTCGCCGAATGGGTGTCGCCGTCGGAGGACCCGGCGCCGTTGCTGACCCGCGTCTTCTTCCCCGAACCCGTTGCCGTGACGATCCGCCGAAACGGATCGGCCATCGGCACAATCCAGGTGTGGGGCGATTCCTCGACGCTGATCGACTATGTCCGCATCGGGCTGCTCGCCGGGCTCGCCTGCCTGATCGTCACCGCGCTCGGCACGATCGCCATGGCGCGGCGCTTCGAGTACGAACTGGTCAAGCCGCTGAACGAGATCGCCACGGTCGCCCATGACGTGCGCCTCCATCGCCGGTTCGACAAACGCGTTCAGTCGCTCGGCATCACCGAACTCGACCGGCTGGGCGGCGACATCAACGCGCTGCTCGACGAACTGCAGGGCTGGCAGGGCAGCATGGAAAGCGAACGCGCGATGCTTGCACACCGCGCCTCGCACGACGCGCTGACCGAACTGCCCAATCGCGCCGCCTTCGACGAACAACTGGCGCAGCGCATCGGGAAGGCGCAGCAACAAGGCAGCCGCCTTGCCCTGCTCTTCATCGACGCCGACAATTTCAAGGCCGCCAACGACCGCTTCGGCCACGCGGCGGGCGACGCCGTACTCGTCGCGCTATCGAACCGGATCGGCGCGACGTTGCGCGACGGCGACTTCGCGGCGCGGATCGGCGGCGACGAATTTGTCGTCCTCGTCGATCCGCTCGATGCCGCGATGGAGCCATCGGCGCTCGCCGATCGGATTCGCATCAGCATCTCGCAGCCGGTGACGCTGCCGGGCAACGCCCTTTATCGCCCGACGGCGAGTGTCGGCGTCGCGGTCTTTCCCGACGAAGCAACCGATGCCGCCGCGCTCCTCACCGTTGCCGACGCCGCCATGTACGCCGACAAACTATCCAACCGAACCCGCCCTTGATCCCCCCAATGAAGCGAGTTGATGCCGTGATCCATGCCCTTCGCCGTCCCTTACGCGTGCTGTCATTCCTGTTCATCGCGGCGGCACTCGCCGCCTGTCAGAGCGTCCCCCAGCCCACCGGCTTCAACGCCGCGCAGGTCGCCGCACTCAAAGCCGAAGGTTTCGTCGAGACCGATGCCGGCTGGACGCTTACCCTGCCCGAGCGGCTGTTGTTCGCGACCGACGAAAGCAATCTGAAGCCCGATCAGATCGAAACCATTTCAAAGATCGCCGCACGCCTCTCGGCGGTGGGGATCACCTCCGCACGCGTCGAGGGCCACACCGATTCGGTCGGCAGCAGCGCCTATAATCTCAAGCTGTCGCAGGCCCGCGCACAGGCGGTGGCCGCGCCGATGCAGGCGAATGGCATGTCGCTGGCTCCCGACCAGGTCATCGGCCGCGGCGAGGCGCTGCCCCTGTCGAGCAATGCCACCGCCGAAGGCCGCCAGGACAATCGCCGTGTCGTCGTGATCGTCTGGCCGCAATAGGCCCCGCTTTCCTTGGCCAAGCTTCGCCGCTAAGCCCGCGCCCATGAAACCGATCCGCAAAGCCGTATTCCCCGTCGCCGGCCTCGGCACCCGCTTCCTGCCGGCGACCAAGGCGATCCCCAAGGAAATGCTCCCCGTCGTCGACCGACCGCTGATCCAATATGCGGTCGACGAAGCGCGCGAGGCGGGGATCGAGCAGATGATCTTCGTCACCGGGCGCGGCAAGAGCGCGATCGAGGATCATTTCGACATCGCCTTCGAACTCGAAAAGACGATGTCCGAACGCGGCAAGGACCTGTCGGTGCTCGAACCGACGCGCCTCGGCCCCGGCAATTGTGCCTATGTCCGCCAACAGGAACCGCTGGGCCTCGGCCATGCGATCTGGTGCGCGCGCGACATCGTCGGCGACGAACCTTTCGCCATCTTCCTGCCCGACGAATTCATGCACGGCACGCCGGGCTGCATGAAGCAGATGGTCGACGCCTACCACCGCGTCGGCGGCAACCTGCTCTCGGTGCTCGAAGTGCCGCACGAACAGGTGTCGAGCTATGGCGTGATCGCGCCAGGGACGCAGGACGGCGCGATGACCGAAGTGCTGGGTCTCGTCGAAAAGCCCGCGATCGCCGACGCGCCGTCGAACCTGATCATCTCGGGCCGCTACATCCTCCAGCCCGAAGTGATGAAAGTCCTCGCGGCGCAGGAAAAGGGCGCGGGCGGCGAAATCCAGCTCACCGATGCAATGGCGACGATGATCGGCAAACAGCCGTTCCACGCCGTGACCTTCGACGGCGCGCGCTACGACTGCGGGTCGAAGGCCGGCTACATCCAGGCCAATCTCGCGGTCGCGCTCGAACGGCCCGACATCGCCGACGAGGTCCGCGCCTTTGCGATCGACCTTTTGAAATAGAACCGGCGGCGGCGAAACGCCGCCGCCGGCCCGATCCTCAATTGCCTTCGATATTCGGCTTCGGGAAGCTGTCGGCACCGATGGTGCGATAAAGCCATCCGCCGAGCGCGCCGCCGATCAGCGGCGCGACCCAGAACAGCCACAGTTGCTGCAGCGCGAGGCCGCCGACGACCAGGGCCGGCCCGGTGCTCCGCGCCGGATTGACCGACGTGTTGGTCACCGGGATCGAAATCAGGTGGATCAGCGTCAGCCCCAGCCCGATCGCGAGCGGCGCGAACCCCGCGGGCGCGCGCCCGTCCGTCGACCCCATGATGATCCACAGGAAAAAGGCCGTGAGCAGGATCTCGATGATCAAGGCCGAGGTACGATCAAAGCCACCGGGCGATCCGGCCTCATAGCCATTCGTCGCGAGCCCCTTGGTCGCAAGGTCGAAGGCCGGATTGCCCTCCGCGACATGCCAGAGCAGAAACGCCGCGACGATCGCGCCGAGCACCTGCGCCACCACATAGAGCGGAATGTCGCGCGCCGCGAACCGGCCGCCCGCCCACAGGCCCACGGTCACCGCGGGATTGAGATGGCAGCCCGAAATATGGCCGATCGCATAGGCCATGGTGACCACGGTCAGGCCGAATGCCAGCGAGACGCCGAGCAGCCCGATGCCGACGTCGGGAAATGCGGCAGCGAGCACGGCGCTCCCGCACCCGCCGAATACAAGCCAGAAGGTGCCGATAAATTCGGCCAAGCCCTTTTGCATGTTACTCATATGACCCTCCCCTCAGCGCCGACGGCGATGAGCGCGGCTGGCGCAGAAAACAGCCTAGCATCGCCATCGGCGACGACAAGCCCTTGAGCCGGCGCGGATCAGGCGGCGGCGACCGCCTCGACGAAGTGCCGTGCGCGCTGGTGCAGCGATTGCGCTGCTTGCGTCAACCCCGCCGACAATTTGCCGAGCGACTGCGCACCGTCGCCGACCGCGGTCGCGCCGCGGCCGATGTGCTGGACGCGCGTGTCGATCTCGCGCCCCGCCGCGACCGCCTGCTCGACATAGCTCGCGATCATCAGCGTCGTCGCGCTCTGCCCGTCGACCGCCTTGTCGACCGCGTCGGAAAAGCCGTTGTTCGCGACGATCGCCTTTTCGACCTCGTCGAACCCCTCGGTGACCTGGCCGACGATGTCGCGGATGCGGTCGATATAGTGGGTGATGTCGCCCGCCGCGCTGCGCGTCTGCTTCGCCAGCGTCTTGACCTCCGACGCGACCACGGCAAAGCCGCGCCCGGCATCGCCGGCGTGCGCCGCCTCGATCCCGGCGTTGAGCGCCAGCATGTTGGTACGGCTCGCCATGTCGATGATCAGCGCCAGCATCTGTTCGATCGACAGGCTCGCCGCCTTGAGCGCCGCGGCGCGCTCGCTCGCCGCCTTGACCTTGCGGTGCGCGTCGCTGCGGACGGTGCGGGCGTGGGTGCCGTCGTCGACGATCCGCCGCATCGAGGCGGCGAGCGCGTGGCCGCGGTCGCCGAGTTCGCCGAGCCCGGTCAGCGTCTGCGCGGTCGCCCCCGCGACCGACACCGCATCGCGGCCAGTCTGCTGCGCGCGTTCGGCAAGGTCGCGCGCCACCTCCTCGACCTGGCGTGCAGTGTGCGACAGCGCGGCGGTGAGCGCGGCGATATCTTCGTGGAACCGGTCCCCCGCCGCATCGACCCGCGCGGCGCGCGCGCTGCGTTCCTGCGCCAGTTCGACCTCGCGCAACATCGCCAGTTTGGCAAGCTGGCCGCTGTCGAGCGTTTCGACGAAACGGCCGTCGCGCACCAGCACCAGCCCCTCGGCGCCGGCCGCGCGCGAGACGATGGCGAGCAGGGTCGCGGTCGATTCGGCAACGTCGGCGGTCAGGCAGGGTTCGGTCATCGTCACGATCGACCCGCCGATCGTCGGATTCTGCATCAGCGAGAACCAGTAGGGACAGAACAGCAGTTCGCGCACCCGCTGCTCGCGGATGATCCCGACCGGGTGGCCGCGCGCATCGAGCACCGCGAGGACGCGCAGTTGCGGCTCGTGCCGGAACAGGTCGATCACCTCGGACAAATGGGCGTCGGTGCGGATCGCGGCCGAATGGCCGGGGGTGGGGGCAAGCGCGAGATCGACGGGGTTCATGGATAGACTTTACGCTGGAGGAGGCCCGGCAGACCTAACCCGCGATAGTAAAGACAGTTTTAACCATTTGTTTCAATGATATGACAGCAGCACCTGGCGGGTGCTCCTTCCGCCGCAATCCCCTGTTCAGCCGCGGCGCGATATGCGATTGCTGCCGCTCGTTCGAAAGGATGCCGATATGCGTGCGATGTTCCTCCTCCTGCTGGCCGCTCCGCTGCTCGGCGGCTGCGTCAGTACGGCCAAAACGATCGTCACCGCCCCGTTCAAGGCGGTCGGCCAGGTCGCCGACTGGTCGACCACCAGCCAGGACGAAGCCGACCGCAACCGCGGCCGCGAGTTGCGCAAGCGCGAGGAACGGCTCGGCAAGCTGACCCGCGAGCGCGACAAGGCCACCGAGAAATGCCGCGACGGCAAGGAAGAACAGTGCCAGCGCGCCGAGGTGCTCGAGCATGAGATCGAAGCCGAAATGGCGGCGCCGAACTAGACGCCCGCTACCGCACCCGCCGCCCGGTCCATACCACCCGGCCGACCAGTTGCACCGCCGCCATCGGCAGGGCATCCCAGCTGCGATACTGGACATTGTCGCTGATCACCGAAATCCGCCCCGGCCCCGGTGCGCGTGCGATGCGTTTGACCATCAGCACATCGTCCATGCGCAGCACATAGATGCCGTCGCGCAGCCGCGCCGCGGCGTCGCCGCCATCGACCAAAATGTCGTCGCCATCGTTCAGCGTCGGCGCCATCGAATCGCCCTCCACGCGGATGATGCTGAGCGCGCGCGGATCGGCGCCCAGGTCGCGCAGCCATTTGGGATCGAAGGCGACCTCGCCCTCGACGGGCTCGCCGTCGATGCTCGCTCCCGCCCCCGCCGAAGCGCCGATCGCCAGCTTGGGCACCAGCACCATATCGGCCCCGCGCGCCCGCGCCGGCGCGGCGACGCGATGCACCGGCCCACCCAGCATCGCTTCGGGCACACCCAGAAAGGCGGCGATGCGCGCCCGGTCCTCTTCGGCGAGCCGCCGCGGTGAACCGCGCTTGATATATTGCTGGATATAGGCGGGATTGCGTCCGATCTTTTCCGACAGCCGCGCATAGTCGACGCCCCGTTCCCGCAACAGCCGGTCAAGCGCGGCGCGCGGATCATCCCCGAAATTGGCCATGAGCGGTTCCTTCCTATTTCGTGTCTACCAATAGGATTTATCCTAGACAAGTAGGAAAATACCCATCAGATAGGAATTATCCTATCGGGTGAGTCGCCCGACGGTTGGAGCGATCAGGGAGGATTTATGGCGCGAAACCTGTTGCAGCGGATCGAGGCGTTTCTGGCCGAATCGGCGATGCCGCCGAGCGTCTTCGGCCGCGAGGCGGTGCGCGACCCGCGCCTCGTCGCCGATCTGCGCGAAGGCCGCGTCGCCGGACTTCGCATCATCTGCCGTGTTGAACATTTCATGAACAAATGGCGGGCCGACCATCGTGCCGGGCGCGTCGCGCCGTGCGGGGACCTGCGCCTCTACGCGGTGCGTCATCCGGGAGAAACGCCATGATGCGCTGGTCGCCCGCACGGCCGCCGCGCCCTGGATGCCCGCACCGCCGCCTTCGCCGTCTGCTCGAGCGCGAACTGCCGCACGGGCTGTCGCTCGCTGCCTCGACGCTGCGGCCATGGGCGAGCGCCAATTTCGTCGGCGCGCGGCACCTGTTCCCGTGCCTGATCGGCGACGAGGACGCGGCGGTGCTGCGCCCGCTACTGCAGGCCCGGCTCGAAACGATCGAATGGCGCCTGCCGGGACATATCGTCGCCGATCTGGTCGTCGAGATGGCCGACGACGGAGCGGATCTGCGGATCGAAGTGCTGACGGTGGAGGATTAGCCGACCGCGCGGCGAGTCATGCGCTGCAGCGTGCTGAGCGCCGCTTCGAGCGCGAAGTCGGGTTGCTCGACATCCTCGTTGGCGGCGGACGCTGGCGCTACCGGCGTCGCCGCGGCCGCTTTTCGACGCTGCGCGAGCCCCGCCTCGAACCGTGCGACCATCGCGCCGAGGCTGTTGTCGCTGGTTTCGGGCATCGGCGGACGCGTCATTTCGGCGGGTTGCAGCCAGGGCGCATCGGCGTCGTCGGCGTCATAATCGACCGGCGCGAGGTCGGCGAGCACCAGTTCGTCCTCGGCCTCCGCGACATCGGTCAGCATCAGGTCGAAATCGTCGTCGCCATCATCGACCGCGGGCGCGACCAGCGGCCCCAGCCCACCCACGGGCAGGTCGCGGCCGGCACGGATCGGCGGGCGCGGCGCATCGTCGGGGTGCATGTCGGCACGGCGGCGCGGCAGCGCCGCTTCGGCCTCGACCTTCGCCTGCCGTTTCGCGCGCGCCGAGACGCGGCGATTGAGCAGGTCGTTGCCGCGCACCGAGGGCTTGGCGACCAGAAGCGCGACCAGTCCCGCGAACAACGCGGCGATCGTCGCCATGCCGACCGCCAGCGCAAGGCGTCCGGCGTTGCCGACGGGCGGCAAGAAGAAATCCGACAGGCGATCGAGATAAAGGTTCCAGCTGATCCCGGCGACCCAGGCGAGCGGCATGACCGCCGCGAACAAAAAGGTCAGCGCCCCGGCACCGATCACCGCCGGCACAGTCGGGCGCACACCGCGCCACAGCGCCGCGAGCGTTTCGTGTCCGGACTTTTCCTGTTCGTCGTCCATATCGTCCCAACCTGTCCGCGTCAGGCCGCAAGCGATGCGGAATCGCGTCGCAGCAGTCGCTGGTAAACGGGTTCGTAACGTAAAATGTTTGACGACCAGTTACGATGCTTTTCGACGAAGACGCGCGCGACGCGGCGCTGCTCGGCCCAGCTCTCCTGCGATGCGAGCAATCCGGCCAGCGCCGATGCGATCGCCGCCGGGTCGTCGGGCGCGAACAGCGTCCCGGTTACCCCGTCCTCGATCAGCTCGCGGTGCCCACCGACATCCGACGCCGCGACCAGCTTGCCCTGCGCCATCGCCTCGAGCGGCTTCAGCGGGGTGACGAGGTCGGTCAGCCGCATCTTCTTGCGCGGATAGGCGAGGATATCGATCAGCGAATAATAACGCTCGACCTGGTCGTGCGGCACCCGGCCGACGAAGTGGATCCGGCTCGCGACGGGCGAGGCCGCCGCCTGTTCCTTCAGCGCCGTCTCCATCGGACCACCGCCGACGAGCAGCAATTGGGCGCCCGGCTGCGCCGCGATCAGCGCCGGCATCGCGGCGATCAGGTCGTCGATGCCTTCGTAATCATAGAAACTGCCGATGAAACCGATCACCGCATCGCCGTCGCCCAGCCCCAGCGTGGCGGCCAGCGCCGCATCGCGCGGCGGCGGGTCGCCGAACAGCTCGAGGTCGACGCCATTCGGCGACACGACGATCTTGCCGGCATCGACTCCGCGCGCAATCAAATCGCCGCGCAGCCCGTCGCAGATCACCGCGACCGCATCGGCCGATTTCACCGCATGCGTCTCAAGCTGGCGGGTCAGGAAATATTTGGCGCTGCCCTCGCGCCCGGTGCCGTTGCCGACCGCCGCATCCTCCCAGAAGGCGCGGATCTCGTACAACACCGGAATGCCGCGCCTTTTGCTGACACGCAGCGCCGCCATCGCGTCGAGCACCGGCGAATGGGCGTGGAGCAGATCGGGCCGCCATTCGTCGACCAGCGCCTCGATCCGCGCCGCGAGCGCCCCGATCTCGCGCCATTCGCGGATCGGCGAGCGCGCCGGCGCGATCGGGGCGGTGCGATAGAAGGTCAGGCCATCGACGGTCTCGCCGTCCGGCCCGGGTTCGGGATGGCGCACCCCGGTCACTCCGGCGACCTCCCACCCCTTCGCCACCTGCGCCTTCATCAGAGCGCGGGTGCGGAAGGTATAGCCGCTGTGCGCGGGCAGGCTGTGGTCGAGGACGTGGAGGATACGGGTCATGACCCGCGTTCAATGGCATACAAGCCTTAACGCGCCGTCAACCCAGATCGCGTAGGCGTGCGCCCATGGTCGACAATTTCTCCATCGGTCTGACGCACGTCCTGCTGGGAATCGCGCTGTGGCGACTGCTATACCGCGACGACCTCGACCGCGAAGTCAGCCCGCGCATGCTGTGGCAGCGCCGCAAGGACGCGGAAGAGCGCGGCGATGCGTGACATCGCTTTCGTCGCCTTTCTGTTCGCCTTCATCGGACTCGGCTTTCGCAAGCCTTTCCTGTTCGTGCTGTGCTTCTGCTACATCGATATCGTCGCGCCGCAACGTCTCAGCTATTTCCTGATCAACTCGATCCCGATCTCGCTGATCGTCTTCGGGCTCGCAATCGTCGGCTGGCTCGCGGTCGACGACAAGCGCGATACCAGGTGGTCGGGGCGACAATTCCTGCTGCTCGCGCTGCTCCTCTATTGCTGGATGACGACGATCCAGGCCGATTTCCCGGTCGAGGCGCAGGAAAAATGGAGCTGGGTGTGGAAGGCACTCGTCTGGGCGATCTTCCTGCCTCTCACGCTGCGCACCAAGCTGCGGATCGAAGCGCTGACCCTCGTCATGCTGCTCTCGGCGGCGGCGATCGCGATCGCCGGCGGTATCAAGACCGCGGCGGGCGGCGGCGGCTATGGCACGCTCCAGCTGCTGCTCAACGAAAATTACGGCCTCTACGAAGGCTCGATCATGTCGGCGGTCGGCATTTCGATCATTCCGCTGATCCTGTGGTACCGCAGGCATGGCACGATTTTCCCGCCCGACTGGCGCGTCAATCTCTTCTGTTTCGCCCTCGTCTTCGCGTGCGTGCTGCTGCCGATCGGGACGCAGGCGCGCACCGGACTCGTCTGCCTCGTCATCCTCGCGGGCCTGTCGCTGCGCGCGGTCAAGCACCGCTTCCTCTATGTCGCGGGCGCCGGGCTGCTCGCGCTCGCCGCCATCCCCTTCCTGCCGCAAAGCTTCACCGAGCGGATGGAAACGATCCAGAACCACAAGTCCGACCAGTCGGCCTCGACCCGCGTCGCGGTGTGGGCGTGGACATGGGAATATGCCAAGGACAATCCCTTCGGCGGCGGGTTCGAGGCCTATATGCAGAACCATGTCCGGGTCGAAAAGGCGGCGAGCGCCTATGATCCGCTCAAGCCGCAGGAGGCCGAACCGACGGTCTATGAGGAAAAGGGTCGCGCCTATCATTCGAGCTATTTCGAAATGCTCGGCGAACAGGGCTATCCGGGCCTGACGCTCTGGCTCCTCCTCCACCTTACCGGCCTGATCCAGATGGAACGGCTGCGGCGGCGCTATCTCAAGACGCGCCGCGGCGAGGAGCAATGGATCGCGCCGCTCGCCACCGCGCTCCAGCACGGCCATATCACCTATCTCATCGGGTCGCTGTTCGTCGGCATCGCCTTCCAGCCCTTCATCTACATGATGCTCGCGCTGCAGATGGGCTTGTCGACCTATGTGCGCCGCCGCGAACGCGAGGCCGGCTGGCGCCCGCTGACCGCCCGCCCGGCACAGGTCCCGACCCGGCATCCGGTCGCGCAAGCAAATTAGGCGCCTCACTTATATCGTCATTCCGGCGAAGGCCGAGATGACGGGCATGGGAACCATCGCGCGCGCCAACGCGCTATCCCCCCATGTCCGCGCGCCTGATCCATGTCGACGACAGCCTGCCCGGCATCGGCCGCGAACGCCTCGCCGACGGCTGGCGCTACCGCGACGCCAGAGGCAGGATCATCCGCAACGCCGCCGAAATCAAACGGCTGAACGCCATCGCGCTCCCTCCCGCCTATGAGGATGCGTGGTTCTGTCCCGCCGCCAACGGCCATATCCTCGCGACCGGCTATGATGCGCGCGGGCGCAAGCAATATCGCTACCATCCTGATTTCCGCCGCGCGCAGGACGCCGACAAATATGACCGCTGCGCCGCCTTCGGCCATGCCCTGCCGCTGCTCCGTGCGCGGCTCGAGCAGGATCTGGCGCGCCGCACCCTGTGCCCCGAGCGCGTCGTCGGCGCCGTCGTCCGCCTGCTCGACCTCGCCGCGCTGCGCGTCGGCAACGAACAATATGCCGCCGCCAACAACAGCTTCGGCGCCACCACGCTGCGCCAGCGCCACGCAAAACTGACCGGCAAGACCCTTCGCCTCCGCTACCGCGCCAAGGGCGGCGCAAAGCGCGACGTCGTCGTCAGCGACCGCAGCCTGACGACGCTGGTCCGCCGGCTGCAAGACCTGCCGGGGCAGCATCTCTTTCAATATGAGGATGACGGCGACCTTTGCGCGGTCGCCTCCGAAGACGTCAACGCCTATATCCAGGATGTGATGGGCGACGACTTCAGCGCCAAGCATTTCCGTACCTGGTCGGCGAGCGTCGAGGCCTTCGCCTATCTCCATGCCGCCGCCGAACCCCCGACGCTCAAACAGCTTTTGCAGCATGTCGCCGACCATCTCGGCAACACCCCGGCCGTCGCGCGCAAGGCCTATGTCCACCCGGCGATACTCGCCGCGGCGCTGGAACGCGCCGACTTCGCCGCGGCGGTCGGCCCCCTCCCCCGCGCGACCCGATATCTTTCGCGTGTCGAACGCGGCTTTTTGACCTATCTGGAGCGCGCACCCGATGCGGCGGCGCTGCTCCGCTCCGCCTGACCACCGACCAAGAGGACGCCAACGGCCCGCCATGACCTTCTCCATTCTTGCCGCCGCGACGACGGCTGCCGCGAAACCCGCCGCGCCTGCCAACAACCCGCTCGACGATCTGCGTTACTGGTGGGACGCCAGCATCGCGTGGGTGAACAGCCACTGGCTGCAAATCGGCATCGCGATCGGCGTCGGGCTCGTCATCTATTTCCTGCTGTCGATGATCCGCACCTTCGCGCTGAAGCGCGCCCAGTCGGCGCCGGGCGAATTCACCCTGACCGACATCGTCGGCCGGGTGATCCACAAGACCAAATCGATCGTGCTCGCGATCATCGCGGTCCGCATGGTCGCGGGCTACGCCCAGCCGCCGGCGCTGATCCTCGGCACCATCCAGACAGTCTTCACCATCGCCGTGGTACTGCAGGCGGCGATCTGGGGGCGCGAAATCATACTCGGCCTCATCCAGCGCCGCGCCGCCGAAGGGCATAACGAAACGCTGTCGAATGCGATGGGCATCATCCGCCTGCTGATCAGCATCGCGCTCTTCGCCATCGCCGCGATCGTCATCCTCGACAATATGGGGGTCAACGTCACCGGCCTGATCGCCGGCCTGGGTATCGGCGGCATCGCCATCGGTCTTGCCGCACAGGGCATTTTTTCCGATCTTTTCGCCTCGCTCTCGATCATCTTCGACCGCCCGTTCCGCGTCGGCGAAACGATCAGATATGACACCAGCACCGCGACGGTCGAACGTATTGGATTGAAAAGCACCCGGCTGCGCTCGGTCAACGGCGAACTGCTCGTCATCTCCAACACCAACCTCCTCGGCAAGGAGATCACGAATTTCGCGCACCTCCACCGGCGCCGCGTGACCTTCACGATCAGCGTCATCTACCAGACGACCCCGGCGATGCTGCGCGACCTGCCCGCACTGCTCGAGGAACAGGTCAAGGCGGCGGGCCATGAGTTCATCCGATCGAGCTTCCTGACCTTCGGCCCGTCGAGCCTCGATTTCGAATTGCTGTTCGACGTCTTCACCGAACAGTTCGAGGAAGTGGTCGCGGCAAGGACCGATGTCGGCATCCGCCTGTTCGAAGCGCTCGCCGCCGCGGGCTATGAATTCGCCTATCCGACGCAAACGACCTTCACCGCCGCCCCTGACGGAACGATGATCCTACCCTATGCCGAGTCTCCGAAACCGAGGGCGGGGGCAGCCAAGGCGGCCAATCCGGGCTGACGCTACGGCGGCGCGGACGTGGGGCTTGGCCCTTGTGCAATGCCGCATGACAGGCCTAGAACGCGCCCCGAACCAGCAATAGAGGGGATGGCATATGGCCACGATCACGCCGCAGGAATTGCAGACCAGGGTCGGTGAGACCATCGGGACGTCCGAATGGGTGCTCGTCGATCAGGACATGATCAACAAGTTTGCCGACGCCACCGGCGACCATCAGTTCATCCATATCGACGAGGAAAAGGCGAAGCTGACGCCCTTCGGCGGTACGATCGCGCACGGCTTCCTCACGCTCTCGCTGATCCCGATGCTCGGCGCGAAAACCGACTCGCCCAAGATCGACGGCATCAAGATGGGCGTCAATTACGGCGGCAACAAAGTCCGCTTCCTCGCCCCCGTCCGTTCGGGCAAGCGCGTGCGCAGCCATGTGAAGCTGCTCGAACTCGACGAAAAGCGCCCCGGCCAGTGGCAGCAGACCAACGAGATCACGGTCGAGATCGAGGGTGAAGACAAGCCCGCGCTGATCGCCGAATGGATCACGCAGTTTTTCGTGTGACCCGCACCCAGGTTTGACCCGGCCGACCTCCCCCGAAAAGACAACCGGAACCTAGCAGAAGGACCCCTATCATGCGTGACGCCGTCATCGTTTCCACCGCCCGCACCCCGCTGACCAAGGCGGGACGCGGCTCGTTCAACAACACCCTCGCCCCGACGCTGGGCGCCTATTCGGTCAAGGCCGCGATCGAACGCGCCGGACTCGAAGGCGGCGAGATCGACGACGTCGTCTTCGGCGCCGCGATGCAGCAGGGATCGCAGACGATGAACGTCGCGCGCCTGATCGCGCTGCGCTCGGGCCTGCCCGTCACCGTCCCCGGCATGTCGATCGACCGCCAGTGCTCGTCGGGCCTGATGACGATCGCGACCGCCGCCAAACAGATCATCGTCGACCGCCAAGACATCGCGGTCGCCGGCGGCCTCGAGAGCATCTCGAAGGTCAGCGGCAGCGGCAAGGCGTTCATCGAGGTCGATCCCGAATTGATCGCGATGCACAAGGACACCTATATGCCGATGATCGGCACCGCCGAGGTCGTCGCGAAGCGCTACAACATCAGCCGCGAAGCGCAGGACGAATATTCGCTCCAGTCGCAGCAGCGCACCGCCGCCGCGCAGGCCGCGGGCAAATATGACGACGAGATCGTTGCCTGCAACGCGACCATGGCGGTGGTGAACAAGGAAACCAAGGAAGTCACCTTCCAGGACGTCGTCGCCAGCAAGGACGAATGCAACCGCGCCGACACCACGCTCGAAGGGCTCGCCAGCCTCAAGCCGGTGATGGGCGAAGGCCACACGATT
Organism: Sphingopyxis sp. GW821-FHT02C12; assembly: GCF_059421785.1. Taxonomy (NCBI): domain Bacteria; kingdom Pseudomonadati; phylum Pseudomonadota; class Alphaproteobacteria; order Sphingomonadales; family Sphingopyxidaceae; genus Sphingopyxis; species Sphingopyxis sp. GW821-FHT02C12. The sequence continues at coordinate 294,328 of NZ_JBWKVQ010000001.1, forward strand.
ACCGCGGGCAACGCCAGCCAGCTCGCCGACGGCTCGTCGGCCTGCGTCGTGATGGAAGCCAAGATCGCCGAGAAGCGCGGCCTCCAGCCGCTCGGCCGTTATGTCGGCATGGCGGTCGCCGGCACCGAGCCCGACGAAATGGGCATCGGTCCGGTTTTCGCGATCCCCAAGCTGCTCGAACGCTTCGAGCTCAAGATGGACGACATCGGCCTCTGGGAACTCAACGAAGCCTTTGCCGTGCAGGTCCTCTATTGCCGCGACAAGCTCGGCATCCCGAACGAACTGCTCAACGTCAACGGCGGCTCGATCTCGATCGGCCACCCCTTCGGCATGACCGGCGCGCGCTGCGTCGGCCACGCGCTGATCGAAGGCAAGCGCCGCGGCGTGAAATATGCCGTCGTCACCATGTGCATCGGTGGCGGCCAGGGCGCAGCGGGCCTGTTCGAGGTCTTCTGATTTGCGCCTGAATGCTCCGCGTATCGAGCCGGTCGACCTCGACCGGCTCGATACCGACCAGCGCGCCGCGCTCGAACCCTTTTTCGCCACCGACGGCGGGCGGGTGGGCGGCGGCCGCATTCTCAATATCTTCCGCACCCTCGCGCATGCGCCCAAGGCGATGACCGCCTTCCTCGGCTGGGGCAATTATATCCTGTCGAAGCGCAGCGCGCTCAGCCCGCGGGACCGCGAACTCGTCATCCTGCGCACCGGCTATAATTGCCGATCGGGTTATGAATGGACCCAGCACAAGCGCATCGGGCTCGACTGCGGGCTGACCGAGGCCGAGATCACCCGCATCAAGGCAGGTCCCGACGCCGAAGGCTGGAGCGACCTCGACCGCGCGATGCTCCGCGCCACCGACGAGCTTATCGGCAATCATTTCGTTTCCGACACCAGCTGGGCCGCGCTCGCACCGCTCGGCGACAAGGGCCGTATGGACCTTGTGATGACCGTCGGCCAATATACCCAGGTATCGATGATGCTGAACAGCTTCGGCATCCAGGTCGAAGAAGGCTGGACGGTCGACCCCGACCTCAAGGCCTGAACAAAGGAGAGACACATGAGTGAAATCGGCGTCGTCGCGATCCTGCGCGTCCTGCCCGGCAAGGAAGCCGAATTCGAGGGCGTCTTCGCCGAACTCGCCCCCGCCGTGCGCGCGAACGAGCCCGGCAACAGCTATTACAAGCTGTTCCGCACCGAAGAGGCGGGCGTCTACAAGGTGCTCGAATGCTATGACGACGACGCGGCGGTCGAAGCGCACCGCGCGTCGGACCATTTCCGCACCCTCGGCGCCAGGCTCGGCCCCTGCCTCGCCGGTGCGCCCGAGATCGAACGGCTCGCGGCGGTCTGACCCGGTGCACGGCGCAGTCCTTCTGATCCCGCTCGCGGTCGCGGGCGCGGCGGCGGCGACCGTGCCGGGGCCGCAGGCGGGAAAATGGACGCATGTGACCCAACTGGTCAGCGCCGACATTCCCGGCGTGCCCGAAACGCTGGTCCGCGCCGCCGACAAGCGCGAGCCGCGCACCACCTGCCTGACCGCGCAGCAGGCCGCCGCCACGCCGCAGGTCCTGCTCCATGCGCCGGGCGCGACCTGTTCGTCGCGCAGCTACACGCTGGCCGCAGGCAAGATCCGCGGCCAGTCGGTGTGCCGGGTCAAGGAACTGGACACCCCGGTGCGCACGATCACCACCGGCACCTACAGCGAAAAGGGCTATGTCACGCGCAGCGTGACCACTGGCACGCGGGCGGGCCGGCCGCTGAAAGTTGTCACCGCGACCAGTGGCAAATGGCTCGGCGCCTGCCGCTGACTTCGGTCAGCGCTCGGTAATCTCGCCCGACCGATCGCCCAGCAGATAGCGCGGCCCCGCCCCGCGCTGCGCCGCCTTGTCCTCGCGATTATACAGCCCGCATTTCTTGAGGCTCAAACAGCCGCAGCCGATGCACGCGCCGAGCAATTCCTGCGTCCGCTCGAGCGCGGCGATCTGCGCCGCGATCCGCGACTGCAATCCCCCGCTGATCCGCGCCCAGTCGGCGGCATTCGGCGTGCGCTCGGCGGGCAGCCGCGCCAGCTCGGCGGCAATCTCCTCGAGACTCAGCCCCAGTTGCTGCGCGATCAGGATGAACGACACGCGCCGGATGTCGGCACGCAGGAAGCGCCGCTGCCCGCCGCGCGTGCGCAGCGCGGCAACCAGTCCCTTCGCCTCGTAGAAACGGATCGCCGACACCGCGACCCCGGTGCGCGCTGCCAGGTCGCCGATCGCGATCAGGTCTGTCCGGTGCATCCCAACCTCCGCCATTGTGAGGACCCCCGACTTGATCCGGGGGACGCGGCAATCCAGAGTGTGCGGTAACCGCTCTGGATTGCTTCGCTCCGCTCGCGATGACGAGCCATAAGCCGGCACCGCATTTCCTCTTGATCTAAACCTCACTTGAGCTTTCATAACCCACTGCGTCAACCCGAATCATGAAAGCAGCACCATGACGCACCCCTTCATCGAACATGTGAACCTGACCGTCAGCGACCCCGACCGCAGCGCCGGCATCCTCTCGGCGATCTTCGGCTGGCACGAACGCTGGCGTGGCCCGGCGCGCGATGGCGGCCGCACCATCCATCTTGGCAGCGACACCGCCTATGTCGCGCTCTACACCGGCCCCGATGGTGAGCATGCCGACGCGCGCTATGCCAAGGGCGCTCCGCTCAACCACCTCGGCGTCCAGGTCGATGACCTCGACACCATCGAAATGCGCGTGAAAGCGGTCGGGCTCGTCCCCTTCAGCCACGGCGATTATGAACCCGGCCGCCGCTTCTATTTCCTCGACCCCGACGGCATCGAATATGAAGTCGTCAGCTACAACGAGCCACGCCCGCGCTGAACCGGGCAACATCCAAGCCCTTGCCGCGTTGTCGCTGTATCGAGGGGGAAAAAGGAGTTTCCCCATGAGCGAGGATATCAAGAAGACCTTCTGGAAGGCGCTCGACGCCAGTCCCTATGTGATGGTCGGGCTGGCCGGCGAGCGCGATCATCATATCCCGATGAACGCGCAGCTCGACAAGGACGCCAGCAGCGCCTTCTGGTTCTTCACCGCGACCGACAACCGCCTGTCGGCAGGCGGCCCGGCGATGGCGCAATTCGCGTCGAAGGGCCACGACCTGTTCGCCTGCATCGCGGGAACGCTGCGCCCCGAAACCGACCGCGCCGTGCTCGACAAGCTGTGGAACAACAGCATCGAGGCCTGGTACGAAGGCGGGAAGAGCGACCCCAAGCTCGTCCTCCTCCGCTTTGACCTCGACAATGCCGAAATCTGGACCGCCGACGCGAGCATCAAGGGACTGTTCAAGATGGCGACCGGCATGACGATGAAGGAAGGCGAACTCGGCCAGCACGCCGAAGTGGCGCTCTAGCCGGCGCTCTGGACATGCGACCATGTTCGCCCGATAAGGGCACATGGTCGCATGGCTGGCAGATCATTTCGACTGGAACGGCAGGACGAGCCGCGACGAATATCGTCGCTGGCTGCCGCTGATCATTGCCGTCGAAATTGCCTTGCTCTGGAGCCTCATGGCGTTCGGCCGTAATGGCCGGCTCCATTTCGAAGATTTCGGTCCATTGGGTGCGACGCTGCTATTGCTTGGCATCTTCTACATGATCGGATGGACCTTGTTGACGGCGCGCCGGCTACGATCCGCCAGCATAACCCGCCGCTGGCTGCTATTCGCGCTTTTCGTGAATATCCCGATTGCCGGCACCTTCGTGACCTCCTCGCTGGTTATCACGCTAATCCTGATCGCCGTCGCGGCGCTCGCGCCCGACCGCGACACGGCAACCGCCACCTAGAAACGCGCGCGCGCTTTTCGGTTGGATAGCGATGCCGACCGGCTAAGGTCGCCCGCAATGACCGGCAAATCCCTTTCCGAACGCATCGGCGACCTCGGCCACCGTCTCGCCGTCGAGGCGCATGCCGCCTGGCTCGCCGCGCGCGACAGCCGCGTGCCCTGGCCCGCGCGCATCCTCGCGGTCGCGGTCGCCGCCTATGCGCTGTCGCCGATCGACCTGATCCCCGATTTCATACCCGTGCTCGGCTGGCTCGACGACCTGCTCATCGTGCCGCTCGGCTTGTGGCTGGTCCGCCGCCTGATCCCCGACCCACTATGGGCCGAACTCCACGCCGCCGCCGAAGCCGCCGCCGACCGCCCGTCGAGCCGTGCGGGCATGGCCTTCATCCTGCTGTTGTGGGCGGGATTGCTCTACATCGTCTATTGGAGCGTGCGGACCTCGCCCTGGCATTGAAGAATCCGGAAGCGTTCATTCCTCCGGCTTCCTCCTTTCCCGTTTGTGTCGAGCGAAGTCGAGACACCCTGAAGTCATGCGCTTCTGATGGGTGTCTCGACTTCGCTCGACACAAACGGGGTTGGAGAATGATCAGCTAAGGGGCGGCGGCATCACCCCCCGTTGCTGCGGATCCACCCCTCGACCACCGGCGCGATATCCTCGCGCCATTTGCGGCCGTTGAAGATGCCATAATGGCCGACGGTCTTGGCCATCAGATATTTCTTCTTCTCAGCGCTCAGATTCTTGGTCAGCGTCAGCGCCGCCTTGGTCTGGCCGATCCCCGAAATATCGTCGCGCTCGCCCTCGATCGCCAGGATCGCGATATCCTCGATCGCATTCAGGTCGACCACCTGCCCGCGATGCAGCATCTCGCCCTTGGGCAGGGCATGGCGCTGGAACACCAGGTCGACGGTCTGCAGATAGAATTCGGCCGTCATGTCACACACCGACCGATATTCGTCGTAAAATTCCTTGGTCTTGTCGGCTTCCTCGCCGTCGCCGTCGACCAGATGTTTGAACATCGACCAATGGCTCATCATGTGGTTGCCAAGGTTCATCGACATGAAGCCCGCGAGCTGCAGGAAGCCCGGATAGACGCGGCGCCCGGCGCCCGGATACCAGGCAGGAACGGTCACGATGACATTTTCCTGGAACCAGGCGTGCGGGCGCGTCATCGCATGCTGGTTGACCGCGGTCGGCGCCTTGCGCGTGTCGATCGGCCCGCCCATCATCGTCAGCGTCTTGGGACGGCACTTATGCTTGTTCGCCGCCATGATCGCCGCGGCGGCGAGGCTCGGCACCGACGGCTGGCACACCGCCAGCATATGCGCGCCGGGTCCGATATGCTCGAGCCACGAAATCAGATAATCGATATAATCGTCGAGATCGAACTTGCCCGCCGACAGCGGTGCATTGCGCGCGTCGCGCCAGTCGGTGATCCACACGTCATGCCCCGGCAGCATGCGCTCGACCGTGCCGCGCAACAGCGTCGCATAATGGCCCGACATCGGCGCGACGATCAGCAGCTTGGGGGCATCCTTCGACCCCTTGTGCTGGAAATGCTTGAGCTGGCCGAACGGCTTGCGCGCCTCGACCTTCTCGCTCACCCGCACCGTTTCGCCGTCGACGATCGTCTCATACAGCTCGAACCCCGGCTTGCCGCGCGGTGCCGCGGCGTGTGCGAACACTTCCAGCGCCGATGCGAATTGCGGGCTGCCACCGAAATAGCCGAGCGGGTTCGCCGGGTGCTGCATCACCTGCGCCCCCGCGGTCGCGAGCGCGCTCGCCCCCGCGAGCCAGCTCTTCTGCATGTCAAAGGCGTGATACAGCATATGCGACGTTTCCTTGCGTTGCGCGGCGCTCTGTCGGCGCCTGTGTTGCTTCGCAGTCTAGGCGTTCCGTTCCATTGTGCAATGCATCATAAACATTGCGGCGCAGGATATTTGCCCATATCCTGCGCCGCGACGCCGTCCTGGCGTTGCCGGAGTGATTATGACCGAGATTGCGGGCAACCGCTAACATCCTGGCGAAACAGGATGAATGGCACGTGCCGACCCTGGCGTCGGCGCGCTTTTGTTGTTGCCAATCTCGGACACTATCTCATGAATATCTCGAAATCGGAACAGCGCGTGCTCCACGTGCTGGCGCAGGGCGGCATGATTCGCCATCGGCGCGATGAAAACGGCCGTCTGGTCGAGGCGATCTGCTTCACCCGCGACGGCCATGTGCTGGCCGGCGTGGGTTTGGCGCTGTTCAGGCGGCTGCGCCATCGCGGCTTCATCGGCTCGCTGGGCGGCGCGCCGTACCGCATCACGCCAGCGGGGCTTCGTGCCGTGCGCGCGCAACTCGACAACCGCTGAACCACCGCAAGGGTCCGATAATGTGCGCTGGCTTCATAATGCTTGAAGCCAGCGCATCATTCTGCGGCGTTGAGCGGCGGCATCGCCGCTGCTAGGGCGAGCCATGGCGACAAGATCAGACGAACCGGCCTCTCCCTCCCCCGCTCCCGCTGAAATGCCGGACAAGCGTCCGCGCAAACTCGGCAGCTTGCGGATGATCTGGCAGCACGCCAGCCGCTACCCGCTGCAATTGCTGATCGCCGCGATCGCGCTCGGCGTCGCGGCGCTCGCGACGCTCGCCATCCCCTGGCAATTCAAGGAAATGATCGACAGCGGCTTCGTCGCCGGCGGCGGCGACGTCGCCCCGCATTTCCGCCTGTTCTACGTTATCGTGCTGCTGCTCGCGGTCGCGACCGCGCTGCGCTTCTATTTCGTCAGCTGGCTCGGTGAACGCACCGTCGCCGATATCCGCCAGGCGGTGCAGCGCAACCTGCTGCGCCTCGCCCCCGGCTTTTTCGAAGAAAACCGCCCGTCGGAAATCGCCTCGCGGATGACGTCGGACACCACCGTCATCGAACAGGTCGTCGGCACCACCGTCTCGGTCGCGCTGCGCAACACCGTGATGGGCATCGGCGGCATCATCTATCTCTTCTCGCTCTCGCCGAAGCTCACCGGCGGCATCCTGCTCGGCATCCCGGTGATCATCATGCCGATCGTGCTGCTCGGCCGCCGCCTGCAGAATGTCTCGCGTTCGAGCCAGGACCGCGTCGCCGACATCGGTGCGACCACCGCCGAACAATTGGGTGCGATGAAGATCGTCCAGGCCTTCGGACAGGAAAGCCGCGAGGCCGACCGCTTCACCCTGGCGGTCGAGAATAATTTCGCCACCGCGAAGCGCCGCATCCGCCTGCGCGCGATCATGACCGCGATCGTCATCGGTCTGCTCTTCGGCGCGATCACCACCCTGCTCTGGTACGGCGCCGCGGGTGTCGCCGCGGGGACGATCACCGGCGGCACGATCGCCGCCTTCGTGCTCACCGGCGGGCTCGTCGCGGGCGCCTTCGGCGCCCTCACCGAAGTCTATGGCGACCTGCTGCGCGCCGCCGGCGCCGCCGAACGCCTCTCCGAGCTGCTCAACGCCGAACCCAGCATCGCGCCGCCCGCCAACGCGCGCCGCTTCCCCGACCCGCCGCTCGGCACGCTCGAATTCCGGAACGTCGAGTTCCGCTACCCGACCCGGCCCGACGCGCCCGCTCTCCACGACTTCAGCCTCGCGATCGCCCCGCGCGAGACCGTCGCGATCGTCGGCCCTTCGGGCGCCGGCAAGTCGACCCTCTTCCAGCTCGCCGAGCGTTTTTACGATCCGCAGGGCGGGCAGATCCTGCTCGACGGCATTCCGCTCACCGACGCCGACCCCGCCGACATCCGCGCGCGGATCGCGATGGTGCCGCAGGAAACAGTGATCTTTGCCGCCTCGGCGCGCGACAACCTGCGCTATGGCAATTGGGACGCCACCGACGAGCAATTGTGGGATGCGGCGCGCGCCGCCAATGCCGAGGAGTTCCTCGCCAAGCTGCCGCAGGGGCTCGACACCTTCATGGGTGAGGGCGGCGCCCGCCTCTCGGGCGGCCAGCGCCAGCGCGTCGCCATCGCCCGCGCGCTGCTCCGCCGCGCCCCTTTGCTGCTGCTCGACGAAGCGACCTCGGCGCTCGACGCCGAATCCGAAAAGCTGGTGCAGGACGCGCTCGAGGCGCTGATGCACGACCGCACGACGATCGTCATCGCGCACCGCCTCGCCACCGTGCGCGCCGCCGACCGCATCATCGTGATGGACGACGGCCGCATCGTCGAGGAGGGCAAGCATGACGCGCTCGTCGCCGCCGACGGCCTCTACGCCCGCCTCGCGCGGCTCCAGTTCCAGGACAAACACGCCGCCTGACGCCTGTCACCCCTTCGAAGGACAAGACGATGCTCTACGACTTCACGGTACCCGCCTATCGCAACGGCCTCCGCGCGCTGTCGGCGCAGCTCGACAAGGCGTTCGGCTGGGGTGCCGAAAACGGCGTCGGCGAGCTGCAGTTCATCGCCGCGCGGCTCGCCCCCGACATGTTCCCGCTCGCGTCGCAGGTGCGCTTCTCGTGCCAGCAGGCGATCCAGGCGCTCACCCGCCTCGGCGCCGCCGGTGCCCCGCAATTCGCCGAGGACGCCGCCGACTTCGCCGGCCTCCAGGCGCAGCTCACCGCGACGCTCGCCTGGCTCGACAGCGTCGACGCCGCGACCATCGACAGCGATCCCAACCGCCCCGTGGGCTTCGACCTGCCCAACGGCATGGCGTTCGACATGACCGCGTCGACTTACGTCCGCGACTGGGCCCAGCCGCAATATTATTTCCACCTCGTCGCCGCCTACGCCGTGCTCCGCCACATGGGCGTGCCGCTCGGCAAGGTCGATTATGTGAATTATATGCTGTCCTATCTGCGCCCCGGGACGGCCCCCGCCGCCTGACCGGCAGCAGGCGCCGCGGCGCGTCAGATCAGACCGCCATATTGGTGAATCCCCGGAAAGGCGAGCTTGCTGCCGCCGTTGCGGCGGATCGCGCCGATCGCCTGGTCGACCCGCAAATAGCGCGCCCGCGCCTCGGGTTCGAACATCAGCGTCGCGGGCTCGGTACGATCTGACGCGAGCTTCACCAGCTTGCCCAGTTGCGCGAGGTCGACCGCCTCGCCGTTCCAGCGGATCGTGTCCGCCGTATCTACGGTAATGCGGTTCTCGTCCCGCACGTCGGTCGGCCCGTCGATTTCGCCCGGCAACGTGATGTCGACCATGTGCGTCGGCGACGGGATGGTGATGATGAACATCACCAGCATCACCAGCATCACGTCGATCAGCGGGGTGGTGTTGATCACCGGACTGGCGTTGGGATCGCTCCGGAAAATGCTGCGACGTCGGCGCATCGTCTCTCTCCCTGTCGAAGCGCGACATCGGCGCGACATTGTCGGCCGTCGCAGCCGGGTCCCGCTATCGATCGGCCCCCTTGCGCCGCTCGCAAGCGGTCACCGATCTTTTGTTATGGTATAACATTATAGATACGGCGCAAACAAAAAGCGCGCCGGACCGGACAACGCCCGACCCGCCGCGCGCATAAAGAAAGGGCGGCACCTTTCGGTACCGCCCCTCTTTTGGTTCCAACCCAACCGGGCGGGAAATCTTAGTTGCCCGAACCCGGGCCGTACTTGATTTCCACGCGGCGGTTCTGGTCGTTGCGGACGCCGTCGGCGGTCGCAACGGCCGGGCGGCTTTCGCCGAACGCTTCTGCGCTGATCGAGCCATCCGAGATACCGCGAGCGGTGAGATAGCTGCGAACCGCGGTGTTGCGGCGTTCCGACAGACCGACGTTGTACTTGGCCGAACCCGAACGGTCAGCGTGACCGGCGAGCCAAACCTGCGTACCCGAGCAGCCACGGTTGTAAGCGCTGATGGCGTTGTCCAGCGTCGACGCCGCTTCGGGCGTGATGTTCGACTGATCCCAGTCGAAGTAGACGATGTACGGGCCAGGCTCGCAAACCGGCGGAGGCGGCGGCGGGGGCGGCGGAGGCGGAGGCGGAGGCGGCGGAGGCGGCGGGGGCGGCGGAGGTGCCGTCGGTGCCACCGGTTCCGCACCACCGAAGTTGAACGTCAGCGTGCCGAGGATCGAGTGCGAACGGAAGCGCGTCGAAACGTCGCGGCCGCGCTGATCGACCAGGTCGAGGTTGCTGGCGTTGAAGAAGCGATACTTCAGGCCGACATCGATGTTGCGGGTCAGCGGAGCGCGAACGCCCGCGATGGCCTGCCATGCGAAGCCGGTGTCCGAATCGTCGAGGAACGGACCGGCGAAGACCGGAGCGACATCGACGCGAGCCACACCGGCGCCACCGCCGACGAAGCCCTGGAGGCCGTCATCGTCGCCGAAGTCGAGCATGCCGTTGACCATGAAGCTCAGCGCGTTCGAATCGCCGTTCATGGCATAGCTGCCGGTAACCAGGTTACCCGTGCCATTGGCCGAGCCCGGGATGCCGGGGGTGTTGAAACGGCCGGCCTTGATGTCGGCTTCGCGGTAGCCGACTTCGACTTCCGCGCGGAAACCGCCGAAATCATAGCCGACGACGCCTTCGAAGTCGTAACCCTTCTTGTGGTCGAGCGTACCTGCATTGTTGAAGGTGCCGATGTCGAGATCGAGATCTTCGACGATCATGACACCACCCCCAACTCCCACGTACCAGGAGTCGTCGCGCGCCAGAGCAGGCGTCGCAAGGGCGGTGGAGGCCAACGCCACGGCGGCGGCAAGCTTCCTCATAGTAGATTCCCCTTTCAATTGAGATTTACGTCTCGCAGACGTCCTACCCCCGCCTTTGGTTCCGCGCAAGCGAACAAATTGCCAATCTGTTGCCAAAAAGCCGCACTTGTCGGGCGATAATAGGTAAAATCAGCCTTAAATCAGAAGACCATGGCCGACAAGAGCCAGAATCACGGCCGCGATCGCCGCACGCGCTTCGGAGTCGACCGTCGCTCCCCCCGCCGGACTCGCGATCGGGCCGGGTTCGACCCATGCCACACCGTCGAATCGCAGCCAGCCTCCGTCGCTTAGCCGGTGTGTCCGCATGCCCGGCCGCGGTGCTACGAAGCGCCATCCGCCGCTGGTCCACAAGGCGAGCCCGCCATCCTTGCCGGCCCACGCCCCGCTGGCCCCCGCACCGACGATCCAGCCCTGCCCGGCGGCCGGCGCGGAGGGCGGGACCGCCTGCGGCCCGTCCTCGACCACCGGCTGCACCAGCGCATCGAGCAGGGTCAGCGCCTCATTGTGCGTTACCTCCTTCTGCGCCTGCGCCATCGCCAACAGGGGCAGCGCGAAACGCGCCGTGCTCGGCAGGTCGGTCATCACCTAATCCTTTCAATCGAGGGGAAGAATAAGCGGTAGCGACAGGGCAAAATCGCCGACCTGGCGGACGGCGAGGCTCGTGCCCGGCGGCAGCGCCGCGACCTCCGCCGCGCCGAGGTGCAGCGACGCGGCGGGGCATTCCCACGGACCGATGCCCGCCACCGGAGGCACCGCCGTCACCCGCCAGGCCTCGCGTCCTTCGCCGAGCGGCAGGTCGATCCCGTCGCGCCAGCCGGTATCGGTCCGGCTCCGCCGCACCCATGCGACCAGCATCCCGCCCGCGCCATCGCCGGCGACGGCGCCATGCACCGGCGCCAGCGGGCGCAGCGCCGCCGCCGTATCGGGCACCGCCACCTCGGTCAGTTCGGCGCCGCCGCGCGCCGCCCATTGCAGTGACGCCATGCCGCCGTCGGCCCAACCCGCCAGCGCATCGGGAAGCACGACCGGCGCCGCGTCGTCGAGCAGGACAAAGGGCGTATCGGCGGCATGCGCCACCGCCCGCTCGGTCCCCGCCCGCCCGCGGAGCAGGCGCGACAGCCGCCAGGTCGTTTCGCCCAGCGCTTCGGCGACGCCGAACTGGATCAACTCGTCGCCGATCATGGCGCGATTGGCGCCGCCGAGCAGCGCCGCATCGTCGACCGACATCAGAACCATCGACGGATTCGTCAGCGAAACCGATATTTTGCGTTCCATGTCGAACAGCGTCGCGCCGCCGGGGTCCAGCGCCGTCGCCAGCACTCCCAGCGCCGCGGCGGGGCGGATCGTCCCGACCGGGATCGGCTCGGCGCCCGGCGCCGGAACCAGCCAGGTCTCGGCCCCGCGCCACCCGTCATTGCCCCCCGCCGCCGCGACCAGGATCCGCGGCGCGGTCGCGCTGCCGCCGCCGAGGTTCGGCAGGTCGAACAGCCGCACCACGCCTTCGCTGTCGGGCCAGTCGGGCGCGGGCACCGACACCCCCGGATCGGCCTCCCCGTCCGCGATCGTCACCGGCTGGTAGCGCAGCAGCTCGATCCTGACCTCGCCATCCTTGACCGTCCGCGACGCCACGCGCCACGCGCTCGCATCGTTCAACGTCACCACCCCGCCGACCGGCAGCGCCAGCGCGGCCAGGTCGCCGCGCCACACCCGTGTCTCGCGGCCGTCGGCCGCCGCCGCGGCGATTTGCCGCGCCAGGGTCCGCGCACCGCCCGCCGGCAACACCGCTGGCAGGTCGATCCGGTCTTCGCGCCGCCCGCCGCCGGCGACCAGCGCGCTCTGCTGGCCGAGTTGATAGTCGCGCTCGGGTTCGTAATGCCGCAGCCGGATCGCCCCGGGCAGCGCCGACAGCGGTGCCCGGCGCACTTCGGTCCCGTCGCGCGCCGATGATATCCGCCGCGCTCACCGAAACCGAGCGCACCCCGGCGCCCGACAACAGCTCGCGCCAGCCACCGCTGTCCTTGGTCGTGACGTTGACCGCCTCGCCGTTCACCGACATTTGCGTCGTCCGCAAACCCGCGACCGTCTGGTACGCGGGCGGCACGCCGCCGTCGCCGATCTTGAGCAAAAAGGCGCTCCCATTTTCGATTGCCATCGTCTAATCTCCTCAACATAAAATCATGCGTAAACGGGGAGTCGCAGGATGCTGATTGCAACGATACTTCTGGCCACCATGGCGCCGGCGTCGACCGCCAGCGTCGACACGACGCGCGCCGCCTTCACCAAATGCCTGCGCGACGACATGAAGAAGTCGCTCGAGGCCAAGATGGGCGAGGCCGAATATGAAATGGCGCTGAAATCGACCTGCTCGGCCGAGCGCGACGCCTTCCGCGCCGCGGTGATCGCCTTCGGCCGCGCCGCCGGCGACAGCGAGAAAAACGCCACCGACGACGCCGACATGCAGATCGAGGATTATCACGCGAACTTCACCGACAAGTTCAAGGATTACAGCTCGACCAACACCCTGCCCGGCGGCGAATAAGCGCCGCGGCGAGGCCGCAGCATAAGGTGCAGCAAAAACTACCGTCGCCCCCGCGAAGGCGGGGGCGACGTATCGCCTCACCCCACCAGACACCGGCACCGCACGACGATCTCGTGCCGCCACCCCCCATCCTTCGCAAAGCCGAACCGCGTCCGGACCACCCGCGCGCCGACGATCCTCCAGCCATCGCCTGTCCCCCGCAGCCCCGGCACCAGCGCCTCGATCCGCCCCGCCGCGCCATCGCCCGCCGCCGCGCCGACCCCGACCAACGCCAGCGTCAGCCGCACCTCGCGTCCCGCGACATCCTTGGTCCCCCAATCGGCCCCCTCGGACGCGCCGACGCTGACATAAGGCGCGCTCGCCCGCGCCGGCACCCAGTCGAACACGCCGTGCACCACCGCGGTCCGCCCCGCGCCATCCTCGGCCGCCAGCACCGCCGCGCTACCCCCGGCCTTGTAGCGATAAGCGACCGGCCAGCCGCGCGCATCGGCCTCGACCGTCACCCGCTCGGGGCGCAGCGCGAACAGCTCCGCCGGCGCCCCCGCCCCGTCGCCCAATATCTGCACATAGCCATTGCCGTGCAGCAGCAACTGCGCCGCCAGCGTCTCGAGCAACCCCTGCCCGCCCGACGTCCCCGCCACCAGCGCGGCCAGCGCCGGATCGCTCGCCTCCAGCGGCGCCCCGCCGACCGCCTCGGCGACCAGCTGCACGCTGCGCCGCACGATCGGATTCTCCAGATATCCGCTGCGCACCTGCGCCTCGAACGACAGGGGCGCGGGCGCGCTCCACGACCCATACACCCGCGACAAAGCGGGCCGCGTCGCCGTCGACGCGGCCTTTCGGCCAAACCAGTTCATGATGTTCTCCTGACCCGTCGCGCCCGAAAGCGGCGCTATAATTTTTGCACCCCCGGCCCCGCCGCGCCCATCCCGCGCAGCAACTCCGCCAGCGCCCACACACACGCATCCGCCCGGTCGGGCGACCGCCCCGGCCCCGCATAGCCGCCGCCGACCTGGAACCCGCAAAGCTGGTCCTCCAGCTCCGCGAACACCCCCGCATGCACCACCTGCCCGCGCTCATAGGCGAGCGCGACCGGCTCGGCCCGCCGCGCCTTGCCGACGCTCGCATGCACCGGCACCACCGGCAGCGTGCAATCGGCCTGGCGCAGCGTGCCGGTCACCATCTCGCCGCCCATATTGCTCTCGGCCACCACCCGGTCGGCGCCCCGGCGCGCCGCCGCCGCGGCGACCGCCTGCGCCCACACGCCAGGCGACGCCTTTTCGACGCTCGCATCCTCCAGCACCGCCAGCCGCCCGTCGCGCAGCAATGCCGCGACGACGATCCCGCACGCGTCGCCTTCCGACGTCGCCGGCGGATCGACCCCGATCACCACCCGCACCGGCTTGCCGACCGCATCCGCATCGACCCGGCACCCCTCGACCAGCGCGCGGCTCCACAGCGCCCCCTCGACATCCTCCAGCATCTCGCCGCCCAGCTCCTGCCGCCCCAGCCGCGTCCCGCCATAACTCGCCAGCATCGCCTCGACGAAACTTTCGGGCAGGTGCGGGTTCTCGCCCGTCCGCCCATAGGTCGGCACCATGCCCGGCGCCGCCAGCACCCGCCGCATCGCCGCATTGGTCCGCGGCGTCGTCGTCACCAGCACCCGCGGATGCTCACCCAGCCGCATGCCCAGCATCAGATTGTCCCACGCCGCCGTCCCGCGCCGCCATTTCGCCAGCTCGTCGCACCAGGCCGCATGATGTTCGGGCCCGCGCAATTCCTCGCCGGCTTCCGCCGAATAGAGCATCGCCACCGCGCCGCTGTCGAACAGCAGCTCGCGCCGCCCCGCGACCCAGCGCGGCGTCTCGTGCGACCGCGCCACGGTCAGCAGCCCGCTCGGCCCCTCGATCATCACCCGCTGCCCGTCGGCGATCGTCGCCGCGACCAGCGCGATCCGCGCCCCCGGCCGATCGCGCGCCATCTCGCTCACCCATTCGGCGCCCGCGCGCGTCTTGCCGAACCCGCGCCCCGCCTGGATCAGCCAGATCCGCCAGTCGCCCGGCGGGGTACGCTGCCCCTTGTTCTCCGCGCCGTACCAGCGCGCGATCAGCTCGGCCTTCTGCCCCTTGCTCAGCGCGCGCATCAGCCTGCGCCACTCGCTCGGCGTCATGTCCCCCATGTCGGCAAAAATGCCATCCGACCGCGCCTGCCGCGCGACCGGCGTCGATTCCAGCGTCACGCGCCACCGTCCGATGCGCCATCGGGGGCATCGCCTTCGCGCGGCGCGGGTTTGGCGACCAGCTCGCCGCCGTCGACGGTCACGCCGCGCAGCGCCCGCTGGCGCTTGATCATCGCGATCTTCTTCAGCAGCACCGCGTCGGTTTCTTCCTGCGTCGCGACGCGCGGCAGCCCCCGCTGGTGCGCGCGCCCCTGCTGGACGCTACGCCGATGCTGGTTCATCACCGCGATCGCCTGCTCGACCGTCATCTTCTCGAGCGGCTCCTCGCGCTCGTCGAGTTGCAGTTCGCCCAGCACCTCCAGCGCCCGCCGCGCCAGCGCCATTTCCAGCCGCGCATAGCCCAGTTCCAGCGCCTGCTGCCATTGGCTCGCGAATTCGGGATCGCGATAGCGCAGGGCATAGGCGCCGCGCATGCTGATCCCCGAAGCCTTCTGCGCGCGCCGGACATTGCAGCTGTGCGCCAGCTCGGTCAGGAAAGCCGTGCGTCGCGCCTTGGTCCAGCGAAGCGGCTTCGCCTTACGCCGCTGCGCCGGCCCCGCGCTATAGGGGGTAATCTCCTCGCCCTCATCGTCACCCTCGTTCCGCTCCACCTCGTCCATATCGCCCGCCTCCAAAGCAAAAGGGCCGGAAAGCCCTTCCGCATCGGAAGAGGCCCCGGCCCGACTCGCAATTCTGCATGATGAGGCTCATGTGCCATATCAGCGTGACGATGTCAAGGATAATAACCTATATGGTTCCAATATGACGTTCATTGCCAGAAGCGAGCCAAGACGGACCCGGCCAATCCTCCCTGTGGCGAAGCCATGGGGAGGGGGACCGCGCCCGAAGGGCGTGGTGGAGGGGCAGCGACGGTAGCGCCAAAGCCCCTCCGTCAGCGCTTCGCGCCGCCACCTCCCCACGCCTTCGGCGCAGGGAGGATTTTACGCGAGGCCCCATCGTCATCCCGGGCTTGACCCGGGACCCGCCTTCCTTCTTCCAAGCGACAAAGGCTCAAACCCGAAATCCTCGGCCAAGTCGCGCCAGGTCGGGTTCATCGCGTTGATCAAATCATATTTCCACGGCCGCACCCATCGCTTGATGCGCTTCTCGCGCAGGATCACGGTGTCCATCGCCCCATGCCGTTCAAACCAGACGAGGCGTTTGATGCCATAATCTTTGGTGTAACCCTCGAAGGTCTCGGCCTGCTACCGCTCCGCCAGGCCTGTGATTCATAAATTTTTGATAGCCAGTTACCGACGATAGCGCGATCTCGCCCTGAATATTGCCCGCCATCTGCGCACCGTTAATTTTTCTGGCGGCATGGACCCAACCGCCCTAGCCTGCTCCTTGTGGACCAGCGCCCAATGGCATTAGATCGGGGATACGATGATTACCGTCTATAGCGTCGTTAAAGACGAAGTGATTCGCAGCGCCGTGGCAACTGGCGTGACCACGTATCGATATGCGCTCGATAGCCTTTACCCCCTGATCGACAAGTTCGAGGAACAGAGGAAGGTGCAGCGGAAAAAGTTCTACGATCGCCTCAAAACCGACATTCTTCGCGGATGCATGATGCCGCCCATAACGTTGGCATTCGTCAACGACCAAGTTTCTGATGAGCTTGATGCAGAACGTATCGAAAAATTTGTAAAAGAAAATGTTGGAGAAGGATACATATTGGACGGCATGCAGCGGCTAAATACGTTGCGCGACGCTTCAGAAGATCCAAAGTTCAATGCTTACGGAACTTTGAGCGTCAATGTGATTATAGCGGAACGATATGACCATTTATTGTACCGAATGATCACATTAAATAATGGGCAGAAGCCGATGACGGCACGCCATCAGATAGAGATGCTTACAAAAGGCGTACTCGATACAGATCATCTTGATATCGTTATATCGTCTGAAAAAGATACTGAAATATCCAAGCCGCATGGGGCATTTAAGCGTGGAGACATAGCGGCAGCATATACCGCCTTTTTGACAAATAGTGTAAACAATGAGAATTCTAGGATTATTGAATCTAAGCTAGATGAAATACTTGTTGGGAAGGTGATGGATTCCGATCTTACCACATCAGACGTATCCTTTTCTGATATTCTTGATTTGGTCGATAATTTTTCGAAGGACAATACAGCTCGCGACTGGTTGCGCCTTGGCAATAATCTCGTCGGGTTTGCCGTTGGCGCGAAGAAAAGCTTCATCTCTCTAAAGGCAATAAGCAAAGATCATTTCAGAGTATTAACTGAGACGTTTGAAGACTCGTTCTCTGCTCTCAACGTCTCTAAGATCAACGTTGGAAAGTTTAGGCGTGAGCTTGCTATGCATTTATTTGCAAACTTTGATCGATATAAGGACATTGATTCTGACGAATTGACGCAAGTCTTCTTTGAAAAGACGATGGTCGAATAACAAATGGTTCGAAATTTCGACCTTTCTGAACCTGCTATTGTCGCAGACGCGCCGACCAGGCCTTTCGGCCTAGGTTCCAATGGATATGCACTTCACGAAATAGTACGAATGATTGTTGGAAATGTTGACATTAAAGATCGATCATCCGGCCGTTTACTCAAGCTTCGTCGGAACGAGCTTAGGACAAGACCGCTTCGCGCCCACAAGGTAGCTCGAGTGGTTCGACTGTTATTTGATTCAAATGTGGACCTTGATGATTACGCCCGACTCCTTGGCACGGTTGGCGCTCGAAATAACAGATTCTTTGTGACGATTAGAGATGAGCTAGTACTTTGCTTGGTTGCTCGAAAAGAGCAAAATTATACAGAATCCTTTCTTTACCTTTACAGAATTATGGAATTTACGGCGGTAGCATTCCCGATGCTCTACGCGCTTTCTCACCAGAACTTCGCTGGATCTCAAAGCTTTCTTAAGTCACTTGTCGCTGATGGAAAAGAAGGTGATTTGAAAATTCTATCCAAGGCTTTACCTACACTGTCAGCGCAAGGTAATCTTAACGGCATTCTGTTTGACTTTTCAATCAGCGGCTACGATGTTGGTCTTGTAGACGGGTTAAAATCTGAACTGTACGCTGCGGTAAAGCCGGCTGTCGCAGGCATGGAATTTG
Organism: Sphingopyxis sp. GW821-FHT02C12; assembly: GCF_059421785.1. Classification (NCBI taxonomy): domain Bacteria; kingdom Pseudomonadati; phylum Pseudomonadota; class Alphaproteobacteria; order Sphingomonadales; family Sphingopyxidaceae; genus Sphingopyxis; species Sphingopyxis sp. GW821-FHT02C12. Next base: position 312,666 of record NZ_JBWKVQ010000001.1, read on the forward strand.
AGGATCAAGGAGACATACTATTCAGAGTCCCTTTTAACGATATGTCTCACCTCTTTGCATCACTTCGAAACCGCATGTTCCATTACCGCAACGGCGAGCGAAACATCGACCTTGTAAAGCTTGGCGGGTCCGAGATCGTCTGCAAATTATGCATCGACGAATTAATTTATTGGTTTTGCTTGGTTTATACTGAAATAGTTCGCACAGTTGGAAGACAAATTATCTGACCAGGGCTGCTTATGCTACGTCCGTAAATGCTTGCCGTTTCGATGCGTGTCTCCAGACACGCCTCCACGCTCGGACAGACCGCTCGTGAAGCAGCACGTTGCTCTGTTTTGAGCCGTTATTAGATGCCCCCGCGCGACAATGAAGGCTGGGCTTTATCTGCCCTTCGACTAATCCAACGGAACGGCAGCGGTCTGAACGAACCATTTTGAAAGCAGTGGGTCCGGAATCGTTAGTTTCCTGCCGTCTCGGCTCACCCAAAAAGGACTAATGGGTAACTCCGCACTTGGCGATTGCCTGACGCGACTCACGGCACGCGCGGCCCACCATTGCCACCCCGCCCCCGCCCCGTTAGTGGCAGTCCATCGTGGACAGCAGCATCACCATCGGAACCGACGCCGCGCAGAATGCGGTCCGCATCGACGTGCAGGAACTGCTCGCGACGCGCCTGCTCGTGCAGGGCAATTCGGGGTCGGGCAAGTCGCACCTGCTGCGCCGGATCCTCGAGGAAAGCGCCGGCCTCGTCCAGCAGGTGGTGATCGATCCCGAGGGCGATTTCGTCACCCTCGCCGACCGTTACAACCATGTCGTGATCAACGCCGGCGACTATAGCGAGCGCGAGATCGCGGCGATGGGCGCGCGCATCCGCGAACATCGCGCCTCGGTCGTCGTCGCGCTCGACACCCTCGATATCGAGGCGCAGATGAGCTGCGCCGCCGCCTTTTTGAACGCGCTGTTCGACGCCCCGCGCGAGCATTGGTTTCCCGCGCTCGTCGTCGTCGACGAGGCGCAGATGTTCGCGCCCAGCGCCTCGGGCGACGTGTCCGACACCGTCCGCCGCGCCAGCCTGTCGGCGATGACCAATTTGATGTGCCGCGGCCGCAAGCGCGGGCTCGCCGGGGCGATCGCGACCCAGCGCCTCGCCAAGCTCGCCAAGAATGTCGCGGCCGAGGCGAGCAATTTCCTGATGGGGCGCACCTTCCTCGACATCGACATGGCGCGCGCCGCCGACCTGCTCGGCATGGAACGCCGCCAGGCCGAGGCGATCCGCGACCTCGACCGCGGCCATTTCCTCGGGCTCGGCCCCGCGATCTCGCGCCGCCCGGTGTCGATCCGCATCGGCGCGACCCAGACCGCGACCCGCGCCGGCACCCACAGCCTGCTGCCGCTGCCCGATGCCGAACCGCACGACATGCGCACGATGCTCTTCGCCGAGCTGGAGACGATGCCGCCGCCCCCTCCTCCACCGCCGAAACCCGTCCCCGCGCACGACCTGATGCGGCAGTTCGCGGCGCACGACGACGACCTCGCGCTCGCCGAAGCCGAACCCGATCCCACGCTCAGCCCCGAAGAGGTCGAGGCGGCACAGGCCGCGGCGACCGCCGCCGCCGAGGATATCGAGGCCGGCATCGTCGCGGCGCTGCACGACATGCTCGCCGACCCCGACGGCGCCTTCCATCCCGAGGCCTTTCTCTATCAGGACTTCTCGGTGCGCTGCCGCATGGCGCGGCTCGCGCGCGTGCCGCTCGACCTCGCGCAGTTCCGCCGCCGCTTCGCGCTCGCGAAGGGCGGCATCTTCGACCCCGCCGACCCGCGCTGGGCCGACCTGCTCGACGCCGCGTCGCGCCTGCCCGACGACATGCTCGCGCCCTTCGTCCAGATCGGCCGCGCCGCGATGGAGGGGCTGGCCTGCCCCGACGACGACGCGCTCGGCCGCGCTTACGGCACCCGCTCGCCGGGGCGCATCCGCCGCCTCGTCGACTATATGGAAAAACATGGCGCGGTCGTCGTCCGCTCGGACTTCGGCGGCCGCCGCTCGATCGGCATCCCCGCGCTGGGGCTCAGCACCGAGGCCGAATAACGCCGCGATTCCAGCGATTGACCTCTCCCTGTCTTGCCCTACACCGAGGACAGGGGGACATCATATGGCGGGACTCGACCGGGACGATTGGCAGGCCATCCAGGCGCTGTTCGATGAACTGGTCGATCTGCCCCCCGATACCCAGACCCGGCGGCTGACCCGATCGGCGCTCGCCCCCGACATCGTCACCGCGGTGCGCGGGCTGCTCACCGCGTCGCGCGGCGAGGGCATCCTCGACGGGACGCCGCCGCCGCTCGGCACCGAAGCGCCGCCCGCCGCCTACACCTCGCTCGCCGCCGGGCAGGATGTCGGCGGCTTCACGATCGACCGGCTGATCGGGCGCGGCGGGCTCGGCGAGGTCTATCTGGCGCGCCGTGCGGGGGCCGATTTCGACCAGAAGGTCGCGCTCAAGCTGCTGCGCGTCGATGCCGCCGAGCGCGCCGAAAGCTTCGCGCGCGAACGCCGCCTGCTCGCGCGGCTCGACCATCCGGGGATCGCGCGGCTGATCGACGCCGGGGTCGCCCCCGACGGCCGGCCCTATATCGTCATGGACTATGTCGACGGCGAACCGATCGACGCCTGGTGCCGCAGCCACGCCGCCGACCTCGACACGCGGCTCAAGCTGTTCCGCGAAACGTGCGACGCGGTCGCCTTCGCCCACGCCAACCTCGTCGTCCACCGCGACATCAAACCCTCGAACATCCTGATCGACCCCGCGGGAAAACCGCGCCTCGTCGATTTCGGGATCGGCAAATTGCTCGACGACAGCGCCGCCCTGCCCGCAACGACGCAGGCGATGCTCACCCCCGACTATGCCGCCCCCGAACAGCTCGGCGGCGACGAGGCGACGGTGGCGACCGACGTCTATGCGCTCGGCGTCGTCCTCTACGAACTGGTCAGCGGCCAAAGCCCCTGGCGCACCGAAAAATCCTCGGTCCCCGCGATGATCCGCCGCGTGCTTTACGAGGATGCGGCGCTGCCCAGCCGCGCCGCCGCGACCGGCGCCGGCCCGGTCCCCGCAGGCAAGATCGGCGGCGATCTCGACGCGATCGTGATGAAGGCGATGCGCCGCACCCCGACCGAACGCTATCTCAGCGTCAGCGCGCTCTCCGAAGACGTCGCGCGCCACCAGCAGTTCCTGCCCGTCCACGCGCGCGACGGGTCGACCCGCTATATGGCGGGGCGTTTCCTGCGCCGGTACCGCTGGGGCGTCGCCGCGACCGCCGCGGTGCTTGCCGCCTTGCTCGTCGGAGCGGGCGGCATCGCCTGGCAGGCGCGCGCCACCGCGATCGAACGCGACGCCGCGCTCGCCGAGGCCAAACGGTCAGAAGCGATCAACCGGCTGCTCACCGTAATGCTCCGCGACACCGCCGCGACCGACGAGGGCGAGACCGCGACGGTCAAGCAGATGCTCGACCAGACCGCCGAGAAGCTCGCCAATTCGCTCGACCACAGCGAGGAATCGGCGGTCCTCGTCGCCACCCTCTTCAACCTCTACGTAAACCTCGAAGACAACCTAGGCTCCTACACCCTCGTCAGCCGCGCCCTCGAACGCGGCGTGGGCAGCGACAGCGCCGCCGCGACCGCCGACCTGAAGGTAAAAAAGGCGGCCGGCGCCGCCGCGATCGACAATACCGAAGAAATGCCCGCGCTGCTCGCCGACGCCGAGCGCGTCTTTGCGACGGATCCGATGCGCTACCGCCTGCAGATCGTCGAACTCAAACAGGCGAAGGCCCAATATCTGCGCCGTACGGGCAAGACCCAGGAGGCGATCGAGCTCCTCGTCTCGACCCTCCCCGACGCCGAAGCGGTGTGGAAGGAAAACCATCGCGACCTGCTGTCGGTCTATAACAATATCCTCGTCTACATGATCGAAACCAACCAGCTCGACGCGATGACGCCGGTCATCGCGCGTGCCGAGGCGGTGATCGCCCGCTCGGGCGATGAGAACAGCGGATCGGACCTCAACATCCGCCAATTGAAGGCGCTGCGCCTCATCCGGCTCGGCAAGCCCGCCGAGGCCGAACCGCTGTTGATCGCCCTCGTCGCCCAGCGCCGCGCGACGCTCGGTGAATCGGCGGGCCTCGCGGTCGACCTGGTGCAATTGAGCCGCGCTCAGATGCCGCTTGGCAAATATGCAGCGGCGCGCAAAGCGTTGGAGGAAGCCTATCCGATGGCGGCCGACAATCTTTCGCCCAAGGCGCTGCCGACGATCATCATCGGTGCCGCGCTCGCCGAGGCGCGCGCCGAAACCGGCGACGTTGCGGGTGCACAGGCGCTGATCGATCAGCTCCAGCCGCTTTTCGACGCCATGCCCCCCGGTCTCCCCGCCGCCGTCCTCGGCCGCGCCCGCGCGATCCTGCGCCTGAAGCAGCGCCGCCTCGCCGAAGCGCGCCGGGAAGTCGACGACGCCGACGCGATCTTCCGCAAGGCCGGGCCGAGCGGCATCCCCTATCTGCAATCGGTCGCGGCGCTGCGCAAACGCATCGCCGCAGCGGGCTAGGCCGGGACCGCGCCGGCGACCATTGGGCTCATGGCAGCAGGCCTTAAGCCGCGGCCATTTCCTGATGGATCCACGCCCGCGCCTGTACCCACCAACGGCGCACCGTTCGGTCGGTTACCCCCAGCACGTCGGCAGTCTCGCGCTCGTCCATCCCGGCGAAGAAACGGCAATCGACGACCTGCGCCAGATTGGCGTCCTGCCGCTTCAACGCCTCGAGCGCGTCGCCGAGTTTCAGCACCTGTTCGTCCTCGGGCACCGCGGCGGCGAGCGAATCGAGGCTCTGGGTAAAGCTGTAATCCCCCGCCCCGCGCTTCGACGCCAGCCGCGCCCGCGCCGCGTCGATCAATATGTGGCGCATCGCGGTCGCCGCGCAGGCGAGGAAATGCGACTGGCTTTCCCACCCGTCGGCGCGGCGCAATTTGACATAGGCCTCGTTGATCAGCGCCGTCGTCTGCAAGGTCTGGGGGCCGCCGGCGCGATAATGCTCGCGCCGCGCGATCGTCCGCAGTTCGGCATAAAGGCCCGCCACCAGCGCGTCGGCGGGACCGGGCAGGTCGTCCTCAGGGGGCGTATCCGGATCGATCGACTTTCCCCCGCAACGCGGCCCGCCAGCAAGTCTGACCAAATGATTTTATGCGGCCAGACCAGCAGTTTGGCAAGCGGGCTTCGCTCGCGTCACCCCGCGTCGTGGAAGATCAGGCCGAGGGTGCGGCGCTGACCGGTTCGTAGGGCACTTACCCCGTGGCGCATCGCTACCCGATAATCGCCGCGCGCGCCCTTTACCGGCCGGGTGTTGACCGCAAAGACCACCGCGTCGCCCTTGCCCAGCGGCACGACCGCGGCGCGCGATTGCATGCGCGGGCGCTGCTCGGTCAGCACGAACTCGCCGCCCGAAAAATCCGCCCCCGGCGCCGACAGCAGCACCGCGACCTGCAGCGGAAAGACATGCTCGCCATACAGATCCTGATGCAGGCAGTTATAATCACCCGGCCCATAGGAGAGCAGCAGCGGCGTCGGCCGTCCCTGCCCCGCCGCCTGGCAACGCGCCAGAAAATCGGCATGGGCATCGGGAAAGCGCACCGCCATCCCCATCCGCGCGTGCCAGCGGTTGGCGATCGGCGCGAGCCGCGCATAGAGTGCCGTGCGCAGCGCCGCGACGAGTTCCGGCAGCGGATAGGCGAAATAGCGATATTCCCCGCGCCCGAACCCGTGCCGCGCCATATGGACATGGCTGCGAAACCCTTGCGGCGCATCGTAACGCGCGGCCATCACATCGCATTCGGCATCGCCCAGCAACCCCGGCACCACCGCCCAGCCCTCGGCATCGAGCGCCGCCGAGAGGGCCGGCCAATCGATCGCGGCGATCCGCGCCTCGATCGGGTGGGTGGCGGAGCGGGCGGGCGGGGCGATACCAGTCATCATCCCGCCGCCATGGCTTCGCGCAGCGCGCGCAGCGCCCCGTTTCTTGCGGTCAAATGCCGGCGAACATCGACTGCCGCCGCTCAGAACCCGAAATCGGCGCCCGACAGCAGCGACATGTTGAAATTCTGGATCACCAGGAAACGATCGGCCGCATATTGGACCACCGCGTCGGCGCCCTGCTGATAGATATGCGGCTGCAGCGCGGCAAAATCCGAATACCCGTCGACCTTGATCGTATCGAGGCCGTCTTCGAAATCGAGGATATAGTCGATCGAAGGAAGGGTCGACGCTTGCACGAAAAACAGGTCCCCTGCCGCGCCGCCGGCCATGACGTCGTTGCCGTCGCCGCCATCGATATAGTCGCGGCCGGCGCCACCAACGAGGACGTCGTTGCCGCCATAACCGTACAACTCGTCGTTGCCATCCTCGCCATAGATGCCGTTGGCAACGTCATTGCCCAAGATCAGGTCATGGCCGCCACCGCCCAGCAAGGCGACGTTGAGTTCGCTAGCCGGTCGACCGCGCTGGTCGCGAGCCGAAATGAGATTGCTCAGTTCGTTGCCGACCCCAAAGGTCGTGTTGCCCCAGACGTACAGATTCTCGACATTGGCATAGAGGTAATAGCCCGCCCCTTCGATGAGGGCATAGACACTGTCGCTTCCGCCGCCCACAGCTTCGAAGGTCAGATCGGCGGGGGTATCGACACGATAGCTATCGTTGCCGGCACCACCGTCCATCAGGTCATAGTCACCAAGTCCGCCCGCGCCGTCCAGAACATCTCTGCCGGCACCGCCGACGAGGATGTCGGTGGCGAAATCCTCACCCCCTTGCAGTTCGTCGTCGCCGTCCTCGCCATAGAGGGCATCCGAACCGTCGCCACCATAAAGCAGATCGTGACCATTGCCGCCGACCAGATAATCATTCCCGTACAGCCCGAACAGCCAATCGTTGCCGTCTTCGCCGAAAATGCTGTCGTTGCCACCGAACGGCTCGCCTTCGCCGCCGCCCGCAATCGAGTCGTTCCCGGCGCCGCCCAGCAACAACTCGTCACCCAGCCCGCCTTCGATCCGGTTGTCGCGGGAATTGCCGACCAGAAAGGTCAGCGTGTCCGACTCGACGATAATCGTCTCGATATTTTCATTGGCGTACCAGCCGCCATTCTGAATGCGGACAAAGGCCGTATCCCGGCCATAAAGAGAGAGGCCTGGCGGGTTGGCATCTTCGAACACGATATCGCCCGGATGGTCGATACCATATAGGTCATCGCCCTTACCGCCATAGAGCAGATCGGCCGACGGCGCTTCGGACGGATCGAAACGGATATCGAGCGAGTCGTTTCCGAACCCGCCAACCAGCGTATCAGTCCCCCTGCCACCGTTCAGCGATGCGCCATAGAGAATGTCGTCGCCGTCCCCGCCATCTATCTCGTCATAGCCGGCACCGCCGACCACCAGGTCGTTCCCCGCACCGGCCCGGATGATGTCATCCCCGTCGGTCCCGGTGATCTTGTCGTCCCCGGCAGTACCGACGATTTCCTTATGCGCCACCTTCTTCAACACGATCTTCCCCGTTCTGCGTCCCGGCCTCCTCGCCGCCTAAACATCCGATATTCAGCGGCACCAGTTCGCACAACGGCAATGTGGGCGCGGCTAAAATCCGAAATCGGCGCCGGTCAGCGTCGTCGCGACGACATTTTCCAGCACCAGGAACCGCCCGCTGCTATATTCGATCACCGTGTTGGCGCCCTGTTGCGAAAAATGCGACTGCAGCGACGCGAAGTCGATATAGCTGGCGCTGAGCTGGATCCGGTCGATCCCGCGTTCGAAGTCCCTGATATAGTCGATATCGTTGCCATGGGTGCCGATGAAGAAACGGTCCGCCCCCGCGCCGCCGACCAGGACGTCGCCCCCCGCGCCGCCGTCGAGGAAATCATTGCCGGCGCCGCCGATCAGCACGTCATTGCCGCCGCCGCCGTAAAGTTCGTCGTTGCCGTCCTCGCCGTAAAGCCCGTTCGCGCCGTTATTGCCATATAATTTGTCGTTGCCCCGCCCGCCGAGCAACGTCACCGCGGTGTTGCCTTCGGCGGAGATCAGATTGTCGAGCTCGTTACCGACGCCAAAGCTCGTGTTGCCCGACAGGTACAGATTCTCGACATTGGCGTAGAGATAGTAGCCGGCGCCGTTGATGTGGGCATAGACCGTATCGTTGCCGCCACCCACCGCCTCGAAGGTCAGGTCGTCGGGGGTGTCTACATAATATTTGTCGTCGCCGGCGCCGCCGTCCATCAGGTCATAGTCGCCCAGCGAGGCGTTGCGATCGCCGGTGCCGCCGTCCAGACTGTCGTTGCCTGCGCCCCCGACCAATATGTCGGTGAAGAAGCCGGTGCCGCCGAACAGGAAATCGTCGCCATCCTCGCCGTAAAGCGCATCGGCCTCCCCGGCCCCGTTGAGCGAGTCATTGCCGGTCCCGCCGGCGAGATAATCGATCCCGCCGCCGCCAAACAGAAAGTCGTTGCCGGCTTCGCCGAACAGGCTGTCATTGCCCAGACCGCCGTTGATGCTGTCGTTGCCGCCGCCGCCGAGCAGCAATTCGCTCGCCTCGCCGCCGCGAATGTCATTGTCCTGCGCATTGCCCACCAGAAAGGTCAGGGTGTTCGAACTCGACCAGATATTTTCGATATGGGCATGCGCGTACCAGCCGCCGTTCGCGATGCGGACGAGCGCGGTGTCGGTGCCTTCGCCGGCATTTTCGAACGCGATGTCCCCGGCATGATCGATGCCATAGGTGTCGTTGCCGGTCCCGCCATACAGCGCGTCGGCGAATGTCGGATCGCTCGCGAAAAAGGAGGTGTCGAGCGAATCATTGCCCTCGCCGCCGATCAGCACATCGACCCCCGTGCCGCCGCTCAGGGAATCGTCGCCCGCCTCGCCGTACAACACGTCGTTGCCGGCATCGGAAAAGACCGAGTCATTACCCGCCCCGGCCAGGATCGTCATGTTGCCCGTCGGTGTCTTCACCCCGCCCAGCTCGGCCGAGGTCTCGATATAATTGTCGAGGTTATTGCCGACGATCGTCGCCGACTCGCGAACCCCGTTCACTGTGCGCGTGCCCAGCACTCCGCGCAGCCATTCGACATTGGCGGGCATGTAAAACACGTTCCCGCTTCCCGGCGTCTCGCGATAGAGCAGGATGATCGTGTCGCGTGTGCCCTCGCCGGGATTTTCGAAGATATAGTTCTGGTCGGCGAAGCGCACATAATAGGTGTCGTCACCAGTGCCGCCGTACATATAGGTCGTGCGGGTGCCCGTCTGAGCGGTCCCGAAGGTGGCCTCGGCGATTAGCGTGTCATTGCCCGCCTCACCGTACAGATAGCTGGTCTGGCGCCCGTTCGCAGGCAACCCCAGGCTGGCGAAATCGGCGTTTGCAAAGGCCTCGAGGCTGCCCTCCAGCGTATCATTGCCTTCGCCGCCATACAGCCTGTCGTTGCCGACCGTCGCGTAAAGCCGGTCGTTGCCGCCCTCGCCATATAAAATGTCGTCGCCGATGCCGCCATCGACCACGTCGTCGCCGCCGCCGGCATGGACGATATCGTTGCCCTTGCCGGTGGCGATCTCGTCGGCGTCGGCGGTGCCGACAATGTCATCGACGCCATCGGTGCCGGGAATCACTTTTCTTGCAACGGTCGCCACAGGATTCTCCCCACGGAAATGCACCAAAAGACAGACAGATGCGTCGCCCCCCACACCTGCCTAGATTCGACCCGGCGCGCCGCCCATCCCAATAAATTTCGGGTGGGATGCCGCATGGGTCGTCGACGGGGCGCCCGATCGCGGCAGCTTGTGGGGTGGCCCCGGAGAACATCCCCGCTGCTTTGGCGCCGCGAATGTGCCATGGACGGAAAAACGCACTCTGACGGGTCGGGACCTTCGAACCCACCCTTTCCAGCCGGGACTATACCTTATCATGTCGATGCGCCTCACCGCCGCCCTTCTCCTCGCTCTCGCCGCCCCCGCCGCCGCACAAACCGGCACGGCGCCCGCCCCGACGATCTCCGCCGACAACCTCACCGAAACGGTGCGAACCCTCGCCTCGGACCAGTTTCAGGGCCGCGCGCCCGGCACGGTCGGCGAGGAGCGCACGATCGGCTATCTGATCGGGCGGCTGCAGGCCTTGGGGCTCGAACCCGGCGGAACCGACGGCGGCTGGACCCAGCCGGTGCCGCTGCTCCACACCGCACTCGCCGCGCCGACCAGGCTGCAGTTCGCACGGAACGGCAATGTCCAACCGCTCGTCCAGGGTACCGACATCTATGTCTCGACGCTCCAGCCCGTCGATGTCGCAACCGTCGCCGCGGCGCCGCTGGTCTTCGTCGGTTACGGGGTCAGCGCCCCCGAACGCGGCTGGGACGATTTCAAGGGACAGGATCTCAAGGGCAGGGTCGCGGTCTTCCTGATCAACGACCCCGATTTCTCCGCCGCCGCGGGCGAACCCGTCGCGGGCAAGTTCGGCGGCAAGACGATGACCTATTACGGCCGCTGGACCTACAAGTTCGAGGAAGCCTCGCGCCGCGGCGCGATCGCCGCGCTGATCGTCCACGACACCGACGGCGTCGGCTATGGCTGGAACGTCGTCAAAAGCGGCGGCGGCGAGAATTACGGCCTCGTCGTGCCGCCCGAAAAGCGCACCAGCCTGCAACTGCAGGGCTGGATCGCGCACGACGTCGCCGACAAGCTCTTTGCCGACGCCAAACTCGATCTGAACCAGCTCCGCATCGCCGCGCGCCGCGCCGATTTCCGCCCCGTGCCGTTGCCCGGCGTCACGCTCGACGCCGCAATTCCGGTCCGCCAAGAGGTCGTGCAGAGCCAGAATGTCCTCGCCAAGATCCCCGGCGCCAAACGCCCCGACGAGGTGGTGATGTATGGCGCCCACTGGGACGCCTATGGCGAGGGCAAGCCCGACGCCAAGGGTCGCATCTACCGCGCCGGCGCCAATGACGACGCACTCGGCGTCGCCGGGCTGTTCGAGATCGCCCGCGCGTTCAAGGCCGCGCCCGCGCCCGACCGCAGCCTCGTCTTCGCCTTCTGGACCGCCGAGGAGCGCGGGCTGCTCGGCTCCGAGGCCTATGCGCAAAACCCCGTTTACCCGGTCGAGAAGACCGTCGCCAACCTCGGCCTCGACATCCTGCAGACCGCGGGCAAGGCGAAGGATGTCATCCTCGTCGGCAAGGGGCAAGGCACGCTCGAGGACGACCTCGCCCGCGTCGCCGCGACACAGGGCCGCACGGTCTCGGTCGAGAGCCTGCCCGAACGCGGCCTCTTCTACCGCGCCGACCATTTTTCGATGGCCAAGCGCGGCGTCCCCGTCCTGCTGATGATGGGCATCGCGGGCGCCTCCGACCTCGTCGTCGGCGGCAAGGCGGCGGGCCAGAAATGGGTCGATGACTATACCGGCAATTGCTACCATCAGGCCTGCGACGCGTGGGACGAGAGCTGGAACCTCGACGGCGCGGTGCAGGATATCGAGTTGTTCCGGCAGATCGGCGACGAGCTCGCGCGCTCGGCCCAATGGCCGACGTGGAAGGACGGCAGCGAGTTCAAGGCGATCCGCGACGCGAGCGCCGCGGCGCGCAAGTAAACCTCAGACACCCTCACCCTTCCCACCGGCTTTGCCGGCGGGCACCTTCTCTCTCCCTCCGGGAGAGGGAAGGAGGCGCGAAGCGCCGGAAGGGTGAGGGTGAAGGGCTCGCCCGCGTCCGGCGTTCCGCCGCCAAAACTCCCCCTCTCGTCGCGCAAAGCGCACCGCTGATCGCGCGCCCGACGCGCCCGTGCAACATTGGCCACCACGCCGCGTAGCTTTTTCGCACGCGCGTCGGGGGGAATCCCCACCCTGCGCCATTTCCAAGGAGCGACCCATGCGTTTCACCCCCCTCATCGTCACCGGGGCCGCTGCCCTGCTACTGTCAGCCTGCGCCGCCAAGGAAGAGGTCGCCATGGCCCCGCCGCCACCGCCGGGCGCGGTCGCGGGTAGCGTCGCCGCCGACCGCGACGGCGATGGCATCATCGACGGCTATTACACCGCCGACGGCATCTATCATCCGAACCAGCCGGCTTACACCCCGCCGCCCCCGCCGCCGCCGACCCGTATCGGCGAAAAGGGCTGATCGCCCTTTGGACCAGATGACATGCCGGGGAATGCGGTGCCGCTGCATTCCCCTTTTCCTCGCGCTGATGGCGACCGCCGCGCCGATCGTCGCCTCGGCCGCGCCCGCAAAGGCCCCCGCGACGGCCAGCGCCGCCACCGGTTTGGACACCGCGCTGCGCGAACAGGCGGGCGGCGACATCAAACGCTTCTACGCCGAGCGCGGCTACAAACCGCTCTGGGTCCGCGCGGGCCGGATCGGCCCGCAGGCCGACACCCTGCTCGGCTACCTCGCCTCGGCCGATCTCGACGGCCTCAAACCCTATCGCGTCGACAAGCTGCGCGCGCTGATCCGCGACGCGCAGGGCGGCAACCCCGAGGCGGTCGTCCGCGCCGAACTCGCGCTGTCTGACGCCTTCGCATCCTATGTCCGCGACCAGCGCAAACCCGGCAAGGACCGCACCGTCTATGCCGACAAGTCGCTCAAACCCAAGCGCCCCGAAGCAATCACCGTGCTGCGTGCCGCCGCCTTCTCCAAGGATTTCGGCGCGTACATGACCGGCATGGACTGGATGAGCGAGGATTATGCCCGCCTCCGCACCCTCGCCGGGCAAGCCGCGAAACGCGGCGCCTCGCGCGACCAGATGGCGCGCCTCCGCCTCAACCTCGACCGCGCGCGCATCCTGCCCGGGCCGTGGGTCCATCATGTCGTCGTCGACGCGTCGTCCGGCCAGCTCAGCTATTATAGCGCGGGCAAGCGCGTCGGCACGATGAAGGTCGTCGTCGGCGCCCCCGCCACCCCCACCCCGCTGCTCGCGGGCAAGCTGCAATGGGCGATCCTCAACCCCTATTGGAACGTCCCAGACTATCTCGCGCAGAACAGCATCGCGCCCAAGGTGCTCGCCGGCCGCAGCCTCGCCTCGCTGCGCATGGAGGCGCTGTCGGACTGGAGCCCCGGCGCGCGCAAGCTCGACCCGTCGGAAATCGACTGGCCCGCGGTCGCCTCGGGCCAGCAGGTATTGCGCCTGCGCGAACTGCCCGGCGGTGCCAATTCGATGGGCCGCGTCAAATATCTCTTCCCGAACAAGCTCGGCATCTACCTCCACGACACCCCCGACCGCGCCCTGCTCAAGAAGGACGATCGCCATTTCAGCAACGGCTGCATCCGGCTGGAGAACGCCGCCGAACTCGGCCAGTGGCTGCTCCAGCGCTCGATCAAATCGAAATCGGGCGCCCCCGAACAGGCCGTCGCGCTCCCGTACGAAGTCCCCGTCTACCTGACCTACCTCACGCCTGTTGCTACCAAACAGGGCGTCGCGTTCCGCGAGGATGTGTACGGGCGCGACGGGTAGCAAAATCCTCCTGTGGCGAGGCCATGGGGAGGTGGCAGCGCGAAGCGCTGACGGAGGGGCAATGGCGCCAGCATCGCTGGCCCCTCCACCATTTGCTTCGCGAACGATCCCCCTCCCCATCGCTGCGCGACGGGGAGGATCGTCAGCGCACCTCGCGCTCGACCAGCAATGCGGTCGCGGGCTTGCGCCGCAGCGCGACGATCAGCACCCCGACCATCGCCAGCCCGCCACCGATCGCCATCCGCAGGTCGAAATGATCGTGGGTGATCCACACCCCGAACCCGATCGTTGCCAGCGGCGTCATCAGCGTCAGCGGCGCGAGCAGATTGGCCTCATAGCGGTCGATCAGGTGATAATAGACCGAATGCGCGCCAACCGAGACGATCAGCGCGGTGAACAGCACCGCGACGAGGAAGGGCCAGCCGACCGCCAGCGCCGCCGCCAGTTGCCCCTGCTCGAAAGCCGCCGACGCGAAGCCCAGCGCGGTCACCGATACCAGTCCCACCCACGCCTGAAAACGAAAGGGCGCGACATTGTCGACCTGCTTCATCAGCACCGCCCCGGCGGCGCCCGAAAAGGCCGAGGCGGCGATCAGCCACAGTCCCGTCGACAGCGCGAAGCCGGGGCGCCAGGTGACGATCAGCACCCCGACCAGCGTCAGCGCGATCCCCAGCCCGCGCCGCCAGTGGATACGCTCGCCGAGGATCAGCACCGACAGCAGCATCGTGAAGGGCACCCCCATCTGCAGCACGATCGCCGCCGAGGACGGCGAGGTCGTTTGCAGTCCGACGAACAAAAGCGCAAAACTGCCGCCGCCCAGGCACAAAGCGATGGCGACGATCCGCCAGGCCGGGCGCGGCATCGGCAGCAGCCAGGGCAGCATCACCGCCGCGACCACGGCGAAGCGCAGCGCCGCATAGAAAAGCGGCGGAATCGCCCAGCTGTCGACGATGATCTTGCTCAGCACATTGTTGAAGGCCCAGATCAGGCACACCGCAACAAGGAGGAGGAAATCGCGGACGCGCACCGTTTCACCCGAATGGCGGAAAGCCGGACGTCCGCACTCGCGGGCCGCGTTAGCAGATAGGGCGCATCATGGAACCCGCAGAACCGGGTAATCGCTATGCGGCTTTACCCGCACCCAATTCCATCTCCAGCACCGTCAGCCCGCGCGCCAGCACCTCGCGCGTCACCGCGCCGCCCAACGACACACGCAGCGCCGCCTCGCCGCCCTCGCCCGCCGCAAAGGCATCGGCGGCGATCGCGGTCACTCCCGCGCCGCGCAGCGCCTCGGCGATCCGCCCCTGATCGGCCCCGGCCGGCAAGGGCATCCACAGATGATAGCCGCTGGCATGCGCCGCATAGGAACTCGCGGGCAATATCTCCGCCGCAAGCCCCTGCCGCGCTACCGCTTCGGCGCGCGTCTCGGCGACCAGCCGGTCATAGCTGCCGTCCTCCAGCCAGCGCGTCACCAGCGCGGCGTCGAGCGGCGGCGCCATCACGCAGCTCTTGTGCACCTCGGCGGCCAGCGCCAGCGCCTCGCGCACCGACGGCGCGCGCACATGCGCGACGCGCAGCGCGGGCGACAGGATCTTCGAACAACTCGCCACATAAGTTCCCAGCTCGGGCGCGAAGCTGGTCAACGGCGCGATCGCGCGCTCGGGAAGCTGGCCATAGGCGTCATCCTCGATGATCCGCACCCCGTGCCGCCGCGCCACCTCGCCCAGCGCCCGCCGCTCGCCGGCGTCCAGCGTGCGCGTGGTCGGATTGTCGTTGGTCGGCACCACATATAGCGCCGCCACTTTTCTGGTCCGGCACAGCGCCTCCAGCGCGTCGGCGTCCATCGCCGCCAGCGGCGCGAGCCTCAGCCCCGCCTTGCGCGCCAACTGCAGGAACACCGAATAGATATGCGTCCCGCACGCCACCACATCGCCGGGCTGCAACGTCGCCGCGACGATCGCGTGCAGCGCATTTTGCGCGCCCGCGGTGACGATCACCTCGTCGGCCGAACAATCGAGGCCCAGCCGCGCGAAAATCGCCGCGCCCGCCGCGCGGTCAGCCGCGCGCCCGCCCGCCGGTGTGTAGTGCAATCGCCCGCCCGCACCCGGCGCGCGCAACAACGCACCCGCGGTGCGCTCCCATGCCGCCAGCAACGACCCGCCCGCGACCTCGGGCGGCATGTTCATGCCGGTGTCGAGCGGCGGCGGCCCCGCCGCGATCGCATCCTGCGGCAGGATGAAGCTCCCCGCCCGCCCGCGCGCGCCGATCAGTCCGCGCTGGCGCGCCTGGTCATAACCCTTGGTGACGGTGGTCAGGTCGATCCCCAGCCGCGCCGCGAGATCACGCTGCGGCGGCAGGCGATCGCCCGCGCGCAGCCGCCCCGTCTCGACCGCCGCCGCGATGCTGTCGGCGATCGCCAGATATTTGGCGCCCGGCGTTTCGTTCAGGTCGGGAATCCATGCCTCAGCCATCGCCGTCGCTCGCCACCTCCCGTTTCGCCCGCGCGTTCAGCTCGGCCCACAGTGCGCCGGTCCCCGCTTCCTGCGCCTTGTTCACATATTGCGACGCGACGAGCCAGCCCTTGATCGGGTGCAACATCAGCAGGCACGGCACGATCATCAGCGGCACCGAGGTCACCAGATGCACCCACCAGGGCGGATTCAGCGCGACCTCGAACCACACGACGAGGAACAGCAAGGGAAAGGCGACGAAGCACAGCGAGAAGAACGCCGGACCATCGTCAGGCGTCGCGAAATCATAATCGAGCCCACACGTATCGCAATGGTCGGCGACTTTCAGCCAGCGCCGGAACATCTTTCCCTCGCCGCACCGCGGGCACAGCCCGTGCAGCCCCGCCCGATAGATCCACCGCCATTTGTCGCGACCCTCAAGCTCGCCGGTCATCGTCTTAATCCTGCATGTCACCGTGCATATACCCATACACAATGCCATACATAATATCGAGACGTTGCGGAGTCAATATTTGCGAAACGTTCAGCAGGCGGGGACGGGTGCCGCCGCCATCGCCGCGGGCCAGCGCAGTTCATAGGTGACGAGAAAGCCGTCGTGATCCGACAATCGCGGGCTGTCCGGACGGCCGTCGAACATCGCCTCGGCACGCAGCGGTCGGATCGTCAGCCGCTCGCCGTTCGCGAAAAACTGCAGGTCCTGCGTGTCCATCCACGGCGCGTCGCCGTCCCACGACAGCGCGACCGTGCATCCCGCCGCGGGGTCGATGCACACCTCATGCACCAGGGTCAGCGGGTGATGCGCGGAGAACCCCTCCCACCGCGCCTCCGAATGGCGCATGTTGAAATCGCCGCCAAAGATCAGCGCGCTCTCGGGCGCCTGCGTCCGCGCGATGAAGTCCGACGCCGCGAGCGCCTGCCGCGCATGCGCTTCCAGATTGCGCGTTTCAGCGACCCCCGACGCCTCGCGCGAATTCATATGGGTGTTATAGATGTCGATCGGTCCCGGCACCCCGGGCAGATGGACGCGCGCGAGCATCACCCCCTTGTTCGCAAGGCAATCGAGCCCCGCACAGGCGCGCCGTCCAAAAGCGTCGGCCTCGGTCGCGACGATCGGGTAGCGCGACGCGATGGCAAGCCCGCCGCCGAGCAGGCGAAGCCCGACCTCGCCCTTCAGCGGCTTCGCCGTCCCCGGCATCCGCCCGTTCGCGGCGGCGGGCGGATCGGTGCGCCGCGGGCCGGGCACGATCGCGGGATAGCCGCTCGCCGCGACCGCACGCTTCGCGGCGGGGCTGAACATTTCCTGGAACAGCACGACGTCGGGCGCGGTGCCCGCCGCATGCATCGCCGCCAGCCGCGACCCGATCTCGGCCAGTTCGCGCGCGCGTCCCTTGCGCGCCGGCCAGCCCAGCCCTTCCAGATTATAGGTCAGCACCGACAGCGTCGCGGTCCGGCTTTCGCCCTCGGTCCGGACCGGCATAGCGGGGGCTGCCGCGCAGGACATCATACGCAGCGGCGGCTTGGGGCCGCAGGCGGCGAGCAGCGATGCGCTGCACGCCATCAGGATCATCTGGGCATATCGGGGGGTCATCGCACCAGCCCATATCGCCGCATCGCCGATCCGTCACCGGTTCCGAGACGGATTGGCGGCGCGGCGTGGCGGGGCTATGCCACGACCATGACCACCGACAAGATTTTCCTCAGCGCCAACGACCTCCTCGCCGATTCGCTCCGGCTCGGCATGCAGGTCATCGACAGCGGCTTCCGCCCGACCCATCTCGTCGGCATCTGGCGCGGCGGGGCGCCGGTCGGCATCGCGGTGCAGGAACTGCTCGATTATCATGGCCAGCATTGCGACCATATCGCGATCCGCACCTCCTCCTACCACGGCATCGACAAACAGGACGCCGAGGTCAAAGTCTTCGCGCTCGGCTATCTCATCGACACCCTCGACCCCGAGGACCGGCTGCTCATCATCGACGACGTCTTCGACAGCGGGCGCAGCATCCGCGCCTTCATCGCCGAACTGAGGGCGCGCTGCCGCCACAATATGCCGCGCGACATCCGCATCGCCACCGTCTATTATAAACCGCGCCGCAACGTCACCGATCTCCGCCCCGATTTCTTCGTCCATGAAACCGACCAGTGGCTGATCTTCCCGCACGAGATCGACGGGCTGACGATCGAGGAAATCCGCCGCCACAAGCCCGAGGCGGCGATCATCCTGCGCGAGGAGGGAAACAGCAATGCCTGACGGTTTCACGTCCAGCGACCGCGCCGCCTTCATCGCCGGCCTGCCCAAGGCCGAACTCCACCTCCATATCGAGGGCAGCCTCGAACCCGAACTGATGTTCGACCTCGCGCAGCGCAACGGCATCGCGATCCCCTTCGCCAGCGTCGATGAGGTCAGGGCGGCTTATGCCTTCTCGAACCTCCAGGATTTCCTCGACATCTATTATCAGGGCATGGGCGTGCTCATCGCCGAGCAGGATTTTTACGACCTCACCGCCGCCTATCTGGCGCGCGCCCACGCCGACAATGTCCGCCACGTCGAAATCTTCTTCGACCCGCAGGGCCATACCGAACGTGGTGTCGCCTTCGAAACCGTCATCGCCGGCATCACCCGCGCCCTGGACGATGCCCACGCGCGGCACGGCATCACCTCGAAACTCATCCTGTGCTTCCTCCGCCACCTCAGCGAAGCCGACGCCGAGGCGACCCTCGACGAAGCGCTGCCCTGGCTGGGCCGCATCGACGGTGTCGGCCTCGACAGCTCCGAAGTCGGCCACCCGCCCTCGAAGTTCGCGCGCGTCTTCGCCCGCGCCCGCGGCCTCGGCCTGAAAATCGTCGCCCACGCCGGCGAGGAGGGACCGCCCGAATATGTCCATGAAGCGCTCGACATCCTCCAGGTCGACCGCATCGACCATGGCAACCGCAGCCTCGAAGACCCCGCACTCGTCGCCCGTCTCGCGGCCGAAGGCATCTGCCTCACCGTCTGCCCGCTCTCGAACCTCAAGCTCTGCGTCGTCGACGACCTGACCGCCCACCCGCTCAGGACGATGCTCGATGCGGGCCTAGTCGCAACGGTGAACAGCGACGACCCCAGCTATTTCGGCGGCTATGTCGGCGCCAATTATCAGGCGGTCGCCGACGCGCTCGACCTGTCGAAGTCCGAACTGGTCACCCTTGCGCGCAACAGCTTCACCGGCTCATTCCTGGAAGAGGCCGACAAAGCGAAGCACCTCGCCGCGATCGACGCCTGGGCCTAAGCGGCGGGCACCAGAAACTTCAATCCCTGCAGCCGGACGACCTCGCCGCCCTCGCACACCGGCGCCGCGATCAGCCGCATCCAGCGCCGCGCGCCGGTCGCGGGCGCGATCTCGGCGTCGAGGGTGAAGCCGCGCCGGTGCTGGATCGCATAGGCGCGCAGCGTTTCCATCGCCGCGCGCGATCCTTCGCAATAGAGCGCGACCGTCTCGGCGCGCGATACGCGCGCGCCGTCGGGCAGGCCAAAGATCGTATAGACCTCGCTCGACCAGCTCAGCCGGTTGTCAGCCAGTTCGCAGCTCCATTCGCCGGGTCTGGACATCCCCGCGGGCAAGCTTCGCCCGGCATCGGCGAAGACCAGTCCCGCGTCATAGTCGTGCAACTGCCCCAGCTCGAAGTGCCGCGCACGCTCGTAAAGCGGCCAGCTATGATGGATCGGCAGGGGATGGGTTTGTTGCACGTGCGCTCCTGAGGTTCGCTCCTTAACGCTAATCGCCAACGACTAACAACAGGTGACCGACCTGCGCCCCTATGGGATCACCCCGCGATCAGCACTCCATGGTAAGCGGGGTCCTCGAACGCCATTCCCGCTCCGGTCGCCACACAGGTCAGCGCGTCCTTGGCGACCTTGACGTCGAGCCCGGTCGCCTGCGCGATCGCCTGGTCCATCCGGCCGAGCAAGGCGCCGCCGCCGGTCAGGGTGATGCCTTCGTCGATGATGTCGGCCGACAATTCGGGCGGGGTCTGTTCCAGCGCGGCGCGCACCGCGCTGACGATCTGGCCGACCGGCTCGGCGAGCGCCTCGGCGATCTCGACCTCCGACACACGGATTTCGGCGGGACGGCCGTTGACGAGGTCGCGGCCCTTGACGCTGATCACCGTGCCGTCGCCTTCGGGCGGCGTTGCGCAGCCGATCGCCAGCTTGACGCGCTCGGCGGTCATCTCGCCGATCATCAGATTATGTTTGCGGCGGATGTAGGACGAGATCATCTCGTCCATCTTGTCGCCGCCGACGCGCGCCGAATTGCTGTACGCGATACCGCTGAGCGACAGCACCGCGACCTCGGTCGTGCCGCCGCCGATGTCGACGACCATCGCCCCGCGTGGTTCGGCGACCTGCAGCCCGGCGCCGATCGCGGCGGCCAGTGCCTCCTCAATCAGTTGCACCGACACCGCGCCGGCGTTGCTCGCCGCATCGCGGATCGCGCGGCGCTCGACCATCGTCGACCCCGACGGGACGCAGATCACGACATGGCTGCGGCGGCGCAGCCGGCTCGGGCCGCCGAGCACCTTGTCGATGAAATATTTGATCATCTGCTCGGCGACGTCGATGTCGGCGATCACACCGTCGCGCAGCGGCCGGATCGTCTCAATATTGCCGGGGGTCTTGCCCATCATCAACTTGGCGTCGTTGCCGACGACCTTGACCCGCCGCACGCCATCGCGCGTTTCAAGCGCGACCACCGAAGGTTCGTTGAGCACGATGCCCTGGCCGCGGGCATAAACGACGGTGTTCACGGTACCGAGGTCGATGGCCATGTCGTGCGCGGAACTGCCGAAACCTTGGCCGAAACGATGGAAAAAACTCATGGGGGGTGCGGACCCTTTTTTTGGCGGCGTTGGGGGAGGCGGGGTCCGGCCGGCCACCCGCGCCCGAACCCTCTGTCAGGCTCGCTTGTGGCGCGCGGCGGGGCGCGTCAACCGGAACGGTAGCCGGAACGGTGGTTAATCAGGGCCGAACGATATTACCGCGCCGGGCCGTGCCCCGATCGCGTTAGTGCGAGGCGCCCATCGACACCTGCTTGGGCAGCGGCGCGCACCAAACCGCAATCGCGGCGATGACGAACACCACCCCGGCTGCGAGAAACAAGTGCAGAACCCCGATCGTGCCCGCCTGCACATCGACCATCCGCTCGATCGCCGCGCGCGCCTGTTCGAGGCTCAGCCCGGCGCGCTGCAACTGGTCCATCGCGCCGCCGGTGTCGTTCATATGGCTCACCAGTTCGGACCGCGCGACGCGGTTCTGGTTGTCCCACGCCGACGTCGCGATCGCCGTCCCCATCGCGCCCGACAAGGTACGCAGGAAACTCATCAGCCCGGCCGCCGACGTCTGCTTGTCGGGCGGCACGCTCGACAGTGCGAGTGCGGTCAGCCCGACGAAGAAAAAGGGCATGCCCATCCCCTGCAACAGATGCGGCAGCGCGAGCGTCCAGTAATCGACATCGGCGTTCCAGCTCGCGCGCAGGATCGACACGAACGCCATCCACATGATGCCGGCACTGATCGAAATGCGAATGTCGATCTTGCCGATCAGCCCCGCCGCCACCGGCGACAGCAAGACCGCGAACACCCCGATCCACGCGACGACATAGCCGGTCTCGGTCGCGGTATAGCCCGCCACCTGCTGCAGCCACAGCGGGGTCAGCACGACCTGCGAGAAAAAGGCGCCGAAACCCAGCGAGATCGCGATCGTCGCGAAACTGAACCCCCGGAACCGAAAGACGCGCAGATCGACGACCGGATTTTCGTCGGTCAGTTCCCAGATCACGAACGCGACAAAAGCGATCGCGGCGACGATCGCCAACGTCACGATCCATGCCGATCCGAACCAGTCATGCTCGCGCCCGGTGTCGAGCATCAACTGGAAGGCGCCGACCGACAGCACGAGCAGGATC
The DNA here is from genome assembly GCF_059421785.1 of Sphingopyxis sp. GW821-FHT02C12. NCBI lineage: Bacteria > Pseudomonadati > Pseudomonadota > Alphaproteobacteria > Sphingomonadales > Sphingopyxidaceae > Sphingopyxis > Sphingopyxis sp. GW821-FHT02C12. The sequence goes on from NZ_JBWKVQ010000001.1 coordinate 334,577, forward strand.
AGCCCGACCGTGTCGATCCGCGCCTTGGCTTTTTTGGTTTCGAACGGCCGCAACAGGCTCCCGACCCCGAAGAAACAGAGCGCGACCACCGGCAGGTTGATGAAAAAGATCCACGGCCAGCTCCAGTTGTCGCTGATCAGCCCGCCGAGGATCGGCCCGAGGATCGGCGCCGTCGTCGTCGTCATCGCCCAGATCGCGAGGCCGATCCCTGCCTTCTCCTTGGGAAAGATACGCAGCAGCAAGATCTGCGACAGCGGCATCAGCGGACCGCCCGACAGCCCCTGCAGAATGCGGAAGACGATCAGTCCGTCGAGGGTCTGCGATATGCCGCAAAGGAAGGAGAAAATGCCGAAGCCGACGATCGAATAGAGGAACCAGCGCACCGTGCCGAAACGCATCGCGAGCCAGCCGGTCAGCGGCACACTGATCGCGTCGGCGACCGCATAGCTGGTGATGACCCACGTCCCCTGTGTCGGCGACACCGCGAGTCCGCCCGCGATATGCGGCACCGACACATTGGCGATGGTGGTGTCGAGCACGACGACGAAATTGGCAAGCGCCAATGCGAACGCCGCCGCGAACAGCCGCACGCCCGTCAGCGGCGCGGGTTCGTCGGACAGGATGGCGGTGGCCGAGCTAGCCACGGCTCATCCCCCAAACTCCGTCATTGCGAGCGTAGCGGGCCGAAGGCGGCCGTAGGCCAACCAATCCAGAGCGGGCTTGAACCGCCCCTGGATTGCCGCGTCGCCTTCGGCTCCTCGCAATGACGAAGTGTTTGACAGCATCGTTACTTGCCGCCGCGCGTGTCGATCGTCGCTTCCATCGACAATCCGACGCGCAACGGATGCGCCCTCAGTTCTTTGGGGTCGAGCGCGATGCGTACCGGCAGGCGCTGCACCACCTTCACCCAATTGCCCGTCGCATTCTGTGCCGGGATCAGCGAGAACGCCGCGCCGGTGCCGCCCGCGATGCCGACGACCCTGCCGTGGAACACGACGTCATCGCCATAGAAATCCGACACCAATTCGACCGGCTGGCCCATGCGGATGTCCTTGAACTGGCTTTCCTTGTAGTTCGCGTCGACATAGGCGGTGGCGATCGGCACAATCGTCATGATCGGCGCGCCCGCGGCGATCCGCTGCCCAACCTGAACCTGCTTGTTCGTCACGATGCCGTCGACCGGCGCGCGGATGATGGTGCGCGCGAGGTCGAGCTCGGCCTTTTCGAGCCGCGCCTGTGCCGCCGCGACGTCGGGCGCACTATCGATCGTCGTCCCGCGCGTCAGCGCCTCGGCCGCGCCGAGGTCGCCCGTTGCTGAGCCCTGCGTCGCCTGCGCCGAGGCGATTCCGGCCGATGCCAGGTCGCGCGCCGCCGTCGCCGACTGCAGCGCGGCGCGTGCCGAGGTGATTTCCTCGCCCGACACCGCGCCGGTGCCCGACAGGCTTTCGCGCCGCGCCAGTTCGGCGCGCGCCTTGTCGACCATCGCATTGGCATCGCGCAGCCGCGCCCGCGACTGGTTCACATCGGCGCCGCGTGCGACGACGCGCGCGCGCGCCGCATCGGCATTGGCGCCCGCCTGGCCGTAACGCTGCCGCGCCAGCCGCAGCGCCGCCTGTGCGTCGGCGACCGCCAGCTTGGCATCGCTATCGTCGAGGATGACGAGGATGTCGCCCTTCATCACCGCCTGCGTGCCCGCGACGCGGACCTCCTGCACCGGCCCGGCGACGAGCGCGGTGACGACGGCGGAATCGGCACCGACATAGGCATTGTCGGTATGCACCCGCCCCGCCTGCGTCAGGAAATACCACACCGCCCAGAGCAGTGCGACGCTAACCACGACGATCAGCAGGATGCGCAGGAATTTCTTGCGTTTCGCGCCATTCGCCTCGGCGGTGGGGGAGGTTTCGGCGGGGATCGCAGCCGTATCGTCGGCCATCATCTGTCTCCTGTGGAAGTCTTGGCCCGATAACCGCCGCCCAGCGCGCGGATCAGGCTGATGTCGAGCGACAGCTGCCGCGCCTCGAGGTCGGCGACGCCGCGCGCCAGCGCCACCGCGCTGTCCTCGGCGGTCAGCGCGACGATCTGGTTCGACAATCCGGCACGATAGCGCAATCCGGCGAGCTTCGATGCCTCCTCGGCCGCCGCCAGCGCCGCGCGCCGTTCGGTCAGTTGCCGGGCATTGGCCTCGCGGCTGCGCACGACGTCAGCGACGTCGCGAAGCGCGGCGATCAGGCTCTTGTCGTAATTGGCGACCGCGACGTCATAGTCGGCGCGCGCGCCGCGATAGCGCCCCTGCAGGCGCCCGCTGTCGAAGATCGGCAGGCTCAGCGCGACCCCGCCATTGCCATATTCGGACCCCTTGTCGAACAGGTTCGACAGCCCGAGCGATTGCAGCCCGACGAGCGCCGACAGGCTGATATTCGGATAGAAATCAGCGCGTGCGACATCAATGCGCTTCGCCGCCGCCTCGCCGCGTAGCCTTGCCGCGACGATGTCGGGCCGCCGCCCGATCAACGCGATTCCCGCATCGGCCGGCAATCCCGCCACGGGAACGGTCAGCACCGGCCTGGCGATCGCCAGCCCGCGATCAGGGCCTGCGCCGACCAGCGCCGCGATCCGGTTGCGCGTCAGCGCTATCGCCTCTTCGAGCGCGACGACATCGCCGCGCGCCGCCGCGGTGCGGCTCTCGGCCTGCCGCTGCCCCGCCAGATTTTCCAGCCCCGCCCGCGCGCGCTCCGCCGACAGCCCGGCGCTCGTCCCGCGCACCCGCACCGCCGCGTTGGCGACGTCGAGCGCGGCGAACTGCCCCGCGAGGTCGGCATAGGCGCTTGCGATCCCGGTGGTCAGCATCAGCCGCGCCTGCGCCGCATCGACCCGCGCCGCCTCGGCCTCCGAGGTCGCCGCCGCCAGCGCCGCGCGGTTTTTGCCCCACAAGTCGAGGTCGAAACCGAAAGTCGCGGCGATATGCCCCGTATCCTGGATGCCGTCGGGCACGAACTGCGGCGGAATGCCCAGATTCTTGCTCTGCTGGGTGCCGCCGGCGCTGCCCTCGACGCCGACGCGCGGGCCGAGCGCCGCGCCCGCCTGCTGCGCCAGCGCATCGGCGGCGCGCACCCGCGCCGCGGCGATCGCGACGTCGGGCGATCCGGCCAGCCCTTCGTCGATCAGCGCCGTCAGCTGTGCATCGCCGAACCCCTGCCACCAGCCCTCGGCGGGCCAGGCACCGTTCGCGTCGGCGAAGGAGGCGCTCGACGCCAGCGACTCGGGCACGACGGGAACCGGCTTAGGCCCGACGTCGGGGGTCGCAACGCAGCCCGCAAGCAGGCCGAAAACAGCGGTGACAAGAAATATTCTGCGGGGCATGGCATCCAACGATACTAGCTGGTATCATGCGCCATTGAACTGCGGACGATAAGTTGTCAATCGAAATGATACCAGACAGTACGACCACTTTGGACGATGCCGCTGCGGCGCGGCGCAAGGCCTTTGTCGACGCCGCGCGCGCGCTGTTTTTGGCAAACGGCTATAGCGGCACCACCATGTCGTCGATCGCCGCCAAGGTCGGCGGGTCGAAGACGACGCTCTGGACCTATTTCCCGTCGAAGGAGGACCTGTTCGCGGCGGTGGTCGACGAAATCGTCGGCGAATATGGCACCGCGCTGCACGTCGACCTGCCGGTCGACCAGCCGGTGGTCGAGGTGCTGACGCGCTTCGGCAATGTGCTGATGGCGGCGCTCGTGACGACGCCGTTGCTGTCGCTGTTCCGCCTCGTCGTCGGCGAGGCCGAGCGCTTTCCGCATCTCGCCGAAACTTTCTATGATCGCGGGCCCCGCCGCGGCAAGGCGCGCGCCGCCATCTGGGTCACCGCCAAGATGGCGCGCGGCGAATTGCGCACGGGCGACCCGATGCAGGCGGTTCGCCATTTTGCCGGGCTGTGCCAGTCGGGCATTTACCAGCACGCGGTTCTCGGCCTTCCCGAAGGCCGCGAAACCGAACGGATCGCCGCCGAAGTCGATGCGGCGGTCGACACCTTCTATCGCGCCTGGGGTCCCGAGCGCCGGGCCTGACCCCTATCGTCCGTGCAGCTTCGCTAGCGCGATCCCCGCCAAATTCTGCGCCCGACCGACATGGCGTACCCGCGGCCTGAGGCCGTCGCCCACCAGGGCATGAAAGGCCGCCAGATGGACCGCCGCACCGCCGCGCGCCCTTACCGCCCCGTTCGCCTGTGCCACCACAGCGGCGGCATCGCCAAGCAACAGGAAATCCTCTAACCCCCGCGCCCGTGCCAGCCGCAGCGCCGCGATCAGCGCCAGCCATTCGGCGTCCATGCTGCAGCCCCGCCCCGCATCACGCTCGATATGCGCGACCCCGCCGCACACGACGGCGATCTCGATCGTCCCTGGATTCGGCCGCGCCCCGCCGTCGAAATAGATCTTGATACGGGTCTTGATCATAGCGCTCGCTTACCGCAAAGCGGCGCGATCGAGAACCGATCCTCCCTGTGCCGAAGGAATGGGGAGGGGGACCGCTCGCGAAGCGAGTGGTGGAGGGGCCAGCGACGTCGCGCCAACGCCCCTCCGTCAGCGCTTCGCGCTGCCACCTCCCCATAGCTGCGCGACAGGGAGGATTTCCTCAGAACTTCCCGCGCACCGAGAAAGCGAAGACCGGCCCGATCAGCCGATCGCGCTTCTCGACGAAGGCGATCGGGCTTTCGCCGCGCACCCCGGTGTAAACGGTGCGGTCGCGCTTCGACCGGGCGTTGGCGGCATTGGCAAGCTGCGCCCGCACCGTCAGCCCCATCACATTCTTGTGCTCGATATAGGCCGCGGCGAACCACGGACCTTCCCACGTCTTATCGACCTGGTTGCGGCGATAATTGGGCTGGTAATGCCCATAGTTGGCGCTCGCGCCCAAGGCGATATCGCTGCCCGGGATGTCGTACCGCGTGCCCAGTTCGATCACGGTGTCGGTGAACCCGCTCCACTGGCGCTTCTCGCCGGTGAACGGATCGCGCAGCGAACTTTTCTGGAGCAGCACGCGGGTCTCGAACTTCATGCCCTTGATGCCCGCGGGGTCCATGTTGATCGTCGAAGTCCAGTCGATCGCCCCCGCCTTCGCCTTGGCGATATTGCCGACCGCCTCGCCATTGCCGATCGGCACGACATCGACGCGGTCCTCGACGTCGCGATAGATCAGGTTGATCTTGGTCGATCCCCACGCGCCGAACTTCTTGTTGATCTCCGCCTCATAGCTCCAGTCCTGCTGGGGCCGCAGGTCGTTGTTGCTCTCATTCTGGTTGCCGTCGTTGAGGAAGGCGCGTGCGAGGAAGTCATAGAAGGACAGCTGCAACACCCGCCGCCGGATCTTCAGCGAGACGTCGAAATCGGCGGTCGGGGTCCAGGCGAGCGACAGCGACCCCTTGGGCCGGAAAAAGGTGCGCGTCGTCAGGCCGTTGACCCCGGTCTGGATGATCGTCGAATGTTCGGCGCCGGCGACGATCTGGAACGACAATTTGTTCGTCAGCTTGCGGCCGAAGCTCAGCAGGCCTTCGTAACGATCCTCGCTCACCACACCCGTCCCGCCCTCGATCGACGCCACATTGTCGAGCGTGTTGAACGCCGCTTCCCCGGACAATTGCCAGTCGCCGCCGAACATCTTCCACTGATATTCGCCGCGCGCGATCGTCTCGCCCAAATCGCCGGTCTGCGCAAAGCGGTCGCCCTCGGCCGGCCGGTCGTCGGCAAAGGTCGTGACGATTTCCTGTGAGTAAGGCTCGTGGCTGAACCGCCGCAACCCGATCAGCTTGAGCTTGCCCGGTCCGACCCCGAACTGATAATCGCCGCTGACCTCGTAATTCCAGCTGTCGGCATTTTCGCGCACCGTGCGCAGCCGGTCAACGAGCCCGGGACCGGTGCGCACGCCATCCTCATAATAACGGTCATATTTGCGCTGATAATGGCCGCCCAGATTCGCGACGCTGTCGCCCGCCGGGTCCCAGGTGATCCGCCCCGACAATTTGGGCGTATCATAATGGGTGTTCCAGATATCCTTGCGCCGCTCGATGAGGTTGCCCGCGCCGTCGGTGATCAGCGTCGGGCCGCCGGCACCGCTGCGCGCCGAATCGTCGTTGTTGAGCGCCGCCTCATATTCCAGATCGCCCGACCGCCCGCGCACCGACACGTCGCCGCGGGTGAGTAGCGGATCGGTGTAATGCGCCCGAAACTCGGGCTTCCACGAAAATTGGCCCGAGAAGCTGTCGGCGCGATAGACGATGTTCGCGACCTGCCCCGACAATCCGGGGATATCGAGCGTCGCTCCGTCGACGATCTCGATCCGCTCGACATTGCCCGCGGGGATGCGCGACAGCTGGGTGTACATGTCGTCGCCCTTGTTCGACGGCCTTTCGCCGTTGAACAGCACATTGCCCGTCGCCTGCCCCAGCCCGCGCAGATTCTCGTTGTCGCGGATCGAAAAGCCGGGGACCTGATTGAGCATGTCATAGGCGTTCTTCGGCGCGTAGCGCGCGAAGTCGGCGGGGGAATAGACCTGCCGCGCGGTGCTGCTCGCACCGCTGGCGGGTGCCTCGGTCGGCGCGGGCGGCGGCGTGTCGCCGGTCGGCGCATCCTGCGCCGCCACCGGCAGCGCCGCCAGTACCGCGACCATCGCCGTCAGGCTTGCCACCATCTTCACTGGCCGCCCCCCGTCGCCCGGTTCATCGCCCTGGCATAGTCGCCGGTGACGCCCATCGCTTTCATCCCCACCACATCCTCGACGTCGAGCGTGTCATATCCCGCCGCGACCAGTTCGCGGACATAGGCGCCGGTTACGCCCAGCGCCTTGCACGCGATCGCATCCTCGACCTCGGTCAGCTTCAGCGGCGCCCGCTTGAGGTCGCGGACATAGTCGGGGGTCACCCCCAGCGCCGCGGCGGCGATCAAATCATTGCTGTCCTTCGGCTTCACGCCTTCGCGCGTCAGGCCGTCGGCGAGCGTCAGCGTCGCATCGACCATCAGCATCGCGAGCAGGTCGCCGCGCTTCTCGGGCGCCAGTCCGCGGGCTGCCAGTTCGCGCTCGAAACCGGCATCGGGGGTGAAATCGCACCGCCCCTGTCCCTTGTGCACTGCGGTCAGTGTGCCCGTGCAATCGAGCGATCCCGCCGCATGCCGCACCGCAAAGCGGACCGGTCCGGTCCCGCCCAGCGCGCTGCGCGCCGCGGCGAATTCGGGGCGCGCGCCGTCGAGCGCGATGTCGCTGTTCGAATTCTTCTGGCGCAGGCGCAGCACCGGCTGGTCGCCGGCGCCGTCGGCCGGCTTCACGTCCCAGGCGATCGCGCCGGTTTCCTGCGCCGCGGCGGTCGCGGGCTCGCCCGGTCCGGCGCAGGCCAGCACCGACATCAGGGCCAGGCTCGACGCGATAATCATGCTCTTCATGGCTACACTCCTCCCTCGTGCGCCGGACGAGCGTCATCGCTCGCCGCCGCAGCGACGTTTCAACACAGACTTTCGATCAGTGGCCGCCAGGGTCGGACGAATGTCCGGGCGTCAGCGGCCGGTTGGGCCGGACCGGAGTCCGGGGATCAATCTTCGGGCGGTTCCGGCGGCTGCGGCGCTTCCGGGATTTCGATCCGCGCGACCCGGCCGTCGGCCGACCGCGCCTCGATCACCCCGCCGGGGCCGACCCGCACCGTCGCCGCCTTGTCGCCTTTGCCGCCCTTCGGCCCCTTCGCGACAAAGGGTCGCCGCGGCGCCGACACCGCGCGCAACGCGATCGCATCGTCGGGGGTGCGCAGCACCACACCGGCCTTGCGCATCTCGCGGATATAGGCGCCGTCGACCCCCATCGCGCGCATCCCGGTCAGGTCGTCGAGGCCGACGCCGGGGAAATAGGACTGGATTTCGCGGGCATAGGCGGCATCGACCCCTACCGACGCGGCGCCGATCATGTCGCCGACGTCGGATCCGGGGAACAACCGGCGCATCTGGCCGATATAGGCGCTGTCGACCCCGCTCGCCTTCGCCGCGATCACATCGTCGGCATCGACCGACCAGCGTTCGTCCTGCATCTGGCGGACGTCCTCGGGGGTCACGCCGACCGCACGCATGCTGATCAGCTGCTCGGGGGTCAGCGGCTTGCCGGCCGCGGCGGCCTCGGCCTCCTTCTCGGCGACGGCCTGGGCAGCGACGGCCGTCCGCGCCGACGCCCGGGCGGTTTCGCGCGATGCGACCGCGACGGCGCGAGCCTCTTCCGCCGCCTGCCGCGCTTCGGGTGCGGTCGCCGAAAAGGCGGCGAGCGGCACCGTCAGCCCGACCAGCAGCATCAGGCTGCCGAGCATCCAGCCGCCGCTCGCCGGACCGCGCTTCAGGCTGCCGTCGAGCACGCGGGTGATCCGCCGCTTCAGGCTGCTCTTGGCGGGTGCGACGCCATGCGCCGCCAGCAATACGGCCTTATTGTCGTGGCGCGCCGCGCCGACCAGCAGCGTCGCATAGTCGGGGCCGTCGATGTCGGCCATCAGCACCGCATCGTCGGCGGCTTCCTCGCGGAGCTGGTGGCTCTCGCGCGCCAGCATCCATACAAAGGGATTGAACCAGAACACCGCACAGGCGACCCGCGCGCCGAGCAGTTTCGCCCAGTCGAGCCGTGCGACATGCGCCAGTTCATGCGCGATGATCGCCTCGGCCTCGCCGGTCGCCGCGACCGCCTTCGGGCTGAGCACGATCGTCGGGCGCAGCACGCCCCAGCTGATCGGCGAGCGCAATTCCTCGCTCACCAGCAGCGCGGTGCCATGCTTGAAGCCCATGCGGCGCTGCGCCTCGGCGAGCGCCGACAGCCACGACGGCTGCACCAGCACCTCGGCGCGGCCGCGCATCGCGAACAGGCGGACGACCGCGAGCAGCATCACTCCAAACAGCAGGACGAGCGGGACCGCATAGAGAAAGGGGGCAATATCCCCCAGCGATGGCAATACGACCGGCGGCGACCCGGTCGCCCCCGCCGCGACAGGGACTGACGTCGCGGCGGGGGCGGCCAGGTCGGCCACCGGTCCCCCCGTTGTCGAAAGGTCGCCCGCAGCCAGCGCCACCGGGGCCGCGTTTGCGAACCATGCGGCGGGCAGCGGCGCCCATTGCGGCATCAACAGGATCGCGGCGGGCAGCGCGAGCAGTGCGAACAGCCCGCTGTGCGCGATCATCGACCGTTCGCCCGACGAGCGCGACCGCGCGAGGCGCAGCAGCAACAGCGTGGCGCCGGCGATCGCGGCGGATTTCCAGGCAAAGCCCAGCAGCATGTTGGCATCGAGCATCATTTCGCCCTCCCTTCGCGCGCCTGCGCGATCAGTTTTTCCAGTTCGTCGAGTTCGGATCCGCTCATCTCGTCCTGCATGCCGAGCAGCGCCGCGGCAGCGCTCGTCGCCGATCCGTTGAAGAAGACGCGCACCACCTGCCCCAGCGCCGACTTGCTCGCCGCCTTTTCGGGCACGCTCGGCGCATAGAGGAAGCCACGCTCCGAATGTTCGCGCGCGACGAAGCCCTTGGCCTCGAGCCGCTTCAGCATCGCGCGGATCGCCGAGCCCGACAGTTCATCGGGCATCGCGTCGCCGATCTCGGTCACCGTCGAGGCACCGCGCTCGTACAGAATATCGACAATCTCGCGTTCCCGCGGGGGCAGACTGGACAGCATTCGAATCACCTCATGCGCTACATTTGTAGCGTGCTACATTTGTAGCGCCGACTTGGCAAGGGGTTTTATTCGCATAATACACGTCGCCGTTCGGGCACCCGGTTGACCACCCGCCGCTTAAGGTTCAGACCCGCGCCATCCAGTCGAACAAGGGGCATGATATCTATGCGTAAACTCGCGATCCTCGGGGCGAGCCTTCTTGCTCTCGCCGCGCAATCCGCCGCCGCGCAGGACGCTCCCCCCGCCCCCGCCGCGACCGCAACCCCGAACACACCCCCTGCCATGTCGGCCTCGGCCACCGGCAGCGCGCGCACCGGGGCGCAGCATCGCTTCACCGGCGAGGATCTGTTCGACCTCGCGATCGCCTCCGATCCGCAGATCAGCCCCGACGGCCGGCGCATCGTCTATGTCCGGCGCGCGAACGACATCATGTCGGACAAGGCGGCCAGCGCGATCTGGCTGATCGACACGACGACCGGTGAGGAAGTCGCGATTGCCGGCCAGAATGGCGGCGCCTTTTCGCCGCGCTGGTCGCCCGACGGCAAGCGGCTGGCCTATGCCTCGGCCGAGGGTGGCAGCGCGCAACTCTGGGTCCGCTGGATGGACGGCGGCGAAGCGGTGCGGCTGACCGGTCTGCCGACCAGCCCGTCGAGCCTCGCATGGTCGCCCGACGGAAAGTCGATCGCCTACACGATGCTCGTCAAGGACGACGGGCCGAAATTCGGCAAGGCCCCCGCGAACAAGCCCGAAGGCGCGAAATGGGCCGAGCCGCTCGAGGTCCGCGACCTGCTCACCTACCGCGCCGACGGCGAGGGGTATATCGAGCCGGGGTTCGAGAAGATCTTCACCGTCCCAGCCACCGGCGGCGCCCCGCGCCAGCTGACCTTCGGCCCCTATCACGACGGCGGCCCGCTCAGCTGGTCGCGCGACGGCCGCACCCTCTATTTCGGCGCCAACCGCAAACCCGATTGGGAAAATGACCCGGTCGAGGGCGAAATCTACGCGCTCGACGTCGCGAGCGGCGGCGTCACCGCGCTGACCGACCGCAATGGCCCCGACGGAAATCCCGTCGTCTCGCCCGACGGCAGCAAGATCGCCTGGCTCGGTTTCGACGACAATCTGCGCGCTTATGAAAACACTCAACTCTATGTGATGAACCGCGACGGCTCGGGCCGCCGCAGCCTCACCGCCAACTGGGACTTTGGCGCCGACGCGATCCTCTGGGATGCCGACAGCGGCGGCGTCTATGTCCAATATGACGACCATGGCGAAACCCATGTCGCACGCATCGGCCTCGACGGCTCGGTGCGCACCGTCGCCTCCGGCCTGTCGGGCGGTGGACTCGACCGCCCCTACACCGGCGGCAGCTTTTCGGTCTCGAACGGCGACGCGATCGCCTTCACCGGCGGCACCGCCACCCGCCCCGCCGAAGTTCAGCTGGCGAGCGCCGGCAAAACCCGCATCCTCACCGACCTCAACCGCAGCTTGCGCGACGTCAAGGCGTTCGGCGAGGTCCGCAAGATCACCACCCCGTCGAGCCACGACGGCAAGGCGATCGAAGGCTGGCTGACCCTGCCCCCCGGCTATGTCGCGGGCACCAAGGTGCCGCTGATCCTCGAAATCCACGGCGGGCCTTTCGCGGCTTATGGCCCGCATTTTTCGACCGACAACCAGCTTTATGCCGCCGCCGGCTACGTGGTGCTCTCGGCCAACCCGCGCGGGTCGACCAGCTATGGCGCCGCCTTCGCGAACGAGATCGACAAGGCCTATCCGGGCAATGATTATTTCGACCTCATCAGCATCGTCGACCGCGCCATCGCGCTCGGCATCGCCGACCCCGACGCTTTGTTCGTCACCGGCGGCTCGGGCGGCGGCGTGCTCACCAGCTGGATCGTCGGCAAGACCAGCCGCTTCAAGGCGGCGGTGACGCAGAAACCGGTGATCAACTGGACGACCCAGGCGCTGACCGCCGACGGCCCCGCCTTCTTCGGCCGCTACTGGCTCGGCGCGATGCCGTGGGAAAAGCCCGAGCTGTTCTGGGCGCGCTCGCCGCTCTCGCTCGTCGGCCATGTCGAGACCCCGACGATGGTCGTCGTCGGCGCCGAAGATTATCGCACCCCGGTCAGCGAGTCCGAACAATATTACACCGCGCTGCGCCTGCGCGGCGTCCCCACCGCCTTGATCAAGGTTCCCGGCGCCAGCCACGGCGGCATCGCCGCGCGCCCGTCGCAATCGGCGGCCAAGGCCGCGGCGATCCTCGCCTGGTTCGAGAAATATAAGAAGGGATGGACCCGGCCGGCGGGCGAATGAGCATGAAACGCCTCGCCACCACCGCCGCGCTGCTGCTCGCGGTGCTGGCGATTCCGGGCGCGGCCGAGGAACCCGCGCCCGATATCCTGACCTTCGTCGATCCGATGATCGGCACCGGACCCGAGGGCCACACCTTCCCCGGCGCCACCGCCCCGTTCGGCATGGTCCAGCTGTCGCCCGACACCGACACGACGTGCCAGATTCGTGACTGTTACGCGCATGCCGCGGGCTACAGCTACCACGACCCGACGATCCAGGGGTTCAGCCACACCCATTTTTCGGGCGCCGGCCATTCGGACCTCGGCGATTTTCTCGTCATGCCGCAGGTGGGTGAGGTCAAGCTCGATCCCGGCGATCCCAACCGGCCCGGCTCGGGCTATCGCCAGCGCTTCGACCATGCCACCGAAACCGCCAGCCCCGGCTACTACGCCGTGACCCTCGCCGACAGCGGGATCCGCGCCGAACTCACCGCCGGCACCCGCGTCGGCGTCCACCGCTATAGTTTCCCCGCCGGGCAAGAAGCGCATCTCCTCCTCGACCTCCGCTCGTCGCTCTATGATTATCCGGGCAAGATCCTCTGGTCGGGGCTCCGCCGCCATGCCGACGGCTCGATCACCGGTTTCCGCGAGACCCGCGGCTGGGCGCCGGGGCGCAAGCTCTATTTCGCGATGCGCTTCTCGCACCCGCTGTTCGGCCACGCCTTCATCGATCGCGATGGCAAGATTCCGTACAAGGGTTTCCAGGGCCCGGGCCGCGGCAGCGACGCGCTCGCCGAAAAGCTCGGCAAGGCGCTCGAAGCGCGCTTCGACTTCGGCGAATTGCGCGGCCCGCTCGAAGTCCGCGTCGCGCTCTCGGGGGTCGACGAGGCTGGCGCGATCGCCAATCTCGACGCGGAAGGAGCGGACTTCGACGCCGTCCGCGCCCGCACTGAGGGTGCATGGCGCAAAGCGCTCGGCGGGCTCACCATCGAGGCGCCCGCGCCGATGCGCACAAACCTCACCACCGCGCTCTACCACAGCCTGCTCGCCCCCAGCGTGTGGAGCGACGTCGACGGCCGCTACCGCGGTCCCGACGACCAAGTCCATGTCGCCAAGGACTTCACCGTCCGCTCGACCTTTTCGCTCTGGGACACCTTCCGCGCCCAGCATCCGCTGCTCACCCTCGTCCAGCCCGAGCAAACCACCACCGATATCGTCCGCTCGCTGCTCGCCAGCCAGCGGCACAGCCCGCACGGCATCTTGCCGGTCTGGCAATTCCACGGGCGCGAGACCTGGACGATGATCGGCTATCACGCCGTCCCGGTGATCGCCGACGCCTATATGAAGGACCTTGGCGATTTCGGCGCCGACGACGCGCTCGACGCGATGGTCGCGAGCGCCGACTATGCGCCTTATGGCGGCCTCGGCGACTATATGACGCGCGGCTACGTCCCGATCGACCGCGAGCCCGAGGCGGCGTCAAAGACCGTCGAATATGCCTATGACGACTGGACCATCGCCCGCATGGCCGAGAAAATGGGCCGCACCGACATCGCCGACCGCTTCTACAAACGCGCCGGTTCTTGGCGGAACAGCTTCGACGCCAAGACCGGCTGGCTTCGCGCGCGCAAATCGGACGGCAGCTTCCGCACCCCCTTCGATCCCACCGCGATCAACTATGGGTCGGATTATACCGAGGGCAACGCCTGGCAATATTCATGGTTCGTCCCGCAGGATCAGGCCGCGCTCTTCGCCACCCTCGGCGGCGACGCGAAGGCGATCGCCAAGCTCGACGCGATGTTCGATTATGACAACAGCAAACTCGACTACAGCCATGCCGAGGATATCGCCGGCCTCATCGGCCAATATATCCATGGCAACGAGCCGAGCCATCACGTCGCCTATCTCTACGCCTATGCCGGGGCGCCCTGGCGCACGCAGGAACGGCTCAAGCAGATCGTCGACAGCCAGTATAAACTGACCCCCGACGGCCTGTCGGGCAACGACGATCTCGGCCAGATGTCGGCGTGGCTCGTCTTCACCGGCCTCGGTTTCTACCCTGTCGCGCCGGGGTCGAACCAATATATCATCGGCCGGCCGTTCGTCGACCGCGCGGTGCTGACGCTGCCGGGCGGCAAGCGTTTCACCGTCGAGACGGTCGGGCTGTCGGACGCCAACCCCTATGTCGGCAAGGTCGAACTCAACGGCAAGCCGCTCGCGCGCAGCTGGATCGCCGATGCCGAAATCCGCGCCGGCGGCACGTTACGCTTCACAATGCAGCCGGCGCCGAACAAGTCGTGGGGCAAAGCGGCGGAGGCCCGGCCCTATTCGATGTCGACCGCCGACAAATGATCAGAGCAGCGCCGCCATGCCCATCGCAACGAGCGCCAGCCCGGCGATAACTTCGCCGATCAGCACCAGCGCCATCGCCCCCGGAGCCGACCGCACTCCCGCCGGCTCCGCCTCGCCGTTCAATTCGCGCCACGCCGCCGTCATCGCCGCAAAGGCGGACCGCTCGCGCAGCAGCAGCCGCTGGGCGACGAACGCCCCCGCCACCGGCACCAGCCCGATCGCGACCAACGCACGCGGCACCGGAAACAGCGCCCAAAGCGCGACCGTAAGCAGAACCGAAAAAGCGACCACGGCAAAATAGAGCCGGCTGAAATGCAGCCTTGTGTCGCTCATCACCCGGTAACGGACCAGCAACGCGTCCCTGTTCATCATATCCCCTCGCGCTTCGCCAATGCGCTGATATACCGGCCAAACCCGATGGAGTGAACGGTCGATGCGCATTGCCCTGGTCAACGTCCCGCATCCCGCGATCGGCAGCCGTATTCCCGACGAACAGCTCCCGCCGCTCGGGCTGCTCTGCGTCGGCGGGCCGCTGATCGACGACGGGCATGAGGTGCGCCTGTTCGACGGCGAATTCGGCCCCGTGCCGCTGGCAACCCTCGCCGCCGACATCGCCGCCTTCGCGGCCGAAGCCGTGCTCTTCGGCCATTCGGGATCATCCTCGGCGCAACCGATCATCACCGCGATCGCCGCGATGATCCGCGCCGCGCTTCCGCATGCGACGATCGTTTATGGCGGGGTCCACCCGACCTATCACTGGCGCGACATCCTCGCCGCCGACCCCCATGTCGATATCATCGTGCGCGGCGAGGGCGAGGCGACCGGCGCCGCGCTGTTCGCGGCGCTGCGCGCGCAAGCGCCGATCGACGCGATCCGCGGCCTCGCCTTCCGCGACCCTGCTGGCCGCGCCATCGCCACGCCCCCCGCCGCCGCGATCAACGACCTCGACGCCCACCGCATCGGCTGGGAGCTGATCGACCATAGCCGTTACTCCTATTGGGGCGGCAAGCGCGCGGTCGTGATCCAATTCTCGCGCGGCTGCCCGCATTTGTGCAATTATTGCGGCCAGCGCGGCTTCTGGACCCGCTGGCGCCACCGCGACCCGCAGAAACTCGCCGCCGAAATCGCGCATCTCCACCGCAACCATGGCGTCGAGGTGTTCAACTTCGCCGACGAAAACCCCAGCGCCGGGCGCAAACCCTGGAAGGCCTTTCTCGAAGCGCTGATCGCCGAAAATATCTCGGTCACCCTCGTCGGCTCGACCCGCGCCGACGACATCGTGCGCGACGCCGACATCCTCCATCTCTACAAGAAAGCGGGCTTCGAACGCTTTTTGATGGGCATGGAGAATACCGACGAGGCGACACTCAAGCTGATCCGCAAGGGCGGCACTATCGCCGCCGACCGCGAAGCGATCCGCCTCCTCCGCCAGCATAATATCCTCTCGATGGCGACCTGGGTCGCGGGCTTTTCGGACCAGAGCGACCGCGACCTCTGGCACGGTCTCAGACAGCTGATCGATTACGACCCCGACCAGATTCAGGCGCTTTACGTGACCCCGCATCGCTGGACCCCCTTCTTCTCGCTCGCTCGCGACCGCCGCGTCGTGCAGGACGACCGCACCAAATGGGATTACAAGCATCAGGTGCTCGGCATGGACCGCATGCCGCCCTGGCGCCTCTTCCTGTGGGTCAAGGCGATCGAGGCGGCGGCGCAGCTTCGCCCCCGCTCGCTGCGCCGTTGGGCGTGGAACCCCGACCCGAAGATCCGCCACGCGGTCCGCTGGTACTACCGCATGGGCCGCCGCGTCTGGTTCCACGAGATCTTCGGCTTCCTCTTCCGCGACCGCACCCGCGACAAGGGCCGGACCCTCGCCGAATTTTCCGGCGCGACGCTGGAGGCCGAAGAGGAGTCTATGGTCGTCGAACGCGTCCCGCGCGCCGCCTGACGCACCCCCTTCCCTTCATCGCGCAGCGGCCTATGGAGGGCGCAGGTTCGCAAGGAAGTCCCGCCGATGCCGATCATGGCCGCCCGCCACTACAACCAAGGCCTGCTCGTCCGCGAGCTCGGCCCCGACGACATCATCCCCGAGGATTGCGACGACGGCGATTTCTACTGGCTCGGCCTTTTCGAGCCGACGCCGGAGGAACTCGCGGGCATCGCCAAGCGCTTCGGCCTCCACCCGCTCGCCGTCGAGGACGCGCTCAAGGCGAAGCAATTGCCCAAGGTCGAGGTCTATGGCGACCAGCTTTTCGTCATCGCCGCGACCGGCAACCGCGAGGGCGATACGATCCAGTCGGGCGAGACCGCGATCTTCGTCGGCCGCCATTTCATCGTCACCGTCCGTCACGGCTCGGCGCGCGCGCATACCGATGTGCGGGCGCGGCTCGAAACCCTGCCCGCGAAGCTCGCGCACGGCCCCGACTATGTCCTTTATGCGATCCTCGATTTCATCGTCGACGGCTATTTCCCGGTGATCGACGCGATCGAGGACCGGCTGCTGCTCGTCGAGGAAAGCGTGATGGATACCCCGCTCGACGCCGCAGAAATCCGCCATCTCTATGCCCAGCGGCACGAGGTCATCCGTTTCCAGCGCATCGTCGGGCTGATGAAGGACGTCGCCTGGCGCCTCGCGGGGGACGACGAGCTGCCCGGCATCGACGACGCGGTGCGCCCCTTTTTCCGCGACATCTGGGACCATGTCCAGCGCGCCGAATTCCGCCTCACCGGGCTGCGCGACGTCACCGCCTCGGTGATCGAGACCAATTCGATGCTCGAACAGCAGCGCCAGGGCGTCATCACCCGCCAGCTCGCCGCCTGGGCCGCGATCCTCGCGGTCCCGACCGCGATCGCCGGCATCTACGGCATGAATTTCGAATTCATGCCCGAACTCGACTGGCAGCTCGGCTACCCCTTCGCGCTCGGGCTGATTTTCGGCGGCTCGGCGCTCGTCTTCTGGCGCTTCAAGCATATCGGCTGGCTGTAACGCGGCTGGAGGGTGGAAAGCCGCCGTCGCGAGCCTGAACCGAATGGTGGCTTGGAACCAAAAGGGCGGCGCGCTGCTCGTCTCGCGCCGCCCGGCAATGTCGCAAATGCGAAAATTGCCCCCGCCATTGATGGGAACCCAGGATCGCTTGGGAGCCCCATCCGGCCAAATTGTTGTGCTGCAATTCCGCCGCCGATAGCGGTTAACCCCAAAATTTGTTTGAGAGGCGACGTCCGGCTTAGCCCTTCGTCAGCCGTGGTCAGCCAAGCCCAAATTAACGTTCGGTTGCGGTCGGGCTAATGCTGCCCCGTTCTCGGCAAGGTGCATTGAACTGGATCAGCGCCTACCCCGCATTCCGTGCAGCGTTCTTTATCATGATGGCGTCTTCTCTGCTCAGGTTGCCGACCTTCTCGGTCCCACTGGCCCTGGTGAGGTAGACGTCCTTTCGACCGACCAAGCCAAGTGAGAGGATGGAAAGGACAAGGACAAAGACCGTCAGAACCTGGATGGTGGCGTTCGTTTGGAGCGACTGGATATATTCCAATCGGACCGCGTCATTTCCGAATGAGCCGCCCGTCTGTTGAATTGTCTCCACGGAGTTGAAGCTGAACGCCGCGCCCGAAAGGCCTAAAACCGCCGCAATTCCGATAACCCATCGGAGCATCGTCAAATCCCCCTCGTCAACATCGTCGGAGGTAAGTATCTTGATTGCGGCAAAACCCACGGCAAGTGCGACACCGATGAAGAAGAGAAAGAACAGCGTCCCGCCGATGCGCTCCCAAATGGATGCATTGGCGGGGAAGCCACCGAGGATTGCACCTCCGAGGTTCGCGATCATGAAAAGCGCGAAGAGCAGAATGATGACTGACACCGTTTTTGGCACGTACGCCCAAAGACTGTTTTTTATCCGGACGGTCGTCACATCCGCCAGATTCACTGACACCGAACTGGTGTTCAAAACCGTCATTGCTTCCCCCGTTTCGAATGGCGCTCCGGATCGGACGAAAGCATATGACATCAATCAAGGCAATCACCCAATATCGGAGCGTCACCTGCGCGCTGTGTCGCGGCGTCCGTTGCTGGTCGGCGCCTGTCGCGGGAAGCGAGGACATTGGAGCGCGAGGTGGCCCCTTTGGATCGCGCCCGCCAATCTTCAGTTATCCGGACGTGCGACCACTCACGGTCATTGGCGGTCATCGCCAATCACCTGAATCCGCCGCCTTCGGCACCCACTTCCCCTTGGTCCGACTCGTCAAATGAACCCGCGCGCACCGGTCACAGCGATAGGCTCGCAGCACCAGCCCGCTGGCCCGCGCTGCGGCTATCGCCTCTTCGGCCGAAGCATAACGCGCCTTGCGCGCGCAAATGCTCGCCCGCGTCCGCATCGGCTCAGGCGAGCACCTTCGCCATCATCCGCTCTTCCTTGGCGACCCACGGCGCCATGCTCGGCCGCGACAGGATCGCTTCGCTCCATGCCGCGATCTTCGGGTGCGTCGCCGCATCGACGACCGCGCCGCAATGGCGGAAATTCATCAGCGGCGACGCCACCGCGAGGTCGGCGAGCGTCAGCCGGTCGCCGACGAGGAAACCCGACGCGGGGATCGCGCTTTCCAGATAGTCGAGCAGCTTCGGCAACTCCTCGCTCTCGGCGAGCGCCGCCGCGGCGAGGTCGCCTTCACGGCCCAGGAATTTCGGCGCGACGATGCGGTTGAAAAACATCTTGCCGCTGCACGCCGCGAACACCGTATCGCCGAATTCCTCCCACCAGATCGCCCGTCCGCGCGCCTGCGGGTCGGCGGGGATCAGTTCGGGTGAGGGATGTTTCGCCTCCAGATACTGGATGATCGCGCTCGAATCGGCGAGCATGAAGCCATCATCGTCCATCGCGGGCATCTTGCCGAGCGGCGAGGCGGCGCGGAACCCCGGATCGGGATCGCCGATCCCCACCCCTTTCAGTTCGAAGTCGATCCCTTTCTCGCCGAGATAGGCGAGCAATTTGCGCACGAAAGGCGACACCAACGAACCGTAAATGATCATCCGACCGCTCCCCTGTTCTTCTCCATCGCGCCTGTCTTACGCCAAAGGGCATAAACCGCAACCATCGCCGCGGCGGGTGCATAGGCGCGACATTGCGCTTGCTAAGCGCCCGTCCGCGTGGGAATATTGCGGCCACAGGGGCGCCGGGCTCAGCGATAAACCACGGGAAAATAACAAGAGCATGCGCTCGGTTTGGGCAGATCGGCTGATAGGGCTGCTGGTCCGTTTCGTCGGGCTGGTGATCCTTGTCGCCACCCTGATCGCCGCCGCCGCCAGCTTCCTCTACAACCAGTCGCAGGAGGCCGACCAGGCCAGCCGCGTCGCGACGCAGGTCAATATGCGGCTGCGCGACCATATCGCGGTGCTCGAAGGCGTCCGCGCGCTGTATCAGTCGGACACCGCCGCCAGCGGTCCCGGCATCCGCGCCTATCTCGCCGCGCTGCAGCCGCAGGTGCAGGCGCCGGGCATGGAGGGGGTCGGCATCGCCGCCGCGGTCCGCCGCGACGACCTGGCCCCCGCGGTGGCGCAATTGCGCCTCAACTACGGCCGCGACATCGCGATCTGGCCTGCCACCAGCCCCCGCAAGATCGGCTTCGCGGTCGTCCTCGTCGAACCCTATACGCCGCGCCGCAACGCCGCGCTCGGCTTCGATATGTACAGCGAAGCGACCCGGCGCGAGGCGATGCGCCGCGCCTGGCAGACCGGACGCCCCGCCGCCAGCGGCATCGTCCACCTCGCGCAGGAACGCGTGTCAAAGGTCAAACAGCCGGGCTTCCTCGTCTACGTCCCCGTCTATGCGCGGCAACGCACGGCACTGGAACCCGCCGACACCGGCGATGTCCCCGTTCCCTCCACCACCGCCATCATCGCGACGATGGGTGACGCGCGGCCGGTCGAGGCGTTCGTCTACGCCCCCTTCCGCACCGAGGACATGATGAAGGCGGTGCTCGGCGAACAGCTCAAGGGCGTCGATGGCATCGAGGTCCGCGCCGGCGAGGGTCCGTCGGCGCCGCTCGTCTTCAGCCACGGCACGATCGGCTGGGACGCGCACGAACAGAAATTGCACGTCGCCGACCGGCAATGGATCATCCGCATTTCCTATGGCCGCTTCATCGACCGGCTCGGGCGGCCGCTCGGCATCTTCCTGTTCGGCCTCGCGCTCGCGGTGCTCGCGACCCAACTCCACCGCGTCCAGCGCCGCCGGATCGACGCCGCCCAGGCGCTCGCCGCGGAAAAGGCGCGCCATGCCGAGGATCGCGAACTGATGATCGGCGAAATGGCGCACCGGATGAAAAACGCCTTCGCGCGGATCGGGGCGCTCGCGCGGATCACGCTGCGCGAATCGACCGACCTTCAGGATTTCGAGGCCAAGTTCGACGGCCGCATGCGCGCGCTGTCCGATGCGAAACAGATGCTCGTCACTGGCGCCGTCGACACCGTCGACCTCGGCCAGATCATCCGCCGCGAACTGGAAACCACCGGCCGGGCGTCCGACGACGTCACCGGCCCCGACGTCCGCCTCGACGACGAAGCGGCGCAGGCGATCTCGCTCGCGGTGCATGAAATCGTCACCAACAGCATCAAATATGGCGCGCTCGCCGGCAAGGGCGAACTCACCGTCGGCTGGCGCCGTGCGGCCGAGGATATCGAACTCAACTGGGTCGAAAGCGGCCTTCCCGAAACCCCGCAGATTGACACCGAAAGCTTCGGCACCCAGTTCATCCGAACCCTGATCGAACGCCAGCTCAAGGGCAGCTGGAACCGCAGCGCCGCCGACCACAGCCTCTCGATCACCATCCGCTGGCCCGACCGTGACATCGCGGACTGACGCCGACTGGCAGGTCTGGATCGATCGCGGCGGCACCTTTACCGATGTCGTCGCGCGGTCGCCGGACGGCGCGGTCGTCACCGCCAAATATCTGAGCGAGGATCCCGCGCGCCCCGGTGACGCCGCGGCCAATGCGATCCGCGACCTGACCGGCGCCGGCACGGGCGCGCTGCCGCCGCTCGCGATCCGCATGGGCTCGACCGTCGCGACCAACGCGCTGCTCGAACGCAAGGGCGAACCGACATTGCTCGCGATCACCCGCGGTTTCGGCGACGCGCTGACTATCGGTTACCAGGACCGCCCCGACCTCTTCGCGCGGCGGCTCGACCGCATCCCGCCGCCGCATGCCGCGGTCGCCGAGATCGCCGAACGCACCGGCTCCGACGGAAGCATCCTGACCCCGCTCGACGAGGATGCCGCGCGCGCATCGCTGCGGGCCGCCCGTGACGCCGGTCTCGCCAGCATCGCGATCGTCCTGATCCACGGCTATCGCTATCCGGCGCACGAACTGCGCCTCGCCGAAATCGCGCGCGAAACCGGCTTTACGCAGATCTCGACCAGCCACGACGTCAGCGCGCTGATCAAGCTGGTCGGCCGCGGCGACACGACCCTCGCAGACGCCTATCTCTCGCCCGTCCTGCGCCACTATGTCGATCAATTCTGCGCCCAACTCGGTGACGACGTCGAACCACAATTCATGAAAAGCTCGGGCGGCCTCGCCTCGGCCAGCGCCTTCCACGGCCGCGACGCGATCCTCTCGGGTCCCGCGGGCGGCATCGTCGGCATGGTCGGCAGCGCCGCCCCCTTGGGCAAGACCCGCCTCATCGGCTTCGACATGGGCGGCACCTCGACCGACGTCAGCCATTATGCCGGCCGCCTCGAGCGCGACAACGAAACGATCGTCGCGGGTACCCGCATCCGCGCCCCGATGCTGCGCATCCACACCGTGGCGGCGGGCGGCGGCTCGATCTGCCGCTGGGACGGCGCGCGCCTGCTCGTCGGCCCCGAAAGCGCCGGTGCCAACCCGGGTCCCGCCGCCTATGGTCGCGGCGGGCCGCTCACCGTCACCGACTGCAATGTGCTGCTCAGCAAGATCCAGCCCGATCATTTCCCGAAACTCTTCGGCCCCGCAGGCGACCAGCCGCTCGACCGCGACGTGGTCGCCCGAAAATTCGCCGCCATGGCGAAAGACGTCGGCCTCGCTCCCGAAGCTCTCGCCGAAGGCCTGCTCGCAATCGCAGTCCAGCAGATGGCGAACGCGATCAAGCGCATCACCATCGCGCGCGGCCATGACGTGACCGAAGGCTATAGTCTTGTCGGCTTCGGCGGCGCCGCGGGCCAGCATGTCTGCCTCGTCGCCGACGCGCTCGGCGTCGACGAAATCCTGCTCCATCCGCTCGCGGGGGTGCTCTCGGCCTATGGCATGGGCCTCGCCCGGCCCTCGGCAATCCGCGAGCGCACGCTGGGGTCGACGCTCGACGCCCGATGCGCCGCGACGCTCGCCGAGGTCGAAACCGAGCTAGCGCAGCAAGCCCGCGCCGACCTCGCCCCCGACGCCCAAACGACCCAGGAAACCCTGCTCTTCGTCCGCCTCGCCGACAGCGACAATGCGATCGAACTCCCGCTCGCGCCGCCCGCCGACGTGGCGCAGGCCTTCGCCGCCGCCTTCCGCCAGCGCTTCGGTTACGCCCCGCACGCCAATCTCGTCGTCGACCGCATCCGCGTCGAACTGACCGAGGCGGGTGATACCCCCGCCGCGATTTCGCCGCCCGCTGCATCCGAGGAAACGCCGCCCGAAACCGTCTCCGCCTGGCTCGCCGGAGCCCGCCACGACGTCCCGCTCCACCAGCGCGACGCCCTCGCCCCCGGCCGCACCGTCACCGGTCCCGCGATCATCATCGACGCACTCGCGACGACGGTGGTCGAGCCGGGGTGGAATGCGACGGTAGAGGCAGAAGGAACGCTCAGGCTCTCTAGTGCTCCCCGGCGAAAGCCGGGGCCCAGCGCAACCGAAAACGCGCACGGCAGCGCGCCGTCTGGGCCCCGGCTTCCGCCGGGGAGCACTGACCCCGCAACCCCCGACCCCATCCGCCTCGAAATCTTCAACAGCCTGTTCATGGCGATCGCCGAGGAAATGGGCGGCGCGCTCCAGCACAGCGCCTCGTCGATCAACATCCGCGAGCGGCTCGACTTCTCCTGCGCGATCTTCGACGGCGAGGGCCGCCTCGTCGCCAACGCCCCGCACATGCCAGTGCATCTCGGCTCGATGGGCGAAAGCGTCCGCACCATATTGCGCCAACGGACCAAAGACGGCCGCGGCCTCCGTCGCGGCGACGCCTACGCCCTCAACGCCCCTTACGACGGCGGCACCCACCTCCCCGACATCACCGTCATCATGCCGGTGTTCGTCGAGGAAGCCGACGCCCCCGCCTTTTTCGTCGCCGCGCGCGGCCATCACGCCGACCTCGGCGGCATCGCGCCGGGATCGATGCCCCCCGACAGCCGCAGCATCGAAGACGAGGGTATTCTCTTCGACAACATACTCATCGTCGACGACGGCAATTTCCTCGACGCGGAGGTTGCCGCGCATCTGGTCGACGGCACCTTCCCCGCGCGCAACCCCGCGCTCAACATCGCGGATCTGAAGGCGCAGGTCGCCGCGTGCCAGCGCGGCGCCAGCGCGCTTGCCGACCTTTCCGCCGCGCACGGCACCGCCACCGTTGCCGCCTATATGGCGCACGGCCAGGCGCAGGCCGAAGCGGCGGTCCGCCAGCTCATCGCCCGCCTCGACGACGGCGCCTTCCGCTACGCGATGGACAATGGCGCCGAGGTCGTCGTCGCGGTCCGGGTCGACCGCACCGCGCGCCATGTCACCATCGACTTTACCGGCTCGTCGGCGACCCTGCCCGACAATTTCAACGCGCCGCTGCCGGTCGTCCGCGCCGCGGTTCTTTATGTGCTGCGCACGATGCTCGACGACCCGATCCCGATGAACGAGGGCTGCCTCGCCCCCGTTACCCTGATCGTCCCCGCGGATTCGATGCTTAGCCCCAGCTATCCCGCCGCGGTCGTCGCGGGCAATGTCGAGACCAGCCAGGTCATCACCGACGCGCTGTTCGCCGCCTTCAACGCGATGGCGCCCGCGCAGGGGACGATGAACAATTTCACCTTCGGCAACGACGCCTACCAATATTATGAAACGATCGCCGGCGGTTCGGGCGCGGGCCCCGGCTTCGACGGCACGTCGGTGATCCAGACGCATATGACCAACAGCCGCATGACCGACCCCGAAGTCATGGAAATGCGCTTCCCCGTCATCGTCGAGGAATTCTCGATCCGCAAAGGCTCGGGCGGCGGGGGCCAATGGCGGGGCGGCGACGGCGCCACCCGTCGCATCCGCTTTCGCAAAGCGATGACCGCGAACATCCTCGCGAACCGCCGCAGGATCGCGCCCAGTGGGCTCGCGGGCGGCGACGATGCCGCACCGGGACAAAACTGGATCGAGCGCGCCGACGGGTCGGTCGAGATGCTCGCCGCGACGGGTAGCGCCGATCTCGGAGCGGGCGACGCGTTCGTGATCGAAACGCCGGGCGGCGGCGGCTATGGGAAAACAGGGGAGAGATAGGGTGACGACAGCGCGGTCTACCCCACGCGGGGATGACGGGATGACAGGATATCGATCATGCTCGTCCTGATCGGCATCCTGATCATCATCGCGGGCTTCCTACTCCGCTTCAATCCGTTGCTCGTCATCATGGCCTCGGCGCTCGCGACCGGTCTTGCCGCAGGGCTCGACGTCACCGCGATCATCGCCGCCTTCGGCAAGGCGTTCAACGACACGCGCTATGTCTCGATCATCTGGATCGTCCTGCCCGTCATCGGCCTGCTCGAAGCCTATGGTCTGCAACAACATGCCCGCACGCTGATCGCCCGGATGAGGGGCGCGACGCTGGGGCGCCTTCTGACCGGCTATCTGCTGCTGCGTCAGGCGATGTCGGCGGCGGGCCTCACCTCGGTCGCGGGCCATGCGCAGACCGTGCGTCCGCTCGTCGCCCCGATGGCCGAGGCCGCCGCCGACGCGCAGAATCCCGCGCTCAACGATGACCAGCGCGAGGAGATCAAGGCCTATTCGGCCGCCACCGACAATGTCGGCCTGTTCTTCGGCGAGGACATCTTCCTCGCGATCGGCTCGATCCTGCTGATGAAGGGCGTGCTCGAAGGCTATGGCTATGTCATCGAGCCGCTGCACTTCTCGCTTTGGGCGATCCCGACCGCCATCGCCGCCTTCTTGATCCACGGCTTCCGGCTTCGCCGTCTCGAACGGCGCATGGCCGCACCGGCGGAGCGCGGCGCATGATCACGCTCGGCCACGTCTATATCCTCGCCGGCCTCACCTTCGCGCTCTTCGCCGCGCTCGGTGCCCTCGATCGCAGCAACCCCAAGCGTTTCGGCAATGCCGCCTTCTGGGGCTTGCTCGCGCTGTCGATGCTCGCGGGCGACCGGCTCGGCGACTTCTACAACGGGCTGCTCGTCCTCGCGCTCGTCGCCATCGCCGGCGCCGGACAGATCGGCCGCGCGCCCGGCGGCGAAGTTCCTGCCGAGGTGCAGGCCGAACGCGCCACGAAATACGGCAATTTCCTCCTCCTCGTCGCATTGATCATCCCGGTGGTCGCGCTCGTCGGGACTTTTCTGTTCAAGGAAATTCCCGGCCTCGCCGATCCCAAGCAGGCGACGCTCATCTCGCTCGCGATCGGGGTGCTGATTGCGCTCGCGGTCGGCATGGCGCGTCTCAAACCGCCCGCCCTGCTCCCGCTGCAACAGGGCCGCCGCCTGCTCGACTCGGTCGGCTGGGCGGCGATCCTGCCGCAGATGCTCGCCAGCCTCGGCGCGGTCTTCGCACTCGCGGGCGTCGGCGACGTCGTCGGCGGGCTGATCGGCACCGCCATTCCGCAGGGCAGCCTGTTCGGCGCGGTGCTCGCCTTCGGACTCGGTATGGCGCTCTTCACCATGGTGATGGGCAACGCCTTCGCCGCCTTCCCGGTAATGCTTGCGGCGGTCGGCATGCCTTTGCTCATCAAGCAGTACGGTGGCGACCCCGCGGTGGTCGCGGCGATCGGCATGCTCGCGGGCTTCTGCGGCACGCTGATGACCCCGATGGCGGCGAACTTCAACCTCGTCCCCGCCGCCTTGCTCGAACTCAAAAACCCCTATGGGGTAATCAGGGCGCAGATCGGCACCGCGCTGCCGCTGCTGGGCGTGAACATCGTCTTCATCTACCTGTTTGCTTTCTAAGATCCTCCCCATCGCGAAGCGTTGGGGAGGGGGACCGCGCCCGTAGGGCGTGGTGGAGGGGTTATACGTCAGCGCCATTACCCCTCCGTCAGCGGCTACGCCGCTGCCACCTCCCCATCGCTTCGCGTGGGGAGGATCGTCTCGACTTCGCTCGATGCAAACGGATAAGAGGATCGCATGCACCTCACCCCCGACCACGCCGCCCGCTTCGCGACCGCCACCCTGTCGCACCTCGGCCGCGAATATCCGTACAAGATGGACCATGTCCTTGCCGGCCCCGAGGACGCCCGGCCCCCGCGCGATTTCCATCCGATCTTCCACGGCAGCTTCGACTGGCACAGCTGCGTCCACGGCTGGTGGCAGATCCTCCGCCTCGCGCGCCGCTTCCCCGATCTTCCGATCGCCGCCGACATCCGCGCCCGCGCCGATGCGATGCTCGTGCCCGACAAGGTCGCGGGTGAACTCGTCTATCTCGCGCGCGCCACCGCGACCGGCTTCGAACGTCCCTACGGCTGGGCCTGGCTCCTCGCGCTCCACGCCGAGGCCGAACGTCACGACGCCCCCTGGGCCGCCGCGCTCGCACCGCTCGCGCTCGCCTTCGCGCAGCGCTTCCACGCCTTCCTGCCCAAGCTCACCTATCCGCTGCGCGTCGGCACCCATTTCAACATTAGCTTTGCGTTGCTCCTCGCGCGCCACTGGGCCGAAGCCCGCGACGCCGATCTCGTCGCCCTGATCGACACCCGCGCCCGCGACTGGTTCGGTGGCGACCGCAACTGTCAGGCATGGGAACCCGGCGGCGACGAATTCCTTTCCTCCGCACTCACCGAAGCGCATATGATGTCGGTCGTCCTTGGCGATGATTTCGCCGCATGGTTCGACGCCTTCCTGCCCCGCGCCGCCGGGCAGCAGCCCGCGACGTTGTTCACCCCCGCCACCGTCTCCGATCGCAGCGACGGCAAGATCGCGCATCTCGACGGCCTCAATCTCAGCCGCGCCTGGTGCTGGCGCGCGATTGCGAGCGCGCTCGGCCCCGCGCACCCCGTCAGTCCCGCCGCCGAAGCCGCGGCGCGGCACCACCTCGACGCCGCGCTCCCGCACGTCACCGGCGACTATATGGGCGAACATTGGCTCGCGAGCTTCGCGCTGCTCGCGCTCGACGGGCTCTAGCCGCCCGTACCCAGCCAGCGCCGCATCGCGCGCATGTCGGCGACCTCGGCGTCCATCGCGTCGCCGCCGCGCTGGACCAGCCAGCGCCAGCCATGATCGGCCATACGCACCGGATAAGCGGGCCACACACGCCAGCTGTCGACCGGCACGCCCGCATAGTGCGCGACGATATGCCGCGGCGGAAAGGCGCGGCCCCAGGCAAAGGCCGCCTTGCCGCGCTTGCCCCCCGCCTCGGCGATCTGCGTCGCGAAACCGCGCTCGGCGCGCGCGCCCATGTCCTGCAGCATCAGCGCCTCGGCCGCCGCGACCAGCCGCTCGGGCAGCGGCGCCGGATCGGGATCATCAACCACCCGCGCGCCCATATATTTCGCCATCAGCGCGAACAGCAGCCGCGCACCACCCGTCCGTCCCTGCGCCGCCGCATCGGCCCAGAAGCGCGGCCAGTCGATCGCCGCCGTATCGATCGCGGCGGCGAGGTCGCACAGCACCTGCGGCCCGGTGTCGAACGGCTGGCGGCCATAGGCCGCATGGACGACCAGATGCAGCAGGGTGTCGGTCGGATCGAGATAGGCGATCTCGACCGGCCCGGCTTTCGCCCGCACCCCCCGCGCCAGCAGCCCCGCCGTCGTCGCCGCGACCGCGTCGCGATCCTCACCGGGGACCGGGTTGGTCAGCCGCCAGTGCAGTTCGAACGCCACCTTTTGCGGCCCCCAGTGCAGTGGCGGCAGATGCTTGTGATGCGCGCGCGCATAGTCGATCGGCGTATGCGAAACCGGCCCCGGCACCGCCCCGGCCGCGATCATCGCCGCGTACAGGCGCACCGCATCCGCCTCGCCGAGCAGCAGGTCAATGTCGCGCATCGGGCGCAGCGCCGGCTGCGGATAGGCCTGCCAGGCAAGCCAGGCGCCCTTCAACGCCGCATAGTCCAGCCCCGCGTGCCCGGCCAGCGCGCCCACCTCGCCCAGCGCCTGCTGCATCGCCAGCGCCCGCGCCGCCGCCGCCAGCCATCCGCGCGCCCAGCGCGCTTTCAGCGTCTCGGGCACCGGCCAGTCGCTCCCGCGCCCCGCCATCTGGCGGTGGAGCAGCGACGCCAGCCGGTGCTGTTTCGCCATGTCCCCGATCACCTCCCATTCGGCGTCGGACAGCGCCGCGAGCATCGCGCGGTCGGCGCCGCGCACATCGGCGAGCATGTCGAGCAACAGCCGCGCCAGCCCCGCGCGCGCCGTCATTCGGCCGCCTCCGCCCGGGGTACGACCCGCCCGTCCTCGATCCGCACCAACTGGTCGGCCAGGTCGAGCATGGCCTGCCGGTGCCCGATGATCACCAGCGTCACCGCGCCGTGCAGTCCGGCGATCGCCTTGCGGATCGCCGCCTCGTTCGCGGGGTCGAGCGCGCTCGTCGGCTCGTCGAGCACCAGCAGTTCGGGCGACAGCAGCAGCGCCCGCGCCAGCGCGATCCGCTGGCGCTCACCGCCCGACAATGTTTGCCCGCGATCGCCGACCAGCGTGTCGATCCCCCGCGGCAGCGCAAAGACGAAATCGGCCGACGCTTTCGCCAGCGCCGCGCGCAACGCCGCCTCTTCGGCTTCCGGCGCCGCCCACAACAGATTGTCGCGGATGCTGCCGCCGAGCAGGAAGGGCTGCTGCTGGACATAGGCGACCGAACGCCGCCACAATTGCCGCGTCGGTCCCGCGATGACGACATCGTCGACGCGCATTTCGCCCGTGTCGGGCGACAGCAGCCCCATCAGGATGTCGGCCAGGCTGCTCTTGCCCGCGCCCGAAGGCCCGACGATCGCCGTCGTCGTGCGCGCCGGCAGCACCAGGTCGATCTCGTGCAACGCGGCACCTTCGCGCCCGGCATAGGTGAAACCCGCGCCGCGCAGCGTCACCGCGCGCGCCAGCGCCAGCGGCGGCGCATCGGCGGGCGCGCCGGCTTCCGCCACCGACGCCGTCTCGCGGCGCAGCGCCTCGGT
Organism: Sphingopyxis sp. GW821-FHT02C12; assembly: GCF_059421785.1. NCBI lineage: Bacteria > Pseudomonadati > Pseudomonadota > Alphaproteobacteria > Sphingomonadales > Sphingopyxidaceae > Sphingopyxis > Sphingopyxis sp. GW821-FHT02C12. Next base: position 364,177 of record NZ_JBWKVQ010000001.1, read on the forward strand.
CTCGGCCATCGCCGCCGCGGCGTGCAGCCAGCTGTGCCAGCTTTGCTGGATCACCCCCAGCATCGGCACCAGCCGTGCAAAGACCAGCAGGATCGGCAGCATCGCCGCCAGAGGCAGTTTCAAGACCGCCAACCCGACATAGACGAGCGCCGCCAGCAACGCCCCGCCGCCCAGTTGCAGCGCGATGCGCCCGTGGCTCGCGCTTGCCGCATAATCGATCTGCTGCCCGCGCAGCGTCCTGAGCACTGAGGCAAAGCGCGCGCGCTGGCGCGCCTCGCCGCCCAGCATCTTGGTGATCCGCACCCCGTCGAACCCTTCGACGATCTCGGCCTGCAACCCCTTGTTCGCGCCGCCGAGCAAGCGCCCGAGTTGCACCGCGCGGCGCCGGTGTCCGGCAAAACCGAACAGGATCAGCGCCCCGCCCAGCGTCGCCACCAGCGCCACCTGCCAGGACAGCAGATAGGCCGCCGCCAGATAGGCGATCGCGGTCACCAGCGTCGCCGCCAGCGTCATCAATTGCTGGAACGCCGCCCCGATCCGCCCGATGTCGGTGATCAACAGGCTGGCATGATCCGATGCGCGCCGCGTCGCCAGCCAGCGCCACTCGGCCGACACCAGCCCCGCGAACAGGCTCTCGCGCATCCGGTCGACCAGCATGTGCTGCAGTTCGAGCGCCTTCATCGTCTGCGCATGTTTTACATAAGCGCGCAGCAACAGCAGCGCGAGGAAGACCAGCACGACCTGCCCCAGCGACACCGTGCCGACCAGGCCGTGCAGCAGCTCGCCGACCCGCCCCGGCGCGCGCATGCCGCCGGCGTCGACCAGCGCCAGCATCGGCACCAGCATCATGATGCCGACCCCCTCGGTCAGCGCCGCGGCGATCATCAAGGCCATCACCACGACCAGCTGGCGCCGGTCGGCGCTCGCCAGCATCGCGCCGAGCAGCGCGCGCGGCCGGATCGAAGCCACGGGTTCAGACAAAGGCCGCCACCTCGATCAGCGCCGGATCGACCGGATAACCGGCGATTCTTTGCCCCGACGCGTCGAGCCAGGCATGGGCGGGCGGCGTATCGGGATCGATCTTCACCGCCTCGCGGTGGTCGCGCCACACCCCCAGGTGCAGCGTCGCCGCGATCCCCCGGCGCTTCAGCATCGCGCGCGCCGCGATCGCCTGCGGCAGGCACACCGCCTCGACGGGCAGGCGCCCGGCGGCAAAGCGCACCGCCCAGCTCACCATCGTCGCGGCATCGTCGGGGCGTTCGCGCGGCGCCGGCGGTACCAGCGCGCCCGGCGAAACCGGCGTACCGAGCCAGCGTGCGACGCGGCGAAAGGGCAGCGTCGCAACCGCGATCCGCGCGCCGAGCAGCAATATACTCGCCTCGGCGACCAGCAACCCGCGCCGCCCGCCCAGCCGCCACGCGCTCGCCAGCTTGCGCCGCGCAAGGGCGATCCGCCCGGTCATGCGCCGAGGTCGACGAACAAATATCCCGCCGCATTGAGCCGGATCAGCAATTGCTCGAGTTCGCGCCGCGCGGCGTCGTCCAGCCCGGCGGCGAGCGCGTCGAAGGCAACATCGCCGTCGCTCGACAGCCGCCCGAGCACCGCACCGACCGCCACGCTGCACGGAAAGAAGTGCTCGCCGATCTCGATCCCATGGTCGCCGCTCACCGCATCGCGAACCGCCGCGAAGGCGCGCCGGCTCGCGATGCGCAGCCGGCTGTCGCCGCCGATCCGCGCCATCTTGCCCGCCGCGAACTGCGGCAGGGTGAAGACCGGGCGCGCCACCGGCGCCGCGCGCTGCTCGGCCAGAAAGGCTTCGGGCGGATGCGCGGCGTGCAGCGCCTGCATCGCTTCGCCCAGGTCTCGCCAATAGGCTGCGGTCGCCTCGGCGCCGCGCGCCGCCGGCCAGTCGGCACGGAACAGCGGCGATCCGGTCGCCTTGCCGACCAGCCAGCGCATATAATCCTGCCCCGTCGGTGGCGACAGCGCGATCGTCAGGTGCAGGCTCGGCTCGTCGACCGGGGTCGCGACATGCCACCAGCCGCGCGGGATATAGAGGATCGCGCCCTCTTCCAATATCGCGTCATGGACCGGATCATCGCCCTCCGCGGGCGGCGGCACGGTCTCGCCGCGCGCCGGGTGGTCACGCGTCGGCCGCTGGACCCGCCAGTGCTTGCGTCCCGCGACCTGCAGGATGACGACGTCGTGATGGTCCCAATGCAGGTCGAACCCATGGTCGGCGCGCCACCCCGCATACAGGTTGACGTTGCAACGCACGCCGAGTTCGTCCGCCATCCGGTCGGCGAGCGCACCGATCCGCGCCACCATCTCGTCGACGAAGCTCAAGACCAAGGTCGCGCCCTGCGCCAACTGCGCGGTGACCGCGCCGGCATCGAGGCGGCGGTTCGGCCCCGTCATATCGACGAATTTTTCGGCCGGCACGTTTTTCCCGGTCTTGACCAGTTGCAGGCGCGGCGGCTCCAGCCGCTGCGTCGCCAGGATATGGTTGATCTCGTCCCAGCCGATCAGCGCCGCGAAGCGCCCCGCCTGCCCCGGCCAGGCGCGAAACGCGCGGTTCCAATATCCCTCAAGGAATTCGCAGACGCTCAACGGGGTGACCAACGCCGCCAGCGACGGCGGCGCGGCATCGACCTCGCCGGAAGACGGCAAAGCGCCAACCTCGCGGGTCATCTGCCCCTGATCCTGATCCGCCATCGAAACACTCCCCCGGGTCCGGCCGCGTCCCCACCGGCACCACCACGATCTTAGCCAGCGCGCGCCAAAGGTTCAATGCGGCCCTGCGGCGCGAAGCACCTGTGTCCCAAAGCGAAATCGGGGTGACTTTACCCTTGTCGCGGGGCGCAACGCGCGCCAGAACGACCCGGCAATTGCGGGGGCAATTTTCATCCCATGGCCGTCATCGTCACAAAGCCTGCCAATGTCCGCGACCTCGGCCCGGTCGACGCGACCGCGCTCGCCGCGCGTGTCGCCGCGATTTCGGAACGCGTCTGGGCCGGCGAGGACGCGCGCAAGGAAAATGACTTCGAGGTCTTCCACCACACGCGCCACATCATCTTCCGTTTCACCCCGGGCAATCGCGAACCCGAAGACCATTATGACAATCCGGCATGGATGGTCTGGCGGCCGCTGCTCCAGCCGGTGATGGACGCCGCGATCCGGCCCTATGGTTTCGCCGATCCCGCCTTTCCAAAGGCGATGCTCGCGCGGCTCCAGGCCGGGCAGAAAATCGACCTCCACCGTGACGGCGCCGGATCGAACCTGCGCACCCACAAGATCCATGTGCCGCTGATCACCAATCCGGGGGCCTTTTTTCTCAGCGGCCCGAACCGCCACCATCTCGGCCTCGGCCATGCGTGGGAGGTCAACAATATCGCGTCGCACGGCGGGGTTAACGAAGGCGACGCCGACCGTATCCACTTCATCTTCGAAGTGTTCGACCGCGCCGCGACGGCGCCATTGGGGGCCGGGGCCGAAGCCGCGACGACCGCATGACCCAGAGTCATTTTTACCGCCACTACGGCTTCACGCTGCGCTCCGACCTCGCGCTGCCACACTTGCTGCCCGGCGATGTCGCCGCCCCGATCGACATCGAGATCCGCCTCGGTCCGATCGCCGACGACCGGCTGGCCGAGGCGATGCATTTTCGCAACTGGCGCGCCGAACCGGGCGAAATCCTGTTTCACGCCTTCGGCATCGGCCGGTTGCTGATCGCCGGCGGCACGTCGATCACCGTCGACCGCGAAGCCGGGGCGACCGATGCCGCGCTCGTCTCGATCATCCTCGGCACCGGCATTTCGGCGCTGCTGATGCAGCGCCGCATCCTGCCGATGCACGCCTGCTCGATCGCCAGCGACAGCGGTGCGATCCTCGTCATCGGGCGCTCGGGCGCGGGCAAGTCGACGCTGCTCGGCGGGCTGATGGCGGCGGGCTGCACGATGCTTGCGGACGATGTCACCGGGGTCACCGTCGACGATGCCGGCGCGACCGCGATCCCCGCCTTTCCCGCGATGCGGCTGTGGACCGACAGCCTGTCGCTGCTCGACCGTGACGACGACGACAAGATCCAGGTTCGCGAGGATATCGAAAAATATTATGTCGCGGTCGACCGCTTTCGCAAAGACCCGATGCCGGTGCACGCGGTGGTGCTGCTTCAATCGCACAGCGGAACCGGCGTCCTGACGCGCCCCGTGCTGATGGGCAACCGGGTCGAAGCGCTCGCCCGCTATGTCCATCGCAAGAAATTCCTGCGCGGCCTCGGTCTCCAGCCCTGGGGCTTCGACGCGGTGGTAAAGCTCGCCGGGTCGATCGACATGGTCGCGATCGGTCGCCCCGCGACCGGCGCGACCCCGGCGGGCATGGCCGATGCGGTGATCGAATATTTCGGCCTCGCCCCCGCGCTTCAGCCGACGCCATAGCGCGTCATGCCCGGCTCGATCGTCTGGCTCGCTTCCTATCCCAAATCGGGCAACACTTGGCTGCGCGCGATGCTCACCCACCTGCTCGCCGCGCCGGGCGATGATGTCTCGGTCAATGCGCTCGCCGGGGCGCCCGAGGGCGGCGACCGCCACGCGCTCGACGACGCCTGCGCCATTTCCTCGGCGGAGATGAAACCCGCCGAACTCTTGCACTATCGCGCGCTGCTCCACCGCCAGATGGCGGCGGAGAATGCCGCGCCCTTCTTCGTTAAGACGCACGACCAATATGCGCTGGGGCCGGGCGACACCGCGCTCTTCCCCGCCGACGCCAGCCGCGCCGCGATCTACATCGTTCGCAATCCGCTCGACGTCGCCCTCTCCTTCGCACACCATAACCAGCAGGATGTCGACACGACGATCGCGCGGATGGCCGACGCCGATTCGACACTCAACCGGTGGCCCGACCGGATCAGCGATTTCCTGCCCGTCCATCTCGGCCGGTGGAGCGACCATGTCGCGGGCTGGACACAGCAGGATGCGATCCCGCTCTGCCTGCTGCGTTACGAGGATATGCTGACCGACCCCGCAGCCGCGCTTGCGCGCGCCGCCGCCGCCGCGGGCCTCGATGCTGCGCCCGCCGCGATTGCCGCCGCGGTCGCCGCGAGTCGTTTCGACCGGCTGCGCGATCGTGAGGCGATCGAGGGCTTTTCCGAAAAGCCCGCCAACATGCCCAACTTCTTTCGCGCCGGGCGCGCCGGCGAATGGCGCTCGGCGCTGACCGCCGCCCAGGTCACGCATATCGTCGCCGATCATCGCGGCCAGATGGCGGCGCTCGATTATCTTCCCGCGTCAATGGCTTGACGCGTGGCGGCGGCGCTCGCTATCGCATCTGCGGGGATTTTGGGGGGCAGGACATGACGGTCGCACTAACCGGCAACACCTTGATCACGCGCAATCCGTCGATACTCTTCAACGACTTCGACGACGGGCTGATGATGATGGACATCGACAGCGGCAATTATTTCGACGTCGACTCGGTCGGCGGACGGATATGGGCCTTGCTCGATTCGCCAGCGACGCTCGACACCATCTGCGATTCGCTGGTCGCCGAATATGACGTCGAACCCGGGACTTGTCGCACCGAAACCATTGGATTCGTCCAAGAACTTGCCGGCAAGGGGCTGGTCACGCTGCGTCCCTCCTAAACCATTGGTAGACGGGCCGTTTACCTTGACTGGTCAGCATTTTTGTCTCATCATGGCCAAGTAAATCGCCAGTCAGTGAAAAGCATCTGCGGGCGAACGGTGGGACCGATATCAAATAGGGGGATTCTGATGACCAAGACCGTGGAAAAGCATGTGCCGCGCAAGGATTGGCAAAAGCCGGAACTGCGCTCGGTCGTGCCGGCGGCGCGCACGCGTGGCGGCGGCGGCGGCCCCAGCCCCGATCCGGACGATACCTTCTACGACGCGTCCTGATTCGCGCCACTCCAGTTCAGAGATGGAAATAGTGGTTTGGCCCTGCATCGCGGGGCCAAACTGCTTGCGCGTGAATTTGTTCGTGCGCTTGACGCCTTCGGGCGACGGCGGCACGATCGGCGCCGGCGCCCCCGCGTCCTGACGGGATCGACTATCGGCCGTGCATCGCTTCTGTGGCATCATCGATCGTTCGGCGTCCGCCGCACCCTCCATCGCCGATAGCGCCGTGGTTCGGGCCGCGCTCGGGGCGGCCAGTGTCGCCAACAGCCTCGCTACGGCAAGCTTCGCCGCGCTCGCGACCGCGAAACAGGCGCGATCCATCGACGCACTGCATATCGCCGACGACCTCATCGTCGTCGCCGACGCGCGGATCGACGGCCAGGCTGACCTGCGTGCCGCGCTCGCCGATCTCGCGCCGCCCGCCAATACCTCCGCCGCCGCGCTGATCGCTGCCGCCTGGCGCCGCTGGGGGGCCGACTGCCCGCTGTTCCTCTATGGCGATTACGCCTTCGTGCTGCACGATCGGGACAGCGGCACCAGCTTCGCCGCGCGCGACCATGTCGGCGCCCGCCCCTTTTTCTATGCGCTAACCGGCGACTGCCTCGCTTTTGCCAGCGACCCCGCAGCGCTGCTCGCGCTCCCCGGCGTGCCCGACGACCTCGACGAGGATTTCATCGCCTCGATCCTCATCCATCGCAAGTTCCAGCCGATGGGTCGCAGTTTCCAGCGCGCGGTCCGCCGCCTCGAACCCGGCCACCGCCTGTTTTTGGTGGGCGGCGACGCGCGCCTCGACCGCTGGTGGACCCCCGAAAAGATCGCCGTCGACGACCGCGCCGACGACGCCGCGACCATCGCGCGCTACCGCCAACTCGTCGAGCAAGCGGTGACCGATCGCCTCGCGGGCGCCACGCGGTTCGCGGTGCATCTCAGCGGCGGGCTCGACAGTTCGCTCATCGCCGCGGTGGCTACACCCGAACTGCGCGCCCGCGGCCTCGCCGATCCGCAGGGCTACAGCTGGCATATCGTCGATCCCGACGCCGACCCCGACAGCGAACCCGGCTGGAGCGAAGCGATCCGCGCCCGCCTCGGCCTTCAGCTGTATGCCCCCACCCTCTCGACCGACGAGATGGCGGCGCTGTTCACGCAGGACTGGACCCGCGGCCCCGACATCCGCAACCTGCTCCACGAGGCAGCGATCCAGCGCGACGCCGCGGCGCGCGATGTCGAGGTCATCCTGTCGGGCTGGGGCGGCGACGAAGCCGCCTCGTACAATGGCCGCGGCTATCATCCCTGGCTCTTTGCCACCGGCCGCTGGGTGACGCTCTATCGCGACGCCAGCCGGCCCGGCGTCAGGGCGGGGCTGCGCACCATCTATCACGCCGCGCGCCGCACCGTGCGGACCTTTCGCCCGCAGCTGCCGCTGCGCTGGCGCCCGCTCGCGGGGCACAGCCTGGCCGATCCCGCCTTCGTCCGCCGCGCCCGCCTGCTCCCCATGAAGGTGACGCGCGAGTTCGGCGTCCGCCGCACCCAGCATACGCTGCTCCGCTACAGCGCGACGACGGGGCGGCTCGAGGACTGGGCGATCAGCGGCGCGACACGCGGCATCGACTATCGTTTCCCGCTGCTCGACCGCCGCCTGCTCGAATTCATCTACAGCCTGCCGCCGCGCATGTTTCGCCGCGGCGCGATGCGGCGCTGGCTGATCAAGCAGGCCAGCGACGGCCTGCTCCCCGACGTCGTGCGCCTCAACAACAGCAAGACCGAACCGCTACGCGTCGCCTGGATCGACAAGGCGCTCGGCGAAACCATGGTGCTGATCGGCGACCGCATCGCCGCGAGCGATCCCCCGCCCGCCCGCGCCCGCTACATCGACATGGCGCGCCTCGAAAAGCACGTCGCCCGCGCCCGCCGCACCGGTTCGGGCCGCGACCCGGCGCTGCGCCTCGCGCTCCAGTTCCTCGACACGCCATGATCCTGTCGTTCAGCCGCCGCTTCGCCTTCGTCGCGATCCCGAAGACCGCGGGTCATGCACTGCGCACCGCGCTGCGCCCGCTGCTCGCGGTGAACGACTGGGAACAATGCACGTTGTTCGACAAGCGCTATTTCCCCGTCGCGCCGCTCGCCGCGATCGGCCACGGTCACCTCGGCTATCGCGACGTCGCGCCCTTCCTGCTCCCCGGCCAGTGGGACGGCCTCACCAGCTTCGCGGTCGTCCGCTCGCCCTTCGACCGCTTCCTTTCCTATGCCCGCTTCGCCTGGCGGAACGGCGACGCGATGGTCCGCGACCCGCTCGGCACGATGAAGGCGGCGCTTACCGATCCCGCGCGCCGCGCGCATATCCTGCTCCGCCCGCAGCAGGAGTTCGTCTGCGACGACGAAGGCCGTGTCCGCACCACCCTGCTCCTCCGCCACGAAGATCTGGCGGCCGAGATGACCCGGCTGTCGGCGGCCCTCGGCGCCCCGCTGCCGCCGCTCGAGGCGGTCAATGTCTCGCCCGAACGGGCGGGCGCCGCACTCGACGCCGAACTCGCCGATCTCATCCGCCACCATTATGCCCGCGACTTCGCGCTCTTCGGTTACGATCCAGCCGCCGCGCCATGACCATAACGACGCTCGTCACCGTCTCCTCGCCCGATTTCCGCATCGGCACCGAAGTGATGCTCGCGAGCTTCCTCGCGCATAATCGCTGGTTCGCGGGCGACATCCTCGTCCTCCACAGCCGCCTGCCCGGCGCCGACCAAGCCGCACTCGCCGCGTCCTTCCCGCGCCTCGTCTGCCGCACGGCGAACCCGCCCCTCGCCGCCGCGATCGATACGCTCACTGCCGCGCACCCGCATCTCGCAGCGCGCCGCGACCGTTTCCTCAGCCTCGAAACCCTGCTCCTGCCGGCGACCGGCAGGCTGCTCTTCGCCGACAGCGACCTGCTGTTCCGCGGCGATATCGCGCCGCTGCTGGACCGCGACGCCGCACTCGTCGCCTGCCCCGATGCCGCGATGCTGCGCGGCAATGTCCGCGACGCCGACTCTCTGGCCGAGGTCGCCGCCGGCGAAACCGCGCCCGCCAGCTTCAACGCCGGGCTGCTCGTCTACGACCCCGTCGCCGCCGGCCCCGGCGTCGCCGCCGCGCTCTGGCCGCTGCTCGATCCCGCCGGCTGGGCGCGCATCGCCTCGCAGCACACCGACCAGGCGGTGTGGAACCTGCTGTTGCGTGACCGCGTCCATCTCGTCGGGACGCGCTGGAACCTGATGATCGGCCACCGCGCCGCCAGCTTCGCGCACGAACCCGTCGCACTCGCCGACGCCCGCGTCCTCCACTTCAACGGCGGCGCCAAGCCCTGGCGCCCCGATCGCCACGCCGCCGCGATCGCGCGCGACCCCGAATATGCCGCCGCCGTCCGCCTGTGGGCCGCGGCGCGCGCCGACTGGCTGCGGGCGCGGCCATGATCGACGGCGGCGAAGGCGCGATAAGGCGCCACCTCTTCCTGCTCGCCCCCAACAACAGCGGCTCGACCTTCCTTGCCGGGGCGCTCGCCGGCTGCGCCCGCGCCTGGTCGCTGCCGCGCGAGGGCCAGCATGTGACGGGTTTCCATGGCCCCAGTTCGCGCGGCACCGGCACCCGCCTGCTGTGGGCGGCCACGCCGGCGGCGATCGCGACCTTCCGCGACCCCGCCGCTTACGACTGGGACCGCACCCGCCGCGCCTGGCATTTCCACGCCCGCACTGCCGATGCCGAGGCCGACACGCTGGTCGTCGCCGCGCCGCCCTTCCTGCTCGTCGCCGACCGGCTCGCGGCAGCGTTTCCCGACGCCGCTTTCCTGATCATGGTCCGCAATCCCTATGCCGTCGCCGAAGGCATCATCCGCCGCGGCGCCGACGCCGGCCCGGTGGCGCCGGGCGACAGCCTCGCAACCACCGCCGCGCGCCACATCGTCGCCGCTCTCGCGGCGCAGGCCGCCAACCGCGCCGCACTCGGCGCGCGCACGACCTTCTTCACCTATGAGCAGATGTGCCGCACCCCCGCCGCCGTCGCGGCCCGCATCGCCGGCCTCGTCCCGGCTTTCGCCGACCTCGAACTCGACCGCTCGCTTCCGGTGAAGGGCCGCTACAACGAAGTGCTGCGCGACATGAACGCCGATCAGATCGCCCGGCTCACCCCTGCCCAACTGGCTGATCTCAATCGGGTCTTCGACGATCACCGCGACTTGCTGAACGGCTTCGGCTACGACAGGATCGGGGCATGACCGACACCCCGCGCCGCCCCCTGTGGATATTCCTCCACGTCCCCAAATGCGGCGGCACGACGCTGAAGGCGCATCTCGAACGCCATTTCGCCATGGACGAGCAGCTGGTCGAATTTTCCAACTGGGGCCGCCGCTACCGCAAGGAACAGGGCCGGCCCGAATTCGAGGATCGCCCGGCCGAAGAGCGCGCCCGCGCCGAAATCCTTGCTGGGCACCAGCTCGACTACGGCATTCACCGCCTCGTTCCTGGGCTGCGCGAGCCGCGCTATTTCACTGTCGTCCGCGACCCCGCCGAACGCTGCGTCTCGCTCTATAATTTCCGCTGGAGCCGCGGCCACGCTCCCGACGATTTCGACGATTGGTATATGAACTGGTACCGCCCCGAACAGTCGGACTATATGGTGCGCTTCTTCGCGCAGCGCCTCTATGGCGCCGACCTCCCCGCCGATCCCGAACAGCAGCTTGCGATGGCGCAGCGGCTGCTGGAGCTGTGCTGGTTCGCCACCACCACCGATCGCTGGAACGAGGGGCTCGACTTCCTGTCGGCCGCCATGGGCATCCCCGCCGACTGGGACCATTATCGCGCCGCCGGACGTTCGATCGAGCTCCCCGCCTCGCACCCGTCGCGAGGCGAAGTGGTCGCGCGCCGCGTCGCCCTCGACGATGCGCTGCGCGCACGTATCCATGCCGACTCGCCCGGCGACGTCCGCCTCGTCGACTGGGTCCGCGCCCGACGCTGGCCGCTCGCCGATTGACAGCGCCCGTCGCCCGCGCAACAGACGCGATCAAGGGGAGAATGGGATCGTGACCGCGAAAATGCTGCGCCCGACATCGTTCGACGTCGCCGAGCGTGCGGGCGTGTCGCAATCGACCGTCTCGCGCGCGCTGCGCGGCAGCCCCGGGGTCAATGCCGAAACCCGCGCCCGCGTCTCGGCGGCCGCGCGCGAACTCGGCTATGTCGTCGACCGCCACGCCTCCAGCCTGCGCCTGAAAAGCAGCGAGACGATCGCGCTCGTCACCATCTGCCGCCCCGGCGAAGATCGCAGCGCGATCAACCCCTTCTATTTCGCGCTGCTCGGCAGCATTGCCGAGGCGACGTCGGCGCGCCGCTTCAACCTGCTCGTCAGCTTCCAGGAAAGCCCCGCCAATTTCCGCGCCGATTTCGTCGCCTCGGGGCTCGCCGATGCGATGATCGTCATCGGCACCACCAGCAACGACGCGGCGTGGGATTATTTCGGCGCCGCGCAGGCCTCGGGACTCGACTTCGTCTGCTGGGGCAGCCCGGGCGATCCCTTCCACTGGATGCGCAGCGACAATGACGCCGGCGGGCGCCTTGCCGCCGAACATCTGATCGCGACCGGCCGCCGCCGCGCCGCTTTCATCGGCCCCGCCGATTCGGCACAGCGCCAGTTCGACGAACGGCGCGAAGGCTTTTCCGCCGCACTCGCCGCGCATGCTATCGACCCGGTCGTCTGGGCGGCCGCGCCCGCCGCCGACCGCCATGCCCAAGGCGTCGCCGCCGCACATGCCTTGCTCGCCGCGCATCCCGACACCGACGCGATCTTCGCCGCCAGCGACATGCTCGCGCTCGGCGTGCTCCAGGGCCTCAAGGAAATCGGGCGCCGCGTGCCCGAGGATGTCGCGCTGATCGGCTTCGACGGCATCCGCGCCGGCACCCTCGCCGATCCCGCGCTCACCACGCTCGAACCCGATCTCGAGGCCGCCGGCGAGGCGCTCGTCGCGATGGCGCTCGAGGATGACGAGCATGTCCGCGACGGCACGCGCGTCCCGGTCCGCCTCGCGGTGCGCGGCAGCGCCTGACGGCGTCAACGGTTCACCGCTTCGTCACTTTCCCACTGCCCTCGTAACGGCTTATTATCCCTGATCTTGTTACGCTGCGTGCGAGAGGCAGTAAGCGTTTGTCGGGTCAGTTTTTCATTTCCCTGCTCAATCCGGGCATCGGCCTGTTGCTGGCGGGCGCCTTCCTGCTGCTCTGGCTCTACCGCCGCGAATATCGCTACCTCCTCGCCGCCGCCGCCGGCCATGCGATCACCGCCGCCGCCTTCCTGGTCCAGGATCTTGGCCCGGTGCTGCCGATGGAGTTGCAGCGGATTCCCGCCAATTTCGGCTATCTCCTCGCCGGTTGCCTGCTCGTCGGCGCGATCATCGCCCATTATCGCGTCGCCGTGCCGCGCCGCACGATGGCGGTCATCTGCACCGTGTCGATGGCCATCTTCCTCTGGTTCCTGCTCGTCGATCCCAGCATAGTCGGGCGCATCTATGCGATCAGCTTCGCGCTCGGACTGATCGCGCTGATGATTCCCGTCTGCCTGCGCCGCTTGCCCAAACGGCACATCGTCGATCATATCTTCTTCTGGCTCGGCATCGTCTGGGCGCTCAACTACACGCTGCGACCGTTGCTCGTCCTCGGGGTCACCGGCGACATCGTCAATTATGTCGGCTTCCAGCAGTCGGTCTATTGGACCACCGTCCAGTTCACCCAAGCGATCTGCTCGGTGCTGTCGGCGATCACGCTGATGGTCGCGGTGGCGATCGACCTGATGGCCGAACTGCGCGAACAGGCCGACGGCGACCAGCTTTCGGGCCTGCTCAACCGGCGCGGGTTCGAGGCGGAGGCGGGCGCCGCGGTGCGCGCCTGCGCCGACCAGGGGCGGCCCGCCGCGCTGCTCATCGCCGACATCGACCATTTCAAGGCGGTCAACGACAATCACGGTCATGCCGCTGGCGATGCGATCATCGCCGCCTTCGGCGCCCATCTTCGCGCGGCCGGCCCTGCCGGGACGATCGCCGGCCGCATCGGCGGCGAGGAATTCGCCCTCTTGCTGCCCGGCAGCGGGATCGAGACGGCACGCGCGCTGGCCGAGGCGGTTCGCACCGGCATGACTATCGCGTGCCAGCCCTGCCTCCCCGGCGCGACGCCGCCGACGACAAGCATCGGGCTGGCGGTCGCCGTGCCCGGCGCCGGCCTGTCGCAGCTGATGCGCGACGCCGACCAGGCGCTCTACGAAGCCAAGCGCGCCGGACGCAATCGCGTCCGCGCCTTTACCCCGGCACCGGTTCGTATCGCCACCGCGTCCTGACACGGCGGGCATCCGCTTGGGCTTCACACCTATGGCACCGGCGGCGGCAAAGCCGGGCTTTCGCGGCGGGCAGTTTTTTGTGCGTTGCACACTAAACTAGCATATACTAATATGACTTAGTATAAAGTCGAAAGGTCATTCCCATGCGTATGTTCGTCACCATTGCGCTTCTCGCCGTCGCCACGCCCGCCCTCGCCGTCGAAACCGCTACGCTGCCGGCCGAAGCGACCACCGCGCTCGAACGCGCGCCGAAGGAAGGCGAAGTCCTGCGCGACACCAGCGCCCGCATCGTCGGCAAGGTCTACAAGGTTCAGGCGTCGGGCAACCTCCTCGCGATCGTCAACCGCGAGACCGTTCGCATCCCCGCGAGCACGCTCAGCATCGTCAACGGCAAGCTGGTCACGACGCTCAGCAAGTCGGAGGCGCTCAAGCAGAAATAATCCGGACCTGCGTCGCCGGAAGGCTCTCCCCTCTCAACGCTGCTCCGGCTCGCAGGTCACGGCTTCGACCGCGTCGCCGCCCAAATTGGCGGTGATGCGGTCGAGCATCGCGTGGAGCAGCGCCTGCTCTTGCGTGTCGAAGCCTGCCAGCGCCGCGGCTTCCTCCGCAGCACCGATCCGCGTCAATTCACCGATCAACGGTTCGATCGCGTGGGTCAGCCAGATGCGGTGCGCGCGCCGGTCCGCGGGATCGCGGCGTCGCTCGACCAGTCCCGCCTCGACCAGCTTGTCGATCGATCGGCCCACGGTCACCTCGCCGACCTCCAGCAGTTCTGCAACCTGCCGCTGCGTCGCGCCGGGGCGCCGCCGCACGCAGGCGATCGTCTGCCACTGCGCGCGCGTCAGCCCCAACGGCTGGACACGCCGGTCGAAGCGCAGCCGCAGCATGCGCGACAGCTTCATCACCTTCATTCCCAGCGCCTTGTCGTCGTCGACCGCCTGCACGCGCGCTCCTTCCCCCGATCGCGCGACTGTCGCCGACAAGGCAGCGAAGCGCAAGCGCTGAAGGCAGGAGGGGGTGCCCGTCGCGCGCGGGCAGGATGCCGCCCCGTCGCACCGATTCGCGGTACCCCTCAGTATTGAATCATTTATTTCTCAACCGGTTTCAGTATCTTCTCCAATAATAATCCAATCTTTACGCCTGTCTGGTCTGATAAGCGCGGGGACCAGGGGGAATTTTATGTTCAGCGTCCTCGAATGCGTGGTGTATCAGCATGACCTGTGGCTGGTCCTTGTCGCCGCGCTCGTCTGCGTCCTCGGCAACATCTGCCTCTTCGTCGTCCTCAACCGCTCGACCTTCTGCATCGAGACGCGCCGCCGCCACTGGCTCGTCGTCGCCGCGGTCGCGCAGGGGGTCGGGGTCTGGGCCACCCATTTCGTCGCGATGCTCGCCTATCGCGGGGCGATGCCGATCCGCTTCGACGGCTCGCTCACTCTGCTCTCGGTCGCGATCGCGATCGGCTTCTTCTGGGTCAGCTTCCGCTGGCTCGGCAAGGCGCCGACCGCCGCGCGCTGCGCCATCGCCGCCGCGGGCGCCGCGGTCGGGGTCGCCGCGATGCATTTCACCGGCATGGCGTCGATCATCGCCCCGGCGCACGTCTCCTATGCCGTCGCCCCCATCCTCGTCTCGCTCGCCGTCTCGTGGCTCTGCTTCTGGGCGTCGTTCGTCGCCTTCGCACGCAGCAGCGGGTGGCGCCGCATCGCCCTTCCCGCCAGCCTCGCGGTGCTGGCGATCGTCGCGCTGCATTTCACCGCGATGTCGGCGACCACGCTCGTCCCCGATCCGACGCGCGGCGACGCGCTCGGCGCCGCGGTCACCCGCGACTGGCTCGTCCCCGCGATCGTGTTCGCCAACCTCGCGCTCGTCGCGCTCGCGCTCACCGGCTCGTTGATCGACCGCTGGCTCACCGATGCCCACGGCCTCGCCGAAGCGACGCTCGAGGCGCTCGCGATCACCCACGACGGCCGCATCGTCGAGGTCAACCACCAGCTCGGCGATCTGCTCGGGGTCAGCGCCGGCGCGATCCTCGGCAGCGCGCCGGGCGACTGGTTCGTCCGCCTCGACGGGTCGCCCTTCGCCGCCCCCGACGGTCCGTCGGTGGAGGCGCGGCTGCGCGGCAGCGCCGACGAGGACCAGATTTTCGAGATCGGCACCCGCACGATCGAATATCGCGGCCGCAGCTGCCAGGTGCTCGCGATCCGCGACCTCTCCGATCGCAAACGGGCGCAGCGCGCGATCGAGCATCTCGCCTCGCACGACGCGCTCACCGACCTCGCCAACCGCACGCAGTTCGCCGTCGCGCTCGACGACGCGATCGCCGCCGACGCCCCCTTCGCGCTGCTCGCGCTCGACCTCGACCGCTTCAAGGCGGTCAACGATATCTTCGGCCACGCCGCGGGCGACGCGGTGCTGCGCCGCGTCGCCGATATCCTGCGCGCCGCGGTGCGCGGCGACGACATCGTCGCGCGCGTTGGCGGCGACGAATTCCTGATCATCCAGCGCGCGGTCTCCGCCCCCGACGACGCGCGCCGGCTGGCGACCCGCATCCTCGAAGCCCTCGCCGAGGAAATGGATGTCGCACGCGATCCGATGGCGGTCGGGGTCAGCATCGGCGTCGCGCTCTTCCCCGCCGACGGCGCCGACGCCGAGACGCTGCAGCGCAACGCCGACACCGCGCTCTACCGCGCCAAGAACAACGGCCGCGGCACCGCCGCCTTCTTCGACCAGGAGATGGACGAGGTCGCGCGCGAACGCCGCGCGCTCGAACACGACCTGCGCCACGCGATCACCCGCGGCGAGCTGCGCCTCGTCTTCCAGCCGCTCGTCGCCACCGCCTTCGGCTCGGTCGTGGGTTACGAGGCGCTGCTACGCTGGGACCATCCCGAGCGCGGCGAGGTGCCCCCCGACGATTTCATCCCGATCGCCGAGGAGATCGGCGCGATCGTCCAGATCGGCGAATGGGTGCTGCGCCAGGCGTGCGATACCGCCGCCACCTGGCCCGACAATATCTCGATCGCGGTCAATGTCTCGACGATCCAGTTCCAGGTCCCCAACCTGCCCGGACTGGTCCGCGAGGCGCTGCGCGAATCGGGGCTCGACCCGCACCGGCTCGAGCTTGAGATCACCGAGACCGCCTTCCTGCGCAACCGCCAGAGCGCGCTCAAGGCGCTCCACGCGATCCGCGACATGGGGGTGCGCGTCGCGATGGACGATTTCGGCACCGGCTATTCGTCGCTCTCGAACCTCAAGGCCTTTCCCTTCGACAAGATCAAGATCGACAAGAGCTTCGTCTCGGCGATCGACGATGACGATGCGGCGCGCTCGATCGTCCGCGCGATCATCGGCCTGGGGCGCAGCTTCAACATGCCGATCGTCGCCGAGGGGGTCGAGACCGCGGCGCAGCGCCAGATGCTGCTCGACGAGGGCTGTCCGCAGGCGCAGGGCTATTATTTCGGCCGCCCCGCCGAAAATCCCTATGCCGAGGGCGCTCCGCCGCGCGAGGCGCAATCGGACGGCTGAGCCGCCCGCGCACCCGCCTGCCACACCGCATAGCTTCACGCCCGTTAACCCCGTCCTCGAACAGATTGTTCTGACGTAACGCTCCAGATTGCCCGGGGTCGCGGGGGCCGATCCTGTACGGGGAATTCACCATGTGGAAAATTCGGCTGATCGACGACACAAGGGCCGCGACCGCCATCGAATATGGACTGATCGCGGCACTGATCGCGGTCGCCTGCATCATTGCCTTTCAGATGCTCGGGCTCAGCCTCGCCAATATCTTCACGATGATCGACGATGCCTTGAACGGACGATAACGAGGCATACTCCTCTGCCACCCCCTTGCATTTCCCCGCCCCCGGCGTAAGGCCACGCCAACAATAACCGCGCGCGCGACTCCCTTCGGCCCCGCTCTCCCGCTCGGTCCGTCGGACGGTCTTCCCCCGCCGCGCCTACAGGGGACTGCTGCACCATGACGACCACCGGCAACGACACGCTTGGAACTCGCTCGACGCTCGACGTCGGCGGCAAAAGCTACGCTTATTATTCGCTCGACAAGGCCGCGGCGAAGCTCGGTGACGTGTCGCGGCTGCCCTTTTCGATGAAGGTGCTGCTCGAAAATCTGCTGCGCTTCGAGGATGGCGGCTTCACCGTGTCGACCGATGACGTGAAGGCGCTGGTCGACTGGCAGAAGGACCCGCATTCGAACCAGGAAATCCAGTATCGCCCGGCGCGCGTGCTGCTCCAGGATTTCACCGGCGTTCCCTGCGTCGTCGACCTCGCCGCGATGCGCGACGCGATCGCCAAGCTTGGCGGCGACACGACCAAGATCAACCCGCTCGTCCCCGTCCACCTCGTCATCGACCACTCGGTGATGGTCGACGAATTCGGCACCCCCAAGGCGTTCGAGCAGAATGTCGAGATCGAATATTATCGCAACGGCGAGCGTTACGACTTCCTGAAATGGGGATCGAAGAGCCTCGACAATTTCAAGGCGGTCCCCCCGGGCACCGGCATCTGCCACCAGGTCAACCTCGAGCATATCGCGCAGGCGGTGTGGTCGAGCGCCGATGCGACAGGTGAAACCGTCGCCTATCCCGACACCTGCGTCGGCACCGACAGCCACACGACGATGATCAACGGCCTCGGCGTGCTCGGCTGGGGCGTCGGCGGGATCGAAGCCGAAGCGGCCATGCTCGGCCAGCCCGTGTCGATGCTGATCCCCGAAGTCGTCGGCTTCAAATTCACCGGCAAGCTCAAGGAAGGCGTCACCGCGACCGACCTCGTGCTCACCGCGACCCAGATGCTGCGCGCCAAGGGCGTCGTCGGTCGCTTCGTCGAATATTTCGGCCCCGGCCTCGCCTCGCTGTCGCTCGCCGACCGCGCGACGCTCGCCAATATGGCGCCCGAATATGGCGCGACTTGCGGCTTCTTCGGCGTCGACGACAAGACGATCGATTATATGCGCCTGACCGGCCGCAGCGACGAAAATATCGCGCTGGTCGAGGCCTATGCCAAGGCGCAGGGGCTGTGGATCGTCGAGGGCGCGGCGGACCCGGTGTTCACCGACACGCTCGAACTCGACCTCGGCACCGTCGTGCCGTCGCTCGCCGGGCCGAAGCGTCCGCAGGACCGCGTCTCGCTCCCCGACGTCGACGATGTGTTCAACGCCGACATGGCGAGCGTCTATAACAAGAAACAGACGCGCGTTCCGGTCGAGGGCAAGGATTTCGACATCGGCGATGGCGACGTCACCATCGCCGCGATCACCAGTTGCACCAACACTTCGAACCCCGGCGTGCTCGTCGCCGCCGGGCTCGTCGCGAAGAAAGCCGATGCGTTCGGGCTGAAGCCCAAGCCGTGGGTCAAGACCAGCCTCGCCCCGGGGTCGCAGGTCGTCACCGACTATCTGGTCAAGGCCGGGCTGCAGCAGCATCTCGACAATATCGGCTTCAACCTCGTCGGCTATGGCTGCACGACTTGCATCGGCAACTCGGGCCCGCTCGCCGAGCCGATTTCGAAGGCGATCAACGAAAATGGCCTCGTCGCCGCGGCGGTGATCTCGGGCAACCGCAACTTCGAAGGCCGCGTGTCGCCCGACGTGCGCGCGAACTTCCTCGCCTCGCCGCCGCTCGTCGTCGCCTATGCGCTGAAGGGCACGGTGATCGAGGATTTCACCACCACCCCGATCGGGCAGGACCAGCAGGGCAAGGACGTGTTCCTCGCCGACATCTGGCCGACCAATCTCGAGGTCGCCGAGGCCGTCGCCGGCGCGGTCGACCGCGACATGTTCGTCGCGCGCTACGCCCATGTCTACAAGGGCGACGAGCATTGGCAGAAGATCGAGGTTGAAGGCAGCGACACCTATCAGTGGCGTGCCGGGTCGACCTATGTCGCCAATCCGCCGTACTTCGAGGGCATGACGATGACCCCGGCGCCGGTGAAGGACATCATCGACGCCAAGCCGCTCGCGATCCTCGGCGACAGCATCACCACCGACCACATCTCTCCGGCGGGCAGCATCAAGGCGGACTCGCCGGCCGGAAAATGGCTGATGGAACATCAGGTTAACAAGGCCGACTTCAACAGCTACGGCGCCCGCCGCGGCCACCACGACGTCATGATGCGCGGTACCTTCGCCAACATCCGCATCAAAAACGAAATGGTCCCCGGCATCGAAGGCGGCATGTCGCGTTACGGTTCGGAGGTCATGCCGATCTATGACGCCGCGATGCGCCACAAGGCCGACGGCACCCCGCTCGTCGTCATCGCGGGCAAGGAATATGGCACCGGCTCGTCGCGCGACTGGGCGGCGAAGGGCACCAATTTGCTCGGCGTCCGCGCGGTGATCGTCGAAAGTTTCGAACGTATCCATCGCTCGAACCTCGTCGGCATGGGCGTGCTGCCGCTGCAGTTCCAGGATGGCGACACGCGCGAAACGCTGGGGCTGACCGGCGACGACATCTTCACCATTACCGGCGTCGCGGACCTCAAGCCGCGCCAGACGGTCACGGTGAACGTCACCCGCCCCGACGGCTCGACCTTCGCCTTCGACACGCTCTGCCGCATCGATACCGCGAACGAGGTCGAATATTATATGAACGGCGGCATCCTGCACTATGTGCTGCGCAAGCTGGCCGCTTAAGGACTAGGCGAGGACGATGGGCACCTTGATCCCATTCGTCCTCGGACTGCTGCTTGGGGTCGCGCTGACCCTCTTCCTGATCCGCAAGGGTCAGGGCGACCAGCGCGACCTGACAGCGCCACCACGTCCTGCACCGCGCCCCATGGTCCACGTCGGCGACGAACGGATCAGCGATGACGAAATCCTCGACCTCATCCGCCAGAACCGCAAGATCGAGGCGATCAAATTGATGCGCGAAAAGACCGGGTTGGGGCTTGCCGAAGCCAAGGATGCGGTCGAAGCACTCGAACGGGGCATGCGCTGAACGGCCGTCCCCGAAACAGGCGGCGCAAACGGCCGCGAAGGGACGAGATATGGGCGCATTCAACATCGGCATCGAGATCATCGGCTGGACCGCCGCCGCGATCATTCTCGCCAGCTATATCCTGATCTCGCTCGGCAAGCTCGAGCCGCGCGGCTATCTCTACCAGTGGATGAACGTTGTCGGCGCCGGCGGCTTCGTCATCAACTCGGGCTATAATGGCGCACTGCCATCGGCGGGACTCAACGTCATCTGGGCGGCGATGGGGCTGTTCACTTTGTGGAGCGTCTGGCGCGCGCGCACTGCGGCGCGCGCGACGGTCCACTAGGGCTTCGCGGCGGCATTCCAGGCCGCGACCTTCGCGCGGGTATCGGCGAGCATCTTATCAAGTGCGGCCCGGTCATGGACAAGCCCGCGCATCACCACAGTGTCGATCGCGCGCGTCGCGGTGATGTCCTCCAGCGGGTTGCGATCGAGCAACACCAGATCGGCCGCCATGCCCGGTTTGATCGCGCCATAACGATCGAGCCAGCCGAACCACGCCGGCCCCGCGCGCGTCGCCGCAGCGAGCGCCTGCGCCGGGGTCAGCCCCTTTTCGACGAATAGCGCGATCTCGTCGTGCAGCCCGAAGCCCGGATAGTTGAAACTGTTGAGGAAACCCGCATCGGTCCCCGCGATGATCGGCACCCCCGCCTCGGCGAGCATCGGCAGGATGGTGCCCACATCCTCGATCTGCTTGTGCCGTGCGGCGATTGCCGCCGCATCGGCTTTGGCCGCGCGCTCGACGCGCCATTCATAGGTCTTGCGCAGCTTGGGGCCCATATAGGTGAGCCCCGCGTCCTTGCTGTGATCGTCGCGGTCGAGCCAGGCGATGATCCGGCTGCCGTTGAGCGTCGGGGTGACGAACACACCTTGCTGCGCAAAGCGGCGATAGGCGGTCATCGCGGTGTCGCGGTCGAACCCGCTGTCGAGCCGACGGTTTGCCTCGGCGCGGTCGATGCGGCCTGCGGCGAAATCGGCGGCGATTGCGGCCTCGTCCTTCGCCCCGGCATTATAGGCATAGTCGAGATGCTCGATCGAGCTCAGCCCCGCGTCGACCGCCTGCCCCGTCGTCAGCGCCATCGGGATATGCCCCGAGGTGCGGATGCCGAGCGCCTTCGCCCGCTTCAGCGCATAGAGGAAAAGCTCGGGCTTCAATGTGCTGTCGGTGATCTTGACGAAATCGACCTTG
Organism: Sphingopyxis sp. GW821-FHT02C12; assembly: GCF_059421785.1. Classification (NCBI taxonomy): domain Bacteria; kingdom Pseudomonadati; phylum Pseudomonadota; class Alphaproteobacteria; order Sphingomonadales; family Sphingopyxidaceae; genus Sphingopyxis; species Sphingopyxis sp. GW821-FHT02C12. The sequence goes on from NZ_JBWKVQ010000001.1 coordinate 385,607, forward strand.
TCGCGGTTCTTCAGCCGGTCCAGCGCCGCATCGACATCGGCCTCGCTGCCGACCTCGATCGTCCCCTTCCACAGCGGCGCGATCCCTTCGATCTTCGCGCCCGAGGTGAGCAGGCGCGGGCCGAAGAGCTTGCCCTCCGTAATCGCGCCGCGCCACGCGAGCACCTGGTCGGCGAGGTCGCCCGAACAGTCGCGGATCGTCGTGATGCCGTTGGCAACATAGAGCGGAAACAACGCCGCATTTTCTTCGATCAGGTCGGGTCCGCCGCCGAAATGGACATGCATGTCCCACAGGCCGGGGATCAGATATTTGCCCTTGCCCTCGACCCGCTGCTTCGCACGCCACGCCTGCGCGATCGCGGCATCGGGACCGACCGCGACGATATCGTCGCCGTGCAACACAATCGCCTGGTCCTCCACCGCCTTCACCGCCTCGACATCGATCAGCGTGACATGGCGAATGATGACATCGCCCTGCCGCGGCGCCGCCAGCGCGGGAGTCGCGAAGGCGAGCAGGGCCGAGGTGAGAGTGGCGATCAGGAATTTCATGGGGACGACCTTTTTGCGAAGTTGAAATCCCTTACCGCCGCCATGCCGGATAGAACAAGGATGAAGCGCCGTCCGGCCTCCCGCGCGATCATTCGCGAAACGCGCGCTCGCAATGTCGTCACCCCGATGACGCCCCTAAAGGATCACCCGTGCCCGGTCGCGACGGAACGGGCCAACCCAGCGACGCTTTGCCGCCTGAAAGCGAAACTAGGCTTGACCATTTCAACTCTACCAATCAAGTTGAATTACCGGGCTGATCCCGACCGGCATCGATTTTCGGGATTCGCGGCTTTTGACCGGGAAGCAGCTTGCTCCGCGTTACCAACAGCTAAAGCGCGCGATGCTCAGGCGACAGCGCCAGGTATCGTGTTCCCCTCATTCGATGAGGTGATACGATGCAATATTCTCCGCCGCGATAGCGACCACATGTCCAAAACGGTGCGCCACCTCTAGCCCAGAGCGCGCGCCTATCTCATCAGCGGCGAGCTTACCGCTTCATACCGGAATCGCCGCTGCGCGATCGCCGACCCATTTGCGCGCCATTCTGGCGCCCGCCTCCCATTCGACACAAGGAACTTCGACATGACCGTCCAGACGCTCGAGCATGAGACCGCAACCGCACTCTTCGATGTCACACCGCTCCAGCCGAGCCTCGGCGCGCTGATCACCGGCATCGATCTCGCCAAGCCGATCGACCGGCACAGCTATGACGCGCTCCGCGCCGCGCTCCTCAAATATCGCGTGATCTTCTTTCGCGACCAGAATCTGACGCGCGAACAGCATATCGCGTTCGGCGCCGCGTTCGGCGATCTTGAAGAGCATCCGGTCTTTTCGCTGCCCGACTATCCGCAGATCCTGCCGCTGATTTCGGAGGAGCTGAAAGGCAAATATCGCCAGTCGACCGACAGCAACTGGCACGCCGACACGACCTTTCGCGCCGAGCCGTCGGCGGCATCGATCCTGATCCAGCGCGTTTCGCCCTCGCTAGGCGGCGATACGGTGTTCGCCAACGCCGTCGCCGCTTATGACACGCTCGACGAGGAGACGAAGGCGCGGATCGACGGCCTCACCGCGATCCACGATCCGAGCATCTTCATCCAGTTCCTCGACAGCGATGAGAAGAAAGAGGCGCTCCGCGCCAGCTTCCCGCCGGTCGAACATCCGGTGGTGCGCATCCATCCCGAGACCGGCGAGAAAGTGCTCTACGTCAATTCGGTCTTCACCCGCCATATCGTCGGCCTGCCCGAGGACGAGAGCAAGGCGCTGCTCGCGCGGCTGTTCGATCAGGTGAAGCGCCCCGAATTCCATGTGCGCTGGAGCTGGCAGCCCGGATCGATCGCCTTCTGGGACAATCGCGCCACCCAGCACTACGCCGTCCCCGACTATAGCGAGGCGCGCCACATGGAGCGCGTGACGATCGTCGGCGACCGCCCCGTCGGCCCGACCGCCGCCTGACCCAGAACAAACAAAGGCGGTCACCATGAAACTCTCCCTCACCCCACTTCGCGCGATTGTTGCCGGCGCATTTCTGTCGCTCGCCGCGTGCGGCGGCGCGGCCGAAAGCGGCACGACGCTGAAGGTCGCCGACCAGCTCCACGCGCTCAAATCCTCGCTCGACGTCGCGGGCGAGGGTCAGCCGACCGACTACAAGATCGAATGGGCCAATTTCATCGGCGGCCCGCCGATCATCGCCGCGCAGACCGGCGGATCGATCGACGTCGGCTGGATGGCCGAAACCCCGCTGATCTTCGCGCAGGCCGCGGGCAGCCCGGTGAAGGTCGTCGCGGTCAGCCAGTCGGCGAAGGCGGGCGGATCGGCCTATGCGCTCGTCGTCAAACCCAATTCGCCGATCCGCACCGCCGCCGATCTGAAAGGCAAGTCGGTGACCTTCATGAAGGGCACGGTGCTGCACTATTTCATCGCGAACCTGCTTGAGAAGCAGGGCCTGTCGCTCAAGGACATCAAGCAGGTGCAGGCGACGGGTTTCGGCACGGGCCTGCTCGACAAGGGGGCGGCCGATGCGATCATCCTGACCGAACCCTTCCTGACCGAACTCGAACAAGCGGGGAAGATCCGGATCATCGCCAACGGCGCCGACTATACGCCGGGCTTCAACTATCTGGTCGCGTCGGACGCGGCGCTGGCGGATCCGGCCAAGGCCAGGGCGATCGGCGACCTTGCCGCGCGGGCGGCGCGCGCACAGCGCTGGCAGCGCGAAAATGTGAAGAAGGCCGCACCGGCGCTCGCGAAGCAATATAATGTCGGCATCGACATCGCCGAGAAGATCATCGAGCGATCGCCGTCGAAATACACCCCGATCGACAACAGCATCATCGCGGCGCATCAGGCCGAAGCCGATCTGTTCCTCAAGGAAGGGCTGATCCGCAAGAAGCTCGACGCGTCACAAATCTTCGACAAGCGCTACGACAGCATCGTCGCCGCGCAGGAGGCGGCGAAGTGAACGCGCCGACGCCGATCGCCGCGTCGGGGCTGACCGCGTCGGGCGATCCCGGCCGGCTCGTCCAGCCGGTCGTCCGACAGGCCGGAAACCACTCCGAAAAGCTGTCCTTTGTCCGCCGCGCCATCGGACCCCTGATTGTTGTCGCGCTCTGGGCGGTTTCGACGAGCGCGGGCTGGATCGACCCGTCGATCCTCCCCTCGCCCGCCGGGCTGGCCGCGGGATGGCAACAGCTGTGGACCGAGCAGGCGCTCGCCACGCAGATCGCGACCTCGCTCACCCGCGCGCTCGTTGGCGGCGCGGTGGGTATCATCTTCGGGCTGGTATTGGGCACGATCGCCGGCCTGTCGAAGCTCGGCGAGGAGTTGTTCGACGCGCTGCTCCAGATGCTGCGCACAATCCCCTTCCTCGCGCTCGTCCCGCTGTTCATCGTCTGGTTCGGGATCGGCGAGGCGCCCAAGCTTCTCCTCATCGCGCTCGCGACGATGTTCCCGATGTACCTCAACACCTATGCCGGGGTGCGCAATGTCGACCGCAAGGTGATCGAGGCGATGCGCAGCTTCGGACTCGGCGGCCGCCGGCTGATCCTCGACGTCGTCTTGCCGCTGGCGCTGCCGCAGATTTTCACCGGGCTGCGCTTCGCGCTGGGGGTCTCGGTCCTCGTGCTGATCGCCGCCGAGCAGATCAACGCCTCCGCGGGGCTCGGCTATTTGCTCAACAGCGCGCAAATGTATCAGCAGGTCGATGTCATCCTGATCTGCATCGCGATCTACGCCGTCCTCGGCCTCAGCGCCGACCTGATCGTCCGCTCGCTCGAACGGCTGTTCATGCCGTGGCGCGCGGGCATTGCCGTCCGATAGGAGATTGTCCATGAGTGCCGTCCTTTCGATCGATTTCGCAGCCGCCGAGCGCGTCGCCGAGCCCAGTTTCCTGCATCACCCGGTCGCAGTCGAGGCCAGCGAAGTGAGCCGCAGCTTTGCGGGCAATAGCGTCCTCGACAGCCTCGACCTCACGATCCACAGCGGCGAATTCGTCGCGCTGCTCGGCGCGTCGGGCAGCGGCAAGACGACGCTGCTGCGCATTCTCGCCGGCCTCGATGCCCCCGATGGCGGCGAGGCCTGGGTTCCCGAGGCGCGCACCGTCGTGTTTCAGGAGCCGCGCCTGGTCCAGTCGAAAAAGGTCTGGAAGAATGTCGTGATCGGCCTGAGCGGCAAGCAGGCGTCGCGCGAACGCGCCGAGGCCGCGCTCGCCGAGGTCGGCCTCGACCATCGTACCGACGCGTGGCCCGCAACGCTATCGGGCGGCGAAGCCCAACGCGCCGCGCTCGCCCGCGCGCTGGTACGCGAACCGCGGCTGCTGTTGCTCGACGAGCCCTTCGCGGCGCTCGACGCGCTGACCCGGCTCAAGATGCAGCGGCTGATCGGCGAGCTGTGCCAGGCGCACGGCCCCGCGACGCTGCTCGTGACGCACGACGTCGAAGAAGCGATCCTGCTCGCCGACCGCATCCTCGTGCTGCAGGACGGCGCGATCGGATACGACACCCGCGTTCGCCTGCCCCACCCGCGCCGCGCCGGAGGCAAGGAATTCGACGCACTGCGCGACACCTTGCTCGCCGAACTGGGCGTGCCGCAGACCGAATAATTCCATCCCCCCCAACCCAAGGACCTCGCCATGACGAAAACCAACGACGCCCGTCCCAACGTCCTGCTCATCGTCGTCGACGACATGGGCTTTTCCGATCTCGGTGCTTTCGGCAGCGAGATCGACACCCCGCACCTCGACGCGCTCGCCGCTGAGGGCGTGCGGCTTACCGATTTCCACTCGGCGCCCGCCTGCTCGCCAACGCGCGCGATGCTGCTCTCGGGGGTCGATCATCATATCGCGGGCATCGGCTCGATGATCGAGACGGTGCGCCCCGACTTCAAGGGCGCGCCGGGCTACGAGGGCTATCTCAACGACAGCGTCGCGGCGCTGCCCGAACTGCTGCGCGATGCCGGCTATCGCACGATCCTGTCGGGCAAATGGCATCTCGGCCACACGCTCGACCGCGCGCCGCACGCGCGCGGGTTCGAGCGCAGCTTTGCGCTGCTGCCGGGCGGCGCCGACCATTTCGGCGGCGGCCCGCTCGACCGCATCGCGGCGCGCGGCCCGATCTATGCCGAGGACGGCGAATGGGTGACCGACCTGCCGACGCCCTTCTATTCGACCGACTATTTCGCAACGCGGCTGATCGAATTTTTCGAGGAAGCCGACACCGCCGGCGACCATCGCCCCTTCTTCGCCTACCTCCCCTTCTCGGCCCCGCACTGGCCGCTGCAGGCGCTCGACGCCGACATCCAGAAATATCGCGGCGTCTATGACGACGGCCCCGATGCGCTGCGCGCGCGCCGGCTCGACCGGCTGAAGGCGCTGGGGCTGGTGGCGCCCGACACGACGATCGCGCCGGTTGTTGCCGAGGGCGAGCCCGAATGGGCCGACCAGACCGCCGAGCAGCGCGCGCATTCGGCGCGCACGATGGAAATCTATGCCGCGATGGTCGACCGCATCGACCAGAATGTCGGGCGCGTCGTCGGCCACCTCAAGCGCACCGGCCGATATGACAACACGCTGGTCATCTTCCTCTCCGACAATGGCGCCGAGGGCGCGATCGTCGAGGCGATGCCGATCATGGGCCCGGTGTTCGCCAGGCTGATCGCCGAGCATTGCGACAACAGCTTGGACAATCTCGGCCGCCCCGGCTCCTATGCCTGGTACGGTCCGCGCTGGGCGCAGGCGGCGACCGCGCCGTCGCGGCTGGTCAAGACCTACACGACCGAGGGCGGCATCCGCGTGCCGACGATCATCCGCGCGCCGGGCGGCCAGCGCGCCGGCGAGATTTCGCAGGTGTTCGGGACGGTCAAGGACGTCACGCCCACGCTGCTCGAACTCGCGGGGGTTCAGCATCCGGGCACCCGCTACCGGGGCCGCGCGATCGCCGCGCCATCGGGGCGCAGCTTCGCCGCCTGGCTCGACGGCGCCGAGGCGATCCACCCCGCGGGCACGACGACCGGCTGGGAGCTGTTCGGCCGCCGCGCGCTGCGCAAGGACGACTGGAAGGCGGTCTATGTCCCCGGCGCCGACGGCAGGTCGCAATGGCAACTCTACGACCTGTCGCAGGACCGCGGCGAGGTCCACGATCTCGCCGCAACCCGTCCCGACAAGCTCGCCGAACTGCTCGCCCACTGGCGCGACTATGTGCGCGACAATGGCGTCATCGAGGAAGCGATCAGCTTCTTCGACAGCGACCCGGCGGCGTTCGAGGCCGGCTGGATTTCGGATCCGCGCGAACGGGAGACCGCATGACCCCGCGTGGGCCGTCTACGCGCCGCTTATGCTGTTCTGCTCGCGCGCCTGAATGACACGGCTCTTCGGCGGGACGTCATGCGTCAGCCACACATTGCCGCCGATTTCGGATCCCGCGCCGATCGTGACGCGGCCGAGGATCGTCGCGCCGGCATAGATCACGACATCGTCCTCGACGATCGGGTGGCGCGGAATGTTGCGCACCATCACCCTCGCCTCGTCGGCGGCGAAGCTGCGCGCGCCGAGCGTCACGCCCTGATACAGTCGGACGTTGCGCCCGAGGATCGCGGTTTCGCCGATCACCACCCCCGTGCCATGATCGATGAAGAAGCTGTCGCCGATCTGAGCGCCGGGGTGGATGTCGATCCCCGTCTTGTCGTGCGCCACCTCCGCGATGATCCGGGCGACCAGCCTCGCGCCATCGACATGCAATTGATGCGCAAGGCGGTGATGAATGATCGCCAGCATCGAGGGATAGCAGATCAGCACCTCGTCGACGCTGCGCGCGGCGGGATCGCCGCGCCACGCCGCCTCGACGTCGCTATCGAGCAGGCGGCGGAGCGCCGGTAGCCGCTCGGTGAAGGTCCGCACGATCGCGGCCGCGCGCGCATCGACGGCATGGGTCGTTTCGTCGGCCATGGCGTAGATGAGTTCGAGCCGCACCTGCCCGTAAAGCCGCGCAAGCGTCGTCTGCAGCGTCTGTTCGACGAACACATGCTCGTTGTGCGGCCGCACGAAATCGGGACCGAGTCGGAGCGGATAGAGCGCGCCGCACAGCGCCCCGACGATCTTCAGCAAATCGCCGCGCGACGGGAAGCCGTCACTGCCATATTCCGCATTGTGACCATAGGCGTCGCGCCATTCGCGGCGAATCTCGGCAAGTTCGGATGCGATCGCCGCGACACCATCGGTCAGTTCGGGCCGATCCGCGTCGGCTGTCCCGATCACAGGCCGAGCCGCTGCCAGAATTCCTGCGCGCTCACGCGCCGCCTGTCCGCCGGATGCGGCAGCCATGACGGATGCGGGAGGGGCTGCGACAGGGTCGATTGACGGCGACGGGGACCTTCTTGGCGCCGGACTCTCATATTCGTATCTCCTTTACAGAAGCACGAATCCGACGTGTCGCCAGGTCTTCGTGCGCTTTAGCCGTTGGTGACGCGGAGCAAGCTGACAGCTATCAAAAGCCGCGAGATCCGAAGATCTGCAATTTATCTACTTATTTGATTGAGATATGTCGCGCGAAGCTTTCTTGGCCGCGCGAAAGCAAAAGTTTCGCCTCAGCGAAGCCCCGCGCCATCGTTCCCTTCGGCCGTCAGCCCGTCACGAAAGCGCGCGAGCCGCTCCACCGCCTCGTCGAGGACGGCAGCGTCCTTTGCGAAGCACAGCCGCACGATATGGCGCGGCCCCTCGCCCTCGAACAAGGCCGAGACCGGAATCGACGCCACGCCCGCCTCGCGGACCACCCGCTCGCTGAAGCTCCGGTCGTCGATCGCGATCCCCGACGCCGCGAGGTCGATGCAAAGGAACCAGGTTGCCGCGCTCGGCAGCACCGCAAAGCCGGCATCGGTCAAACCCCTGGCAAGCCGTTCGCGCGACGCTGCCCAGGCCGCGCGTTGCGGTGCGAACCAGCTGTCGGGCCGATCCAGCCCCTCGGCGACCGCCCACTGCAAGGCCGGCGGCGTGGTGAAGGTCAGAAACTGATGCGCGCGGCCGATGGCCCGGGCCAGGTCGGGTGACGCGCAGAGCCAGCCCGTCTTCCATCCCGTCAGTCCGAATATTTTTCCTGCCGAGCCGATCTTCACCGTCCGCTCTTCCATGCCGGGCATCGACCAGAGCGAGCGATGCGGCACGCCGTCGAACCGGACGTCTTCCCAGACCTCGTCACAGATCGCGACCAGATCGTTGCGCCGACATGCTGCGGCGATGAGCGCGAGCTCGCTCCCGGAAGCAACCTTGCCCGCCGGATTGAGGGGATCGTTCAACAGGATCAAGCGGGTGCGAGGCGTCATCGCGCGATCGAGGGCAACGGCATCATACCCCCAATCGGGTGGGCTGAGGTGGACCGAAACCGGCATCCCGCCCGCTCGCCGGATCATTGGCGCATAACTGTCATAGGCGGGCTGGAACAGGATCACCTCGTCGCCGGGCTTGACGAGAGCCAGGATCGACGCCGCGAGCGCCTCGGTCGCGCCCGACGTTACGACCACCTGGTCGCGGGCGATACGCAGCCCTTGCCGGCGCCCATAGAAACGACCGATCGCGTCGCGCAGCTCCGGCAGACCGAAAGCAGGCGGATATTGGTTCGATTTCTCACGCAGGGCCCGCGCCGCGGCCTCGATCATGTCCGGCGACGGGGCCTCGTCCGGAAAGCCTTGCCCGAGGTTTATCGCGTCATGCGCAATGGCGAGGCCCGACATATATTCGAATATCGTCGGTTCCATCGCTTCGTAAATGGGATTCAGGCGGGTCACGACACACTCCGGCAGCGCATTGGGCATGGATTGTCGCGCATCGGAGCCATCGCTGTAAAGGCGGATGCTAGTCCTCGGCGGCGTCCAGCGCCTGATCGACGAGCCGCGCGACATCGGCGAAACTGGGTTGCGCGCAGGCCGCCAGATATTCGGCGCGCAGACGGAGCACAAGATCGCCGATAGCCGGAACGTCGCCGATCAGGTCGATGCCCTGACCCGCCGACCACAGATTTTTCCATGGTTTCACGCCTTCGGGCAAATGATCGTGGCTCATGCCGGGACCGGTGGGTGCGGGCAGATTTTTGGGGTCGAGGCCCAGCCTTTCCATCGAGGGCCGCAGCCAGTTCGCCGCCACGCCCGCGATTTTGGGCGTGAACATCAAATCCTCCGAATGGCATTCGACCAGCATCCGGGCATATTCGGGATCGACGCCGGCCTCCTGCGTCGCGATGAATCGGGTCCCCATATAGGCGAGGTCGGCGCCGAGTATTTCGGCCGCGCGGATGGCCGCTCCCGTCGAGATCGACCCCGCCATCAACAGGGTGCCATCGAAAATCTTACGAATTCGCGGGATCAGCACGAGGTGACCGACGCTGCCCGAATGGCCGCCGCCTCCCGCGCCGACGCAGGTCAGCCCGTCGACCCCCGCCGCGATCGCCTTTTCCGCGTAGCGGAACGACACCACGTCGTGGAATATCTTCAATCCCGCGTCATGGACCCGGCGCGTCAGTTCGGCGGGGTTGCCGAGGGCGCTGATGATGATGTCGACGCCATAGCGTTTGGCGACTTCGAGATGCCGCTCCGCCTCTGCGGGGTCCATCCGCGAGGCGAGGTTCACCGCCAGCGGACCGGCCCGCGCACCGGGATGGGTCTCAGCATGACGATCGAGGTCTTCGCGAATATCCTTCAGCCAGGATTCGAACATTTCGAAGCTGCGCGCGTTCTGACGCGGGAGGGCGCCCATGATCCCCGCCTTGCACGCTTCGCGGACCATCGCGGGGTTGCTGACCAGAAACATCGGGGCGCAGACCGCCGGAAGGACCATCCGGTCGCGCAGTGCAGGTTCAAGCGCCATAAGAAATCCTCCCACCCTGTCGCCTCCGCGACATTTACAGTTTAATTATATATATGTTTTTAGAACCGCAAGCGCGAGCGCTTGTCAAGCGCCCTCTGGCCGCGCCGCGCGATGCGCGCGGCGATAGGCGGCGGGCGACATGCCGACCGCCGCGAAGAAAACGCGGCGAAAGGACGGGATGTCTGTGTAGCCGACCAGCTGCGCGATTTCGGTCACCGAACGGCGGGTTTCGGTGAGCATGATCATCGCCGAATCGACCCGGGTGCGTTGAACGAATTCGCGCGGCGTCGCCGACCCGACGGCCCGAAAGCGGCGGATCAGCGACTGGTGGCTGACGCCGAGGTCGCGCGCCAGGTCGCCGATCCGGAACCGGCGGGTGAAGCGGTCACGGATCCACAATTGCGCGCGGGCGACGAAGGGGTCGGCGGCGGACGCGAGTGCCGCAGCCAGCGGACCCGGCGGTTCGCGCGCCGCGATGCCGCGCCCCACTGCGATCGAATAGGATTCGGCGAACAGGCGCGCCACCAGCGCGGCGCTGTCGGCGTCGCGGCTGCAGGTCCAGATGTTGCCGGCGTGGGTGATTACATTGTCGGGGTCGATCGCCACACGCGGAAACAGCCGCCGCATCGCCGGCACCAGCCGGGCGCCCACGGCGCCGGCACGGCCGTCGAGAAGCCCCGCCCCGGCGAGATGGAACACGCTCGCCCCGCAGGCGCCGATATCGACGCCTTTGGCATTCTGCTCGCGGAGCCACGCATGCAGGGGTGCGAAGCCGGACAGCAGCCCCGCCATCGCATCGGGATCGACCAGCTGGAACGAGGGCAGGAAGATGAAGCGCGGGTCGTCGGTTTCCGCGAGGGTCGCGTCGGCGGCGAAACGCCGCCCGCCGACCAGCGCGATCGGACCGGGTTCGGCCGCGAGAAGCCGCAGCTCGGTCTGCATCCGGGCATAGTCGCCGAGCGCCGGATTGGTCGCAAAAACCTCCCCGAGCCGCGCATGAGCGTCGATGATCGCGCCGAGGGTGGCGACATAGCTGGGCGAAGTGACGACGGCGGCGATGTAGGACATGCCCGGCTTTCGGAAAAATGCCCTCCTATAATGTCAAAAACGCCCCTTGTTGTCGAGACGGGCTTTCGCTCAAATCATCGGCGATGCTGGAGAGCCGGTCGATACCGGTCGCGGCGGAGAGGATCAGAAAGGAAGCTCATGGCCGTGCAATCCATCTCGATGCCCGATGCGAAGGATCTCGATGTCCTGAGCGTCAAGCCGGTGCAGGAACTGCAATCCTGCAACCATCTGCTCGACGATCATGCCGCGCTGATCCGCTTCCATGACGAGGAGGGTTATATCCTGCTGCGCGGCGTCCTCGACGCCGCTTCGGTCGAAGAGGCACGCCAGGCGATGTTCGCGGTGATGGAGAAGCACGGCCTGATCGAAGCCGGCGCGACCGAGCCGGTGTGGACCGGCACGCCGTCGCCGGGCGGGATGGAAGAGAGCCCCGAATTTTCGGGCATCGCGCGCAAGCTGATCGAGCATCCGACCAATATGCGGCTGATGGAACAGATCCTAGGCGAACCCGCGTGCATCATCCCGATCGTGCAATATCGCGCCTATCCGCCGGGCGGATCGGTCACCGGCGTCCATCAGGACGGATTTTTCAGCCCCGGAATCAAGAATTACAAGCCGGTGTGGACCCCGCTGACCAATTGCGAACGCGAGGTCGGCGGGCTGATGCTGGCGGTGCGCCAGTGCAACCGGGGATTTTTCCACAATATCGCCAAGACGCCGAGTTCGATCCCCGAAGGCGTGATCCCCGACGACAGCTGGGCGACGACCGATTATTTCCCCGGCGACGTGCTGATCCTCAATCCCTGCACCCCGCACGCCAGCATGCCCAATGTTTCGAACCGCTGCCGCGTGACGATCGACACGCGGGTCCAGTCGGCGGCCGACCCGCGCGTACTGATGGCCGATATCGTCGAAGCGACCCCCGATTCGATCCGCGTGCGCACCTTGGACGGCAAGGAACGCGGCTTCGCGGTCGACGACCAGACCTTCATCCGCATCGAAAACCCCGGGGTGCGCCAGAAGCGGTCCGACTATGTGCCGAGCGCGGCGCCCGGCAAGCGGATCGTCGTGGTGTTCGACGGCGACCATGCCGAAACGCTGCGCCGCGCATCCGAAAACTGACGCGGTCGGTGCGCTGGCTAGGGCGATCGCCGGCTGAGGCCGTCGGCCGCATTGGACCCCAGGGTGCACAAGGGCGCGGCATGGCCGCCAGCGGCGTTGGTGCTGACCTCAAGGTTCGACATGCCGCGCCGTCCATCCAGCGTCGCGGTGCCGATCGTCTCGACCGCGGTATAGCCGCGCACCTGCATCAAGATGGCGTCGGCGCGGTCGCACGCGACGCGCAACACCTCGCCGGTCGCCAGATGCAGCACCGCTTCGCCATGCCGCGGCGTCAGCGCGTCCGATTCGAGCCCGACCACCAGGTCGCTGTCGACGATCGCGATCGTCGTCCCGTCGCGCCAGACATAGCCGACCTTCATCACCCGTCCCGCGTGAACGAGATGGATGATGTGGGTCGTGAGGTTGGGACCGAAGACGCAGGGCCACCAGCGGGTGCCGCGGCTCTGCGACCAGTCGCGCCGCCCCCACGAGCGGTCGCGATAGCCGAGCGCGTCGATCGCGATCTCGCGGTCGCCGATGCGGACCGTCCCGGTCATCCGCCCCGACACCTCGAAATGATGCGCCGCACCGGTCAGTTGGCGCCCCGGCATGGCGACCGCATGATAGTCGAAACGCGGGTGGAAGTCGGTGAAACGCAGCGCCGCTTCGCAGTCGGCGAAATCGGCGACGATCGCCGCGTCGCCGTCGAACGATACGCGAAGATGCGGACCCCAGCCCATATGCGCCTCGCCCCGGTCGGCAGGATCGAGCGCCGTGCCGGTGACATTCGATCGAAAGCGCAGTCCGTCATGGGTGAAGAGGCCGAAACAGCTGTTGACCGCGCCCGCGACGGGTTCCTGGCCCAGGCGCCAGAAGCCGCCGACGCCGGCATCGAGGTCGTGCCAGACGAACAGGCTGCTTTCCTGCCACAGCGGATCGTCATCGGGCCGGTGGGGGCGGTCGTCGGCTTCGGAAAAGATATGCATGGCGCTATCCTTGTTGGCGTCGTAACGAGCGCGAAAGGGCCACGCGATGCCGCACGCTGAGCGCAGCCCGGACGACCTGCGCCGGCGCCTCGGCGACTGGGCGAAGCGCCGACTGGCCCGATTGGGAGGCGTCGAAATCGGGGCGATCATCGCGGCGCAGGGCGGGGCGTCGAGCGAAACCTGGCTGATCGACGCCTTGGTCGGCCCCGATCATCGGCCGGCCCATTGGGTCCTGCGGATCGAGCCGCGAGGCCATCAGGTCTATCAGGACCCGTCGGTCGCGCGCCAATATCGGGTGATCGAGGTGCTGGCGGGCGAATCCGGCCTGTCGATCCCGACGCCGATCGCGCAAGAGGACGACCCCGACATTCTCGGCGCGCCCTTTTTCCTGATGGCGCGCGCGCCGGGGGTGGCGCCGCCGAACGACTATCATCGCGAGGGACTGCTGGCGACCGCCACGCGCGCCGAGCGCGAGGCGATGTGGGCGCAGGGCATTGCGTTGATGGCGCGGCTCCACCGCCTCGATCCCGCGCCGTTCGCCTTTCTCGCCCCGCCGGGAATCGCGCCGGGTGTCGACGGCGTGGCGCAGGAACTGGTGCGGTGGGACCGCTATCGCGGCTGGGCTGCCATCCCCCACCTGCCGCTCTATGACCATGCGCGGCGGTGGCTGGAGGATCATCGCCCCGCGCCGCGCCCGCCGGGCTTTGCGTGGGGCGATGCGCGGCCACCCAATTTGCTGTTCGCCGATGGCCGCTGCACCGCGCTGCTCGATTGGGAAACCGCCTCGCTCGGCGGCGCCGAGACCGACCTTGGCTGGTGGCTGTTTTACGACCGGATGATCTGCGAAGCCGCCGGCGTGCCGCGGCTCGACGGGATCGGCGACGCCGAACGGACCGTGGCGCTGTGGGAAGCCGAGGCCGGGCGCAAGGCGCAGGCGATGGAATGGCACATCGTCTTCGCCGGCTATCGCTTCGCACTGATCAGCGAGCGCGCCCGCGCGCTGGCGATCGCCGCCGGACGCCTGCCTCCCGAAGCCCGCGGCGCGGCCAATCCGGCGGTGCAACTGCTCGGCGAACTGATCCCCGGCTAGGCGCACGACGCCCGTCTTGCCCTCCAGGGAAAACATCGCGCGCTCCTTCGGTTTCAGGTTCCCGCCGCGCCGTCGACCAAAACGACCGACCCGTTGACGAAGCTCGCCGCGTCGCTCGCCAGAAAGGCGATCATCGCGGCGATTTCGTCGGGCCGGGCGATGCGGCCCTGCGGGATCATCGCGACGATCTGATCGAGATGCGCCTTGGGCAGGCCGTCGAGGATCGCGGTGTCGGTGACCCCCGGCGCGACCGCGTTGCAGCGGATGCCGTCGGCGGCATATTCCTTGGCGGTCTGCTTGGTCAGCATGATCATCCCCGCCTTGGAGATGCTGTAGGGGCCGACGCGCGGCACCGCGTGCATGCCCGCGGGCGACGCCAGATTGACGATCGCGCCGCCACCCTGCGCGATCATCAGCGGCAGCGCTGCGCGCGTCAGCGCCAGCGGCGCGCGCAGGTTCGCGCCCATGACCGCGTCATATTCGGAAAGGTCGAGCTCGTGTAGCCGCTTGGTGCGCGGGCCGCCGATGCCGGCGTTGTTCACCAATATGTCGATCCGCCCAAAGGCCGCATCCAGCGCGGCGAACAGGCTTGCGACGCCCTCGGGCACCGTGATGTCCGCGGCGTGGACCCGCACACCCGATATGTCCGCCGCCAGTCGTTCGAGCCCCGGCCCGTCGACGTCGCTCGCGAACACGCGCGCGCCATCGGCGACGAAGCGGCGGACGACCGCGCCGCCGATACCCCCGGCCGCCCCGGTAACCAGCGCGACCTTGCTGTCCAGCGCACCGCTCACAGGCGCGCGGCCATCGCATAGCTCGACATGTCGGGCAGCATATGGCCGCCATCGACGACCAGCGCCTGCCCGGTCACGAATTGCGAGGTCGGCGAACAGAAGAACATCACCGCATTGGCGATATCGCTGGGCAGGCCGGCGCGTTGCAGCGGGATGTTCGGCACAATCTTGTCGCGCGTGACATCATCCATCTTGGGGCTGCGATCGTCGATGACGAGGCCCGGTTCGATGACGTTCACCGTCGCGCCATGCTTCGCGAATTCGAGCGCGAGGTTGCGCGCGAGGCCGTTCATGCCGCCCTTCGATGCGGCATAGCTGTCGAGCCCGGCGAGCCAGGCGTGGTTTCCGATCAGCGAGGAAATGCCGACGATGCGGCCGTTGCCGCATGTCTTCACATACGGCAGCGCGGCGCGGCTCAGCCACATGAAGCTGTAAAGATTGGTCTTGAGGACGCTGTCGAACTCCTCGTCGGTGACCTGTTCGAACGGGGTGAACGGAAAGATCGCGCTGTTGTGGACGACGATGTCGAGCCCGCCAAAGGCATCGACCGCCGCCTGCACCGCCGCATCGCATGCCGCGCGCGTCGAAAGGTCGAGCGCGACCAGTTCGACCTCGCCGCCCATCACGCGCAGCTCGTCGGTGACCTCCTGCCCGCTGGCTTGCGTGCGGGTGGCGATCATCACACGCGCGCCATTCTGGACGAGCTGCGTCGCGATGACGCGGCCGATGCCGCGCCCGCCGCCGGTAACCAGCGCGACTTTTCCGGCAAGATCGATCTTCATGTCCGTCCCTTTCCCTTGGTGGCCGCGATCGCGTTTTCGGTCCAGGCCCAGAGCCGTTCGGCGGCATCCGGATCGCGCGCCCAGGCTTTGACCCCGTCGCGCCGGCCCTCCCGATTGGGCAGCGCTTCGTTGCAATCTTCGAGATAGAGGCCGCCGCTGCCGTCGAGTTCGCGGCCGAGTGCCGCCCAGACCGTCGTCGCGCAGCCCTGTTCGACCGTCTTCCACTTGTACTGGCTCGCGCTCGCGGGATCGACGCCGAGCCGTTGGCGAATTTCGTCGGTCATATGCCGCCCGAGCGAGGTGTGAATGCCGCCGGGCATCAGCGAAAAGGCGCGAATGTCATCGCCCCGATAGCGGCGGTCGAGTTCGAGCGCAAACAGCGCATTGGCAGTCTTCGACCGGCCATAGGCGGCGAGCGGATCATAGTCGGTGCGTTCAAAATTGGGGTCGTCGAAGTCGAAGCCGCTCCACAAATGCCCGCTCGACGCCACCGCGACGACACGCGCGCCGTTCGCGGCCTTGAGCGCCGGGAGCAGCAGGCTGGTCAGGTGGAAATGGCCGATATGATTCACACCGAGCTGCATTTCGAACCCCTGCGCGGTGCGCATCAAAGGGCAGGCCATGATCCCGGCATTGTTGATCAGCAGGTGCAGCGGCGCCCCGCTGTCGGCGACGGCAAAGGCCTCGACCGAGCGAAGGTCGGCGAGATCGAGCGCGGCGGCGCTGGCCTTGCCGCCTGCGGCCTCGATCTCGGCGACCAGCGGCGCGGCGGCAGCGGTGTCGCGGACCGCGAGCACGACCTCGGCGCCGCGGCTGGCCAGCACGCGCGCGGTTTCGACGCCGAGTCCGGCGTTCGCCCCGGTGATGATCGCGCGCTTACCCGACAAATCATGGCCGGCGGCGACTTCGGCGGCGGTCGATTCCCAGCCGAAGGGGGAGGTTATGCGGCTCATTCACTTTTCCTTTTGTCCAGGAACAGGGTCTGGTGGGCGTGGCCCAGTTCGCCCTGTTCGTCGGCGAGTGTGGAATGGACGATCGCGATGCCATTGCCCGCGCTTCGGGTTTCGGCGGCGATCCGCACCCATTCGCCCTGCGGCATGCGGGTCAGGTGCAGGCTGATGTCGACATTGGCGAAGCTCCATTCGCGCCAGTCGACAAAGCTCGACGTGCCGCTGCCGAAATCGGCGGCCATCGCGAGTTGGACGAAGGGTGAGATCGGCACGCCGGGAAGGATCTCGCCGGTCATCCGCGCCCACACGACCCCCGGCCCCGGGACTTCGAGCCCGCCCGATTCGAGCCGCGTCT
Organism: Sphingopyxis sp. GW821-FHT02C12; assembly: GCF_059421785.1. NCBI lineage: Bacteria > Pseudomonadati > Pseudomonadota > Alphaproteobacteria > Sphingomonadales > Sphingopyxidaceae > Sphingopyxis > Sphingopyxis sp. GW821-FHT02C12. The sequence goes on from NZ_JBWKVQ010000001.1 coordinate 402,627, forward strand.
CGTTGATATGCTGAAGCGGCGAGCGGCCGCCGTTGAGGCTCGGCAGGTCGGCGGGCGGCAGCGGGTGGCGCGGCGCATCGGTGGCCGGGGATTCTCCCGCCCGGATTCGCAGGGCCGAGGCGCGCGCGGTGGTGGCGCCGTCCTGTATCAGTTCGACGTCGAGCAATTGCAGCCTTTTGCCCTCGCGCAGCACCGAGACCCGCGTCTCGACCGGCGCCATCAGCGTCGGCTTCATCATGTCGAGGAGCAGACGGCTGGTGACCATCGGCACCGGGCTGGGCGCCTGTTCGATCAGATGCGCGATCAGCGCGTTGAGCACGACCCCACTTTGCAAGCGGCGGTCCCACGGCCCGGTCGCGAGCGCGGTCGGCACATAGGCGCCGTCGACCAGATCATAGATATGGCGCACCAGCGGGCGCGAAACCTCGACGTTCATCAGCTGGCTTTCCGAAGAGCGTCTGGCCACGCCCGTTCGGCAACCTCCGCCACATGGGTCCGAAAGCCGCCCATTTCGCCGACCAGCCAGCGCAGGCGAAAGGTCCACAGGTGCAGCGCATGCTCCAGCGTCATGCCGAGCGCGCCGTTGAACTGGTGGACGTCGTAATTGACCTGCGTGATCGCGCGCTGCGCGTGCAGCGCCGCCAGCGCCGCGTCGAGCGGCCGGCCGCTCCACGCCGCCTTCATTGCGAGCCAATAGCTGCCCCGGCATTTTTCGGCGTCGGCGGCGAGGCGATGTTGCACCGCCTGGAACGAGCCGACGGGGCGGCCGAACACATGGCGCTGTTTCACATAGTCGGTGGTGAAGTCGGTCGCCGCCTGCATCGCCGCGGCGATTTCGAGCGCCAGCGCGAGGCGCCACAGCCGCCGCAGTTCGACCGCCTTGCCGGCGCCGAGCCGCCGCGCGGCGGTAAGATCGGGCGGCGCCGCGAGCTTACCGAGCGGATAGGCATAAACGCCGTCGAGTTCGGTAACCGCCAGCCCGGCCATATCGACGACCGCGACATCGTCGCCCAGATCGATCAGCAAGGTCCGCGCGTCGCCGAGGAAACGGATCCCTCGGGTCAGATCGGCCAGCCGCCCGATCGCGATCGGACGCGGTAACGCTTCGCCGGTGAGCAACGGCGCGACCAGCGCCGAGGCGCCGACCTCGATCACCAGCGGCGACAGCGCGCATTCATAGACGAGCGCCGCCGCATCGACGGCGCCGCAGCCCGGTTCGAGCGCGACATCGAAAAAGCCACCCGCCGCGAGCGACGCATCAAGCGCGGCAGCACGGTGGAAGGTCTTTGGTTCGACGACATTGCCGGTGCGCGGCAGGTCGCGGTTGTCAGCGACCATCCGCATGATCGTTTCGCGCAGCGCCCGCTGGTCGGCGGAAAAATCGAAATCCATGGCTCAGGCTCCCCGCGGCAGGCCGAGGTAGCGGCCCGAAATCATGTTGAGCTGAACCTCCGCCGCCCCCGCCGCGATGCCGGCGGTGATCGCCGAGTTGAACTGCGCGCGCAGATGACCGTCGGCGCCATCGACGAGCAGGTCGGGCAAATAGGTCGAGGTGAGGTTGGCGACCGCATGGTCGGCCTGGATCATCGCATAGCGCGCGAGATAGGTTTCCGCGCCGGGGTCGCTGTCCTTTGCGCGGCCGTCGATGACCAGATAGGTTTGCAGGCGCGCTGCCTCGACCGCAGCGAGCGCGATCGCGCAATCGGCGCGCACCACCGCATCGTCGAAATCGCCGCGCGCTTTCAGCACATCCACGATATGCGCGAGGCCGCGCGCCGCCTTTTCATAGCGCCCGGCGCCGATCCGTTCATAATGGATGATCGCCTGGACGATCTTCCAGCCATGGCCTTCGTCGCCGAGCAGCGCATCCGCCGGCACGCGCGCGTCGGTGAAGAAGATTTCGTGAAAATCGTGGCGCGAATGGACGCCGGGGATCGGACGGATTTCGATGCCCGGGGTGTCCATCGGCACGATGAAGCAGCTCACCCCGCCCTTGCCCTTGCCGCCGACGCGCGCGAGCAGGAACATGATGTCGGCGCGCGCCGCGTAGGAGGTCCAGATCTTCGACCCGTTGATGACATAATCGCCGCCATCGGGCTCGGCGCGCGTCTGCATATTGCCGAGGTCGGTCCCCGCCTCGGGTTCCGAAAAGCCCTGGCACCAGAGGAGTTCGCCCGCCGCGATCGCCTGCAGATAGCGTTGCTTCTGGGCCTCGGTGCCGAATTTCATGATCGCCGGACCGGCCCAGTTGGTCCCGAGGTAGAGCGACGAGCGCGGTTCGCCGATCGACCACATTTCCTCGCTGACGATGATTTGTTGCCACGCACTGGCATCGGAGCCGCCATAGTCTTTTGGCCAGTGCCGGACGATCAGGTCGCGTTCGGCGAGCCGGGCATTGAAGGCACGGGCATGCTCCATCAGCTTGGGGCTGGACGGCCCGTGCGGCGCATAATTTTCCCACCAATCATCGGGCAGGGTCGCCAGCACCTCATGGAGTTCGGCCCGATACGCCGCCTCCGAATCGCTCCAGGCAAATTCCACATCGCTCTCCTCGCTTAACTGGTATACTTATTCTGCGCATCGTTCGCTTGTCAAACGAGAGGAAAATCACGAAGTGTCGGAAGGCGAGAGGGGACGTACCGTCCCGGGGGGCAGATCGAAGATGGTGGGCGCGGGCAAGCGCAGACGAAAATTGGGGGAGATTGTCGCCGAACGCATCATCGGCGAGATCATCCGGCGCGGCTGGAAAGAGGGTGAGGTGCTGGGCACCGAAGCCGATTTCATGGAGATGTTCCGCGTCTCACGCGCGACCTTCCGCGAAGCGGTGCGCCAACTCGAATGGCATGGCGCGGCGGGGATGCGGCGCGGCGTCTATGGCGGCCTCGTCGTCAAGGCGCCGCCGCGCCACGCGATCGTCTTTGCCGCCAAAACCTATTTCGAGCTGACGAAGGTCGAACGCCCACTGCTCGACGACACGGCCGCGATCCTGCGCGCCGCGCCGCGGCTGCACGCCGACGCGGACAACCTGGCGATCGAACTTTTCCTCGAGGCGGTCGACCGGCGGACGATCACCGATCTCGCCAACGAGCGCATGGTCGCCGGCTCGGTGCCCAAGCTGAGCGAGACGATCGCGCTGCGGCTGGTCCAGGATATCGAAAATGCCGGGGCGAAGCGCGGCACCAACCTGGGCAACGAAGGCGAACTCCAGCGGCGCTATGGCACGAGCCGCGCGGTGATGCGCGAGGCGCTCCGGCCGCTCGAACTTCACGATATCGTGCGGGTCAAGACCGGCGCGCAAGGCGGCGTCATCATCCGCGAATGCGACCCGGCTTATACGATCGAACTGACCTCGATCTTCCTCACCTACTCGCGCATCCCGCTGTCGCATCTGTGGGAGGCCCAAAGCTGTCTCGAGATCGCGGCGGTCGAGAAATTCGTCCGCCGCGCCGACGCCGAATCGCTTGGCGCGCTGCGCAAGGCGCTGGTGCGGCTCGACCAGGCGTCGGCGGGCCATTATCTCGCATCGGCGTGCGAGTTTCACCAGATCATCGCCGATCACAGCGGCAACCGCGCGCTCGCGCTGTTTGTCGGGGTGGCGCTCCGATACGGCCTGACGGTGATGCCGATGCCCGACGAGAATTTCCTTCCCGAACTCAAGATGCAGCACGGCCACATGGTCGATGCCATCGCGGCCGGCGATCGCGATGGCGCGATGGCGTCGATGCGGGCGATGTTCGATCATGCCCGTCGCTGGATCGCGCGAATCGAACGCAAGCAGGAACGTCGGGCCGCCGAATTGTCAGACTGAGCCAAGGCAAATGCCGTCGACCGCGAAGGGCGCAGCGGCGACCCCGGACCGGTCGAGCGTCGGCGACAAAACCATGCGTTCGGTCCCGGCCCGCGCCGCGAGTTCGGCGAGCGCGGCATCGGCCTCCCCCGCCGCGACTTCACAGATCGCCAGATAACGATAGGGATAGGGACGCAATGCCGGATGGTCGATCAGCCGGAAGCGCTGGACTGCGACGAAACCGGGCACCGCGAGGACGTCGGGGAGATGGGTGTGATTGTACCAGTGGTTGAAGACGTCGTCGTCGCCGGGCTTGGCGTTGGTGAGGACGATATGGAGCAATCGGTCCTTGCCCCCGGCGTCGGGCGTGACGGTCGACCGCCGACGTTCGGTCAACGCCTCGGCGATCGCCATCATCATCGATTCGCCGTCGAGCGTGTCACTCATCGTCCAGTCGCCGCTGCCGGCGCGGGTGAATATTTCCGTCAGGATCGCGGCCGGGTCGCCGTCCAGCCAATAGGTCGCGGCGTTCGACCATCGCGGGTTTTCCTCACTCTCGGCAACGCGGGAAAATTCGCCGCGCAGCACCCCGGACACGCCGCAGACATCGGGAAGATGATGCGCCAGATACCAGTCGCGGTGCGCCGTTTCCCGGCCTGATTTCGGGTTCTGCAGTACGAGCATCATCGCCTTGGCTTCGGTCATATTCGCTCTCCGTCACGCGCCATGTCGAAATGGGGCTTGCCGCGAACCGCCGTTCGATGCAAGGAATATGGTATACCAGTTAGGAGGATTGAGGGTGCCAGCGCGATACGCGAATTATTCGGCCATCAAGGTCGGGCAGGACGGCCATGTCCTGACGATCACACTCGACAACCCGCCGCTCAACGGCATGACGCCCGAGGCGCATGAGGAGTTGACGCGCATCTGGGCCGACGCCGGGGCCGACCCCGGCGTGCGTGTCATCATCTTCACCGGTGCGGGCGAACGCGGCTTTTGCGCCGGCGGCGATCCCAAAAGGATGATCGACAATTGGGGCAATCGCGAGCGCTGGCATGTCGGAATTTTCGAAGCGCGCGCGATCATCGTCGGCATGCTCGAATGCCCGAAGCCGGTCATCGCCCGGATCAACGGTCATGCGATGGGCATGGGCGCCAGCCTCGCGCTCGCGGCCGACATCACCATCGCGGTCGAAGACGCGCTGATCGGCGACCCGCACGTCAGCGTCGGTCTCGCGGCGGGCGACGGCGGTTCGCTGCTGTGGCCCAATCTGGTCGGACTGGTCGAGGCGCGCCGCCATTTGCTGAGCGGTGATCCGCTGCGCGGCAAGGACGCCGCCGCCAAGGGGCTGATCACCGAGTCGGTGGCCCGCGACGATCTGGATGCCGCGGTCGCCAAATGGGTCGCCACCTTCCTCTCCAAATCGCCGAGCGCGCTGCAGACGACCAAGCAGGCGCTGAACCTCGACATCCTCGACAAGGCGCGGCGCCACATGGGGGAGATGCTGCGGCTCGAAACCCGGTCGTGGGAATCGCCCAATCACCGCGAGGCGGTGCAGGCGATGATCGACAAGCGCCCGCCCGATTTCATCGACGAGTGAACAGAAAGCCCCCACACCATGTCCGATGACATCGACCTCGGCGTCCTCGCCGAAAGCTTTGCCGAGATGCTCGGCGCCGAATGGCCGCGCGAACGCGCGGTCGCCTGGTCGCGGGCGCCCGCGCTGATGGCCGATACGTTGTGGGAGCAGATGGCAGCGCTCGGCTGGACCGCGCTGACCATAGCCGAAGCGCATGGCGGGCTGGGACTCGGCACCGAAGCCGCCGCGGCGCTGCATTCGGCGCTCGGCGCGGTGGCGGCGCCCGTTCCCATGCTCGGGACGACGCTCGCTGCGGCGCTGGTCGCGGCGGCGGGCAGCGACGCGCAGCAGGCCGCGCTGCTGCCGCGGCTCGCCGACGGATCGCTGCGCGCCGCCGTGGCACAGCCGGGCGATGCGATCGTGGCGACCGACGGAAAGACCGCAAGCGGCACGGTTGCGGACATGGTCGACGCGCCGTCGGCGAACCTCCTTTTCCTTCGAGGCGACCAGGCGGGCCGGGCCTGCTGGCTCGCGATTCCGGGCGACGCGGCGGGGGTTTCGGTCGCCCGCGATGCGCTGACCGACGCGACCCGCACGCTGGGCACCGTCACGCTCGATGGCGTGGCGCTTGGCGATGATGCCATCATCCTGCCCGGCGATCCCGGCGCGCTCGACGATCTGTTGCTGCGCACCGCAGCGGTGGCGATCGCCGCCGATGCGATCGGCGGCGGCGAAGTCGCGCTGGCCGGCACGATCGACTATATGAAGATGCGCGAGCAATTCGGCGTCGTCATCGGGTCGTTCCAGGCGCTGAAGCACCGGGTCGCCGATCATCAGGCGGCGCTGGTCGCGGCGCGCGGACTGGTCGAGCATGCGGCGGGACTGGCGGCGGACGACCCCAACGCGCTGCTCGACGCGCTGTCGGCGAAACAGCATGTGACGCGGATCGTCGCGGAGATCGCGCGCGATTGCATCCAGCTTCACGGCGGGGTCGGCTTCACCGCCGAATATTTCCCGCATATCTATCTGAAGCGCGCCAAGCTCAACGAGGCGCTGTTCGGCACCCGGGTGGTCCTGCTCGACCGCATTGCCGACATGCTGGAGGCCGCGTGATGGGCCGGACATTCGACATCGTTTCCAAGGTCGGCGACGAGGCGGCTTTCCGACAGGAAATCCGCGACTGGCTGGCCGCCACCGTGCCCGCCGACTGGCGCCGGCAATGGCAGGCGGTACGCGAATCCGAACTCAAGGCGATCGTCGTCGAATGGCTCGATGAACGCCGCAAGGTCGGGCTGGCGACGCCGCATTGGCCGCGCGAGTGGGGCGGCCCCGGTATTCCCTTCGCGTATCAGATCATCGTCTATGAAGAATTCGCGCGGGCCGACGCGCCCGAACTCGACATGTTCACCATCTCGCTGTTCCACACCCCGGCTACGCTGTTCGAACATGGCACGCAGGAACAGAAGGACCGCTATATCGGCGGGGTCGCGCAGGGCGCCGACATCTGGTGCCAGGGATTTTCGGAGCCCGGCGCGGGATCCGACCTTGCTTCGCTGCGCACTGCAGCGCGGCGCGAGGGCGATCATTATGTCGTGAACGGACAGAAAATCTGGTCGTCGGCGGCGATGCACGCCGATTATTGCCTGCTCCTCGCGCGCACCGACCCGCACGGCAAGCGCAAGCATGACGGCATCTCCTATTTCATCATGGACATGAAATCGCCGGGGGTCGAGGTCCGCCCGATCCTGCAGATCACCGGCGAGTCCGAGTTCGCCGAAATCTTCCTCGACGATGTGAAAATCCCGGCCGAAAATCTGATCGGCGCCGAGGGCAATGGCTGGAACATCGCCCAATCCACCCTGTCGACCGAACGCGGCCTGCTGATCTTCGGCGCGGTCGAGCGGCTCGCGCGGTCGTTCGAGCTCGACGCCGAGGAGGCCAAGGACAGCTGGATGAAGGACGTCCAGCTGCGCCGAGAATACGCCGCCTTCCATGCCGAGCTTCAGTCGTTGCGGTTGATGATCCGCAAGCTGTTGATCGAACTCGAGGCGAATCCCGACAAGGCGTCGCCGACGCTGCCGACCTATATCAAGCTGATCTGGGGCCCGTTCCTGCAACGCTACACCGAATTCCTGCTGCGCGCCGATGGCATCGCGGCGCTGAAGTGGCAGCCGTCGATTCCGGGCACCGGGCACAGCAGCCGGCTGCGCATGAACGATTTCCTGAAAAGCTATGGCTGGACGATCGCGGGCGGATCGAACGAGGTCATGCGCAATATCGTATCGGAACGCATCCTCGGCATGCCGCGCGGCTGATCCGAAGACAGAATGATCGTGCGGGAGAGAGAATAGAGTGACCGAAGCATTGCCCGTCCGACCGGAGGCTTCGGCCTTTTACCGGCTCATCATTCCGCTGATGATCGCCGAGGTCGTCGCGGCGCTCGAACTGACGATGATCTATGCCGCGATGCGCAGCCTCGTCGCCGACTTCGGCGGCACGTCGTCGGCGGGCTGGCTGGTCACATCGTTCATGCTGTCGTCGGCGGCGGGCGCGGCGCTGTTCGGCCGGCTCGGCGATCTTTTGGGACGGCGGCGCATCCTGCTCTGGGTCGTCGCACTGTCAACGGTCGGATCGCTGATCAGCAGCGTCACCAGCGACCTCGGCTGGCTGATCACCGGGCGCGCGATGCAGGGCCTGGCCGGCGCGATCATCCCGCTGTGTTTCGGCCTGATCCGCGAACGGGTCGCGGCGGACCGCGTGCCGCTCGGCATCAGCCTCATCGCGTCGTCGGCCAGCATCGCGGCGGCATCGGGGCTCGTGATCGGCGGGCTGATCGTCGATTATGCCGACTGGTCGATGATCTTCAAGGTTTCGGCGGCGATGGGCGCCATCGCCTTCGTCGCGGTGCTGATCCATGTCGCCCCCGACAAGCGGTCCAACCTCGGCGGCGTGCGCGACGATCTGGTCGGCGGCCTGCTGTTTATCCCGGCGGCGGTGGGCCTGTTGCTCGCCATCGACAACGGGGGCCACGCCGGTTTCACCGATCCGATGACGATGGTCTATGCGGCGGTCGCCCTACTGTCGCTGATCGCGTGGATCTGGCGCGAACTCACCGTCGAAAATCCGCTGATCGACGTCCGGCTGCTGGCGAAGCCGCAGATCGCCTGGGCCAATATATTGTTCGTGACGATCGCGCTCGGCGTGTTTCAGGGTGGGCAGATCATGGCGCTGTTCGGCCAGCAATCGCCCGCGACCGGCGCCGGGCTGGGACTCAGCGCGACGCTCGCCGGCTTTTTGTTGCTGCCCGCGAATATCCTCACCGGGCTGATCTATCCGCTGGTGGCGCGCGCGAACCAGAAATTCGGTCCGCGCCGCGTCGCGACGACGGGGTGCCTGATGGTGGTGGCGTCCTTTCTCGCGCTGGTCGCCTGGCACGAGGATATCGTGACCGTGATGCTGTTGCTCGTGGTGCAGGCGGTCGGCCTCGGCATCGTGTACGTCACCATCCCGATCGTCATCGTCGGCGCGGCGCCGATGGACCGGGTCAGCGAAGCCACCGGGATGATGGCGGTGATCCGGTCGACCGCGATGGCGATCGGCGCCCAGACCGTCGCGACGATGCTGTCGACGGGGGGACATCACGGGACATCCACCGGCGTCTTCCCGACCGAGGCGGCCTATGAGAATGTCTTTCTGTTCGTCGCCGCCACCGCGCTGATCGGTGCGCTTGTGGCACAGAGACTCCCGCGCAGCCTTGCGGCCCCGTCGCAATGACCCAGGCGAAAGAACACCCCATGGACGAGCGGATCGCTCCCCTCTTCTCTCCCTTCGCACTGCGCTCGCTGCGCCTCGCGAACCGGATCGTCATGGCGCCGATGACGCGGGGCTTTTCACCGCGGGGTGTCCCCGGCGCCGATGTCGCCGACTATTATAGCCGCCGCGCCGACACCGGGCTGATCATCACCGAAGGCGTCGGCGTCGATCATCCCGCCGCGCTGGGCGGCAGCGGCGTCGATGGCGACAATGCCCCGCACATGTATGGTCAGGCGGCGCTGGACGGCTGGCGCGCGGTGATCGATGCCGTCCACGCCGCCGGCGGCGTGATCATGCCGCAATTATGGCATCAGGGCGTGATGCGCGAAATGGGCACGGGCCCCTTTCCCAACGTCGAAACGGTCCGGCCGTCGGGCGTCTGGGGACCACTCGACCGGACCGCGATGGTCTCGCCCGACTATATCGAACGGGTCGCGGCCCAACCCGGCCGGGCGATGACCGACAGCGAGGTCGGCGACGTGATCGAGGGCTTTGCCCGCAGTGCCCGCTGGGCCATGGAGGCGGGCTTCGACGGGATCGCGATCCATGGCGCCCATGGCTATATGGTCGATAATTTCCTGTGGGAGGGCACCAACGGCCGCACCGACCACTGGGGCGGCGACCATAAGGGCCGCACCGCCTTCGCCGCCGCGCTGGTCCAGGCCGTGCGCCGCGAGATCGGCCCCGATCCGGTGATCAACTTCCGCTTCTCGCAATGGAAACAACAGGACGTCCGCGCCCGCCTCGCCGATACGCCGCAGCAGCTGGAAGAGGTGCTTGGTCCGATCGCCGATGCCGGGGTGGATATCTTCGACGGCAGTCAGCGCTATTTCGACAAGCCCGAATTCGAAGGCTCGCCGCTCAACCTGGCGGGCTGGGCCAAAAAGCTGACCGGCAAGGCGTCGCAGACCGTCGGCGGGGTCGGCCTGTCGTCGGGGGTCTATGATTCGAAAAGGACCGGCGGCTCCGATGCGGCGCGCGAGAATGTCCACAAGGTGGCCGAACGCCTCGCGCGCGGCGAGTTCGACCTCGTCGGGGTCGGCCGCGCGATCATGCACGATCCGCACTGGACGCGCCGCATTCGCGAGGGCGAGGACCTGTTGCCGTTCGACGAAAATTCGCGGCTGGTGCTGACCTGACGCGGCGAGCGAGGAGAGCAAGCATGGCGGGATTGCTGGACGGCCGCACCGCGATCGTCACCGGCGCCGGGCGCGGGATCGGGCGCGGCATCGCGGTCGAACTGGCGCGCGAAGGCGCGAATGTCGTCGTCGCCTCGCGATCGCAGGGCAGCATCGACGAAACCCTCGCCGAAATTGGCGCCGCGGGCGGCACGGGCGTCGGGATGGTCTGCGATGTCGGCAATCAAGGCCATATCGCCGCGACCGTCGCCGGCGCGGTCGAGCGCTTTGGCGCGCTCCATATCCTCGTCAACAACGCGCAAAGTTTCGGCACCGCCGAGCAGCCGGCGCCGACACCGGTGATCACGCCGCTGGAGGATTTCAACGACGGCGAGTGGGACCGCACCTTTGCGACGGGTCCGACCGCAACCTATTATTTCATGAAGGCGGCCTTTCCCCATCTGAAGGCTTCGGGCGCCGGACGGATCATCAACTTTGGCTCCTACTGGGGGCAGGTCGGCTATGAAGGATCGGCGGCGTACAACGCGGCGAAAGAGGCGATCCGCGGGCTGACGCGGACCGCCGCGCGCGAATGGGGCAAGTACGGGATCACCGCCAATGTGATCAATCCGGCGATCGCCTCCGACGCGCTGCAGAGCTTTGTCCGCAACCAGGCCGACCATGCCCGAAAGGCGGTCGAGACGATCCCGCTGCGCCGCTATGGCGACATCTATGCCGACGGCGGCCGCCTCGCGGTGTTCCTCGCGGGCGACGATGCCTCCTTCCTGACCGGCATGACCTTCCAGGCCGATGGCGGCCTGTTCATGTCGCCCTAGGCGAGCGGGAGCATGTCATGACCCAGGGGTTCGCAGGCGATGTCGCGCTCGTCACCGGCGGCGCATCGGGTATCGGCGAAGCGATCGTGCGGCGCTTGGTCGCCGATGGCGCACAGGTGCTGTTCACCGATATCGACGAAGCCGCCGGTGAGCGCATGGCGGGCGAAATGCCGGGCGCCGTCACCTTCTTCCGCGCCGATGCGACCGTCGAGGCGGATACCGAACAGAGCGTCGCGGCAGCGCTCGCCGCCTTTGGCCGCCTCGATATCGCGATCAACAATGTCGGCAATTTCGGCGCCGGCGATGCCGCGGGAATCGGGCTGGAAGACCTCGCGCTCGCGGCCTGGGACAACACCCTGCGCCAGTGCCTGACGAGTTGCATGCTCGGCATGAAATATGCGCTGCCGCCGATGCTCGCCGCCGGGTCGGGCAGCATCGTCAACGTCGCGTCGCTCGCGGGGATCCGGGTGACGCGCTTTGCCTCCTATGCCTATCATGCCGCGAAGGCCGGGGTCGTGCACCTCAGCGAAGCGGCGGCGGTGCTCTATGCCGATCGCGGCATTCGCGTGAATGTCGTGGCGCCCGGCCTGACGCTGACCCCCAATATCGCGCGGGCGATGAGCGAAGAGGCGCGCACCGCGCTCGTCGGCGAATTTCACCCGTCGCGGCAGATGGTGTCGCCCGAACAGATTGCCGATGCGGTGGCTTGGGCCGCCGCGCCCGCCGGCGCGCGTGCGACGGGGCTGACGATCCCGATCGACGGCGGCTGGTCGGCGCGCTGAGGCCGCTCAGGGCAGGCTGGTCACGTCCGCCCGCGCATCGGGATGCCCGTCCCAATACTGACCCCAGCTCTCGTCCGATTGCGGCAATTCGCAGCGGAAGCGATCCTCGCGCCCCGGCCATTGGTTGAAATCGATCGTGCGCGGCGCGGTGCGCGGGTCGCCGACGAACAGGAAACGCGGCCGCCGTCCGAGAAAATACCAGCGCCCGTCGACGCGGCAATAGCGGTCGAAATAGACCATCAGGTTGACGATCCAATGGTCGCCGTCCTCATGCTCGGCGCGGCAATAGACGGTGCCGCGCGCGCTGTCGGTGGCGATATCGGTGATGACATGGCCGGCGACCTGGTGAAAGCTGCGGTAAAAGCCGGCGAGCACGCGGCCGTAAAAGGCGCGCGCGCCGGTCGCCCCCAGCCCGTCGTCGCCGAAGCGCGTCTGCGGCGCGAACAACGCGCCGAGATCGTCCAGGTTTCGGCTGTCGACCGCGCGCGCATAGCGCGCGGCAAGTTGCTGGATGGCGAGCTGCGCTTCGACCTTCTCCAACCGCTGCGCCCAATCCTCCGTCGCGCCGTCCGCCATCGACTCCCCCCTTGTCACCTGATTATATCAGTATACTATTTAAAAGACGTCAGACGAACAAGGGGAGAGTGAGCTATGCTGCAAACCGCGACGATCGCTATGACCGACGAGGCCGGCCCGGCGGAGCCTGAGCGCGGGCAAACCACCGGCGCGACAGCCGGAAACGGCGCGCAGCCGCTGGACGTCGCGCCGCTTTTCACGCCGCTGACGATCGGCCGGCTGACGCTACAAAACCGCTTCGTCATGGCACCGATGGGGCGCGGTTCGGCGAGCGACGGGGTTTTGTCGCCGGGCTATGCCCCCTATTATGCCCGCCGCGCCGAAGGCGGAGCGGGACTGGTCATCGGCGAAGCGACCGCGATCGATCATCCGACCGCGATGCATATGCGGACCAGTTCGACGATATATGGTGCGGGCGCCGAAGCCTGGGCGAAGGTCGCGGATGCCGTGCATGCCAAGGGCGGCGCGTTCATGCCGCAGATCTGGCACGCCGCGCTGATGCGTTCGCCTTATCCGGCCGACGACCCGAAACTGGAAATGGCCAACCGCGATATGAAGTCGATGGGGCCGTCGGGGCTTTATATGCCGGGGCTGATCGATCCGTCGCTGACCCCGCCCGACCCGGTGCAGGTCGAAGAGCCGATGACGGTCGCCGAGATCGACGATTGCATCGCGTCCTATGCCCGCGCCGCGGCGACCGCGATGGCAATCGGGTGTGACGGGATCAACATCCACGGCGCGCACGGCTATCTGATCGACGAATTCCTGTGGTCGCGCTTCAACCGCCGCACCGACGCCTATGGCGGCAGCCTGGTCAACCGCGTCCGCTTCGCCGCTGAAGTGGTCGCCGCCTGCCGCGCCGCGACGGCGCCCGACTTTCCGATCATGCTGCGCCTGTCGCAGTGGAAACAGCAGGACTATCGCGCACGGATCGCCGAGTCCGCCGACGAGCTGGCCGAAATCGTCGAACCGCTGGCGGCGGCCGGCGCCGACCTGTTCGACTGTTCGACGCGGCGGTTCTGGGAAGCCGAATTCGCCGGATCGGACCTCAGCCTGTCGGGCTGGATCAAAAGGCTGACGCGAAAGCCGACGATGATGGTCGGCTCGCTAGGGATCGCCAGAGAGGTGCTGGAAAAGGACGCGATGGCCGCGCTGCGCGCCGTCGCGGCCGGCAGCAAAGCGGCGGCGCCGACCGACATCGCGACGATCGACGGCCCGCCGCATATGCTCGAAGAGGCGCTGCGGCGCTTTGCACGGGGCGATTTCGATCTGCTGGGGGTCGGACGGATGATGATCGCCAATCCCGATTTCGCGAACCGCGTCCGCGACGGCGACTACGCCGCGCTGCAGGTTTACCGGACCGAACATCTGATGAAGCTCGAATGATCTAGCTCTCGCTCATGGGCGGCGCGAAGGCGGCGGTGACGGGCGTGAAGCGCGCCGGCCGCCCTTCGCGTTTCGCCGCCAGCGCTTCGCCGAAATCACTACCATCGAGGGTTTCGCGTGTCAGCCTTGCCGCATTCGCCCGCGCCGTTTCGAAATCCTCGCCGCTCGCATCGCCAAGCTGGCGCTTGATCAGCGCAAAACTCGACGGCGCGCCCTGCGCCAGTTCGACCGCATAGGCCAAGGCCGCATCGTGAAAGCCCGCGAGCGGGAACAGGCGCGAAACAAGCCCCTTGGCATAGGCTTCGTCGGCGGCGATCCGCCGCGCGGAGAGCAGCATTTCGGCGGCATTGCCCGGACCAATGAGCCGCGACAACAGCCACGCCAATCCTCCCTCGGCGCACAGTCCAAGCTTGGCGAACGGGGCGACGAAAACCGCATCGTCGGCGGCGATGCGAATGTCGGCCGAACAGGCGAGCGCAAGCCCGATCCCGGCGCACGGACCATGGATCGCGGCGACGACGGGCTTTGGCATCGACATCAGCCCGTCATAGCGCAGGCCGCCCGAGCCCGAATTCTGCGCCGCCGGATCATCGGAAAGCTCGTCGAGAACCTGCAGGTCGGCGCCGGCGCAAAACGCCCGCCCCGCCCCCGTCAGCAGCACGACCCGCACTTCGGGATCGACGGCGGCGCGGGTGAAAGCGGCGGTCAGGCCGCGCGACAATAAACCGTTGGACGCGTTCAGCCGGTCGGGACGGTTGAGGGTGATCCGCGCAACGCCACGCTCAACGGCATAGAGAACGACATCCTGCCCCTGGTCCATCTACCAGCCCGCCAGATCCGCCGCGCGAAGCCGGTGGCGGCTGGGCGATCCCAGCCAGGCCCAGTCGAGCATGGCGCGCTTCATGTAGATGTGCGTGTCATGCTCCCAAGTAAAGCCGATGCCGCCATGCGCCTCGACCGTGTCGCGCGTCACCTGGAGATAGGTGTCGGTCAGATGCGCCTTTGCCTGCGCCGCGGCATGCGCAGCCTTTTCGGGCAGCGCATCCCACGCATGCGCGGCGTACCAGTACAACCCACGCGCCGGTTCGGTCGCCAGCGCCATTTCGACGAGTTGGTAGCGCAGCCCCTGAAAGCCCGCGACCGGCTGGCCATATTGTTCGCGCACCCGGGCATAGTCGACCGACATCGTGACACAGCGCTCGGCGCCGCCAAAGGCATCGGCGGCGATCAGGACCGCAGCGGCGTCGATCAGACGGTCCCGCACCGCGCGCCCATCCGGGAGCAGCTCGGCCTCAGCGCCGTCGAAAACCACCGTATCGACCGGCCGGGTGCGATCGCCGCTGTCGATCCGCTGCGTGCTATAGGCCGCGCCCTTCTCGACCAGCGCCAGCCCTTCGGCCACGCCGACGACGATGAGATCGGCTTCCGCGGCGTTGGGCACCAGCACCTTGGTGCCGGTCAGTCCCCCAGCCGCCGACAATTGCCATTCCCCCGGGAGCCAGGCGCCCTTGCCTTCGCCGAAGGCGACGGTGGCCAATATCTCCCCCGCCGCCAGCCGTGGCAGCCATTTGGCCTTTTGCGCATCGCTGCCGCCCAATGCGATCGCGACAACCGCCAGCGCATGGCCGAGCCAGGGCACCGGCGCGGCATAGGCGCCGAGCAGTTCGGCGACGACCGCGAGATCGACCATGCCCAGCCCGAGGCCGCCCTGTTCCTCGGGTACGAAGATCGCGGGCAGGCCCATATCGCCGAGCGCGGCCCATAGCTCGGCGTCATATTGCGCCTCGCCCGCGACATTGAAAATCTTGTGGACGCGCAGCGAATCGCAGCGGTCGCGCAGCAGATCCTCGATCGAGGCGAGCAGCGCGAGTTGGTCGGCGGAGAGCAGGAAGTTCATGCGCCCGCTCCCTGCGACCGGTCGCGCGGCAGACCGAGACCCCGTTCGGCGATGATGTTGCGCTGGATGTTCGATGTGCCGCCGGCGATCGACATCGACAATGAGATCATGAAGCGCTCGATCCATTTCAGCCGTGCACCGCCCATGTCGGTGAAATCATCCTCGATGATATCGCGCGCGAGCTTGGAAATTCGCCCCGCGAGCTCGGTCATATAGAGCTTCGGCATCGTCTGAAACGGTCCGATGTCGCGGTCGTGCATGTCGTGCGATGTCGCGCGATAGGTCGAGTAAGTGAGCGACATCAACTGGCCCTCGATCGCGGCCAGTTCCTCGCGAATGCGGGGATCCTTGATCGCGGGCGCCCCGTCGCGCTCGACCTCCTTCGCCATCTTCACCAGGTCGCGGAACATCGACAGGCTCCACGTCATCGACGAAATGCCCGACCGTTCGTGTTTCAGCGTCGAGCGGGTCACGTTCCAGCCGCGACCGCGCTCGCCGACCAGCATGTCGGCGGGGGTCTCGGCATTGTCGAAGAACACTTCGTTGAATTCCTTCTGGCGCGTCATCTGGACCAGCGGCCGCACGGTCACCCCGGGCTGCCGGATATCGATGAGCAGATAGGAAATGCCGGCATGCTTCGGCGCATCGGGTTCGGTGCGCACGAGGCAGAACATGTGCGTCGCCTTGTGCGCGTGGGTGGTCCAGATTTTCTGGCCGTTGATGATCCATTTGTCGCCGACAAGCTCGGCCTTGGTGCGCAGCGATGCGAGGTCCGACCCGGCATTGGGTTCGGAAAAACCCTGCGCCCAGACGATGTCGCCGCGCAGCGTCGGCGCGATGAAGCGGTCCTTCTGGTCCTCGGTGCCCCATTCGAGCAGCGTCGGGACGACCAGCCCATTGCCCGGAATGCGGCCCGCCGGCGCGCGCGCCTTGGTCAGTTCCTCGCGGATGATCTCCGCCTTGCCGATATCGGCTGCCTGTTCGCTGCCGCCGAAACGCCGGGGGATCGCACGGTGCAGATATCCGCGTTCGGTCGCCGCGATCACGAACGCCCGCTCGTTCTCGCGCGATTTCAGATTGCCGTCGGCGGGCGGCCAATGCTGGCCGATGAAGTCCCGCACCTCCTGACGAAAGGCGTCATACTCCGCCCCGAAGCCCAGTTCCATCCTCAATCCTCTATATGATTAGCGCTTACCCTCCTTCAAATGCTGCGGCCGCCAAGAGTCAATCGAAAACGTGATAATCAGATAACTAAGTCACTTGATTATACAGCAGCCGAGGCGCAGGTTTGTCGGCGCCGGATTCGCGGAAAGCCAGACAGGCCGCCCTTGACCTTTCGGCAACCGATGGCCACCCGGAAGCGGCCAGAAACGAATTGACAAATTTTGTCCAAACGTCAGAACTGTGGGTAACTCGCCTCTTTGGGCGCATGAAAACTTCAAGAAACGACGGTCTCTAAGACCGGACGATGGGATGAGGAGAGCGAGCGATGCCGCAGACAGTCGCGGTCCCCGACAATGTGCCACCCGAACTGGTGGTCGATTTCGATTTCTACACGCTCGCCGGCAAGGCCGAGGATATTCAACTCGCCTGGGCCGAACTCCACAAGGGCCCCGACATCGTGTGGACCCCGCATTATGGCGGCTATTGGATCGCGACGCGGGCCGCCGACATCCAGGTGATGCAGGTCGATCACGAGCATTTCAGCCACAATGAATTCGACATCCCGCTCAACCCCGGCCGGATGAAATCGATCCCGCTGTCGCTCGACCCGCCCGATCACACCCCCTATCGCAAGCTGTTGATGACCGGCTTCACGCCGCAGAAGGTCCGCCAATATTCCGAAGTCGCGCGCGAGACCGCGCAGGAACTCGTGGCGACACTCAAGCCGCGCGGCGAATGCGAATTCATCGACGATTTTGCCAAGGTGCTGCCGATCAACGTGTTCCTGACGATGATGGGCCTGCCGCTGAGCGATCGCGACTTCCTGTTACCGCGCGCCGAAATCGCGGTCCGCAGCAACGACATCGAGCTCAAGGCCAGGACCCAGGGCGAACTCGCCGGTTATCTGATGGGACATATCGAGGACCGCAAGGCGAACCCGCGCGAAGACCTGCTCGGCATGATCGTCAATGGCGAGGTCAGCGAACGCGCGTTGACGCCGCACGAGATCATGGCAATGTCGCTGCTGGTGCTCGTCGGCGGGCTCGATACGGTCGCGTCGCAGATCGGTTTCGTTGCGCATTTTCTGGCGAAGAACCCCGGCCATCGCCGCGAGCTGGTCGAAAATCCGAAGCTGGCGCAGGTCGCCTGCGAGGAATTCCTGCGCCGCTACGGCCTGCCGAACACCGCACGGCAGCTGACCGAAGATTATGACTATAAGGGCCTGAAGTTCAAAAAGGGCGACATGATCCAGATGCCCAAATGCCTCTATGGTTTGGACGACCGAATCAATGACCGACCGGAGGTCGTGGATTTCCACCGCAAGCCGTCGGAGATCAAGCACGCCGCGTTCGGCGCGGGGCCGCATGTCTGCCCCGGCAATGTGCTGGCGCGGCGCGAACTGATCATCTTCCTCGAGGAATGGCTGCCCGCGATCCCCGATTTCGAGATCGACCCCGACCGTCCGCCGGTCTTTGCCGCCGGCAGCGTCAACGGCGTCGACAAACTCTATCTGAAATGGGCGGTGTGATGGGCATCGACGACAGCGGCGTCCGCGCCGCGATCCGAACCGCGATCGACGCGGGGCATGAAGAGGCGGTGCATGTCGTCGCCTATCACAAGGGCGCTAAGGTGCTCGACCTGTGGGACGGCCTCGCCGACCCCGCGTCGGGGCGCAAGGCCGACGCCGATACCTTGTACAACGTCTATTCGGTGACCAAGGCGGTCGCCGCGACCGCGCTCCATATCCAGGCCGAGCGCGGCTATATCGATTATGACGCGCCGATCGCCGATTACTGGCCCGAATTCGCCCAGAACGGCAAGGCCGCCGCGACGGTGCGCCACGCGCTCACCCACCGCGCCGGCGTCCCGCTGATGCCCGAGGGCGTGACCCCCGCGGCGATGTGCGACTGGGACTATATGACCGGCGCGATCGCCGCGATGGAGCCGCTCGCCCCGCCGGGCGAGAAGACGCTCTATCAATCGATGACCTTCGGCTGGATCATCGGCGAGATCGTCCGGCGCAGCGACCCCCAAGGCCGCGACTTCCGCCAGTTCGTGCTCGACGAGATCAACGCGCCGCTCGGCCTGAAGGACCTGTGGATCGGCATCCCCGATACGGTCGCCGATCGCGTCGCCGTCATGTCGAACCGCAACGAATATGACCCCCCGCCTCCCGCCGCGACGCTTTATGCCCGCTCGATGCCCGCCGCGGTCGATCTGGTGCCGCCGGTGTTCGCGCGGCCCGAGGTGCAGCGGGCGTGCATCGCCGGGGTCGGCGGCATCTTCAACGCCCGCGACGAAGCGCGCTTCTGGGCGATGCTGGCGGGCGGCGGCGAGCTGGACGGCGCGCGCTTGTTGTCCGCCGAACGCGTCGCCGGCTTTTCCACGATCCGCGACAATGGCGACGAACCCGACCCGGTGATGTTCGGCATCCCGATCCCGATCAGCATCGGCGGATACTGGCTCGGCGGCCACCGCGTCAGCGGCCCGCGCGCGATCTGGCATCCCGGCGCCGGCGGCTCGATCGGCTGGGCCGACCCCGACCAGCACCTCGCCGTGGCGATCTGCCACAACCGCATGTTCAACGCGCGCGACCCGCAGGATGACCCGATCCTGCCGATTTCCAAGGCCGTGGTCGCGGCGCTCGGCCTGGAGTGGAAATCATGACCGCGATGCCCCGCCTCGAAGATCTCGAGGACAAGAGTTTCGACCCGTTCCTGGTCGAGAAATTGTCGACAGGCAACTGCCCCGACCCCTACCCGCGCATCCACGAGCTGATGGAGCAGGGCGCGGTCGTCGAGGGCAGCTATCGCATGCAGTTCACCGACGTGCCCGACGCGCAGATGGGGCATCTGCCGCAGGTGATGGTGCTGGGGTACGACGCGGTGATGAAGGTGCTGACCCAGCCCGAAATCTTCACCAACAAGGAAGCGTTCCGGCGCAACCTCGGCCGCTCGTTCGGCAACACAGTGACGGTGATGGATGCCCCCGAACACACCCACTACCGCAAGATATTCCAGAAGGCGTTCCTGCCGCAGATCGTCACCCAATGGGGCGAGACGGTGGTCGATCCGGTGGTCAACCGGCTGATGGGCGAATTCGTCGGGCGCGGCGAAGCCGATTTGATCGAGGAATTCACCCACCATTATCCGTTCCAGGTCATCTATGCGCAGGTCGAGCTGGAACCCGACCAGGCGCCGGTGTTCCACAAGCTGGCGATCGCGCAGATATTGTCGTCGATCGGCCTGCCGCAAGGTCCCGAGGCGAGCACGAAACTCGGCACCTTCTTTGGCGCGCTGCTGGCGCGCAAGCGCGAGAATCCCGGCACCGACCTGATCAGTCACCTCGCCACGGTCGAGGTCGGCGGCGAGCGGCTGCCCGACGATGTGCTGATCTCCTTCCTTCGCCAGCTGATGAACGCCGGCGGCGACACCACCTATCGCGGCACCAGCGTGTTGTTGACCGGCCTGCTGACCCATCCCGAGCAGCTGGCCGCGGTCGCCGCCGACCGCAGCCTGATCCCGCAGGCGATCGACGAAGCGCTGCGCTGGGAAGGGCCGGTGACCTCGACCTTCCGCTATGCGGCGCAGGATAGCGAGATCGACGGCACAACGATCAAGGCGGGAACCTTCATCAACCTGGTCCTCGCCTCGGCCAACCGCGATCCGCGCAAGTTCGAAAATCCCGACAGCTTCGACATCTTCCGCAACCGCAGCACGCGCCACATCGCCTTTGCGAGCGGCCCGCATCTGTGCATCGGGCAGCATCTGGCGCGGGTCGAAATGACGCGCGCGCTCAATGCCATCTTCGACAGGTTGCCGGGCCTCCGGCTCGATCCCGACAAGCCCGGCCCCGATATCCGGGGACATTTGCTGCGCGTGCCCGAGCATCTGTGGGTCAGGTTCGACAGCTGACGGAGGCGGCCCATGAAGAAGTGGATGTGCATGAATTGCGGCTGGATTTACGAGCAGGAGCTGGGCGACCCGGCCGGGGAGATCGAACCCGGCACGGCGTGGGAGGATATTCCGGGCGACTGGAAATGCCCCGATTGCGGCGCATTGAAGGCCGAATTCGACATGGTCGAGATCTGAGATGGGACCGTTCGACTATATCATCGTCGGCGCCGGATCGTCGGGCTGCGTGCTCGCCGAACGCCTCAGCCGCAGCGGCCGCCACAAGATTTTGGTGATCGAGAGCGGCCCGGTCGATTCCAGCCCGCTGATCGACATGCCGCGCGGTTTCGGCAGGACGCTGATGGATCCGAAGCTGACCCATGCCTATGTCGCGAAGAAGACCGGCGGCCATAACGAACCCGAATATTGGGTGCGCGGCAAGGCGCTCGGCGGGTCGAGTTCGCTGAACGGCATGGTCTATGTCCGCGGCCAGCCGAGCGACTATGACGAGTGGGATTGCGAAGGCTGGCGCTGGGCCGACCTCAAGCCGCATTTCAAGGCGCTCGAAAATCATGAACTGGGCGCATCCGATATGCGCGGGACCGGCGGTCCGCTGAACATCACCGTCCACCCGACGAAATTGCCGGTGCTTGAGGCGATGATCGCCGCCGCCGCCGAAATGGGGGTGCCGACGGTCGACGACCTCAATTCGCTCGACAGCGCCGGCTTCGGCTACCAGCCGCGCAACATCTGGAAGGGCAAGCGCCAAAGCGCCGCAAAGGTCTTTCTGCGCCCCGCGATGCAGCGGCCCAATGTCACGGTCGTGACCGACACCGATGTGCTGCGGCTGACGCATGAGGGCAGCCGGATCACCGGCGTGCGCATCCGCAGCGCTTCGGGCGAACAAGAGATTGCCGCGCGCGAAGTGATATTGAGCGCCGGCGCGCTCAACTCGCCGACGCTGCTCCAGCGATCGGGCATCGGCCCCGCCGCCCATCTGAAAAGCGTCGGCATGGAGGTGCTCCACAACGCGCCGGGGGTCGGCCACAATATGCGCGAGCACCGCCTGCTCCGCGCGCAATACCGGCTGCGCGGCGGCAGCGAGAATTCCTCCTTTCAAGGCCTCGGCCTCTATCTCAGCGCGCTGCGCTATTTCCTGTTCAAATCGGGACCGTTGACGTCGGCGGCGTTCGAGGTCGGCGGCTTCATTCGCACCGAGCCCGGCAGCGGGCGACCCGACGCCCAGCTCGGCATGGGGCCGATGTCGATCGACAGCCGCACCCCGGGCCTGTCGCTCCACGATTTCCACGGCGCGATGTGCGGCGGTTATGTGATGCGCCCCGAAAGCCAGGGCAGCATTTTGATCGCGGGGCCGGATATCGCGACGCCGGCGATCATCGATCCCAATTATCTGGCGACCGATTACGACCGGCGCGTGTCGGTCGCGCTGTTCCGCGCGATCCGCAACCTCTTCGCCCAGCCGGCGCTCGCGCCGTTCGTCGTCGCCGAGGTCGACCCGAGCGCCGGCATCGAGACCGACGACGAGATCATCGACGCCTATCACCGGATCGGCGGCAGCGGCTATCACGCGGCGGGCACCTGCCGGATGGGCACCGACGACGCGTCGGTTGTCGACACCAGCCTGCGCGTTCGCGGTGTGTCGGGGCTGCGCGTCGTCGATATCTCGGCGATGCCGTCGCTGGTGTCGGGCAACACCAATGCGCCCGCGATGGCGATGGCGTCGCGCGCCGGTGAGCTTATCCTCGCCGATGCCGGCTAGTATTGCGATGCGGGTTCCTGACAATCTTGCGGAGGTGACGCCCGCCTGGCTGAGCGAGGCGCTCGCGCCGCGCTTTCCCGGAGTACGGATCGACCGGGTCGATACTGTCGATCTGATCCACGGCGCCTGCACCAAGATACGACTGGCGGTCCATGGCGACCGCCCCCACCTGCCCCCGACGATGCTGATGAAGGCGGGGTTCGAGCCGCACAGCCCCGCCATGCGCAAGATGCACGTCAACGAATATCACGCCTATCACGACCTGATGCCGACGACCGGGCTCAACGTCCCCGATTGCCTGGCCGCGGTCATCGACGACGAAGGCAAGGCACTCGTCATCCTCGAGGATCTGTGCCGGCGGGGCGTGCGCTTCCTGTCGTTGCAGCAACCGATCGGTTTTGATCTCGCGAAGACCTTTCTGTCGGGCCTCGCAAAACTGCACGCCCGATGGTGGAATGCGCCCGAGCTCGCGACGCGCTTTTCGTGGGTGCCGGGCACCAGCGAAGAATCGATGGCGCATTATTTCGGCCTGTTGCTGACGCCCGACCAGTTTCAATCCTATGCCACCGCACCGCGCGGGGCGGCGATGCCGCGCATGCTACTCGATCCGCCGCGCATCCGCGCCGCGCACCGGGCGATGCGCGCGGCGCACGAAACGCAGGCGCGGGTCATCAATCATGGCGATATGCACCTCGGCAATCTCTACGTCGATGCCGACGGCACTGCTGGTTTCCTCGATTCACAGCCGCGTCTCGGCGCCTGGTCGATCGACGTCAGCTATTTCCTGATCGCCGGGCTCGACCTCGTCGACCGGCGACGCTGGGAAGCCGCGTTGCTCGACCATTATCTCAATTGCCTGAAGGATCATGGCGTGGCTCCGCCGTCGTTCGACGACGCGTGGGCCGCCTATCGCCGCGACGTCGTGTGGGGCTTGCTGATCTGGATGCTCAACGGATCGCATTTCCAGACCGAGGCGAACAATACCGCCGCCGCGACGCGCTTCGCGATGGCGATGGTCGATCTCGACAGCTTCGGCGCGCTCGGTGTTTAGGGCACAGCGCAATATTCTGGTGACCGGTTCGGCGCGCGGCATCGGCGCGGCCACCGTCCAATGGCTGCGCGAGGAAGGGCACCACCCGATTGGGCTCGATCTCGACGATGCCGACATCATCGCCGATCTCGCGACACCCGGCGGCCGGGCGGCGGCGCTGAAGGCGGTGGGCGAGCGGAGCGAGGGGAAATTGCACGGCGTCATCGCCTGCGCGGGACTGGCCGGTGCCGACACCGCGGCGATGGTCGGGGTCAATTATTTCGGCACGATCGCCTTGCTCGAAGGCGTGCGCGAACTGCTCGCAGCGGCCGAAGCCCCGCGCGCGGTTGCCGTCTCCTCGTCCTCGATCATCCTCGGCCATGATGAAGACTTGGTGGAAGCCTGCCTTGCGGGCGACGAGACGCACGCCCTGCATCTGGCGGCGAAAGAACCGCGGCTGGTCTATGCCTCGACGAAGGTCGCGTTGAGCCGCTGGGTCCGACATCACGCGATCCGTCCCGAATGGGCAGGCGCGGGCATCCTGCTCAACGCGGTGGCGCCCGGCACGGTGCTGACCCGGATCACCCGGCCGATCCTCGCCACCGAAGAGGGGGGCGCAATGCTGGCCGAAGCGACGCCGATCGCGGTCGATCGCTATGCCGAAGCCGAAGACATCGCGCCGCTGCTCAGCTTCCTTTCCGGTCCCGACAATCGCTATATCGTCGGGCAAACGATCTTCGCCGACGGCGGCAAGGACGCCATCCGGCGCGGCGACCGATTGCCGTGACCGGCGAGGCGCAGCGCACGGGTCATCGCCGCATCGTGACCGGGCTCGATCCGACGGGGCGGTCGTGCATCCTGTTCGATGGCCCCGGGGGCTTCGTCACCGCAGCGGCAGGTGTCCGCGTCACATCGCTGTGGCAGAGCGACCGGTCGCCGGCGGACAACAGCAGCGACACCGACGCAGCCGACGCCGCCTATTCTTTCGCCTTTGCTCGGGGCGGCACCAAGTTCCTGATCGTCGAATTCGATCCGGGCGACGGACTGCTCGGACCCGGCATGCACGCGACCGACACGCTCGACTATGGCGTCATGCTGGCGGGCCGGATCACCCTGGTCACCCAGACCGGCGAAGTCGATCTGGTGCCCGGCGACCTGATCGTCGACCGCGGCGTCCCGCACGCGTGGCGCAATCGCGGGCCAGAGATCGCAAAGATGATTTTCGTCAATATCGACGCGGCGCCGGTCGGCGCCGGCGCAACGGTGGATTAAGCAATGGAAGACAGAGCAGCGCTGGCGCAGGCGTATAGCGAGGTGGTCAACGGGCGGCGGAGCATTCGCGGCTACAAGCCCGATCCGGTACCCAGGTCGCTCATCGTCGAGATATTGGAGCTGGCGATGCGCTCGCCTTCGTCGCTCAACACCCAGCCGTGGAATTTCTATGTCGTGACGGGCGAGCCGCTGGCGCGGATTCGCGCCGGGAACACCCAGCGCAATCTCGATCGCATTCCGCACACCCGCGAATTCCGCAGCATGGAGAATTACGACGGCGTCCACCGCGAACGCCAGGTCGGCGTGGCCAAGCAATTGTTCGGCGCGATGGGGATCGAACGCGACGACAAGCCGAAGCGCAAGGATTGGGTGCTGCGCGGCTTTCGGCAATTCGATGCACCGGCCTGTATCGTCGTCACCTATGACCGGGTGCTGGTGGGAAGCGACATCGCACCCTTCGATTGCGGCGCGGTCGCGACGGCGATCGTCAACGCCGCCTGGTCGCGCGGGCTCGGCTGCGTGATCAACAGCCAGGGCATCATGCATTCGGCGGTGGTGCGCGCCGAGGCCGGAATCGCCGACGACCAGACGATCATGATCTGCATCGCGATCGGCTGGCCCGACGAAAGCTTTCCGGCCAATGCGGTGGTCTCGACGCGCAAAGCCGTCGAGGAGGCGGCGACCTTCGTCGGGTTCGACGACTGAGCGCCGCGCCCCGCTAGCCGATCTCCGCGATCAGATCGCCGACCTCATAGGTCTCGCCGACTTCGCCGATGATCCGGATCTTGCCGCTCGCGGGACTCTCGACCTCGTTCGTCGATTTGTCGGCCTCCAGCGCATAAAGCGGCTGGCCTTCGGTCACGTCGGCACCGTCCTCCACCATCCATTCGGCAAGAATGCCCTCGTTCATTGAAAAGCCGATTTTCGGTATGGTCACTTGCACAGCCACTTGGGGGCCTCCTTAGCTGACGATGTCTTTGATGGCGGCGAGGATCGTGTCGGTATCCGGCGCATAGGCGGTTTCGAGCGGCCGCGAATAGGGCACCGCGCTGAACGCGCCGCCGAGCCTTTTGACGGGTTTCTTGAGCGCGCCGAACAGTTCCTCGTTGATCACCGAGGCGATTTCGGCGCCGGCGCCATGCTGCTTGACCGCTTCATGGACGACGATCACCCGACCGGTCTTGCGCGCCGATGCCAGCACCGTCTCACGATCCCACGGCGCGATGGTGCGCAGATCGACCACCTCGACCGAAATCCCCTGTTCGGCCGCCTGATCGGCGGCGGCGCGGGCCAGCACCGCCATGCGCGCATAGGTGACGATCGTCACGTCACTGCCCTCGCGCTGCACCGCGGCCTTGCCCAGCGGGACGCGGTGGCTGCTGTCGGGCAGTTCGAACGCCATCGGGGTCCGGTAGGTCGGCAGGTTCTCGATGAAGATCACCGGATCGGGATCGTCGATCGCCGCGCGGAGCAGGCCATAGGCGTCCGCCGGCGTCGACGGCGCGCAGACCTTGATCCCCGGCGTGTGCGCGAACCAGGCCTCCAGATAATCGCAATGCTGGCCGCCCGAACCGAAGCCCAGCCCGGTCATCGTCCGGATGACGATCGGCACGCTCGTCTGCCCGCCTGACATGAACCGCAGCTTCGCGGCGTGATTGACGATCATGTCCATCGCGACCGTGGTGAAGTTCATCAGCATGATCTCGGCGATCGGCTTGTAACCGCCAAGGCTCGCGCCGATTGCGGCGCCCATGATCGCCTGTTCCGAAATCGGCGTCGAACGGACGCGGTCGTCGCCGAACGTCGTCGAAAGCCCCTTGGTGATCTTGGCGATGCCACCGCCCTCCGGATCGGCGAGATCTTCGCCCAGCGTGATCACCGTCGGATCGTCGGCAAAGGCGTCCTGATAGGCTTTCGAAATCGCCTCGATGATGGTGACTTTCGGCTTCGCCGCCTTTTCCGCCGCGCTCATGCTGCTATCTCCTGCGCGAATACGTCGAAGCGCAAGGAGTCCCGTTCGGGCCAGGGCGAGGCAAGCGCATATTCGATCGCATCGTCGATCTGTTTCTCGATATCCGCCTCGATCGCCGCCAGTTGATCCTCGCTCGCGATTCCGTCGGCGAGCAGGCGTGCGCGGAGGCGGGGAACGGGATCGGCCTCGATCGCCTCGGCTTTCTGTCCTTTGGGCATGTAGCTGTCGTCATCGCCGAAGGTGTGGCCATGGAAGCGGAAGGTCATGCATTCGAGCAGTGTCGGACCTTCGCCGGCACGGGCGCGCGCAACGGCTTCGGCAAAGGCCGAATACATCGCCTCGGGATCGTTGCCGTCGACGCGAACGCCCGGGATGCCATAGCCCTCGGCGCGGCCGGCGATATTGCCGCCGGCGGTCATCTTTTCGAAGGTGGTATGCTCGGCGAACAGATTGTTCTGACAGACGAAGATCGTCGGCAGTTTCCAGACCGCCGCCAGATTGAGCGCCTCATGGACGGCGCCGATATTCGACGCGCCATCGCCGAAGGTGCAGACCGAAACCCGGTCGCTCTTGTCGAGTTGCGCCGCCCAGGCGAGACCGTTGGCGATCGGCGCCGACGATCCGACGATGCCGGTGGTGACCATGATCCCCTTCGGCGGATAGGTCAGGTGCATCGGCCCGCCCTTGCCCTTGCACGAACCGGTGGTTCGCCCGGCCAGCTCGGCCCAGAGTTCGCGTAAGGGAAAGCCCTTGCCGAGCATGTCGTGGATGCCGCGATAG
Organism: Sphingopyxis sp. GW821-FHT02C12; assembly: GCF_059421785.1. Classification (NCBI taxonomy): domain Bacteria; kingdom Pseudomonadati; phylum Pseudomonadota; class Alphaproteobacteria; order Sphingomonadales; family Sphingopyxidaceae; genus Sphingopyxis; species Sphingopyxis sp. GW821-FHT02C12. Next base: position 430,292 of record NZ_JBWKVQ010000001.1, read on the forward strand.
ATGGTACACAGCTTGTCGTCGTCGCGCAGCACCTGCCCCATCACCGAGGGAATGATTTCCTGCCCGCGATAGGAATAATAGACCATCGCGATCTGACCCGAGAGAATCACCTTCCGTGCACGCTCGTCGTTCGCTTTCAGCAACGCGGCGCGTTGATAAATCTCCAGCAATACCGCTGGATTCGCCACAAACTGCTTGCTGGCCATCGATCACACTCCCTGAGACAGTCGTTTATCAGTGCAATCAGTTATATAATTACACTGCTTCTGTCGAGAGTGATATGCGAGGAATTTCAGTCGATCAGATCGACCACCGAATTGGGGCCGACCTGCGCCAGCCACACTTTGCCCGCCGCGACCATATGCGCCTTCCAATGTTCTTCGGCGCCGGCGCCATCCCTGGCTTCGATCAGATCGACAAGCTTGGTATGCGATTTCAGGCCGAACCGGAGCTGTTTCAGCGAAATTTCCGGGTCGACCGAATTGCGCCGCTGCGCCAGGTTCAGATGTTCATTCACCAGACCGCTGAGCGCGTGCGAGAACATGATCAGCGTCTTGTTGCCGGCGAGGTCGATCATCGCCCGGTGAAATTCGGCGATCATCGACGTGATCGCGAACCGGTCCTTGATATGGCTCATTTCGCCTTCGATCATCGCGCGCAGGATCGGCACCGCTTTTTCGCTGTTGCGCTCGGCCACCAGCCGCGCCGCGGGCGGTTCGATCAGGGTGCGCATCTCGTAAAGGTCGCCGATGGTGACGCCCGTCGCCTGCAAGGTGATCCCGGCGGCGCGTTCGATCATCACATAATTGGGCGAACTGACGCGCGCGCCGCCCCGCGCGCCGCGCGCGACGGTCACCAGTCCCTCCGATTCGAGAATACGCACCGCCTCGCGGATCGTCGGGCGGGACACTTCGAATTCGGCAATCAGATGCGATTCGGCGGGAAGCGTATCGCCATCGACGAGTTCGCCGCGAATGATGGCGTTGCGGATTTGTTTCGCGACCAGTTCGGCGGTCTTGGGAACGCGAACGGCCGCCGCATTGCTTCGATTGCCGACGGGTATTGCGACAAAAGCGTTAGACAAGTTTAATTCCTTTATGGGGTTGGGCGCCTTTTGCCCCGAAACCGCGCGCCGCGCAAGCTTAGCCGGATCGACTCGCCTCTTGCAAACAGTCATATTACCTAGTTAGATGATAAGGCACACGTCGGCGCGCGATCGGCATTGCGGAACGCGCGCCCATTCAGTACACTGAATGGGCATGAGGAGAGGAATTTCGATGAACGTTCAGACCAAGGACGGACTGCAGCAGGATGGCGCGGGCTATGTCGTTGCCGCCGATCACTATATTTCCCCCGAATTCGCGAAAATCGAGGCGGAAAAGCTGTGGTATCGCGTCTGGCAGATGGCCTGCCGCGAGGAGGAAATTCCCAACGTCGGCGATTATTATACCTATGACATCGTCGACCAGTCGATCATCGTGATCCGCGTCGCCGCCGACGAGATCAAAGCCTATTACAACGTCTGCCCGCACCGCGGCCGCACGATCACCGAGGGATGCGGCCACGCCGCGCGCCTGTTCTGCAAATTCCATGGCTGGTCGTGGAAGCTCGACGGGACGATCGCCAAGGTCGTCGATCGCCATGAATGGCCCGAAGAATCGCTGACCGACGACGACCTCAACCTGGTCCCGGTCAAGGTCGGACGCTGGAGCGGCTGGGTCTATATCAACATGGACCCCGACAGCATCAGCCTGGAGGAGCATCTGGCGCCCGCGAAAGCCTATCTCGACCCCTACGATATCGGCGGGATGAATTATCACTGGCGCAAATCGACGATTTTCGACTGCAACTGGAAGGTCGCGCTCGAAGCCTTCAACGAAGGCTATCATGTCCAGACGACGCACAACCAGATGCTGCGCTACATGGACGACTGGACGCAAAGCTATGCGCGCGGGCGCCATTCGCACTTCGGCTATTGGGAATCGATGCCGATGGGTTCGCGTTCGGCCCGGCTGACCGACGGCAAGCCGACCGAGGATATCCGCCCCGGCATCCGCGACTATATGGAAGATATGGCGGCGACGCTGAACGCGGGTTCGTCGGTGCAGACCGTCTTTGCCGCGCGGCGTGTCGAACAGGAGGTGCCGCCGGGCACCCCGCCGATGGAGGTGCTCGCCAAATTCGGCCAGTATATATATGAAAATGCCGCCTCGCAGGGCCTGCAATGGCCGAGCATCACGCCCGAGCAGATGTATGCCGCGGGCGTCGACTGGCATCTGTTCCCGAACCAGATCATGCTGATGGGTCCCACCGGCCTGCTCGGCTATCGCGCGCGTCCGTTCGGGAACGACCCCGACAAATGCGTCTGGGATGTCTATTCGCTTCAGCGCTATCCCGAAGGGCAGGTGCCGAAGGTCGAGCATGAATGGAGCCAGGATCATGGCGACGTCGATTTCTGGGGCCTGATCCTGACCCAGGACTATCAGAATATGGGCCAGGTCCAGAAGGGCATGAAGTCGAAGGGCTTCAAGGGCGCCAAGCCCAATCCGCGGCAGGAGATCGCGGTCATCAACTTCCACCGCAGCCTCGACGACTTCGTCGAGAATGGATACGCCCAATGAGCGGGTGGGACGAGAGTGCCGATTTCATCGTCGTCGGCAGCGGGGGCGGCTCGATGCTCGCCGCGATCTCCGCAATCGATGCCGGAAAGAAACCGCTGATCCTCGAAAAGACCGACCGGGTCGGCGGCTCGACCGCGCTGTCGGGGGGGGTTTTCTGGATTCCGAACCACCCCTTGCAGGCGCGCGACGGCATCGACGACAATGCGGACAAGGCGCGCACCTACCTCGATTCGGCGGTCGGCGACGTCGGCCCGTCGACGTCGCGCGAGCGCAAGGACATGTTCCTGAAAATGGGTCCGCGGATGGTCGACTATCTCGAAGCAAAGGGCATGCCCTTCGTCCGCTACGGCGGCTGGTCGGACTATCACGACGATCTGCCCGGCGGGCTGGCCGAGGGCCGCTCGCTCGGCGTCGAAATCTTCAACATCAAGACGCTCGGCAAGGAATGGTATCCGAAGCTTCGCCGCGGCGAATTCGGCATTCCCGCCAAGCGCACCGAAACCAAGCATCTGACGCTGATGAAGGTGACCTGGGCCGGCAAGCTCGCGATGGTGAAGATCGGCCTGCGCCTGATACGCAACAAGATCCTCGGCATCCACCAGGTCGGCTCGGGCGCCGCGATCCAGGGGCGGATGCTAAAAATGGCGCTCGACCATGGCGTCGATATCCGCACCGATTCGGGGGTCAGCGATCTGGTCGAACAGGACGGCCGCATCGTCGGCGTGGTGACCGAAAAGGACGGCAAGCCCTGGCGGATCGAGGCGCGCGACGGCGTGCTGATCAACGCGGGCGGCTTTGCCCACAACGCCGAGCTCCGCAAGAAATATGGCCCGCAGCCCTCATCGACCGCATGGACCAACGCCAATCCCGGCGACACCGGCGAAATGATCGAGATCGCCCGCGCGCATGGCGCAGCGCTCGACCTGACCGATCAGGCGGTGTGGATCCCGACCTCGGTCCCGCCCGACGGCGCGCCGTTGATGAATGTCCCCGACCTGCCCAAGCCGCATTGCATCCTGGTCGACAAGCTGGGCAAGCGCTTCCTCGACGAAGCGCAATCCTATATGGCGAACGGGCAGGACTTTTACGCGCATGGCGCGGTGCCCGCTTATGCGATCATGGATGCGTCCTATTTCAAGAAATATAGCTGGGGCTTTCGCATGGGCGCGATTCCGCAGGTCTGGTACGACAGCGGCTTCCTCAAACAGGCGGCGAGCCTGCGCGAGCTCGCGGCGCTGCGCGGGATCGATCCCGACGGCCTCGAAGCGACGGTCGAGCGCTTCAACGGGTTCGCCCGCGTCGGCAAGGATCCCGATTTCGGCCGCGGCGACAAGGCCTATGACCTCGTCTATGCCGACCGCACCCACAAGCCGAGCCCGACGCTGGGCGTCATCGAACGGGCGCCCTTCTATTCGATCGAGGTGTTTCCCGGCGATGTCGGCACCTTCGGCGGCATATTGACCGACGAATATGCGCGCGCGCTGCGCGACGACGGCAGCGTGATCCCCGGCCTCTATGCGACCGGAAACTCGACCGCCTCGGTGATGGGCAAGACCTATCCAGGCGCGGGCGCGAGCATCTCGCCGTCGTTCATCTTCGGCTGGGTCGCGGCACAGCACGCGCTGCACCGCCTGCCAAACTGAGAGCCCGGATATGGAACCCTCCGTCGAAGCAATGGTGCGCGAACTGTATGACAAGCAGAAGATCCGCGAGGTCGTGACGCGCTATTGCCGCGGGGTCGACCGGATGGACCGCGACCTGTTCCTGTCGGCCTATCACCCCGACGCGGTCGATGACCATGGCTTCGTCGTCGCGGGGCCGGAGGAATTCTGGGCGTGGGTGAACCATTATCACACCACCGCCCAGGCGACCCATCAGCACATCATCACCAACCACAGCTGCGAGCTCGACGGCGACACCGCGCATTGCGAAACCTATTGGATGTTCGCCGCGCTCGATCCGAACGGGCAGAATCTGACGATCGGCGGCGGGCGTTATGTCGACCGCATGGAAAAACGCGGCGGCGAATGGCGCATCGCGGCGCGCAAATGCGTCCCCGACTGGGGCGGCCAGCCGGTGGCGACCCAGATCAGCCCGGAGGCGCGCGCGATGCTGGCGCAAAGCGGCACGACCGCGCGCGATGCCAGCGACTGCTCGTACGAGCGGCCGCTGACGATCCCGCCCGAACGCGTCGGGATCAACGTCGATATTCTCGCCGGCACCTGACGCAGCGGCCGCGTCCCCAGCGATGAAAGTCTATCGCCTCCGCGATCACGGGTCGCTCGACAATCTGGCGATCGAGGGCGCGCCGGTTCCCGAAATCGGGTCCGGCGAGGTGCTCGTCCGCATCCGCGCCGCGTCGCTCAACGCCCGCGACCTGATGATGGTGTTCGGTCCCTCACCCTATGGCCCGAAACCGGGGCTGATCCCCCTGTCCGACGGCGCGGGCGAGGTCATCGCCTGCGGATCGGCGGTGACCGACATCGCGCCGGGAATGCGCGTCGTCATCCCGTTCCGCCCCGGCTGGATCGGCGGCCCCTTCGATCCCGCGGCGATCGCGACCGACCTCGGCGGCGCGGTCGACGGCGTCCTCGCCGAACAGGTCGCGGTGGCGGCGCGCGCCGTGGTTCCGATCCCCGCTTCGATGTCATTCGAACAGGCCGCGACGCTTCCGTGCGCCGGCGTCACCGCCTGGGCCGCACTCGATCGCGGCGCGCCGGTCGGCCCCGGTCACAGCGTCCTCGTCATGGGCAGCGGCGGGGTTTCGCTGTTCGCGCTGCAGATCGCGCGCGCCAGGGGATCCCGGGTGGTCGCCACGACATCGAGCGAGGCCAAAGCCGAGCGCCTGCTCGCCATGGGCGCGAGCGACGTCATCAATTATCGCGAATACCCCGCATGGGACCGGCGGGTTCTGGAACTCACCGACGGGCGCGGGGTCGATCGTGTGGTCGAGGTCGGCGGCGCGGGCACCCTGCCCCGCTCGATGGCGGCGCTGGCGCCCGAGGGCGAGATTGCGCTGGTCGGGTTACTCGACGATCCGATGAGCGCGATCAGCCCGCTGCCGCTGATGCGGACGACGGGCACCATCCGCGGCATCTCGGTCGGATCGCGCGCCGATCTCGTCCACCTCGTCGATTGCGCGGCGCAAAATTTCGCGCCGGTGATCGACCGCGTCTTCGATTTCGATCAGGCCCGCGCGGCGCTGGCTCATCTCGCATCGCGAACCCATTTCGGAAAAGTGGTGATCCGGGTCTGAGCGACGCGGATCACCTTTTCCTTCTTATTTCCCGGTAAATCGGTTGCGGATGTCCCACGTCAGCGCGCGCGTGGTTCCCTCGTTGCACAGGCCCTCGAAGGTCCAGCCGTCGACCGCGAACTGGCTGCGTACATATTCGGGTTCTTGCACCAGCGCGACATGGCCGCCGTTGATGAAGAGTTCGCGTCCGTTGAGGTTTTCCGACAGGTCGGAACAGAGCCAGGCCGCGACCGCGGCGACATTCCACGGGCGGCCGTCGGGGCCGCTGTTGCCGATCCAGTGGTTCGACAGCGGCGGAATCTTGAGCGTGTTCATCGCATAGCCGAGCGTCTCGTACACCTCGGGGATATTCATGTTGCTCGGCCCCGAAATCGGGCGGATGACGTTGGTGCGCACCCCATATTCGGCCAATTCGCGCGCGACGGTGCGCGACATGCCGACGACACCCTCTTTCGCGGCGCTGTAATTGGCCATGCCATAATGGCCAAAGCCCGAGGGGGAGGCGAAGTTTACGATCGCGCCGCCCTGTTTCTTCAGATGCTCGGCCCCGGCGCGGATCGTCGCGAAATAGCCCTTGAGGTTGACCGCGATGACGATGTCGAAATCCTCCTCGCTCATCTCGGTGATCCGGCGCGGACGGATGATGCCGGCGTTGTTGATCAGATAATCGAGCCGCCCGAAATGGTCGATCGCGCAATCGACGACCGCCTGGCCGCCCGCCATCGACGCGACGCTCGAGGTGTCGGCGACCGCCTCTCCACCTGCGGCCTTGATCTCGTCGACGACCTGCTGCGCGAAACTGGCATCGCCGCCGCCGCCCTGCGGCCCGCCGCCCAGATCGTTGACGACGATCTTTGCCCCCTCGCGCGCCATCAGCAGCGCGGTTTCGCGCCCGATTCCGCGCCCGGCGCCGGTGATCACGGCCACCCGGCCGTCATATCGTCCCATATCCTGCTCCCTACTTGTGTTCTGTGTCGATTCCCGATTAAAGGTATATAGGTTTTATACGATTGTGAGCATGATTCAACCGGACTCACGATCGCCGGACGGCCTCATATGACAGGAGCTGCCGATGGGAGAGATGCATGCTGAGCGCGTTCGACGATTACCCCTATCACCAGATCGCCGACCATTTCGACTGTGCCGGCAGCAGCGACCATCGCTTTTTCGACCGCTATTGGTGGGTCGCCTATGATCCCGAGAATCGCGCGCAGGTGAACTCGGGCCTCGGCGTCTACAAGAATATGAATGTGCTCGACGGCTTCGGGACGATCCTGCTCGACGGGCAGCAGCATAATGTGCGGACGTCTCGCGCCTGGCGCCCGAATGTCGGCCGGATCGGCGCGGGGCCGCTCGACTATATCATCAAGGAGGGGCTCAAGAGCTTTCGCCTGCTGCTCGAACCGAATGATTTTGGCGTGTCTTTCGACATGCATTGGGAAGCGACGCTGCCGGCGTTCGACGAGCCGCATCACCGCCGCCATATCAACGGGGTGCTGCACGAGGACTATCGGCGCTATTATCAGTTCGGGCGGGTCAACGGCTGGGCCGAGGCGCAGGGGACGCGGATCGAGATCGTCGACTGGTTCGGCTTTCGCGACCGATCCTTCGGCGTCCGCCCGTCGGTCGGCGGCCCGCCACCGCCGACCCCGCCCGCGCCGGTCGCGGGCGGCCGCGTCACGTCGGTGATTTCGGGCATGGCCTTCGCCTGCGACGACGGAACCCATGGCAGCGTCCAGATCCAGGAGGATGATAGCGGCCGCACCGTCTATTCGGGCGGCAAGCTGGTGCGGCCCGACGGCGACGGATGGCGCGAGATGACCATCGACGGCGCGACGGTCGATATCGGCCTCGTCCCCGGCACGCTGAAACCGACGGCGCTGAATTTCGATTTCACCGCCGGCGGCGACCGGTATGAACTGCGCGGCACGCCGCTCTCGGACGGTTTCGTCTATCAGGGCTATGGCTATTACAACGGCTATTGGGACCAGCGCGGACTCGGCGCGTGGCGCGGCGACGGCATCGTCGAAGGCGAGACCTATGATGTCAGCGATCCGTCGAGCGTGCGCGACCTCAGCGGTCGTGTGACCTTTCCGGCCGTCCTGCCGCACGAATATCCGCTGGCGATCACCCTCAACGGCGCCGCCGGCATGGCCGATTCGATGGTCGGCTTTACCGGCCCCCACCCACGCTACCGGCTGCAGGGATAAATCGATGCCCCTCTATCAACCCCTCAACGAGCCGCAGATGACGGCCTATTTCCAACAGCTTTTCCCGGATCGGCCCAAGGCGCGCCTCGAAACGGTCAAGCGCTCCTACCCCGGCATGTCGCGCGAAACCTGGTGGGTCACGCTCGCCTGGGACGCCGACGGCGAAAAGGGCCGCGAGAAATTCGTCGTCCGTCTCGATCCGCCCGGCGGCTGCATGTCCGACAGTCCGCTCCGCGACGAAAGCGAAGTCTATCGCCTGCTCCATGGCACCGCGGTGCCCGTGCCGCGCCTGGTGGTGCACGAGGACCGTCCCCAATGGCTGCTTGAGGGACGCGAATTCACGATCCGCGAATGGATCGATGGCGAGATCGAGCCGGCCTGTCTTCGCGAGACCGGCGACGAAGCCGAAGCGGCGAAGATCGGCATCGTCAAGGAACAGATGGACAAATTGGCCGCGCTCCACGCACTCGACTGGGACGCGATGGGCTTCGGCCAGCTGCTGCCCATTCCGTCCGACCCCGAGAATTGCGGTAAGGACGATGTCGTCCGGCATCTCGAGATGCTCGACCGCCACGCGCAGGAGCCGCTTCCGGGCCTGCGCGAAATCGGTCGCTGGCTGCTCGACAACCCGCCCCCCGCCCCGGCGCGTATCGTCCTGCGCAAGGAGAACAACGGCATCGGCGAAGAGATTTGGCAGGACGGCAGGATCGTCGGCATGTGCGACTGGGAGGGCGCGAGCCTGGGCGATCCGGCGCTCGACCTGGCCGTCGCGATGGGGACGACCGCCAAATATTGGGACGAGGATGCCGCGCTCGCCTATTACAACAGCGTCGCGCCGCACCCGGTGACGCAGGAGGCGGTCGGCTGGTACCGGCGCTTCTGGGGCTACAAGGGCGCGTGCGCGCTGCACTCGGCCTTGCGCAACTACAACGACGGCCGCGACCGCCGCGTCCAACTTCTTACGCTCGGTTGCCTCTATCCGGTGATGGTCCAGGCGAACCTGTCCGCCGCCGCACAGTTCGGGAAGGGTTGAGGCGATGAATCCTTCAGCACAGGACATTCTTCGCGGTTGCGTCGAGAATCTCGAAGAGCTGGTCGCGCCCGAAATCAGCAGTCCGCATGCGAAAAGCGCGATGATGTGCGCGCGCATGCTGATCAACCATGTCATCCTGCGCCTCGATCAGGAAGGCGCCGCACTGGTCGAGGATTGCCGCGAGAAGCGCTGTCTGCTGGGCACGCTGACCGAAGCGGGGGAATTTCCGCCGGCGCTCGCCGCCGAGGTTCGCACCCTCTCCGCCGACGCCGAACCCGGCCATATCGCGATGGCCGATCTCACCGCGCTCAACGACGCGTGGAAACGCCTGTTCGAACGGGCGCTCGCCGAGCCGCTCGCCCCCGCCGTCCGCACCAGCCTGCGCGCGCAACTGGCGGCGCAGATCGGCCGCGAAGCCGCCTATTGCGTTCCCGCGCTCGACGGACCGATGTTTTGAGGAGCCCACTATGACCGACACTATCCTTGAGTCCGCCGCCCTCGCGCCCTTCACCCTGACTGGAAAGATCGCGCTGATAACCGGCGCCGCGTCGGGCCTCGGCAAGGCGACCGCCGGGCTTTTCCTCGACGTCGGCGCCAGCGTCGTGATCGCCGACCTGAATGCCGAGGGCGCCGCCGCGGTTGCCGCCGAACTCGCGGCCCAGGGGCCGACGCTCGGCATCGGCATGGACGTGTCCGACGAGGCGGCGGTGCAAGCCGGGTTTGCTGCGGCGGCGGAGCGGTTCGGCGGCGTCGATGTGCTGGTCAACAACGCCGCCTATCGCGGCAAGGCGAACACGATGGACATGTCGGTCGCCGAATGGGACATCATGCACGCCGTGTGTACGCGCGGCAGTTTCCTGTGCCTGCGCGAAGCGGTCAAGCAGATGCGGCTGCGCGGCGGCGGGTCGGTGGTCAATGTCTCGTCGATGAGCGCGCAGCATCCGACGATCTTTCCCAACATGCATTATGACTCGGCGAAGGCCGGGGTCGACGCGATCACCCGGCTGGCGGCGGTCGAGTTCGGCAAGGACGGGATACGCGTCAATTCGGTGCTGCCCGGCGGCATGGCGACCCCCGGACCCGACAAGATGCGCGCGGCGCAGGCGGCGGGCGGCGCGGTCATCGCGGGGCCGGCGACGATCCCGGGGCGCAACCCGATGGGGCGCATCGCCGATCCCATCGAAATGGCGCGCGCGATCCTGTTCCTCGCCAGCGACGCGGCGAGCTATATCACCGGCGCCGAACTGCTCGTCGACGCCGGCTTCACCAAGGGTTGATGGCATGACCGACCTGCTCTCCGACAGCCGTCCCCTGATCGGCGATACGCGCCCGGCGACGACCGGCCTCGGCGCGCGCGATCATGTCAATCCCGCCACCGGACAGGTTCAGGCACGCGTGTTGATCGGCGGCGCCAGCGAGATCGATGCCGCGGCGCGCGCTGCCGTTCTCGGCCAACAGGCGTGGCAGGCGCTCGGCCCCGAAAAGCGGCGCGATAGCCTGCTGCGCCTCGCCGACCTGATCGAAGCCGACGCGGCCAAGCTCCTGCGGATGGCGGCGCTCGAATGCGGCACGCCGCTGTCGAGCAATTCGAGCGGCCTCGCGCTGTCGTGGATCCGCTATTATGCCGGCTGGGCCGACAAGATCGAGGGCAGCTACAGCGAACCCTTTGGCATCGCCGGACTAGCCTATTCGCGGCACGAGCCGATCGGGGTGATCGGCGTCATCATCCCGTGGAATTCGCCGCTGGTGGCGATCGCGATGACCGCGATCCTGGCGATGGCGGCGGGCAATGCCGTCATCCTCAAGCCGCCGACGCAGACCCCGTTCGTCGCGTTGCGTTTTGGCGAACTGGCGCTCGAGGCGGGGATTCCGGCAGGAGTGCTGAACATCGTTCCCGGCGATGCCGAAGCGGGCGAGGCACTGATCGCGCATCCGGCGGTAGGCAAGATCAGCTTCACCGGCGGCGACATCGTCGCCAAGGCGGTGATGCGGACCGCCGCCGAGCATCTGAAACCCGTCGCGCTGGAACTCGGCGGCAAGTCGGCGAACCTGATCTTCGCCGATGCCGATCTCGATGTCGCGGCGGCGATGGCCGCCGGTTGCAGCCTGGTCCCGCTGGCGGGGCAAGGCTGCGTCCTGCCGACGCGCGTCTATGCGCATGGCGCGATCTTCGACGAGTTCGTCGACCGGGTGCGCGCGCATGCCGAAAGCTACACGCTTGGCGATCCGCTCGACCCTGCCACCATCATCGGACCCGTCATCAACGAGGCCGCCGCGCAGCGGATCATCGGGGTGATCGACCGCGCCAAAGCCGAAAGCGGTGGCCGGCTGGTCACCGGGGGTCGCCGCGGGCAAGGCGACCTCGCCGCCGGCAGCTTCGTCGAGCCGACGGTGTTCGCCGGCGTCGCGCACGACAGCCACCTCGCCCGCGAGGAAGTCTTCGGCCCGGTGCTGTCAATCGTACGGTTCGACGATGACGCCGACGCGGTGGCGATGGCCAATGATTCGCGCTTCGGCCTCGGCGCCTATCTCCACACCCGCGACCTGTCGCGCGCGCACAAGGTCGCCGCCGCGCTCGAGGCCGGATGCGTCGCGGTCAACGGCATGTTGCCGATGGCCCCCAATCAGCCCTTCGGCGGCGTCAAGCAAAGCGGCTTCGGACGCGAGGGCGGCCGTGCGGGGCTCGAGGAATTCATGCAGATCAAGCAGGTGCTGATGCACCTGCGCTGAGGGGATGAGGCGTGGACGACGAGGCGGACTTTGTCATTGTGGGCGGGGGCAGCGCGGGCTGCGTCCTGGCCGCGCGGCTGAGCGAAAATCCCGGGCATCGGGTGATCCTGCTCGAGGCCGGCGGCGAAGGCCGCGATTTCCTCGTCCGGATGCCCGCCGGCACCGCGAAACTGATGGGGCACAAAAAGTTCGACTGGTGCCTGCCGACCGAACCCGACCCATCAATCAACGACCGCACGATGCAATGGGCGGCGGGCAAGGCGCTGGGCGGCAGTTCGGCGATCAACGGCCAAGTCTATATGCGCGGCGAACGGTCGGACTATGACCATTGGGCCGCCGCCGGCTGCACCGGCTGGGGCTATGACGATGTCTTCCCCTATTTCCTGAAGGCCGAGGAGTTTCACGGGCCGCCGATGCAATCGCATGGCCGGCACGGCCCGCTCAGCGTCTCGCCGATCCAGGATCCGCAACCGATCGGCCAATATGTCATCGACGCCTTCACCCAGGCCGGGATTCCGCTGAACGAGGATTATTGCAACGGCAGCCAGAGCGGCGTCTATCGCATCTTCGCGACGCAGAAGGACGGCCAGCGCTGTTCGGCGGCGCGCGCCTATCTCGATCCGGTGCGCGGCCGCGCGAACCTGACCGTCGTCACCCAGGCGCATGTCGACCGGATCGTCATCGAGGGCGGCCGGGCGACCGGGGTGGAGGTGCGCGTGGCCGGCGAGCGCCGCGTCATCCGGGCGCGCGGCGAAGTGCTGCTGTGCGCCGGCACCTTGTTGTCGCCCACCCTATTGATGCGGTCGGGTGTCGGTCCGGCGGCGGGGCTAGCCGCGCACGGCATCGCAGTGCAGCGCGACCTGCCCGGCGTCGGGCGGAATTTGCGCGAGCACAACAGCGTCAGCTTGGCGAAGCTCGTCAACATCCCGACGATGAGCGCCGAGCTCGGCCCGTTCAAGCTCGCACGCCACATGCTGAATTACATGTTCTTCCATCGCGGGCTGCTGACGACCCCGGCGGTGCAGGTCATGGCGGCATTCCGCACCGATCCCGACCTCGCCGACCCCGACATCATCCTGTCGATGCTGCCCGTCGCGGTGTCGTTCAACGACAAGGGCGACGCGGTGGTGGAGAAGCGTCCGTCCTTCTCGTTCGGATTCCATGTCGCGCGCCCGCAAAGTCGCGGCGAAATCCGGCTGCGCAGTGCCGATCCCGATGCCAAGCCGGTGATCGACCATCGGCTGCAAAGCGCGCAGAGCGACGTCGACAAGCTGGTCGCGGGGCTGAAGATCGTCGAAAGCCTGTGCCGCACGCCGGCCTTGGCCGCGATCATCACCGGGACGCTGCGGCCCGATCCCCTGCCGCAAAACGACGACCAGTGGGAAGCCTATGTCCGCCAATGGGGCGGCATCGGATATCATGCGGTCGGCACCTGCCGCATGGGCGCTGATGGCGACCCGATGGCGGTGCTCGATCCGCATTTGCGGGTCCGGGGGATCGCGGGACTACGGGTGGTCGATGCGTCGGTGATGCCCGAACCCGTGTCGGCGAACACCAACGCACCGACGATTATGATCGCCGAACGCGCTGCCGAATGGATCGGGAGAGGAATATGACGCTCGAACGCATTTTTGGAGTGACCGACCGCAAGGTCCTGGTCATCGGCGCCACGCCGATCGGCGAGGCCACCGCCGCGCTGTTCAACGAACTGGGGGCCACTGCCGAAATCGCCGATATCGCACCGGGCGAGCAGGTGATCGCCGACGCGGTTGCGGGGTTTGCCGCGCGTCATGGCCGGATCGACGTGATGGTCTATGCCGTCACGCGCATCGGCACCTATGCGCTGCCGACGATGTCGCTCGACCAATGGGATCAGGTGCATGATGCCAATCTGCGCGGTGCCTTTCTGGCCATGCGCGCGGTGATTCCCGCCATGCAGCAACAGGGCGACGGCGCGATCGTCGCGGTATCGACTATGGGATCGGTCCACCCGGTGCTGAAGGGCAACGGCGCCTATGGCGCGTCGAAGGCGGGGCTCAACGGCCTCGTGCGCGCGGCGGCGCTCGACCATGCCGACGACGGCATTCGCGTCAACGCGGTGTTGCCCGGCGCCGTGCCCGTGGGCGACCCGCCAGCCGATATGGAGCGGCTGGGCGGACCGGCCACCCAGCCCGGCCGGTTGATGCTGGGAATGGGGCGTGCCGAGGATGTCGCCAGCGCCATCGTCTATCTCGCCTCCCCGGCGGCGCGTTTCGTCACCGGACAGATGCTGGCGCTCGACGGCGGCTTCCTGATTTCATGAGGAATGGCTTGCAAAGCGAGGGCATATACATATAAATCAGATAGACATTAATTTCCACCGCTCGCAAGGATTACGGCAGCATGCCCACGCTCAATTCGATCGTCCGCAACGTCATGGCGATCGACCCTGCCGCCCCGGCGCTCGAATATCAGGGGCAGTGGCACAGCTGGGGGGACCTCAGCGGGGTGATCGATGCGGTCGAGGCGCTGTTGCAGCAGCATCGAATCGGTTCGGGCACCCGCATCGGCGGCATATTGCGCAACACCCCGCCGATGGCGGCGGTGATCATCGGCACAATCACGTCGGACCGCTGCGTCGTCACGCTCAACCCCGCGCTGCCCGACGAAAAGCTCGCGAACGACATCATTACCTTGAAGACGCCCGTCATCATCGCCCAGACCGAGGACTGGCAGCGCGCGCCGGTGCGCGACGCGGTCGCGCAAAGCGGCGCATTGGGGATCGAGATTACCGGCGACAAGGATCAGCCCGCGCGTCTGATCATGGCAAGCACCGGGACCGATTTCCACAGCGATGCCGCGGGGATCGGCATCGAGATGCTGACCAGCGGCACGACCGGCGCGCCCAAGCGGGTGCCGCTGAAAGCCGCCAATTTCTCGAAGATGGTGCTCGACGCGGCGGTGTTCGAAAAGCGCGATATCGATGCGCCGCCGACCTTGTCGCGGGCGGTGAGCATTTCCAACACCCCCTTCTCGCACATCGGCGGAATCTTCAGCCTGTTCGTCACGCTGTCCGCGGGTCGCAAGTCGTGCATGCTCGACCGCTTCCGGGTCGATGAATTTGTCGACGCGGTGCAGCGGCACCGGCCCAAGGTCGCGGGCGCGCCGCCGTCCGCGCTGCGGATGATCCTCGATGCCGGGGTGCCCAAGGAGGCGCTGTCCAGCCTCGTCGCCTTTCGCACCTCGACGGCGCCGCTCGATCCCGCGCTGGCCGACCAGTTCTACGAGCATTTCGGCATTCCGGTCCTGCAAAATTATGGCGCGACCGAGTTCGCGGGAGGGGTCGCGGGATGGACGCTCCCCGATTTCCTGAAATCGGGCGCCCAGCGGCGCGGCAGCGTCGGCAAGATGAACCCCGGTGTCGACGGCCGCATCGTCGATCCCGAAAGCGGCGAGCCGCTGGCCTATGGCGAAAAGGGGCTGCTCGAACTGCGCGCCAAACATCTTGGCGACGGCCGGAACTGGGTCCGGACGACCGACCTCGCGCGCATGGACGAGGAACAATTTCTTTGGATCCTCGGCCGCGCCGACAATGCGATCATCCGCGGCGGGTTCAAGATCATCCCCGACGACGTCGTCAAGGCGATGGAGACCCATCCCGCCGTCCTCGAAGCCTGTGTCGTCGCGCTGTCCGATCCGCGACTGGGGCAGGTTCCCGCGGCAGGATATCGCGTGAAAGCGGGACAGTCGGTCGCCGCCGACGAACTGCGGGCGTATCTGCGCGAACGGCTGACCGCCTATCAGCTGCCGACCAAGCTGCTCGAAGTGCAGGATTTCCCACGGACGCCATCGATGAAACCCAGCCAGCCCGAACTCAGGAAGCTGCTCGAAGCGGCTTGATCGGGCCGGTCGGCTGAAGCATGGCCCGACGGTGGATTATGCGCCTTTGCCTTTCGAACCGCATCGCTGCCGCTTCGAGGGTCGTGACGACGGCTCGACGCTGATCACGCCGGGCTATCGCCTGCCCGATCTGTGGCCGTCGATCCCGCACCTGTTCATAGACCGCGCCGAGCGTTTTCCGGATCGCCCGCTGGTCGCGCGCCGCGAATTGCTGCCCGACGGCGGCCGCGGCGAATGGCGGCGGCTATCGTTCGGCGACGCCTTGCAGCAGGTGCGCGGGCTGGCGCAGGCGCTGATCGATCGGGGGATCGGCCCCGACGCGTCGGTCATGGTTCTGTCGGGGGGCAGCCCCGAACATCTGGTCGTCAACCTCGCCGCGCAGATGGCGCGCGCGCCTTATGCGCCGGTGTCGGTCAATTATTCGCTGGCCGGCGGCGATTTCGCGCGGCTGCGGCACTGCTTCGCGATATGCCGGCCGCGGCTGGTCTACGCCGACGACTGGCGCATCTTCCTGCCCGCGATGCGCGCGCTCAACGAACGGGGCGACCTGATCCTCGTCACCGACGAGGCCGCTCCCGATGGCGAAACGCTGGCGCTGGGCGATCTGATATCGGCCGTGCCGACCGATGCGGTCGATGCGTCGCTCGCCGCGATCACCCCCGACACCCACGCCAAGACGATCTTCACCTCGGGTTCGACCGGCAAGCCCAAAGGCGTGATCCAGACCCAGCGTATCCTGACCGGCATCGTCGCGCAGCATCAGGCGATGTATGCGCATGAAGAGGAAGAAAGCGCGGCCAAGGCCTTTCTGTCGTGGGTGCCGTGGAGCCATGTCGGCGGCAACAACACCCTGCCCGCCGACATCTTCAACGAGGCCGCCTGCTTTTACATCGACGACGGGCGCCCCCCTGCCCGGCCAGTTCGCCGAATCGATCCGCAACCTGCGCGAGATATGCCTGACCGAATATAATTCGACCCCGATCTTCTTTTCGGAACTGGTCACCGCGATGGAGGCCGACGACGGGCTGCGCGACCATTTTTTCCGCGACCTGCGCTTCCTCAGCTATGGTTCGGCGGGATTGTCGGAGGATGTGTTTCGCCGCCTGCAGGCTCTGGCGGTCGCGGCCACCGGGCGCCGGATTCCGATCATCACCAAATATGGGACGACCGAGACACAGGGGACGACGATCGTCGGCTGGCCGCTCGAAACCACCGGCCCGATCGGGCTGCCCTTTGCCGGCAATGTGGTGAAGCTGGCGCCCGCCGGCGGGCGGCTCGAGATCCGCGTCAAGGGACTGACCGTCACCCCCGGCTATCTCGGCGATCGCGAGGCCACCGCCGCCGCCTTCGATGACGAGGGTTTTTATCGCACCGGCGACGCCGCCCGCTTCGTCGATCCCGATCGCCCCGAACTCGGCCTTGTCTTCGACGGCCGGGTGACCGAGAATTTCAAGCTGTCGTCGGGCACCTGGGTCCATGTCGGGGCGCTCCGCATGGCGCTGCTCGATGCGCTCGATCCGCTGTTGCAGGATGTCGTGATCGCGGGCGAGGGACGCGGCGAGGTGCGCGCGCTCGGCTGGATGCGGATCGCCGATGCGCGCAAACTGGCCGGGGACGATCTCGACGCCGCGGCGCTGGCCGGTCATCCGGCGATCGCGGCGCATGTCGCGGCACGGCTCGCGCACCACAATGCCGCGGCGGGCGGCCAGTCGCGCCGCGTCTCCGCGCTGCGCCTGCTGATCGCGCCGCCCGCCGGCGACGAGATCGCCGACAAGGGCTATGTCAACCAGCGCGAAGTGCAGCGCCAGCGCGTCGCCGATGTCGAGGCGCTCTATCGCGGCGAGGCGATCGCCGCCGGCTGACGCGCGGCTCTCAGTCCCAGCGAAGATAAAGCTCGTCGAAGCCAGGCACCGACCCGCAATGCTCGACATTCCTGCGGTCCGGATCGAGCCGGAATTCGGGCAGACGGCCGACAAACTCCTCAAGGAATATCTCGATCTCGGCGCGCGCCAGCCCCTGGCCGACGCATTTGTGCGGGCCATTGCCGAAGGTGTTGTGCGCGGGCGCGTTGCGATCGAAATCGACGTCCATCGGACAAGCATATTCGCGATCGTCGATCCCCGACAAATTGTTCGGGACCATGATCATCTCGTCCTTCTTGAACAACACGCCCTTATATTCGAAATCGCGGGTCAGGATTCGGCCGGTGTTCGACAAGCCGAAACGGCGCAGGAATTCCTCGCAGGCGGCGGGAATGATCTCGGGCTCTTCGCGCAGGCGCCGTTGCTGCTCGGGATGCTGGGCGAGATAGTGGGCGATATAGGATATTTCGGACGCCACCGTGTCGAGCCCGCCAAAGAAAAGCAGGCTCGCCATCGACAGCACCTCCTCTTCCGACTGGAAACGCGGGTTGCGGCGCCACGCCGCGACGCGGGTCAACAGATCGTCGCCGTCGCCATTGTCGCGCTCGTCGAGCACGGTCTTCAGATAGTCGCGGACGCGGATCTGCGCGGCAAGGCGCTCCGCGGGGTCATAGGAGGACATCAGCGCGATACCCCATTCGACAAATTCCTCGCGCCGGTCGAGCGGCAGGTCGACGATACGCAGGAACATCGTCACCGGCATTACCCGCGCAAAATCGCCGAGCAGTTCGCAGTGCCCTTGCGGCAGCAGCTTTTCGACAAGTTCGATCGTCAACTCGCGGGCGTCATCGCGCATCTTGGCAACCTTGCCGGGCATGAAGCCCGGGTTGATGACCGCGCGATAACGCGCGTGATTGGGCGGATCGACCGCGAGCGGCAGCGGCTTGAGCGGCATCAGCGTGCGCGGGATCATGAATTCCTCATGGCTGAAAATCTCGTAATTCAGCTGGACGAATTTGACGTCCTCGGCGCGCGTCACCATCCAGTGGCCGCCATGGCGCGGCGACCAGATGATGTCGGGACCGTCGTGCAGGCGCTTCACCGCCTTGTACACCCCCACCTCTTCCAGGCCGTCGGGACGGATATAATCATAATCCACCACCAGCTCGGCCGGGACATGGTCCGGCTTCGGGGTAAGAGGGACGGGGCTGTTCATATCCTGCTCCTGATAGGCTTTTGTTGTGTATATCATCTATCTGTTTATACCGATGATGCAAGCGATGGCGCGCGGATGCGCGACATGGGAAAAGAGGCTTGCCGAGGAGAGCGGCGTGGAACCAAAGGTCCGGATCGGTCAGATCATCAGCGATGATTTCGGTCAGCGGGAATTCCGCCTGCCATGAGCGCGATGATCGCCGAACCCGATTTCCGACCCACGATCCCCGGCCTGATCCGCAATTTTGCGGCGCGCTATGGCGAGGCCGATGCGCTGGTCCGCGATGGCCGCCGGGTGACCTTCCACGACCTCGACCGGCAATCGGCCGCGGTCGCGAAATCGCTGCTGGCGCTGGGGGTCGGCAAGGGCGCCCGGATCGGCATCATGGCCCCGCCCTGCCCCGAATTCGT
This sequence comes from Sphingopyxis sp. GW821-FHT02C12, assembly GCF_059421785.1. Classification (NCBI taxonomy): domain Bacteria; kingdom Pseudomonadati; phylum Pseudomonadota; class Alphaproteobacteria; order Sphingomonadales; family Sphingopyxidaceae; genus Sphingopyxis; species Sphingopyxis sp. GW821-FHT02C12. The sequence continues at coordinate 449,509 of NZ_JBWKVQ010000001.1, forward strand.
CGTCGCGGTCCTCGCCGCCGGACGGATCGGCGCGATCGTCGGCCCGCTGAGCACGCTGTATCAGGCGCCCGAATTGCGCTGGGTGCTCGCCCATGCCGAATTCGACCATCTGATCATTGCCGATGCATTCCTGCGGCACGACTATCTCGCCCGGCTCGAAGAGGCGCTGCCCGATCTCGCCGATCAGGCGGCCGGCGCGCTCCAGCTCGAGGCGACGCCGCGACTGCGGCATATCCATGTCATCGGCAACGAAACGCGGCCTTGGTCGCGTCCCTTCGGCGCCCTGCTCGACGGCAGCGATGCGATCGGCGACGCGATGCTCGAACAGGTCGAAGCGCTGGTGACCCCCGCCGACCCGGCGTGCATCATCCACACCTCGGGCAGCACCGCGACGCCCAAGGGTGTCGTCCACGGTCACGGTCCGCTCATCCGCCACAGCTGGCAGATGGGCATGGACTTCACCCCCTTCGGCCATGGCGACCGGGTGATCACGACGCGCGCGATGTTCTGGGTCGCGGGTTTTGTCGCGACCTTGTTCTACAGCCTCAACAATGGCGCCTGCCTGATCACCACCAGCGACGGGTCGCCGGCGAATATAGTGACGCTGATCGAAACCGAACGCGCCAACGCGCTCGCCGGCGATTCGGGCTGGTTCGACGTGTTGCGCGACTCCGCCGAACTGAAGGCGGCAGGTTATGACGTGGTGCGGCTCAATATGGACAGCGCCGGACTGGCGCACGGCGGACGCTTTGTCAGCGATCATCTGTCCGAACGGTTCGGCGCGCCGGTTTCCCATCCCAGCGGTCGCTTCGCCCGCACCTTTGGCATGACCGAGGCGCTGGGCGGGCATACGTCGGCGCGCCACGACGAACTGCTGCCCGAAGACCGGCCGTTCTGGCAGGGCCGCGCCGTTCCCGGGGTCGAATTGAAGATCGTCGATCCCGAAACGCGTATCCCGTTGCCGCCGGGCGAGGTCGGCGAACTGCTGGTGCGCGGCTATTGCCTGATGCTCGGATTGAACGGACGCGAACGGCATGAGACCTTCGACGCCGAGGGCTATTATGCGACCGGCGACCTCTGCCTGCTCGACGCCGATGGCTATCTGAAATTCGAGGCGCGGCTGGGCGAGATGATCAAGGTCCATGGCGCCAATGTCGCGCCGATGGAGGTCGAACTCGCGCTCGCCGGCCTGATGGGAATCGAAAAGGCGGGCGTCGTCGGCGTCCCCGGCGCCGGTGACACCTTGCTCGTCGCGGCGGTGCTGATGGCGCCGGACCGCGTCCTCGACGAAGCCGCGGTCATCGCCGACCTCAGGGGCAAGCTCTCCTCGTTCAAGGTCCCGAAGCATATCGTCGCGCTCGACGAAGCGACGCTGCCGGCGACCGGATCGGGCAAGATCAAGAAAGCCGAACTCGCCGCGCTGATGACCAGATTGGTCGGCGACGGATCATTATAATCATATAACGAATTTACTTGATTCGACTTGCCGACATCTGCATGGATTTGGGGACAGACAATAGAGGCGGAGCGAGAGGCAAATGGCGGAAACCCAGAAAAAGGACGTGCCGGATAACTATGGCATCCTGACCGACGAAGGCATCGACAAGCTGCGTCAGCGGGTCGGCATCCAGGTCAACAAGCCGACCCCGCCGCACAATTATGAAGTGACATGGGACGGCACCCGCCACTTCGCGGTGGGCTATGGCGACGACAATCCGCTGTGGTGCGACAAGAATTATGGCGACAAGACCCGCTGGGGCGGGCTGATCGCGCCGCCGAACTTCCTCTACACGATGGGCGTCTCCGACGCGCCGCCGATCACCCCCGAAGTGAAGGCGATGATGAAGGGCGATCCGCTCGCCGGCCTCGGTTCGTATCAGGCGCAGATGGAATTCGAATGGTGGCGTCCGCTGCGGCTGGGCGACCAGCTCAAGCAGCGCTTCGCGCTGATCGGCGTCCAGGTGAACGACAAGAGCGGCTTTGCGGGCCGCACCGTGTCCGAAGTGAACGGCTATATCTATCGCAACCAGGACGATGAATTGCACGCGATCCAGCGCGGCACCTGGATCCGCGCCGAACGCCACGCGTCGAAGGAGAAGAAGAAGGAATATGACCTTCCGACCCCCTACACCGACGCGCAGCTCGCCGAGATCGACGCCTGCTACGCCGCCGAAAAACTGCGCGGCGCCGAGACGCGCTATTGGGAAGATGTGATCGAGGGCGAGGACATGCAGACGATCGTCCGCGGCCCGCTGCGCACCAGCGACCTCGTCGTCTGGCATGTCGGCTGGGGCATGCAGCTGACCCCGCCGGGCGCCTTTCGCCAGAGCTGGAAAATACGCGCCAAGGTGCCGGGGCTTTACACCCCGAACGAACTCAATGTCCCCGACACGGTCCAGCGCCTGCACTGGGAAAAGGCATGGGCCAATGAACTCGGCATCCCCATTCCCTATGATTATGGCGGGCTGCGCGAGACCTTTCTGACCAACACCGTCACCAACTGGATGGGCGACGACGGCTGGCTGTGGAAGCTGTCGTGCCAGCACCGCAAGTTCGTCTACACCGGCGACACCTATTGGATCAAAGGCAAGGTCCGCAAGAAGGTGCAGCAAGAAGGCCGCAACGAGGTGCACCTCGACATCTGGGTCGAGAACCAGCACGGCACCGTCGTGTCGCCGGGCAATGCCGTCGTCCTCCTGCCGACCCGCGACGCGCCGGTCGAGCTGCCCAAGCCGGCGAAGGAGAATATCGACGAGATGTACGCTTATGAAGTCGAGCGGCTGAAGCAATAATCTCGGCGTTGACCGCGGCGCCGGCGTGCGCCGCGGTCCAGACATGGACCGCAGGATGACATACGACCATATCCGGTACGAAAAGCGTGGGGCCGTCGCGGTCATCACCTATGACAAGCAGGAGCGGCGCAACGCGTGGAGCCCGCCGCTCTATCGCGAAACCGAGCGCGCGATAGAGACCGCCAACGCCGACGATGCGATCGGTGCGATCGTCCTGACCCACGAAGGGCCGATCTTCTGCGCGGGGACCGATTTCAAGGCGGGGCCCGAGGTCGATCCCGACACCGGCAAGAAGCTCAACATCGCGCAGATCTGCATGATGCAGGACACCGGCTGGATCCACCTGCTCGCGCGCTCGAAGCCGATGATCGGCGCGGTGCATGGCGCGGCGATCGGGCTGGGCGTCACCCAGTTGCTGCCGATGGACATCCGCATCGGCGGCGAAAGCTCGACCTGGAGCTTTCCTTTCCTCTCGCTCGGCTACATGCCCGAACTCGGCTGTACGGCGCTGTTGCCGCGGCTGGTCGGCTATGGCCGCGCGCTCGACATCTGCCTGACGTCGCAAAAGCTGACCGCGCAGGAGGCGAAGGATATCGGCCTGATCACGCGCGTCGTTCCCGACGAACAGCTTCTGGACGAAGCCATCAAGGTCGGCGAAACGCTCGCCGCCGCGCCACGCCTTCAGATGCGGCTGACACGCGACTTGTTCCAGAAGAACGCCCTCGAACCCGACACCAACGCCTATCTCCGGCGCGAGACCGACGCCTTCATCGAGATGCTGCGCGCGATCAAGAAAGCGCGCGACGCGGACGCCGCCAAAGGCTGAACCGTTCCGCCGTCAGCGGAGCAGGACGGTCACATCCCGAAGCCCCGCGTCGAAACGGAACGGGACGCTATAATCCTCGGTAACCGGCGTGCCGGTATCGACCCCGACATCGAAGGTTTCCGACAAGGGCAGCAGCAGGCGCATCGTCGAGGCGACGCGGACCGACCGCGACGCGGCGCCATCGACCGACAGGCGCGCGACGCCGCCCTTGCCGATGCCGCCGCCATCATAGTCGAAATCGAGCCGAATCTGGTGCCGACCGGCGGCAAGCGGGCGGTCCCAGTCCAGCACCGTTCGCTCGATCCCCAGCTTGTTATAGACAAAGTGCGGAACGCCATCGCGGACGAACAAGGCGTAACCCCCGAACCGCCCGCCCTGCGTCACCAGCATGCCATCGCCCCCACCCGCCGCGACATCGACCGTCGCAACCAGCGAGAAGGACCGGTTGCGGATATCGGGCGCGATCGCGCTCGGAATGCGTTTCACGCCGGCCGGATAGGAAAAGCTGGTGCGGCCCTGATTGATGTCGGGTGCGGGCAGGCCGCGCGGCGACCGCGAAATGGGCAGCGCATTGTTCCGCTTCGCCTCGCGGAAAAACAGCTTTTGCATCGCCGCCAGCTTTGCGGGGTTTTGCGCGGCGAGGTCCGCCGACTGGCTGAAATCGGAGGCGAGGTCGTATAACTCCCAGCTTCGCTCGCCAAAGGGCGCCGTCTTGATGCCCGTGAACTGCCATGGCATCGCAACCGGCGTCGTGTTGGCAAGCCAGCCGTCGGCATAAATGGCGGCGTCGCTGGACAGTTCGAAAAACTGAATCTTGCGCGCCGACGGCGCCCCTGCATCGCGCGCGGCGTAAAGCATGCTGACGCCATCGAACGCCATCTGGGTCACGCCGTCGACCCTTGCCGGCGCCTTGATTAGGGCGGCCTCGAGAATCGTCGGGACGATATCGACGAGATGGTGGAATTGCGTCCGCACCTCGCCATGCGCGTCGGGTGCGCCGCGCGGCCAGGACAGGACCATCGCGTTGCGCGTCGCTCCGAGATGCGAGGCGACGCGTTTGAAATAGGGAAAGGGCGTTGACATCGCATGCGCCCAACCGACCGGGAAATGGCCATAGGTCATTGGACCGCCGAGCCGGTCGATATTCGCCAGCGCGACCGGAAAGTCCTCCGCGCCTTGCTCGTTCAGCCCGGCCAGTTCGTTGAACAGGCCGTTCTCCCCGCCCTCGGCGCTCGATCCATTGTCACCCTGGACAAAGATGACCAGCGTATTGTCGAGCTCTCCGCTGCGTTCGATCTCGTCGAGGACGCGGCCGATCTGGTCGTCGGCAAAAGCGAGCGCCCCGGCATAGGCTTCCATCATCCGCGCATAGAGGCGCCGCTTTTCCGGGGTCAGCGTATCCCACGCCACGATCTCCTTGGGACGCGGGGTCAGGCGGGTCCCCGCCGGGACCGTCCCCATGGCGATTTGCCGCTCCAGAATCTGCGCGCGCAACGCGTCCCAGCCCATGTCGAACTGCCCGCGAAAGCGGTCGATCCAGTCGCTCGGCGCCTGATGCGGCGAATGGGCGGTGCCCGGGGCATAATAAAGGAAGAAGGGCTTGCCGGGCTGCACCGCATTCTGTTCGCGCAGCCAGTGCACGCCCCGGTCGGCCAGATCCTTGTCGAGAACATAGCCGGGGTCGTCGGCGGGCGGCTCGATCGCTTCGGTGCCGCGGTAAAGTTGCGGCGCGAACTGGTCGGTGTCGCCGTCGAGGAAACCATAGAAATATTCGAACCCAAGGCCCGTCGGCCAGCGGTCGAACGGCCCGTTGGGACCTGTTTCCCATTTCGGCGTGATATGGGCCTTGCCGATCATCGCGGTGCTATAGCCATTGTCGCGGAGCAGCCGCGCGATCGTCGCGGCGCTGCGCGGCAGGATGCTGGTATAGGCGGGATGCGAACTGGCGCTGTTGGTGACGCCGCTCATGCCGACCCGCGATGGATTGCGACCGGTCAGCAAAGCCGCCCGGCTCGCCGAACAGATCGCCGAGGTGTGAAAGCGATTGAAGCGCAAACCGCGCGCCGCGAGGCGGTCGAGGGTCGGGGTCGGGATCGGCCCGCCAAAGGTGGACGACGCCGCGAAACCGACATCGTCGGTCAGGATCACCAGAATATTGGGCGCCTGTTTGGCGGCAACGGGCATTTGCGGCCAGGCCGGCAGGTCGGCGGCCGCGTGCGCGCCGACCATCGCGGGAACGCAGAGGAGCGCGCAGGCCGTCAGTAAAAGCATCGAGGGAGAAGGCCGGATCATCACGACGCCTTTTTTTTCAGGAACAAGAAGAATGGGACGCTGCGGCCGCCGAAACCACGGCGGCCAGACAGCAAAGCCGCCTGGCCGCAATCATGTCCTATGGCTCGGGCGCGGCATGGCTGCAGCGCCGCGCCGGTCAATCGGCGTCGGCGCCGAACCGGTATTTCATCGACAGGCCCCACATCCGCGGCGCGGCATAGATGTTGCCGAGGATGCCGAGCGACGAATTCTGCATCAGATTGTTCGTGCCGATGCGATAAACTTCCTTGGTCACATTGGTGACGAACAGCCCGAGGTCGATCGGCTGGCCACCGACATTCTTCCAGTTCAGGTTGAGGTCGAGAGTCGTGAACGGTTTTTCGATCGATTGCGGGTTCAACACGCTCGTGTCCGAATAGGACACGCTCGACTGATGATAGAGGACAGCGCCGAAGCTGACCTGCCCGAGCTTGTCATCGAGCGGCAGCGTATAATCGAGCGTCAGCGAATATTGCGTCTTCGGCACCGAGTTGAAGCGGTTGTCCGAACAGAAGCCGACCGTCGTCGTTTGCGTCGGATCGCAGGGATTGCCAACGACGATCGGTGCCAGCTTGTCGAATTTCGCGTCGGTATAGGCAAAGGTGCCGCCGAGGGTCAGCCCCTGGACGGGGATCAGCGTGATTTCCGCCTCGATGCCCTTGATCCGTGCGTCATTGACGTTCTGGACCGACGACACGGGTACCGGACCGGGAAGAACGACGTTCTTCTGAATGTCCTTGTACCGGTCGGTATAGGCCGCAAGATTGGTCCGCAGGAACACATCGTTAAAGCGGAAATCCGCCTTCACGCCGACTTCGAACGATATGTCCGTCTCGGGCTGATAGGCGGGATCGATCCCCGGAGGGGCGGTCCCGTTCACGCCGCCGGGACGATAGCCCTTGCTGACCTTGCCATAGAACATCTGGCCGCCATCGGTCTTGTAGGTCGCGCCCGCCGACCAGGTCGTCGCGTTGAACTTGCCGTCGCGCACGATGCAGTTGCCGGGGCCGCTGGCATAGAGCACCGATCCGGCGCCATAGCTGACGCACTGGCCGTGCGGGATCGGCGCGAAGGTCGCGGCGACCACCTGGTTCGCGATGGCGGGGGGGAGGTTGCCGCCAAAGGGGCCGGTCAGGAAATTGAACAGCGCCGCCTGCCCGCCGTCCATCGGGCTGAGATAGGTGTTCTGTTCCGAATGGATCGTGTCGCGCGTGTAGCGAAGGCCGCCGTTAACGCTGAAATTGTCGGTGATGTCATATTCCAGCGACCCATAGACCGCGCGCGACTTGGTCGTGATATTGTTGACGCCGACGCGGTTGAGGATCGCGACGTTGATCGTCGCATTTTCCGCCGGGCCGGCCGGTCGCTGCTCGTCGAAATAGGCGCCGAGCGAGAAGTTCAGGCGGTTGTCGAAGGCCTGCCCGGAGATCCGCAGTTCCTCGCTATACTGTTCCTGGTTGGTGAACAGCAAGCCGCCGGGACAGGCCGAATGACAGGTCAGCACCGCCGCGCCGTTGCTCGCCGCGAAGTTCGATGCCTCGTCCTCGCGTTCGCGGACATAGCCAAACACATTCTTGATCTGGATATTGTCGGACAGATCGGCGGTCGTGGTGTTGACGATGTAGAGATTCTTCCGCTCGCTATAAGTCGGGTCGACCTGCGAAATCTGCCGGATGCCGCGCGCATTCTGCGCCGCCAGCTGCGATTGCAGCGAGGCGATATAGGCCGGCGCGCTGAGCGGCGTGAGGCCGGCGCGGAACGGCACGACGCTGCCGTTGGGATCGATCCCATAGGCGCCCGAGAACAGGAAGGAGAATTGCCCGATCGCGGGGGCGAGACCCGACGCCGCGGGATTGAACCCCGCGAAAACCACCGCCGTGCCATTGTCGTGGGTGCGCTGGTACGACACGATCGTGGTGTTTTCCAATCCCTCGACCGGACGCAGGGTCAAACCGCCGCGAAAGGATTCATATTTGACATCGTCGAGCTTCTGGCCGTTCGCGATATTGGTCGTGAAGCCGGACCGGCGCGCGGTTTCGAACGCGACACGCGCCAGCACCTTGTCTTCGACGATCGGCACGTTGATCGCGCCGTTGAAGGTGCGCAGACCATAGCTGCCGAGCTTTCCGGTGAGATATCCGCCAAAATCCTCCTTCGGCGTCTGCGGGGTCACCATGACGTTGCCGCCGTCGGTGACGCGCCCGAAGTTGACGCCCTGCGGCCCGCGCAGCACCTGGACGTTCTGGAGATCGAAAAATTGCCCCTGGGTCAGGCGGGCGATGGGGACTTCGTTAAAATAGGTGATGACCGCCGGGAACACGGTGCCGAACGAGAAGCCCTGGCCGCGGATCGTGTAGGTCAGGTTGTTGCGGTCGGATACCGATGCGGTGACGTTCAGGCCCGGCGTAACCTGGACAAGATCGACGGGATTGAACGTCCCCTTGGCCTCCAGGGTTTCGGGCGTCAGCACGGTCACGGCGACCGGGACATCCTGAAGACGCTCTTCCTGCCGGCGCGCGGTGACGACGATGTCGTTCAGCCCGATATTGTCGGTCGCTTCCGCCGCCGCGGGAGCCTCACCCTGATAGGCGAAGGCCGGCTGGACAAGCATCACGCTGGCGGTGCCGGCGAACAGAATCGATTTCCAGTTTTGCATGGGGTTGACCCCTCCCGTTGCGGGCTCTGCGGCCCATCCTCATTGAGTCTCCTGTTTCGGAGCTTCCGGGAAACCTAGCGCCCGCCGATGCCATGTCAATATCGTATATATAATTCGGTGAATTGATATGAATATTTCACCGAAACGTCGGATTAGCGCCACCCATGAAAGACGAAATCCCCAAAATATCAGGGCTTCGCCACCTGGGCATGGGATTCTCCGGCCGCCGGATCGCCGCGTCTACGATGTTTCGCGTTCGAGTTCCGGCGGGCGGCCCAGCGATATCACCAGCGCCACGGCAAGCGCCACGCCGGCGATGAGCGCGATCAGCACGCCGTCATAACTCCCCATCGCATCGAACGCCTTGCCGGCGCCCCAGGACGATGTGCCGACCGCGAAGCCATAGGTGCTGATCAGGATCGCAAAGACGAGGCCATAGCGGCGCAGGCCGAAATAGCGGCTCGACATATAGGCAACGACATCGACCTCGCTGCCCATCGCGACGCCGATCAACAGCGCGAGCGCGACCGCGCTGCCGTAGTCGAGCGGAATAGCGAGCAGCCACAGGCAGGCAAAGGCCGGCAGGCTGAACGCGCAGGCGGCGACCAGCCGCGTCGGCAGGATATCGAACAACAGGCCGGTGCCGAGGCGCCCGGCGATCATCGCCGGACCGATGAACAGCGCCACTGTCGCCGCCTCGTCGCGGCTGAGTCCGGCGTCGGCCAGCATCGGCTGAAGATGGACGATGAACGTGCCGACACAGGAGGCGACGAAGAGGAAGGCGAAGAGCAGGCGCCAGAGGATCGTCGAGCCGACGACTTCGCGCCAGTCGGCCTTTGGCCTGGACGGCACGGCGGACATCGGCGGCGTCGCCGCCGACCCGCTGCGCGGCAGGAACAGCCAGCAGGGGATGAACATCAGGACGAAGGCACAGGCTGCGATCGCCGGATAGACGCCGGCAATTCCGAAATGGCGTTCGAGCGCAAGAACGATCGTCGGGATGATGCTGACGAGGATGCCGGCCCCCGCCAGCGAGGTTGCCAACGCCAGCCCGCGCCTTTTGGTGAAATTTTCGACGATCAACTTGGTGAAGACGATCGAGCTCGCTGCAAAGCCGAGCAGGCTGAACAGGACATAGCCCGCGTACCAGGTCCAGATCGGCCCGCCTACGAACCCGAGCAGCGCCGTGCCGACCGCCCAGCCGGCGATGCCGGGCAAGGCGATGCTGCGCGCGCTGTAGCGGTCGACGAGCATGCCTAGAAAGATGTTGGTGAAAGGGTGGACGACGCTGGAAATCGTCAGCGCAAAGGCGATGTCGCCGCGGCTCCAGCCATAGGCGTCGCCAAGCGGCTTGACCATCGCGCCGACCACATGAAAATGCACGCCGACGATGGCGATCGCCATCGTCGCGGCGAACAATATGCCCAGGCTGCGGAACGACCCCGAGTGGCGCGACGCCATCAAATTTTCTCCATTTCACCATAAAGCCGGTCGAGGGCGGCGCGGACGATATCGCCTTCGTCGAGGCCGCTTTGCGGCTCGTCCCAGGTCGCCGTGTCGGCGATCGCGGCGGCATGGGCGGCGATATCGTCGGCGCTGGCGCAATCGCCGCGGGCCGATGCCCACCCCTCCCCGCGCCCGCTGAACACCCGCGCATAATGGCCGCGCAGCACCGAATAGGTCTGGCCGGTCACATCGCACGCGTCGCTCGCCAGCCATGTCACCAGCGCCGCAACATGGTCGGGCGCGCTTCGATCGGCATAGGCGTTGCCGCGCGCGAGGATCGCGGCGATGAAATCCTTGTCGACCCGCTCTTCGCCCGGCGCTCCCATGCGGCTGCCGCTGGCGTTGGGCATGACGCAGTTGATGCGGATCGCCGGCGGTGCTTCCTGCACGAGCACCCGCATCAGGCCGATCACCCCAGCCTTTGCGGCGCCATAATTGGCGCGATAGGGATTGCCGAACACGCCCGATTGCGACGAGGTGAAGATGATCCGGCCAAAGCCCTGCCGCTTCATCAGCCGGTAGGCCGGCTGGGTGACGTAGAAACTGCCTTTCAGATGGACGGCGAGCACCGCCTCGATATCCTCTTCGGTCAGGTCTTCGAACAGCGCGTTGCGCTGGTTTCCGGCATTGTTGATGACGATGTCGATCCGGCCGAAATGATCGAGCGCCGCCTGGGTGATCGCCGCGCCGCCGGCCTGGGTCGCGACGGTGTCGGCATTGGCGACGGCGCGTCCGCCCCGTGCCCGGATATCGGCCGCGACATCTTCGGCAAGCGCGGCAGCCGGGTTTTCACCGCGGGTGTCGCCGCCCAGGTCGTTGACGACGACCGCCGCGCCGCGTTCGGCCAGCGCACGGGCATAGGCCCGGCCAAGCCCCCCGCCGGCACCGGTGACGATCGCCACCCGGCCGCCAAGGTCGATCCTTTCACCGCTCATCCCGGCAACGGCGCGGGAGGCAGCGGACGAACCGCTGCCTCCCGGCTTATGAGGGGATGCGCCATCGACGCCATTACCCTTCGTCCGCGATCATTCTCCGCCGAACTTGTAGGTCAGCCGCACGCCATAGGTGCGCGGCATGCCGGGCGAATAGCCGGTGACGCCGAGGCTGTTCTCGATCGCGAGCAGGCGCGCGAAATATTTCTTCTGCGTGAGGTTCTGGCCATAGATCGCCACTTCAAGCTTCGGATTCTCGAACCGGTACGCGATCTGGCCGTTCAGCAGGCCATAGGCCGGGATTTTGGCCGTGTCCTTGAACTGCTCCTGATAGCCGGGGCCGATCAGCGGGCCGGTCGTATATTGCTTGCTGCGCCAGCTGTAGTCGGCGCGCAGGTTCAACTCGCCCGCGCTCATCGGCACGGTGTAGTCGGCATAGACCGAATAGGAGCTCTTCGGCGCGAAGGAATAGGGCGTGTCGGTGACGTCCTGAAACACCGTCAGCGACAGCGGGATCGTGAAATCCTTGAACTTCGGATCGAGGAAGGTCGCGGACACGCCGAGTTGCAGGTCGTCGACCGGCTGCACGGTCAATTCGGTCTCGATACCGCGGATCCGCGCCGTCGCCGCATTGACGATCGAGTTCGAGAGCACGCCGTTGACGATCGCCGGAACCGTCCGCTGGATGTCGTCATAATTGGTCTGGAAGATCGCTGTGTTCAACCGCAGGCGGCGGTCGAGCAGGTCGAGCTTGAAGCCGAATTCATAGTCGACGACCGTTTCGGGATTGAACACCAACGGTGTCGTCCCGGTCGCGCGCGGGTTGAACCCGCCGGCCCGGCTGGCCTTGCTGGTCTTGAGGTAGAGGAACACATTGTCGTTGGGGCGCCAGTCGAAACCGGCGGTGTAGGACCAATAGTCGAAGGTCGCCTTGGTGAACTTCTCGCACGGCGCGCCGGGATCGACGATGAGGCTGCACACGAAGGTGCCGTTGGGGATACCGGTGACGGGATCGGTATTCTCCTGGCGGTTGCGGCTCAGGATCGATCGCTTGTCCTCGGTGTAGCGCAACCCGCCGGTGAAGCGCAGTTCGGGGGTGATGTTGAAGTTGAACTGGCCGAAACCGGCGTAGCTTTTGTTGGCGATGTCGCCGTCGTTATAGCCCAGACGGCGCGTCCCCAGCGGGAAGGCCGAGAAGCTTTTCGACAGGTCGGTGCCCCGCTCGGTGAAATAGAAGGCGCCGAGGATCAGTTGCAGGCGATCGTCGAACGCCTGCGTCGACAGCTGCAGTTCCTGCGAGAATTGCGACTGGTCGATGATGTTGCCGTCGCCGGGGCGCAGCCCGCCGGTCAGCACATAGGGCGTCCCGTCGTTATCGGAGAGCGATTCGGTGTCGACCCCGCGCCACGCGGTGATCGATTTCAGCGCGGTCGAACTGCTGATCTCATATTCGGTGGTCACCCCGACGCCCCAGGATGTGGCCTTGCTGAACGGGATCATGCTGAGCGCGACGTCGTAGAAATTGTCCTTGCCCTGAACGCTGACCGCATAATTTCCATAGGAATCGCCGGCGACCGGTCCTTTGACCGGGCAAAGCGGGTTCGGGGTGGCGCCCGAACAGGCGGCGAGCACCGCCTGCGCGGTGCCGTTCTGGTTCGCGCCGGTCGTCGGGTTGCGGTTGTAGCTCTTGAGGCCGGTGATCTGCCCCTGGCCGTTGCGGTTGGTATAGTCGCCGACCACGGTCACCGTCAGGCCGGTGCCTTCGGGCGCGATCAACAGGGTGCCGCGCAGAAAGTCTACATTGTCGCCGCCGAGCGGCGTGTCGAAGCTGAGGTTGCGGCCATAGCCGTCGCTCTGGACATGCTGGCCGACCAGCCGCACCGCGATCTCGTCGCCCTGGATCGGCAGGTTCAGGACGCCGGTGGTTTCCCAGGTGTCGTAATTGCCATAGCGCACGCGCACGCTGCCGCCGAAATCGCCGGTGGGCTTGTTCGAAATGATGCTGACCGCGCCGCCCGTGGTGTTGCGACCGAACAAGGTCCCCTGCGCGCCGCGCAGCACTTCGACCCGCTCGACATCGACGAAGTTGAACAGCGCGCCCGACGAACGGGCGATATAGACGCCGTCGAAATATTGGCCGACCGCCTGGTCGAGCGCGAGCAGCGCGTCCGAGGACGACTGACCGCGGATGCCGATGAAGGCCGAGGCCGGCTGGCCGGTCGAGGGCTGCACGACGATGCCGGGCACCAGGTTCGGCAGCGATTCGATGCCGTTGACCTGCGCCTTGTCGAGTGTGTCGCCGGTCGGGACGGTGACCGCCACCGGGGTCGATTGCAGGCTTTCCGAGGTCTTTCGCGCGGTGACGACGATATCCTCGATACCGACGCTGTCGTTCGCGGAACGATCGGTTTCGGCCTGTGCGAACGCCGGCGCGGATGCCAGCACCGTGGCGCCCAACATGACCCCCGACAACAGCGACTGCTTGAAATTCCTCATCGTCTTCCTCCCACTATCCTGATTTTTTGTGATATTTCTGACACCGCGCCGCTCGCCGCGGCCCCGATGACGCGTGCGCCCGGCAAATGGGGCCACCCGTCCGGCTACCCCGTCCCTTTATCCGGTATGAAATCGCGCCGAACGACCCTTTCCCTCTCCGCAAAGCGGCTTTCTGCCGTCTTAGTTGTATATATGATTATATTAATGAACCTGATTAGCGAGTCAACACACTTCGCGCAAATCCGGTGCGGCGACAGCGCCGGCGGCCCCGACGCCTCCGACGAATAATCATATACCTAAGTTATTTGATACTTGCATCCGCCATCGATCCCAGCCAACCTTTTTCCCGGAAGAGGAGATAGAGGATGAACCGCATTCCCCCGGTCGCGGTCGACGACCTGACGCCGCAGCAGCGCGATACCTATGACAACAAACCCGGCGGCAAGTTGAACCTCAGCCGCGTGCTAGCCCATGCCGTGACGATCCAGCCCGGAATCGGGCTCGCCGTTCAGGGGATGATGACGGGCATCGAGGTGCCGCCGCTCGAGCGCCAGATTTGTGTGCTCGCGGTCCTCCACCTCGACCGCGGCGCCTATGAATGGGCACAGCATCTCGAGGTATCGAAGGCGATGGGCATCGCCGACGCCAAGGTCGCGGCGATCGCCGACGACCGCTTTGGCGACCCGATATTCGACGATCGCGAGAAAGCACTGCTCGCCTTCACGCGCCAGGTGGTGAAGACGGTGCGCGTCGACGATTTCGTCTTCGCCGCCGTCGCGGCCTTTTATTCGCCGCGCCAGATCGTCGAACTGATCCATGTGATCGGCATCTATATGCTGTTCGTTCGCGTGTCCGAGGTCGCGGAGCTCGAGATCGACGGGATCGTCGGCGGGGAATTCTGGCGCAAGGCGAACCAGCAGGCGGGACTCGTCGCATGACCGCGGCGCAAGCAAATGAGACGATCGACTACGCCTTTGTCCGGCTGTCGTTCGAAGGACCTCTCGCGATCGTCACGCTCAACGATCCCGATCGCCTGAACGCGATGGGCGACGACATGGCGCAGTCGCTGGCGGCCGCGCTGGCCGAAATCGCCAAGCCGCGGCGGCGCTGCCGCGCCGTCCTGCTGACGGGCGAGGGCCGCGCCTTTTGCGCCGGTTACAACCTGATGGTCAACCGCAAGGCGCTCGCCGAGGGTAAAGCCATGATCACCCCGCTCGGCGGCGCCGAAACGCTCTATCATCCGATGCTGCGCCGGCTGCACGCGCTGCCGATCCCGCTCATTGCCGGGGTCAACGGGCTGGCGATCGGGATCGGTCTGGGATTGGCGATGGCCGCCGATTATGTCGTGATGGCCGACGATGCCTGGGTCCAGACGCCGTTCAAGAATCTGGCGTCCGCGCCCGATTCGGGCCTCACCTGGCTGTTGCCGCGCGCGATCGGCGTGCCGCGCGCGAAGCGCATGCTGATGAACGCCGAACGGGTCGATGCCGCCACCGCCCGCGAATGGGGGCTGGTCGCGGAAACCGTCGAGACCGCGCAGCTCCGCGCCCGCGCGCTCGAAATCGCGCGAGGGTTCGCCAATGACGCCACCATCGCGCTCGGCGAGATCAAGACGCTGATCGGCGAAGGCCTGCGACAGGACATCCACAGCAGCTTCGAAGGCGAAGCGAAGGCGGTAGGGCGCACGGCCAGAACCAGGGACAATCTGGCCGCGGTCAAGGTCTTTGCCTCCGGCGAGAAACCCGTCTTCACGGGCGAATAGCCGGCGCATTCGCCATCGGAGCAACCGCCATCACCGCGATGACATTTTGACGAAAAGCGTCATTGCGTTAGTGTCACATTGACTCTAGCCCAGGCCCCTAGGGCCGAAAAAGGGGGCAGGATGGCATCGGAGGCAAAGATCGATCGGACGGTGGTCGCCGCCGCCGAACTGTTCATGCGGCACGGTTTCGCGCGGACGACGATGGGCGACATCGCCCGCGCCGCCGACATGTCGCGCCCCGCGCTCTATCTGCTGTTTCCGGGCAAGGAAGAGGTTTTCGAGGCGGCCGTCGTCCACCTCAACCGGCTGCGACTGGCCGAGATCCATGAGCGGCTGGGCGACGCCGCCACGCTGAGCGATCGCCTCTTCACCGCCTGCGACCTGTGGCTGGTTCAGGTCTTCGACCTGCAGCGCACGACGCCCGACGCCCGCGACATGGACGATCTTTCGATTCCGGTGGTGCGCCGCGTCTATGCCGAGTTGGAGGCGCTGATCGCGCGCCTGATCGCCGGGAGCGCAGCGGAAATGCCGCCCGCCGACATCGCCGAACTGGCGCGCGGGCTGGTCTTTTCGGTGCGGGGGCTGGGCGCCGTCGCGGCGGATGTCGACGATCTGCGCACGATGACGCGCCGGCAGGTCGACCTCCTGTGCCGCGCGATCGGGCACGGCGGCTGATCGACGACGCCCGCCTCAGGGTTCGAGCAACCGATCCCTGAGCGCGGCCAACGCCGCTTCGTCCAGACCATGTTCGGCGCGCAGATAGGCCTCGGGCGACCCGTATTTCTCGGCGAGCGCGGCGAAGGTCGCGTCGATATAGTCGGGGGCCGAACGCATCATCGTCCGCCATACCTCCGGATCGACCGCGAGCAGATAAGCGAAGGGACCATCGGGGTCGACATGGAACAAGGGGCTGCCGGGGTCCTGAAACGTCTCGGTCAGCGCATAGTCGGCACGCGCGCTCTCGATCGGCACACCGAGCGCGGTAAGCAGGATGGCGCAAGCCACGCCCGTGCGGTCCTTGCCGGCGGTGCAATTGATCAGCAGCGGGGTCCGCTGGTCGCGCAACAGGTCGAACATCGCCCCGATGCCGCCGCGCTGTTCGTCGGCGATCAGGCGATAGCTTTGCAGCATCCGGGCCCTCATGTCTTCGGGTCCGGTCGCGGGATCGCGCAGCATCGCGACGAGATCGCCCCGGCTGAGATCATAATCGCGCGTCCAGTAGCGCAGGCCGCCGACCAGTTCGGCCGGCCAGGGATGGCCGGCGCGTTCCTCGGTCGTGCGCAGGTCGATGATCGCCCCCAGCCCCAGCGCCGCGACCTGCGCGATCCCCTTTTCGGTCAGCCCCGCCGGATGCCCGCCGCGCAGCAGCATGCCGCAGCGCACGGTGCGGCCGTCGGCGGCGCGATAGCCGCCAAGATCGCGCAGGTTGCGCGATCCCGCAATGTCGAGCAACCGGACCGCTGCCTCGTCCATCGGCGTCAGACGCCGAGCGCGCCGAAGGTGTCGAGATCGGCGACGGCGGCGCCGAAACAATCGCCCTCCGCCGTGACGATTTCGATCGGCTGCATTTCCAGCGGCGTGAACGGCCACATGAAGCCGTGCATCGCATGGCGGCGATAGGCCTCCCACGCGTCCGCGCGGCTCGGCGGCGTCGCCACCCCGTGCGTTTTCAGCGCTTCGAGATAGCCGGCGAGCAAGTCCTTTTCCGCCGACCGGCGATCCTCGACCTTCAGATTGCCGATGATCGAATAGGCGACGTCGTGCATATACGGTCCCTCCTGCCACGCCTGCCAGTCGAGAAAGCCCGGCCGGCCGTCGGTTTCGAAGAACATGTTCCCGAGATGGGCGTCGCCGTGCGAGAAGCATTGCGGGATTTCCACCGACCGCTTCCACTGCATCCGCAGCCCCGCCTTGATCCGGTCGCGGTCGCGATAGGGCCCGACATAGGCGGCGCAGCGGCGGTGGTTCATGCACGCGTCGAAATATTCGGGTTCGAGCATCATCATCACCACCCGGTCGGCCGCCTGCCAGACGGTCGAGAAGTTGCGCAACGTCTTGAGTTCGGGCGACTGCCACCAGCGCGCGTGCATCCGCGCCAGCAGTTCGAGCGTCTGCGCCTGCTGGTCGATCGTGATCAACCGCCGCGCATCGCCGAAGCTGACGTTGCGCGCCGACAGATCCTCCATCAGCACCAGCCCTTGAACCTCGTCGTGCCAGCCCGACCAATAGGCGCCGGGAATGTGGATGTTCATCTCGGGCGCCCAGCTCGCGAAGAACTTCGCCTCGTTCACGAAGGAATCGTCGAAGGTGTAGGCGTGGCGGATAAACCCGCCCTTCAGCCACATCGTCGGCGGCAGGCGGTGGGCGTGTCCGGCGTCATTATAGGACAGCAGCAGGCGGACCTTGGTCGCGGTGCCCGCGATGACCGTGCCGATATGCGCCTCGGTCACCACTGTGCCCGGGAAGCGCTCGGCGAGGATCGAGGTGAGCCATTCGGCGGTAATCTCCTCGATCCGCAGCGGCAGGTGGCTCGTCGGGGCGTCGGTCATGCGTCGTTCCTCTTCCATCGAATCACATTATAGCTTATTTAGTATACTGTTTTGAGCTTTGGCAAGCCTTCTCGCTTTGGCGGGTCAGCCGCGCAGCCGCATCGTCTGCCCGGCGACCGCAAGCAGGACGCCGTCCTCGGAAAAGAGCCGTGTCGCGATATGCGCGATGCCGTTTTCACCCCCGTTGACATGCATCGCCGCGAGCACCCATTCGCCGACCGGCGCGGCGACGAAGCGGATGGCATTGTCGAGGCTGCTGCCTCTCGTCGTCGGTCCGAGCGCATCATCGAGGGCCAGAAAGGCACAGTCGGCAACGACCGCCAGCAATCTGCGGTCGAGCGGCGCGCCGCAGCGCGCACGAATCCAGCATGCAAGGTCGACGCCGCCGGGGCCGCTCCAATCGGCCCGATCGGGGATGGCACCGCTTGCTAGCCGGAACTCGAGCAAGGCGTTGAGGTTTGTCGACAAGCGCCGCGCCATCGACCGGCCCGGACACGCGTCCGGCGGCGGTACGACGGGCATCGCTGCGTCGCGACGCGCGATGGCGGCATCCTGTCCGCCGCATGCGCCCTGGACGTGAAGAAAGGCGGGCTGACCGCATCGTCCCGTCACCCGGCACTGGCGCACCACCCGCCCGTCGGCGACGATTTCGGTATCGAAAGAAAGCGTGTCGCCCGGCCGCGCCCAGGTCAGGAACTGCGCCGAGGCGAAGAGCGCGGGCCGCCCCGTTCGCCGCTCCATCGCCTCAATGGCGGCCGCGAGCGCTATGCCACCGAACAGGAACTGATGCGCGGGCGGCCCGACGCACAGCGGTTCGGGAACCTGGGCGAGGAAAATGCCGTCATCCGCACCCGCGGCGAGCGCGAGCAGGGCCGCGGGCTTGCCGGTCATGGCCTCAGCCGATCCGGCGGCCATAGGCGGCAAGCCGCGCCGCCAGTTGCGCCGCGCGCTCGCCCTGATCGACCCAGCATGTGTCGGCGGGCAGATCGCCCTTCAACCGGTCGATCGTCGTCAGGCGCAGGCTGGAAAAGAGCGGCGGACCGTCGGCGGGCATATGCTGCCACCGGAGGATCGAGAAGACCTGCGACTGGCCGCCGGTATCGAGCCAGTTGTGGACCCCGGGGTCGCGCCGCGCGATGACGAGGCGGATCCGCCCGTCGCCATCGACCGCCGACTGCGCGGCGGTCAGGCTCGACTGGATGCGGTGATAGTCGCGCGAGCGATAGAGCCATTCGGTCAATTGCACCGCGGCATAGGATGCCCCCGCCGGATCATATTCGAGGATCGCGGCGTCGTCGGGGCCGAGCTTATAGCTGCCGTTCGAAATGCCCTGCGTCACCAGCCCGCCACCCGCGCCGCGAAACGTCTGCGCCGGCGTGATGCTGTTGGGCGTCAGGCCGCTCCACACATTCTGAAACCAGAAATAGAGGTAGAGATCGTTCAGGGCATTGCTCGTCGCGCGCGTGACCATGTCATCGATCGAAATCGGATCGGCCCGCGCGTCGCCCAATCGCTCGATCGCGAGGTCGAGCGGCGTCTCGTGCGCCCAGTCCATCATCGAATCGCGGACGAACAGGAATTTGACGCCGGGGCGGGTGGCCAGGCGATTGCCCCTCCCCTCGCCCGCGCCATCGTCGATCAGCAATTCGAAACGTCCGTCGGCATCGAAGTGCATGTCATGGTCTTCGATCGTCTGCACCGTCTGCGACGTGCCGTAATTGGCGGTCAGCGTGAACGATATATTGGCCGCCTTGCGGTCGAGGATGCGGCCGGTCACCCGGTAGCGCGTGCCATGTTCGATCCCCGCGAGCCGGTAACAATTGTCGGGATTGTCGCCGCCGGTGCGCGCGCCGGGCACATCATGGCCGTGCCACGAATAGGCCGGCATGAAGTCGCGCACGAACCGCGGATGCTGGGCGTCCGATGCCGCCGCCTTGAACAGCCAGTTGTTCAGATATTCCCTGGCGAAATCCCCGAGCAACGGCCGCGCTTCGGCGGGGATGCGGTCGCCATAGCCGCGCCCGAACAGCGCCTCGATCTGCGCCAGCGTCGCGGCGATCCGCGGATCGCCCAGCATCGCCCGCACATCGGCTTCGGCCGCGAACTGGCCCGGATTGGCGATGGGATTGGTCATTGCCGTCTCTCCCGCTGGATGGCGAAGCGTTCGATATAGGGCGCGAAGGCCCCCTCTATCGCCGCTTCGTCGAGGCCGTAATCGGCCAGCCCATATTTGCGACCGGGCGCCGAACCATGGTGATCGGTCTCGAGATGCCGGGCCATCGCGCCGCGCGCCGCAGTGGTGAGCGGAATGTCGAGGTCGTCATAGACGCGCGCGACGGTTTCGAGCGGATCGGTGACGAGATCGGTGAACAGCACGTCGCTGACCCGCGCTTCGGCCCCCTCGCACGCGCGCCAGGCGGAATAGTCATCGACCGCGACCTGCCAGGCGGCGAGCTGCTGCGCGCCGATCGCCAGCGGATCGACCGCCGCGTCGGAAAAAAGCGAGCGCAGCTTGCAGAACAGGCTGGCGATCGACGGGATGACCTTGCCCGGATCGCGGTGGTTCACATAGAGGCGCGCATCGGGAAAGGCGATCAGCAGCTCGCGCCAGTTGAAGAGGTGGCCCGGTCCCTTCAGCGCCCAGCGCCGGCGCGGACGATCGATCTGCAGATATTGCATCATCGCCGTCTGCCAGGCGAAGGCCCCCGGCAGCTTGTCGGCGATCGCCGCCTGATAGGCGGGGACATTCCAGTAGACGCCATAAAGGCTGCCGAGATTGCCTTCCTGCAGGAAGATGCATTCCTCGGGCAAGGCCGCGCCGAACGGATGGATCGCGGTCACATCGGGCGCCGTCATCCCTTGAAACGCCAGGATTTGCGTATAAAGCGCTTCCCGGTCCGCCGCGTCGGCGAGCGGCGACGGGATCGCCGCTTCCCACGCCGCGACACCGCGATTGCCGGGGTCCTGCGCCATCAGCCCGTGCAGGAAGGTCGTGCCGGCGCGCGGCATTCCCGATCCGATCAGCGGCGCGACGATCCGCTCGGCATCGGCGCCGGTCGCCGCCTTGCGCGCGTCGAGATAACGGAGCCGTGAGACGAGCATGGCGATCAGCCGGCTGTGGGTGCGGTCGCGCCCGGTCGCGGTGAGCGTCGCCCCGGCTTCGATCGCGTCGCACAAGATTTCGAGATCGTGGCGGAAACGCGCCTCGTCCCAGCGCTTGCCGCCCCAGTCGGACAGCCCGGTCCGCTGCTGAGCCTCGGTGAGCAGCGCCGCGGCGGCGATCGGCCCCGCATAGGGCACGAGCGCCGAAGCGAAGGCTGCGCTCATAGCCCGGTCACCCGCTCATACGCCGCCAGCGGCCCCGTCTGCGTCACCCCGCCGTCGACCGGCAGGGTGACGCCGGTGACGAACCGGCTTTCGGGTCCGGCCAGGAACAGCGCCGCCTGCGCGATGTCCCAGGCGTCGCCCTCGACGCCGAGCGGCGCGATCGCGCTGCGCACCCGGCGGCGCTCGCCCACAAGATGCGCCTCGACCATCGGGGTGACGATATGCCCCGGCGCCACGCAATTGGCGCGGATGCCGTCGCGGCCGTACATCACCGCGAGCTCGGCGGTCAGCTGGATCACCGCCGCCTTGCTGGGCCCATAGGCGGCATTGCCATGCGCACGGATGCCGGCGACCGACGAGATATTGACGATGGCCTTGCCCCGCCCCTCCAGCAACGCCGGAATCGCAGGACGGCACATGTTGAAGATCGTGCCGAGATTGACCGACATGACGCGGTCGATATCGACAACCGCGACCTCGTGAAGCGGTCCCGAGCCGGCGCCGACCCCGATATTGTTCACCAGAATGTCGAGGCCGCCGAGCCAGGCGAGGCTTTCGGCGGTCATCCGCGCCGCTTCGGCCGGATCGGCGACATTGCCCGCGACCACGATGCCGTCGCCGCCAAGGTCGCGGACCAGATCGAGCGTCGCCTGCGCGCGCTCGGCCTCGAGGTCGAGCAGCGCGACGCGTGCACCCTCGGCCGCGAACAGCGCCGCGATCGCCTTTCCGGTGCCGACACCCTCCCCCTGCGTCCCGGCGCCGGTGACGATCGCGCGCCAGCCGTCCAGCCGGTTGTGAAATTGGGTGGGCCGGGGCATCGGATTTCCTTTCTGTCGAGCGCCGCCGGGGCGCAGCGCAGCCTCAATCGGCGACGACGATCTCGCGCAATTTGGGTTTCACCACCTTGCCCATCGCATTGCGCGGGAACTGGTCGAGAAAGCGCCATTGGTCGGGCACTTTATAGCGGGTCAGCTTGTCGCGGCAGAGCGCGACCAGTTCGGCCTCCAGCGCCGCCATGTCGGTATCGGGCCGCGCCGCCACGATGCAGGCGACGGTCAGCATCCCCATCCTAAGGTCGGGTTTGCCGACCACCGCGCAGTCGGCAACGCCATCATGGGTGTGGAGGATACGTTCGACCTCGGCGGGATAGACGTTCGATCCGCCGCGCAGGATCAGTTCCGAACTGCGGTCGGCGATGCTCAGCCAGCCGTCGGCGTCGAGGCTGCCATGATCGCCCGAATGGACGACCCCGCCGCGCAGCAGCGCCGCGGTCTTTTCGGGTTCGCGCCAATAGCCGAGCGGCGGGGTATAGACATTCGCCCAGGGGCCGGTGCGGACCGGTCCGAAACACACCTCGCCCACCGTGCCGGTCGGCAGCGGTTCGCCCTCGGCATCGCGGATCGTGATCTCGAAATGCGGCAGTGCGCGCCCGCTCGCTCCCTCGGGCGCGACGGCGTCGAACGACTGGGCGACGACGGTCGGCGCTTCGGTCAGGCCATAGGAGGTCGAGACATCATAGCCATGGCGGCGAAAGAAGGATTCGCGGATCGCCTGCGGCAGCGGCGCGCCGCCAGATGACATGCGGAAGCCGTCGGGAAGGTCGAGATCGGTCTGCAGCAGGTCATAGATCATCGTCGGGACGAAGGCGATCTGCCCGATCCGCTGTTCGCCGATCCACGCGATCAGGGGTTCGATCTTGATCGACGGCGCAAAGAGAAACGGCCGGCAGGCGAGGAAAGCCGATACCGGGCCGAGGATCATGACATTGGTGATCGTCAGCGGCAGCGCCGATCCGCGCCGCGCCTCGGGCGACATCAGCCCGTGCGCGAACCCTGCGGCAGGGACGGTGATCATATTGTGCTGACTGTGGACGACTCCCTTTGGCACCCCGGTCGTGCCGCTGGTGTACATGATCGCGGCGGGCGCGAAGGGGTCGATCTCCGGCCGCGGTGCGGTCGCCGGGGCGGCGTCGGCCAGCGCCGCGTGCCAGCCACCGTCGCGGTCCTCGGCATCGAGGATCCAGGCGTGGGCAAGTTCGGGCAGGTCTGGGCGCAGCGCGTCGACCTGCGCCGCGATACTGCTGTCGGCGAGCAGCAGCGTCGTCCCGCTATGTGCCAGAATATAGCGCTTGTCGTCCGCCGGCAGGATGCGGTTGATCCCGACCCAGACGGCGCCGAGCCGCATCGCGGCGAAGAAGGCGATGACGAGCGCATTCTCGTTGCCGAGCGACGCCGCGACGCGGTCGCCGGCGCGGATTCCGGCGGCGTCGAACAGCGCGGCGGCGGCCGTGACCGCCTGTGCCAGCGTGCGAAAATCATAGGCGCGCTGGCTGTCGACCAGTGCCTCGTCGTCGGGGCATTGCGCCACCGCGCGTTCGATCAGGCCGGCGACGTCACGCGGCGCGCCGGGGGGATCGATTCGAACCGGGGGCGCCTGAAGCCCGAGCGCCGCATATTCCTCTTCCGTCATAATCCTCGCCATCGCAGCGTATCTCTCTTGCTTTAAGGTCTATATGATTATGATATATATGTGCAAGGCCTGAGTCCGCTTCCGCGCGTCGCGGATGGATTCGGGAACCCCGTCACACCGTGATGCCAGCGAGAGGAAAAGAATGACACCGACTTCGCCCGAGGACCAACATGCCGCGTTCGGCGCCGTCGAAACGGTGCCGCTGAGCGGTTTCCAGAAAGTGGTGGCGCGCCGCCTGACCCAGAGCTGGACCCAGATTCCGCATGTCACGCATCACGACGATATCGACGTGACCGCGCTCGACGCGCATCGCAAGGCCCTGGGACCCGGCGTCCGGATTTCACCGCTGATCTTCCTCGCCAAGGCGCTGGCGCGCGCGCTGGCGGCCTTTCCCAATTTCAACGCGTCGCTTTCGGACGACGGCAAGACGCTCGTCCTCAAGCGATATTTTCACATCGGGATCGCGGTCGACGGCCCGCTCGGCCTGCTCGTGCCGGTGCTGCGCGACGTCGATGACAAGGATGTCGCGACGCTGGCGGCCGAGCTTGCGGCGCTCAGCGCGCAGGCGCGCGACAAGGGCTTGCCGATGAGCGCCATGTCGGGGGGCTGCATGACGATCACCTCGCTCGGCGGGATCGGCGGCACGGGCTTCACCCCGATCATCAATCAGCCCGAGGTCGCGATTCTGGCAGTCACGCCGTCGCGGATGCAGCCCGTTTGGGACGGCGCCGCCTTTCAGCCGCGCCTGATGATGCCGCTGTCGCTGAGTTACGACCACCGCGTCATCAACGGCGCCGACACCGCCCGCTTCGTTCGCACGATCGGGCAATCCTTGGCCGAACCGGAGGCTTTGACATGACGAACGAGACAGCGACCGACAATCTGGTGCTGCGCGATGACGCCGACGGCGTCGCGACGCTGACCCTCAATCGGCCCGAAAAAAAGAACGCGATCAATCGCGAATTGTTCAAGACACTGCGGACGCATCTGCTCGTGCTGCAACAGGACGCCGACATCGGGCTGATCGTGTTGCGCGCCGCCGGCACCGATTTCTGTGCAGGGCATGACCTGTCGGAAAAGCCCCACGCCGACGCGCTCGGCTGGCTGCGACGCGAGGTTCAGACGCTTGAACTGCTCACCCGCCTGCGCCAGCCGGTGATCGCCGCGGTACAGGGCATCTGCTTCACCGGCGGGCTCGAAATGGCACTGTCGGCCGATTTCATCGTCTGCGACGACAGCGCGCGCTTCGCCGATACCCACGGCAAATGGGGGCTCGTCCCAGGCTGGGGCATGTCGCAGCGGTTGCCGCGGCGCGTCGGTCACGCCAAGGCGCTGGAAATGATGCTGACCTGCCGCCCCTATGGCGCCGACGAGGCGGTGGCGATGGGGCTCGTCAACCAGCGCGTCGCCGCGGGGCAGTTGGCGGGCGCGGTCGCCGAACTGGCGCGGACCATCCTCGCCAACAGCTGGCACAGCAATGCCGAAAACAAGCGGCTGATCTACAACACCGACGGCATGCGGCTGGCCGAGGGGCTGGACCATGAAATCATGCGCAACGCCGGCTTCGACCGCGACGCCGCCGCGCGGCGCGCAAGCTTTCACAACCGATCGCGGGACGGGGCGTAAATAGGGCGACCATATCTTTTGCAAACCCACGGAACGAATGTCGGCTTTGGGGTGGGGAGCTGCCCACTTATGCACCCCGGCGAAAGCCGGGGCCCAGTGCGGAAATACGCGAGGTTTGCGTTGCAATGCTGGACCCCGGCTTTCGCCGGGGTCCACATCTCTATCGTCCGCAACCGGTCGAAACCGGTCCCGCTCAGGTCAGCGACTTGTACAGCCCGAAGGCGCTCGTCGCGATCAGCACGATGCCGACCATCACCAGCATCACCTTGGGCGAGAAGCGTTTCGCCATCATCGCGCCCAGCGGCGCGGCGGCGACGCCGCCGATGATCAGGCCCAGCGTCGGGCCCAGGATTTGCTCGAAGCCGAGTTGATAGATGAAGGCGGCCGATACGGTGAGCGCGAGGAAAAATTCGACGCTGTTGACGGTGCCGACGACCTTGCGCGGTTCGCCGCCCTGGACGAGCAGGTTCGAGGTCACGACCGGACCCCAGCCGCCGCCGCCCGCGGCGTCGAGAAAGCCGCCGACAACGGCAAGCGGCGCAACGATCTTGGGCTTTTCGAACTTGGGGGGATAGAGCAGGCCGCGGATCAGCAGCCACACGCCGATCAGCACCAGATAGCCGAGCACGAAGGGCTTCACGGCGTCGGCGTGCAGCGACGACAGCACATAGGCGCCGAGGACTCCGCCGATCATGCCGGGGATCAACAGCCGCCAGAAGAGCGGCCATTCGATGTTGCGATGGAACAAATGGCTGAGCCCCGAAGCGCCGGTGGTGAAGATTTCGACGACATGGATGCGGGCCGAGGCGGTCGCCGGCGGCACGCCGAGCACCGCGACGAGCAGGGTGTTGCAGATCACGCCGAACGCCATGCCGAGCGCGCCATCGACGAGCTGCGCCGCGAACCCGATCAGGATGAAGGGAAGCAAGGCCGAGAAGTCGATGGCCGCGAAATCGATCATAATCTTATTCCAACCCTTTTAGTTGACAACCTGCTGCCGCGATTCTCGTCCTTGCGCCAGAGCAATTTTTCTCCCCCCGGTGAAGGGAATAGTTTCTACGCCATGCCGAAGCCCTGCTTTGCCGGGGTTTAGCGGCCGATGTCGTCGGGAAGATATTCGCGCGCATAATCGATGAAGGCGCGCAGTTTCGGCATCACCTGTTTGCGGCTGGGATAATAGAGGAACAGCCCCGCGGTCGACACCGCGCGTTCGGGCAGCACGAGTTCGACCTCGCCGCGCGCGACCAGTTCCTCGAGCACGGGTTCGGCGGTCATGCCCAGCGCGATGCCGCTGCGCACCGCCATGATGATCGCGCTCTGGTCGTTGACGATCACCGGGCCGGTGACCCCAATTTCGATCTCGCGATTGCCGTCCATGAACGACCAGGGGAGCAGCCCGCCGCTGGACAGGCGGAGCCGCACGCAGCGATGATGGCGCAGGTCGGCGGGCTCCTGCGGCCGGCCATGGCGTTCGAAATAGGCGGGGGCGCCAAAGGCGGCGAAGCGGAACGGCCCGGTCAGGCGGACCGCGATGACATCGGCGTCGAGCGATTCGCCCATCCGCACCCCGGCGTCGAAGCCCCCGGCGCTGAGATCGGCGAGCGCATCCTCGGCGTAGATTTCGAGCTCGATGTCGGGATAGGTTTCGCAAAAGCCCGCGATGATCGGTTCGAACAAGGGCTGGATCGCGCCGCGCATCAGGTTGATGCGCAACCGTCCGGCGGGCCGGTTGCCAAGGTTGCGCGCCGCTTCATAGGCGTCGGCAAGCCCGGCATAGGCGGGGGCGGCGCGTTCGAGGAACATCTCGCCCGCCTGGGTTAGCCCGACGCTGCGCGTCGTGCGCATGAACAAGGGCGCGCCGACGCGGGCCTCGAGGCCCTTGATCGTCTGGCTGATCGCCGAGGGGGAAACGCCAAGATCGGAGGCCGCGGCGGAAAAGCTCCGCCTGACCGCGACACGCAGGAAAGCTTCGATCCCGTCGAGCACCCCATGGGGGATTGTTAAATCCTGCTTCAAGGCACTTGCAGATTATAGAGGATTATCTATGCGCGCAAGCGCAGCTAAAAAGGTTGCACAACGAAACGAAAGGAACCTCTCCCATGGCCATTCAGCTCTCCACCTTCCGCAGCTTCCCGACCGCCTTCACGATCGTCGCGGCTTCGGCTCTCGCCTTCACCGGCCTCGTCGCCTCCACCTCGCCCGCTTACGCCCAGTCGGCCAGCGACTATCGCTGCGCCGGTCTCGCCGATCAGGCCGCCACCGCCGCCGACGGCGCCGAAGCCGGCAAGCAGGTCAATGCCAAGCGCTTCGTGTCGACCGGCAAGAAGCTTTGCGAAGCGGGCAACGAACGCGCCGCCGCCAAGCAGTTCCGCGCCGCGCTCAAGCTCGCCGGCGTCGCCGAACTCGAAACCGACAGCAAGATGGCGTCGGCCAACTAAGCCTAAGCCACCACGACACCAATCTCCGATCCGTCCTCTCCCTCTCCCCGACGGATCCACCAACTGGGGCGGCACCTGACACAGGGCCGCCCCGATTTGTTGGTGCGGGGGATTGCGCGGCGGCACCGGGCGGTTATGCCGCGAACTCCAACCGGGAGTTTTCGTCCATGACCCTATCGCGCCGCCTTTCCGTCCTTGCCGCCACCAGCCTGATGGCGTTCGCCGTGCCGACCGCCGCGCAGGATGCCCCGACGCAGCAGGTGAGCACCGCCTGGCTCAACCGCCAGTCGGCGGCGCTCGCCGAACGCAATGCCGGCAACGGCTGGAACGTGATGGCGAGCGGGCTGCGCTGGCGCCGCGTCGCGGGCACCGGCGCCGGGCCGCGCCCGGGACCGAGTGACTCGGTCACCGTCCATTATGTCGGCAGCTTCGTCGACGGCAGCATCTTCGACAGCTCGGTCGCACGCGGCGAGCCCGCGACCTTTCCGCTCAACCGCGTGATCGACGGCTGGACCGAGGGCGTCACCTATATGGCGGTGGGCGACAAGGTCGAATTCGCGATTCCCTATTATCTCGCCTATGGCGCCGGCGGCAGAGGCCCGATCCCCGGCGGCGCGACCCTGTTCTTCACCGTCGAACTGCTCGGTATCGGGAGCTGACCATGGATTTTTCGCGCCTTCAGGCGAGCAGCAAGATCGGCGACGCCTGGGTCTATCCCGCCGCCGTTCCGCTCGGCAGCGGCCTGCTCGACATCGACAGCGACGCCGGCCACCGCCTGTACTGGGAGGAGTATGGCAATCCCGACGGCGAACCGGTGATGTTCCTCCACGGCGGTCCCGGCGGCGCCTGCGCCCCCGACATGGCGCGGTTCTTCGACCCCGCGCGCTACCGCGTGATCCTGTTCGACCAGCGCGGCTGCGGCAAGAGCGAGCCGACGGTCGCCTCGGCGGGGCCTGCCGTGGCGCTGCGTCACAACACCACCGCCGACCTGATCGGCGACATCGTCAAGCTCCGCGACGCGCTGGGTATCACGGGCAAGATGCATGTCTTTGGCGGCAGCTGGGGCAGCACACTCGCCATGGCCTATGCGATCGAGCACCCCGGCCATTGCGCCAGCCTGATCCTGCGCGGCATCTTCCTCGGCGCGGCCGAGGATCTCGACTATCTCTATCAGGGCAATGCCGCGAGCTTTCACGAGGCGCCCTATGCGCTGACCGCGCCCGGCGCCTATATCCATTATCCCGACGAATGGGCCGAGCTGCTGTCGGTGCTGACCCCCGAGGAGCGGCGCGACGTCATGGCGTCGTACAAGCGCATCTTCGACATGGTCCCCGCGACCGACGCCGAGCGCGAGAAGCAGCTCGATGCCGCGGTCACCTGGTCGCTGTGGGAAGGGGTGATCTCGAATATGATCCCCGAATCGGCGGCGACGGGCAAGTTCGGCGACGCCGATTTCGCGCTATGCTTCGCGCAGATCGAGGCGCATTATTTCGCCAACAACCTGTTCATCGAACCCGGCCACCTGCTCGGCAGCGCCGATATCCTCGCGAAAATCCCGGTGCATATCGTCCATGGCCGTTTCGACCAGGTTTGCCCGCTGACGCAGGCGTCGCGCCTTGTCGCGGCGCTGCGCGGGGCGGGGGCCGAACCCGCGACCAATGTGATCACCAACGCCGGGCACAGCGCGATGGAGCGCGAGAATGCGCTGGCGCTGACCGCGATCATGGACGGGCTGCCGAAGCTGGCGGGCTGATGGCGGTTCGCTATCATCGCGTCGGCATCGCCGGGTCGGGGCGCGTGGCGCGGGCCCTGGCGCTGGCGCTGGCGCCGTTCTCGGCCGAGCCGGTGCTGCTGTGGGGACGCTCGCCCGAGCGCGTGCGGGATGCCGCGGAAGTGGCCGGCGCCCGCGCGGCGGAAGCGATCGAATGGCTGACGGAGCGTTGCGACGCGATCGTCCTTGCGGTCGCCGACGATGCCTTGGCGGCGGTCGCGGCCAGCCTGGCTGCGGCGCTGGCGCCGGGCCGCGACCCGTTCGTCTGCCATGTCAGCGGCGGCAGCGGCGCTGCGGTGCTGGCACCGCTGGCCGCGCGCGGCGCGCTGACCGCGGCGGTCCATCCGGCGATGACCTTCACCGGCGACCCGGTGCAGGAGGTCGAGCGCATGGCGGGTGCGCGCTTCGCGATCACCGCGCCCGATGGCGAGGCGCTGGCCGAGGCGCGGACGCTCGTCGGCCTGCTCGGCGGCGTGGCGGTCGCGATCGCCGAGGATCGCCGCGCGCTCTATCACGCCGCGCTGTCGCACGCCGCGAACCATCTGGTGACCTTGCTCGGCGGGGCATCGCACGCGTTGCGCGTCGCGGGTGCCGACGAGCCGGAGGCCTTGCTCGCGCCGCTGGTGCGGGCGGCGCTGGAGAACAGCCTGGCCAAAGGCTTCGGGGCGTTGTCGGGGCCGCTGCTGCGCGGCGACGGCGACACAATCGCCGCGCATCTCGCCGCGCTCGAACGCGACTGTCCCGAATTGCTGCCCGCCTATCGCGCGATGGCGCTGGCGACGCTCGACGCGCTCGATCGGTCAGTGAAGGCGCCTTCGCCGGGCCTCCGCCGGATCGTCGCCGGCTAGCGAGCCTCAGCGCCGCCGGTAGCGGAAATACCACACCTCATGGCCCTGCGCGCGGGCCTTGGCCTCGTAGCGGGTTTCGGGCCAGCCGGCGGGGCGGACGAGAAAGTCCTGCGCGTCCTTGGCCAGCCATTCATATTGGTGGCGGTGGCGGCGCATCACCATCAGCGCATGTTCCAGATAGACCGGATGATCGGTGCCGAAGCGGAACTCGCCGCCGGGCTTGAGTTTCGCCGCGATCAGGTCGATCGGGCCGTCGTTCATCATCCGCCGCTTGGCATGGCGCGCCTTGGGCCAGGGGTCGGGGTGGAGCAGATAGGCGAAGCTGAGCGCGCCGTCGGGAATGCGGCGCAGCACTTCGAGCGCGTCGCCATGATGGATACGGACATTGCCGAGCGGCAGGCCGGCGCCATGGTCGCCCGCGACATGGACCAGCGCCTGCGCGACGCCGTTGATAAAGGGTTCGGCGCCGATGAAACCATGGTCGGGCAACATGTCGGCGCGCCCCGCCATATGCTCGCCGCCGCCGAAGCCGATCTCGAAATGCAGCGGGCGGTCATAGCCGAACAGCGCTTCGGCGGTGACCTCGCCTTCGAGCGGCACCGCGATCTGCGGCAGCAGCGTGTCGATCAGGTCCTGCTGGCCCGCGCGCAGCGGTTTGCCTTTCGAGCGGCCATAGAGGCGGTTGATCGTCGTCGGATCGCCGGGCTTGTAAGCAGTCATGGCGCGCGCGTTAGCGCGCCGCGGCGCCGGGCGGAAGCTATTTGATGCCGCTGCTGTTGATCTCGACGGTGCGTTCCTTGCCCCAGGTCGTCACCGTACTGGCGCGGCGATTCGCCTTGAGGATCTCGCCCGCGCGTTCGGGCGACGGCAGGCGGTCCTGCGCTATGAAATTCACGTCCTGCGCCGCGGTGTGCAGCGTCACGCTGTAATTGGGAGTCGCCTTCTTGCCCTCGATTTCGGCCATCACCGCGTTCATCGCCGACAGGCCGACCCAGAGACCATTCCCATTGTCGCCGAGCGCGAGCAGATAGCCGTCCTTGCTTTCGCCCGGACGGTAGGTCGCGACATTGGCGCTGAGCTGGCGGTCGCGGCACCATTGCACCGGGGCGGTCGATGCCGGTTCCTTCTTGATCGTATCGTCGCCCGTAGCGGCCGACATCAGCGCCGCACCCAAGATGTCGGTCAGCCCGTCGCTGCGTACATCCTTGGACTTTTTGGCGAATGTCAGCGGCGCGGCGCACGCGACGACCGGCAGGGCCGCAACGGGGGCTGCCTGTGCGGGCCATTGAATCTGCGCCACCACCTTGTCGATCAGCGCGCCGAGTTCGGCGGGGGTGCGCCGCCGCGAGGTGACGCGGAATTTCGCATACCAGTCGCCAACCGGCACCAGTACGACCCCGGTGCTGGTGAAGGGCGCGCCGGCCTGCGGCGCATAGATGGCGCGCAGGCCGCTGGTCACCGTCTGACCGGGTAGGGCAATCGCGTGGGGCGGTTCGACGAGCATCGGCGCTCCGAAGGCGTCGCGCAACTCGATCGCCGATTGCGCCTGCGCGAACCAGACCGGCGCCGCGCCATTGGTGTTGCGGAAGATGTAGAAGGAAATGAAATCCTCGGTCCCCTCCGGCTCGAACGACAGGCCGACGTCGAGTTCGTCCTGCGCATAGGCCTTGGCCTTGGTCAGCGCATTGCCGCCGAGCGTCGCGGGCACGGTGATACCGCTGTGCGCGTGGGTCCAGGCCTCGCCATGGCTGATCGCCAGATCCTGCTGCGCGGCGACGGGTGCCGCCGGGACAAGCATGAGCGCGCCCGCGACAATAAGCCCCTTGATCCAACGGTTTCGCATGATGACCCTCCCCGATCTGGCAGCGACGCTGTCAGATCGGGGAGGGCAAGGCAAGTGGCATCGAAGAGGGCGATCAGGCGGCGACCAGCCCCGTCTTTCCGGGCACCGCGGTCGGCACCATCACTTTCATCATCGGGCGCGGACGCAGCGGTTGTTCCTCGGGACGGGCGTTGATGTCGATACCCTCGCTGCCCGAGAAGGTGCCCGAAATGGTGCCGACGACATCGGCGCCGTCTGCGCGGAAACCGGTCGTGTCATACAGATTGTTGGCGACCACCGCGTCGAGCACATAGCCGATCGGCACGAACCACAGGTGATGGACGTTGCTGCCGCCGTTGATGTCGATCCAGTCGTCGAACCACACCGCGACGCTGCCGCTGATCCGGCAATCGGCGGTCCAGGGGATCGTGAAATCCTGCGTGTCCATATAGGCGATGCAATGGTTCGATTTTTGCGCCGGGATCGTCACCGGGATCGATACCGACCAACTGTGCTGGGCGGTCGTCGATTGCGACTGGGTCGACGAGACCGACATCGTCAGCGATACCTTCGACGTGTCGGTGGCGACCCCCGCCACCCCGACGGTCACCGACATTTCGATGCCGAGGCTGATCGATTCGGTGATCGACATCGTATAGGTCTGCGTCGTCGAGGTGCTGGCGGCGAAGGTAATCGATTGCTGGGTGCTCGTGTCATTGTCGTACCAGATGTCCGACGCGACATAGGAACTGGGGTTCGGGGTCGACTGCCGGACCGACAGTTGCACATCGTTCATCGTCGCGGAGCATTGGTAGCGATGATAGGAGCCGCCGTCGTCGCCGCCATCGAGCTCGCTGGCTTGGGAATAATCGAGCGCTTGGGTAAAATGGCATCCGGTGCCGTGGCTGCGCGCCACGAAACAACCCCACGCCCAAATGATATTCGGAATATCCGTCATGGTACCCCCCTCATTTCTGCAAGCAACAGGGATTCCATGGCACAATTGCCGCGACCCCCGGCTCCGGAGTCTACTGTTTACCGGTCCGCTGGCAATTGATTCTTTTAGGGATCGATTCGGCACGTTTTAAGTAATGTTGCCGGCCAGTTAGCGTGTCGGCCAAGTCTCGATCGCCGCAACGCTGCGGTCGGCGGCGGCCAGATCGAGGACGTGTTGCGGTGACGGCATCCTGTCCTGCGCGACGATCGTGAAAGTTTGGCGGGCGCCCACCAGATTGGCCGAATAATAGGTCGCGCCGGCGGCCCCCTGCGGCTCGACCGCGAACGCCTTGCCATTGTCGCCGGTCGCCAGCAGATAGCGGTCGCGCGCGCCGTCGGGGCGGTACACCGCCTGATTACCGCGCACGACCTGGTCGAGGCACCAGCGCGTGCCTACCATCCGCGCCGCCGCGGTCCTCACCCCTGCGGTCAATGCGGTGTCGGGTAGCGTCGAATCGGTCGCGTCGGGGCCAAAGACCAGCTTCGGCGCGCAATCGGCGATCGGGCGCACCGCGGGCGCGGTGCCGCGCGGCAATGTGAGTTCGGCCAGCACCCCCTCCATCCAGCCCGACAGGTCGGCGGGGGTCAGCGTCGCAGAATTGGCGCGCAGCTTCACATACCAGTCGCCGACCGCGAACAGCGCGACGCCGGTGCTGCGGATGCCCTCGACACCAATGGGCGCAAACACCGCCTTGATCCCGCTCGCAGTGCTTTGTCCGGGCGGGGTGAAGGCGACCGGCGCGACGCCGAGCGGCGGATCGGCTAGGTCGGTGCGCAGGCTGATCGCGCGCTGCGCCTGCGCGAACCAGACCGGGACCGCGCCGTTGGTGTTGCGAAAGATGTAGACGGTGAGCGATTCGCGCCCGTCGTCCGACGCGAAATTCTGGCTGATGTCGAGTTCGGGCGCCGCGAAGCTGGTGGCGCGCACGCGCGGCAGTTCGTCGAGCGCGGCGGGGATGGTGATGCCGCTATGTGCGTGCGTCCACGGCTTGCCCTCGGCGACCGCCAGCGGTTCCTGCGCCGCGACGGGAACGGCGATCAGCGCCGAAGCGATAAAAACTGCCCGATACCATATGCTTGTCATCATCGATCCCCCCGCTCCCAGCCGATAGCTGTCAGAACGGGAGGGCGATGGCAAGCGGGCCTTGCGGCGCTTTATTCGGCGAGTGCGGCCTTCAGCTTGTCGACCAGGTCGGTGCGTTCCCAGGGGAACGTATCGCCAGTCGCGGTGCGGCCGAAATGGCCGTAAGCTGCGGTCTGCTTGTAGATCGGTTTGTTGAGGCCGAGGTGGGTGCGGATGCCCTTCGGCGTCAGGCGCACGAGCTGCGGGATCACGGCTTCGAGCTTGCCTTCGTCGACATTTCCGGTGCCGTGCAGGTCGACATAGATCGACAGCGGTTCGGCGACGCCGATCGCGTAGCTGAGCTGGATCGTGCACCGGCGCGCGAGGCCCGCGGCGACGATGTTCTTGGCGAGGTAGCGGGTGACATAGGCGGCCGAGCGGTCGACCTTGGTCGGATCCTTGCCGCTGAACGCGCCGCCGCCGTGCGGGCTGGCGCCGCCATAGGTGTCGACGATGATCTTGCGGCCGGTCAGCCCGGCGTCGCCGTCGGGGCCGCCGATCTCGAAACGGCCGGTCGGATTGATGTGATAGACGGTGTTGGCGGTGAGCAGTTCGGCGGGCAGCACGTCGGCGATGACGCCCTTCACATAGTCGCGCAGCTCGGCGTATTTGGCTTCGTCGCCTTCGCCATTGTGGAAATAATAGCCCGGCGCATGCTGGGTCGACACGACGATCGCGGTCGCCTCGACCGGGCGCTCGTTGGCGTAGCGCAGCGTCACCTGGCTCTTGGTGTCGGGCTCGAGGAAGGGCGCGGTTCCCGCCTTGCGGTCGGCGGCCATACGCTCGAGGATCTTGTGGCTGTAATCGAGCGTCGCGGGCATCAGATCGGGGGTCTCGTCCGACGCATAGCCGAACATGATGCCCTGGTCGCCGGCGCCTTCGTCCTTGTCGCCGCTTTCGTCGACGCCCTGCGCGATATGCGCCGACTGGCCGTGGAGGTTGTTCTCGAAGCGGAAGGTCTCCCAATGGAAGCCGTCCTGCTCATAGCCGATTTCCCGGACCGTGTTGCGCACGGTGGCCTCGATCTCTTCGAGCGCGCCCGGCGCCCATTCGCCGTTCTCGAACACGCCCTTGCAGCGGATTTCACCGGCGAGGACGACGAGCTGGGTCGTGGTCAGCGTTTCACAGGCGACGCGCGCTTCGGGGTCCTTCGACAGGAACAGGTCGACGATCGAATCGCTGATCTGGTCCGACACCTTGTCGGGGTGCCCTTCGGAAACGCTTTCGGACGTGAAGAGGAAGCTGTTGCGCATGGGAGCCTTCTTGGATCGAATATAAAGGAAGCTTTATGTGTGGGCGCTGTTAACGCCCGCGCCGCCGAAAGGCAATGGCGGCTGCGAGCAGCAGCAGCGCAAATCCGACGGGAAGTATGTTGCCATAGCGCGCGAACGGCGTCGGTGCGTGCGCCGGCGGCAGGACGGTGTCGATCCGCCCGGCGCGGTGCATCGGCAGCGAGTCGAGGATGCGGCCGTTGGCGTCGATCACCGCGCTGATGCCCGTAGGGGTCGAGCGGACGACGGGCAGCCCTTCCTCGATCGCGCGCAGCCGCGCCTGTGCCAGATGCTGCGGCGGACCCCAGCCGCCAAACCAGGCGTCGTTCGACGGGTTGAAGATGAAGTCTGGGCGATGGTCGCGGTCGACGACCTGGCCCGAAAAGATGATCTCGTAACAGACCTGCAGCCCCGCCTTGCCGAAGGCGCCGAGGTCGAGCGTGCGCGGTCCCGGACCCGGCCAGAAATCGATATCGCCGGGCGCGAGACGCGACAGGCCGATCGCCGACAATATCGGCCGCATCGGCAGATATTCGCCGTACGGCACCAGATGCGACTTGTCGTAGCGCGGGCCGAGCCTGCCGTCGGCATGGACGGTCATCACCGCGTTGCGCGCGCCGACGACCTCGCCGCTGTCGTCGATCTCCAGCTTCAGCGCCCCGAGCAGCAGGACGTCGCCGGGGTTCATCAAATTGGTCAGCCGCATCCGCGCTTCGGCGGGCGAGCGCTCGTAATAATAGGTCGGATAGCCGGTTTCGAGATAGTCGGGGATCGCGGCCTCGGGCCACAGGATCAGCCGCGGCTGATCGCCGCGCGGCACCGTCAGCCGCGCCAGCTTGGCGAAATTGACCCCGGCCTTGATGCCGACCCACTTATCCTCCTGCCCGACATTGGGCTGGACGACGGTGATCGGGATTTTGGAGGTCGCGGGCGGGTTGCCGCCAGCGAAGGGGGTGAAATAGACGCCCGCGATGGCAATCGCCATTACGACGCCAAATCCCAGCTGGTGCTTAAGCTCCTGGCGCGGGGTCAATTGTGGCTTGGCTTCAGGCGCGGGGCGAGACTGGAGGAACGGCAATATGTAGAGGCCCGCCACGAAAACGACGAGGCCGGACAGGCCATAGGTGCCGATCCACTTGACCGGGTCGGCCGCCCACACGACCGTCGCACCGAGCGGGTTCCAGGCAAAGCCGGTGAAGACCCAGCTGCGCAGCCATTCGGTGAGAATCCACAGCGCCGCGAACGCCGGGACGAACGAGGTGCTGGCGAGCGGATAGTCGCTGTGATCGATACGCCGGACCATCCACGCCCCCCACGCCGCCAGCGCCGGATAGACCGCCAGATACAGCGCCAGCAGCACCACCGCGATCCACCCGAGCCACGCCGGCATCGCCGCCTGATAGGTGAAGGCGGTCGCGATCCAGTTCAGCCCGATCGTGAAATGCCCGACCCCGAAGGCCCAGCCGATGCCAAAGGCGCGCCGCCCTTTCGGGCTACGCGCGACGAGCGCCATCCAGCCGGCAAGCGCGATCAGCGTCAGCGGCCAGAAATGGAGCGGCGCGAAACCGGTCGCCGACACGGCGCCGAGCAGCAGGGCGATCAGCTTGGGCCAGCGGTCGGCGAAAGCGGCGATGCGGGGGGATAAAGCGGTCACGCGCGCTGCTTTAGCGGCCCGCCCGCGCGCTCACTAGAGCATATATTTCATCTTGATCGTCTGCGCGGTGTCGCCGGTCACGACGAAGCTCGCCGATTTGAAACTCGGCGCGCCGACGGTAATCGTCGGGTTGCGCGAGAAGCCGAAGCCCTCCTTGGGCAGGAAGATCGCGAGGTCCATCTTGTTGTTGCTGTTCTCGTCATGGACGACCGCGATCGCATAGGTGCCGTTGGCGGGGGCCGCGATCTTGAAATGCGCGGCGGCGCTGGCCGCCACCGCCATCCGCACCGACGCCTTGTCCTTGCTGCAATCGGGAAAGGCCTTGGGATTGGTGGTCAGGCAGACGAGGACCTGGCCCTTGCTGTTGCGCAGCCCGGTGATGCTGACGTCGACCTCAGGGGGCGGCGGCGCGCTCGCCGCGGTCAGCATCGCCAAAGCGGCCAAGCCCCAGATCGGTGCCGCACGCCTTGTCCCAGAAACGGAAATAAAGCCCATAATTCCCCCGGTAAGCGGCGTGATGCTGCTGGTGGTGGGTCGCGGTTATCAGCCAGCGCCCTGCCGGTCCATGAACAAGCGCGCGCGGGAACATTTCCCAGCCCATATGATTGCCGACGCCCATGATGGTCATGATCGTGAGGACAAGGCCGAGCACCGCGACATGGATCGGGATCAGGAACACCAGCGCCGGGATGACGACCGCGCCGGTCAGCGCCTCGATCGGATGGAAACTCATCGCCGCCCAGGCGGTCGGCGGGCGGCTGTCGTGGTGGACGGCGTGGGCGATGCGGAACAGCGCCGGCCGGTGCATCCAGCGGTGGGTCCAGTAGAACCATGTGTCGTGGATCAGCAAATAGCAAAGCAGGCTGACCGGCAGATACCAGAGCGGGAAGGCGTCGATGTCGGTATAGATACGCGTCCAGCCATGCTCCTGCCACCCCCAGGCGACGATGCCCGCGGGCACGCCGTAAATCGCCGCGCTGGCAAGGCTCCACCCGATCTCGCGCCGCATCTGCGGTTCGAGCCCGCGATAGAGGCCCGGATGTTTGATCCGCGTCGCGAGCGCGAAACCGCCGCTGCTGATCAGATAGCGCACCCCGACGATCAGCGTCATCGCGAGCGCGGAAAGCAGGATGGCGGGGGCGGCGATCATGCGTTCGGGATAGCGGGTGCACGCCATGGCGCAATCGCTTTGCGCCGCTTGCCAAGCGCGGCTAGGGCGGGGGCATGGGCAAGGCAGATCTCTCGTGCGACATCGCCATCGTCGGCGGCGGGCTTGCGGGCGGGCTCGCGGCACTCGCGCTGGCGGCGAAGCGCCCCGACCTCGACGTGCGGCTGGTCGAGCCGGGGCCGGTCGGCGGCAATCATATCTGGTCCTTTTTCGACGGCGATATCGCCGAGAAAGACCGCTGGCTCGTCGCGCCGCTCGTCCGCCATTATTGGCACGGCTATGACGTGCAGTTCCCGCACCATCGCCGCACATTGCGCATGGGATATAAGAGCATCCCCGGCGAAGCGCTGGCCGAAGCGGTCGCGGCGGCGCTGCCCGCCGAGCGCATCATCGCCGACCGCGCCAAGCATGTCGCCGCCGACCATCTGCTGTTCGGGCGCGGCGGCCGGCTCGATGCGAAACATGTCATCGACGCGCGCGGCGCGGGCCATCTGTCGGCGCTGACCTGCGGCTGGCAGAAATTTGTCGGGCAGGTGCTGACGGTGAAGGGCGGCCACGGCCTCGCCCACCCGGTGGTGATGGACGCGCGCGTCGCGCAGCTCGACGGTTATCGCTTCGTCTACCTGCTGCCGCTGAGCGAAGAGACGGTGTTCGTCGAGGATACCTATTACAGCGACAGCCCAGACCTCGACGCCGACCTGATCCGCGAACGGATCGGCGCCTATGCCGCCTGGCGGCAGTGGGAGGTCACCGCTGTGTCGCGCGAGGAAACGGGCGTGCTGCCGGTGGTGATCGCGGGCGAATTCGACCGTTTCTGGCCCGAGGGCGACAAGGTCGGGCGGATCGGCACCCGCGCCGGGGCGTTTCATGCGACGACCGGCTATTCGCTGCCCGATGCGGTACGCACCGCCGCGGCGCTGCCGCGGCTGGTCGACGGTGCCGACCTCGGCGCGCAGCTGCGCGCGCGCGCGGCGCGCGGCTGGCGGCGCCAGCGTTTCTATCGCCTGCTCGACGCGATGCTGTTCCGCGCCGCCGAACCCGCGCAGCGCATCCGCGTCTTCGAACGCTTCTATCGCCTGTCGCCGCGGCTGATTTCGCGCTTCTATGCCGGCCAGTCGACGCGCGGCGACAAGCTGCGCCTGCTGGCGGGCAAGCCGCCGGTGCCGGTCGCGCGCGCGCTGAGCGCGGTGCGGAAATTCGACTGGAAATGAGCCGCAGCGCGATCATCATCGGCGCCGGTTTCGGCGGCCTCGCGCTCGCGATCCGCTTGCAGTCGGCGGGGGTGGCAACGACGGTGGTCGAGGCGCGCGACAAGCCCGGCGGGCGGGCGTATCACTGGACGCGCGACGGTTTCACCTTCGATGCCGGGCCGACCGTGATCACCGATCCGCCGTGCCTGCACGAATTATGGGCGCTCAGCGGACAGCATATG
This sequence comes from Sphingopyxis sp. GW821-FHT02C12, assembly GCF_059421785.1. Lineage (NCBI taxonomy): Bacteria > Pseudomonadati > Pseudomonadota > Alphaproteobacteria > Sphingomonadales > Sphingopyxidaceae > Sphingopyxis > Sphingopyxis sp. GW821-FHT02C12. The sequence continues at coordinate 489,283 of NZ_JBWKVQ010000001.1, forward strand.
GCGGCCGATGTCGACCTCGTCCCTGTCATGCCCTTCTATCGCCTCAACTGGCCCGACGGCACCAACTTCGATTATTCGAACGACGAGGCGGCGCTGGCGGCCGAGATCGCGAAGCTCAATCCCGCCGATGTCGCGGGGTATGAGAAATTCCTGACCTATTCGAAGGGGGTCTATGAACAGGGCTATGTGAAGCTCGGCTCGGTCGCCTTCCTTGACTTCGCCTCGATGATCAAGGCCGCGCCGGCGCTGATGAAATATCAGGCCTGGCGCAGCGTCTATTCGATCGTCTCCTCTTATGTGCAGGACGAACGGCTGCGGCAGGCGCTGTCGTTCCACACGCTGCTCGTCGGTGGCAATCCGATGACGACCAGCTCGATCTATGCGCTGATCCACACGATCGAGAAGGACGGCGGGGTCTGGTTCGCCCGCGGCGGCACCAATGCGCTGGTCGGCGGCATGGTGGCGCTGTTCGAACGGCTTGGCGGAAGCTTGCGGCTTGGCGATCCGGTGGCGCGCATCGAAACGCAGGGCGACCGCGCAACCGGCGTGACGACCGCGAGCGGCTGGCACGGCGCCGCCGATATGGTCGCGACCAACGGCGATTTGATGCACAGCTATCGCGACCTGCTCGCGGATCACAAACGCGGGCCGAAGGTTGCGAAAAGCCTCGCGCGCAAACGCTGGTCGCCGTCGCTGTTCGTCGTCCATTTCGGGGTGAAGGGCGACTATCCCGGCATCGCGCACCACAGCATCCTCTTCGGCCCGCGCTACAAGGGGTTGCTCGACGACATCTACAAGAACGGCGTCGTGCCGCAGGATTTCTCGCTCTATCTCCATCATCCGAGTGCGACCGACGCGAGCATGGCGCCGCCCGGCCACGCCGGATTCTACGCCCTCGCCCCCGTCGCGCATCTCGGCAAGTCGAAAGCCGACTGGGACGGTGCGTTCGGGCAGCAATTCGCCGATGCGATATTGGACGAGGTCGAGGCGCGCGTGCTGCCGGGCCTGCGCGCCAACCTCGTCACCCGCTTCCACTACACCCCCGCCGATTTCGGCCGCGACCTGTCGGCGCATCTGGGCAGCGCGTTCAGCCTCGAACCCGTGCTGTGGCAGAGCGCCTGGTTCCGCGCCCACAACCGCGACGATGTGATTTCCAATCTTTACTTCGTCGGCGCAGGGACGCATCCGGGCGCTGGGATTCCGGGGGTCGTCGGCAGCGCCAAGGCGACTGCCCAATTGATGTTGGACTTATAACTCCGTTCGCATCGAGCGAAGTCGAGATGCCCATCCCGCTCGGCGCCAAGTCGATGGGTGTCTCGACTTCGCTCGACACGAACGGTTAAAGGGAATTTATGAAACGCCTTGCCGTCTATTGTGGCTCCGCCACCCCCGCCGACCCGATCTATATCGACACCGCGCGCCATGTCGGCCGCACCCTTGCGGAGCGCGGCATCGGCGTCGTCTATGGCGGCGGCCGGCTCGGGCTGATGGGCGCGGTCGCCGACAGCGCACTCGAAGCAGGCGGTGAGGTGATCGGGGTGATCCCCGATGCGCTCGTCGGCAGCGAGGTCGCGCACCGCGGCTGTACCGAACTCCACGTCGTGTCGGGCATGCACGAACGCAAGAAGATGTTCACCGACCTCAGCGACGGGTTCCTCACCATCCCCGGCGGCGTCGGCACGATGGACGAATTGTGGGAGGCGATCAGCTGGGCGCAGCTTGGCTATCATGCCAAGCCCGTGGGATTGCTCAACGCCGCGGGCTTCTACAACGATCTGATCGCGTTCAACCGGCATATGATCGAGGTCGGTTTCATCCGGCCCGCGCATGCGGGGATCATGGTCGTCGATGCCAGCCTCGACCCCCTGCTCGACAAGATGGCGGCCTATGAGCCGCATGCGCCGATCTTCGCGATGAAGGCCGACGATCTGTAATGCGTGAGCCGGGGGGCCTTTTTCTCCCCTCCCGCTTGCGGGAGGGGTCGGGGGAGGGCTTGTTAGGTCAGTTCCTTTCGACATGCCCTCCCAGTTTCAGGTTGATCAGCCCCCGGCTGATCAAGAATGTGCCGGGGGCACATTCGACCTGGAACTCCCCTCCCACAAGTGGGAGGGGGATTTGACCTACGACCCCCAAACCCTCCACGGTTTCGCGCACGACAGCATCGCGCGGGGATCGAAAAGCTTCGCGCTCGCGAGCCAGTTGTTCGACCGCGAAACCCGCGAACGGGTGTGGCTGCTCTACGCCTGGTGCCGCGCCGCCGACGACCTGACCGACGGGCAGGACCATGGCGGCGCGATGACCGCGGGCCATGATGCCAAGGCGGCGGTGGCGCGGATTCGCGAGTTGACCGATCGGGCCTATGCGGGGCAGCCGACCGGCGACCCCGCCTTCGACGGCCTCGGCTACCTGCTCACCGAAGTCGATATCCCGCGCGCCGTCATCGACGACATCATCGCCGGTTTCGATCTCGACGCCGCCGACTGGCGCCCGCGCAGCGAACAGGATCTGCTGCGCTATTCCTATCATGTCGCCGGCGCGGTCGGGGTCGCGATGGCGCTGGTGATGGGGATCGACCCCGCCGACGCGACGACGCTCGACCGCGCGTCGGACCTCGGCATCGCCTTTCAGCTCGCCAATATCGCGCGCGACGTCGCCGAGGATGCCGCCGCCGACCGCTGTTATCTGCCGGTCGAATGGATGGTCGAACTCGACATCCCGCCGGGCCAGCATATGCACCCCGCCTTTCGCGCGCGGCTGTCGGTGATGGCGAAATGGCTGTCCGAAATGGCCGAGGAATATGAAGCGTCGGCGCGCTGGGGCGCGCGCAAATTGCCGCCGCGCAGCCGCTGGGCGGTGCTCGCCGCCGCCGGCATTTACGGCGACATCGCGCGCGAGGTTCGCGCGCGCGGCGACCATGCCTGGGATCACCGCGCCGGCACCTCGATCGTCGCCAAGCTGGGCTGGGTCGCGCGCGCCGGATGGTCGGTGCTGCGACGCCCGCCGCAGCGGCGGATCAGCCGCGACGGGCTGTGGACGCGGCCCCGCGCGGAAACGTCCACATGAGCCAGCTCGAATGGCTGGCCGCCGCGCTGGTGCTGATCAACGTCGCGCTCGTCGCGCTGCGCAGCGTGTGGAACTACCCCTTCGCGCTCGCCGCGGTCAGTGTCTATGCGGTCGTCTTCCACGACGCGCGGCTCTACAGCGACATGGCGCTGCAGGGTTTTTTCTTCGCACTCAACCTTTATGGATGGGCGGCGTGGATGCGCGCCCGCGAAGACCGCGGGGTGCCCGTCGGCTGGATGACCGACCACGCGCGGATGGCCTGGGGCGTCGCCACGATCATCGCCTGGATCGTGTGGAGTTCGCTGATGCACCGCTATACCGACGCGATCGCGCCGTGGATCGACGGGGCGATCGCGATGCTCAGCATCACCGCGCAATGGCTGCTTGCGCGGCGGCGCGTCGAAAGCTGGTGGCTGTGGATCCTCGTCGACCTGATCGCGGTGCCGCTTTTCGCCTGGCGCGGGCTGTACGCGACGAGCATCGTTTATGTCATTCTCCTCGGCCTCTCGATCGACGGGCTGATCCAGTGGCGCCGCGCCGCGGCGCAGGAGGCGCCGGCATGACGCGCCACATCTGCTTGCACGGCGCCGAAAGCACCGGCAAATCGACGCTCGCACCGCGCCTTGCCCGGGCGCTCGGCGGGGTCGTCGTGCCCGAATATGGCCGCGCTTATTGCGAGGCGAACGGCACCGATCTCGACGCCGCCGATCTGCTCGCGATCTTCGACGGCCATGTCGCGGCGACGCAGGCGGCGCTGGCGACCGGCCCGGCGTGGCTGATTTCCGACACCGATCCGTTGATGACGCAGGCGTGGGCGGTGATGCTGCTCGGCGAGCGGCTGCCGGCGATCGACGCCTGGACCGACGTCGCCGACCTCTATCTCGTCCCGGCGATGGACCTGCCGTGGGAAGAGGACGGCACCCGGCTGTTCGGCAGCGAACTGGCGCGAATGCAGTTCATGGACGTCGCGCTCGCCGAACTCGAGCGGCGCAAGTTGCGCTGGGCGTGGGTCGAGGGCGAAGGCGATACGCGGCTGCAGAGCGCGTTGACGGCGATAGCGACGGCGGATTTGCCTTAGCGACATCGAGATGGCGCGAATGCCGACTTTAACATGATCGCCAAAAAAGGGCCGACCCCTGCGGATCGGCCCATTGGAGTTGCCCTGATTGGAGATTCAGATGAACCTACAATCATCTAACTAATATTACTCTATCTGCTTGGCAAGCCCTTTTCGATCAGTCGAGCATCGCGACGCTGGTCAGGATGCGCTGGATCAATTCGCCCTGCCGCGCGGTGCCGGTGCGGGCGTAAATATCCTTCGAATAGGTCCGCGCCGTCTGTTCGGTGATGCCGATCTCGGCCGCCGATTCGGCCAATGTGCGGCCGTTCGCCAGCAGCATCGCCAGCCGCGCCTGTGTGTCGCTGAGTCCGAACAGCGCGGCGACATGCGCCGAAATGTCGCGTCGCGACGGGCGGCGGCCGGACAGGTAGAGCATCATGCAAACCCCGCGCGGCCCCGCGTCGGCGCGCGAGGCGAGCGGGACGAGCAACAGGTCGACCCCGTCGGCGTCGCCCAGATGGATCGCCTCCGCCTCGGTCGATTCCATCACCGCCGCGATGCGTTGCGACAGGTCGACATTGCGCTGCACCGCGTGCGGCCGATCGCCATGGATCGCGAGGACGCCGGCCTCGTCGACCCAGCGCCGCGCGGCGTCGTCGACCGCCACGATGCGCCCCGCCGAATCGAGCGTAATGACCCCAAAGGACAAAAGGTCCGCTGCGCGGCGATACATTTGCGTCTCGATCGAACGGCTCAGCAGCGCCGAATAACAAGCGAGCGCCGGCACCAGCGCACGCGCGAGCCGTTCGCACAGCGCCCGGTCGGCCGCTCCGAACGCCGGCTCATCGGCGCTGCGCGTCACCGTGACCCAGATGTTGCAACCGCTCGGTTCGACGACCCGGAAGATCAGAAAATGCTCGAAATCGGCGGCGCGCAGAAAATCCTCGCGAAACGCATCATGATCGATGGCGGCGACACCTTCGAGTTCGTCATAGGCATAGACCCGCCCCGGCCGCATCGCGAAATAGGGGATGGGGTCGCGGCTGGCGAAGCTTTCGCGATACCGCGTCCACAGCCATTCGGGCGGCGCGAGCGCGTCGCGCACCTCGATGCCGCCGGCGGGATCGGCGTCGGCGCGGCGGAAGATCAAATTGGCGAAATTGCCGCCGATTTGTTCGCGCAGCCGCCGCACGAAATCCGTCCAGGGCGGCGCCTCGAGCGGCCCGGCCTGGATCGACAGCAACAAGGCCTCCAGTGACTCGTCCAAAATCCTCTCCGCCTCCCATTTGGGAATGTCGCTTGCCGATCCAGGCTACTCATATAGCCGAAAGAATGGACTCGGGAGAATGAAATGAAAGCGGCGCTGTTCAAGGCGGTGGGCGAACCACTGAGCATCGAGGATATCCCCGACCCCGAACCCGGCGAGGGTGAGGCGGTGATCCGGGTCGCGCGCTGCGGCGTGTGCGGCACCGACCTCCATTCGACGAGCGGCCATGGCTATACCCTGCCCGCCGGCGCGCAACTCGGTCATGAATATGCCGGGGAGGTCGTCGCCGTCGGCCGCGGCGTCGAACGGCTACGGGTCGGCGACCGGGTCGCGGCGCTGCCCGTCGTCGGATGCGGCGAATGCGAAGCCTGCCGCACCGGCATCGACGTGCTCTGTTCGCGCTGGAAAGGCTTTGGCGGCGGGCTTGCCGACTATGCGCGGATCAGCGAGCGCGGCGCGACGATTCTGCCCCGGACGATGTCGCTCGCCGACGGCGCGCTGGTCGAACCCTTCGCCGTCGGACGCCGCGCGGTCCGGCTCGCCGCCCCCAAGGCCGACGATCGCGTTCTGATCATCGGTCCGGGGCCGATCGGCCTCGCGGTGCTGTTCTGGCTGCACCGTGCGGGGGTACGATCGGTGGCGCTGCTCGCGAGCAGCGACCGGCGCCGGGCGCTCGCCGAAGCGATGGGCGCCGAGCGGTTCATCCTCGAAGGCGACACCGCGCCGCAGGACATCGCCGCCGCACTCGGCGGCAAGCCCGACATCGTCTTCGAATGCGCCGGGGTGCCGGGAACGATCGCCCGCGCGATCGCGCTGGTCCGGCCGCAAGGCCGCATCGTCTCGCTCGGTTTCTGCATGGTGCCCGACCAGTTCGTGCCGGGCATGGCGCTGATGAAGGACGTCAACCTGCGCTTCTCGCTGATCTACACGCGCGAGGATTATGCCGAATGCGCCGCGGCGCTCGATGCCGACGGCGACCGCGCGCGGGCGATGGTGACCGAGACGGTGGCGCTCGCCGACGCCCCCGCCGCCTTCGAACGCCTGCGCGCCGGGACCGGCGGCGGCGGCAAGCTCCTCATCGATCCGTGGCTTGGCCGATGACGCGCTGGAAAGACCGCTTCGACGCGCTGCACGAAGGCGCGACGATCGCGACGGGATATGATGATTTCGGCGACACGGCCTATCATGAAGCCATGCGCGTCCTGCTCGACGCGATCGACGAACATCCGCCCGCGGGTCCCGCGACCGAAGCCTCCGCGACCGGGGTGATTACCGGAGCGCTCACCGGCCGGCTGGTGACGCAGGCGGGCTGGGCAGCGAATCCGGCCTATGCCGCCGAGCCGATCGAGCGGCCGTTGATCGTCATCGGCCTGCCGCGTACCGGGACGACCGCGCTGCACCAGTTGCTCAGCATGGACCCGCAGTTTCAGGGTTTCGAGCGCTGGCTGACGGGCAACCCGATGGTTCGCCCCCCGCGCGCTGAATGGGACGCGCACCCCGCCTATCGGGCCAGCGTCGCGCGCATCGCCGCGATGCGCGCGATGGCCCCAAAGATCATGGCCGCCCACTCGACCGAAGCCGGCGAGGTCGACGAATGCCTGATGCCGATGGCGCAAAGCTTTGTCTGCAACTGGTTCGCCTCCAACATCGACGCGCCCGCCTATGACGCCTGGTTCCGCGCCGCCGACGAGATCCCTTCCTTTCTGCGTTACAAGGAGGTGCTGAAGCTGGTCGGCCTCGGCGACCGGCGGCGCTGGCTGCTCAAAAATCCCAGCCATGTCTTTGGCATCGACGCGCTGTTGGAGGCCTTTCCCGACGCCTGCATCGTCCAGACGCACCGCCACCCCGCAGCGTCGATCGCCTCGCTGATGAGCCTGCTCGGCGGCATTCGCGACCTGATGACCGATACCCCGGTCGATCGCGAGCGCCTGCTCGCCCGCGAGGCAGGTTTCTGGGCGGAGGGCGCCCGGCGCAGCATGGCCGCCGCGGACCGCGCGCCCGACCGCTTCATCCACATTCGGCAGGAAGATATCCGGACCGATCCGATGGACGTCGTCCGGCGCATCTATGGCAAATTCGGCCTTCCGCTGTCGCCGGACGCCGAGACCCGCTTTCGCGGCTGGGCGGCCGCCAACCCGCCCGAAGCCCGTTCGACGCACCGCTACACCCCGGTCGAGTCCAGCGCGGTGACGCCGCTGTTTACCGATTACATCGCGCGCTTCGACCTGAAGCACCCCGCCACCGCAGGAGCCTGAGATGAGCATCCCCGTCCTCTTCAAACAGCATTTCCAGATCGCCTATGTCGTGCGCAATCTCGACGCCGCGCGCGCGCGGCTCGCGCGCGAGTTCGGGATCATCGAATGGGATGTCATGGACATGACCGCGCTGATGGGACCCGGCCACGCCACCCGTTTCATCGGCAACAGCTTCGTCGGCGACATGATGATCGAGTTGATCGAGCCCGACCCGGCGAGCGAGTCGATCTATCGCGACTGGATCCCGGATGCGGAGGACGGCGTCCGCCTCCACCATCTCGGCTTTCTCGTCCATAGCGACGCCGATTTCCGGGCGGCGATCGCGCAGCTCGGCGCGGCGGGTTATCCGACCGCGGTCGCCGGCAGCTTCGGCGACGCGCTCGACTATCACTACGCCGACACCACCGCACTGCTCGGCCACTATTACGAACTCATCCACCTCAAGCCCGCGGGCGAGCAATTCTTCGCGCGCATTCCGCGCAATTGACCGGGAGGAAGAACGTAATGACGACCGGACCCGCCGTCCCGATGGAATGGGCACGCTTCATCGACCTGATTTCCGGCATCGATCGCAGCCTCGAACATATGATCGACCCCAGCGATCCCTGGCTGAAGCAGGAGGCGATCCAGCAGATGGCGATGAGCCTGTCGCAGGGCTATGCGCCGATCATGGCGCAGGACGCGCGCGTCCCCGGATTCTACACCTTCCTCAATCCGGTCATCAAATCGGCGGCGCCCAATCCCGACTATATGTATCGATCGACCTTCGTCGAGGGCCATGGCCGCTATCGCCTGTCGGGCTGGCGCGGCACGACCTTGTTCGTCCATATCGGCATCGGATCAGGCTATATCGGGGTCGACGACAAGCCGGGACCGTCGGTCGGGCATATCGATGCCGACACGCTGACGCTCGACGCGGATGGCCGCTTCTCGGTGATCCTCAGCGCCGAGCGCCCCGCGAACTACGACGGCGACTGGTACGAACTCCCGGCGAACGCGCGCACGATCGGCATCCGCGAGGCGAGCTACGACTGGGAGAATGAGGTCGACAGCCGCATCGCGATCGAGCGGCTCGACGATGCTGGCGGATTCAGCCGCCCGACGATCGACGAGGTCGCGTACCGGATGGAACGCCTCGCGGGCTTTCCCGAACGCTATGCCCAGCTGTTCGTCCACTTCGTCAAGACGCTGAGCCAGCATCCGGTGAACAGCGTTGTCCTCAACACATGGTCCGATATCGGCGGGCTGGCCGAGCAGACCTATTATGAAGGATTGTTCGAATTTTCCGAAGGCGAGGCGCTGATCCTCGAAACCGAAGTGCCCGACCAGGTGCGCTATTGGTCGGTCCTGCTCGCCGATCAATTGTTCAACACCATCGACTGGGACAAATGCCAGTCGAGCCTCAACGGCTTTCAGGCGCAGCGCGACACCGACGGGCTGTTCCGCGCGGTCATATCGGTCGACGATCCCGGGGTTCCCAACTGGCTCGACACCGCGGGCCGGTACAAGGGCGTCGTGCAGGGCCGCTGGTATCAGGCGAGTTCGGCGCCGACCCCGCGGCTGAAACGCGTCAAACTGGCCGACCTGCGCGATCATCTTCCCGCCGATACCCCGCTGGTCGGCCATGAAGCGCGCCGCGAAAGCCTGCGCGCCCGCTTCCGCGGCGCGCAATGGCGGCGCAAATGGTGATCGTGTGCCGGCTCAGCCCAGTTCCTCCCGATCGGCCAGCGTGAGAAGCTCCGCGCGGTCGCCGATTGTGACGCCGCCATAGCCCGTCGAGATTAGCCCGCGGTCCGCGAGCAGGCGCAGCAGCCCGTTCATATGCTGGCGCGACACCCCGACGATCCGCGCCAGATCGTCCTGCGTCGCGCGGAGCGGACGATCGGGTGCGCTGCTGGCGCCACCAGCCAGAAAGACCGCGAGCCGGGCGAGCGCCGGCAGCGCGCGGACACGCCCCGCCTCGCGCATGCCGAGCCGGTGGTGCGCGCAGTTGAGCAGCGCCAAGCCGCGCCACAGGTCGGGCATCGCTGCCGTCAGCTCGGCGATCGCGGCCATCGGCACCGTCAACAGGCGTACGGCGCCCGCCGCGATCGCGTCGTGCGGCCGCTCCTTGCCGTCGATCACAGAAAGCTCGCCGAACCAGCGGCCGGGTTTGACGATCATGTTGACCAGTTCCTGCCCCGCCGCCGGATAGCTGACCAGCCGCACCTGACCCTCGACCACGACATGCAATCCGTTCGGCGGGTCGCCGATGCGATAGATGTGGACGCCATCGCGCAAGTCGTGCGCCCGCGCCCGCGCCTGCAACCCGTGGCGCTGCTCGGCCGGCAGGCCCCCGAACCAGCTGTCGGCGGCAAGAATGTCGGCCAGATCGGATGCCATGTCGCGACGCTGGATCGCGCGCCGCAGATTGTCAACAAGGCGACATTTTTCTTCGCGGCGCGTTGCTATCGTCGGGCGACAAGCAGGATGGGAACCAAGATGGCCGATTATGACCTGGTGATTCGCGGCGGAACGATATTCGACGGACTCGGCCATCGCGGCGAGGCGGCGGACCTTGCGGTCAAGGACGGGCGCATCGTCGCGATCGGCCAGATCGAGGGCAAGGGGCGCGAAGAGATCGAGGCGGCGGGGCGAATCGTCACCCCGGGCTTCGTCGATGTCCACACCCATTATGACGGGCAGGCGCTTTGGGAAAACCGCCTCGCGCCCTCGTCCAACCATGGCGTGACCACCGCTGTCATGGGCAATTGCGGCGTCGGCTTCGCACCCTGCAAACCCCACCAGCGCGACATGCTCGTCGCGGTGATGGAGGGGGTGGAGGATGTTCCCGAGGTCGTGATGACCGAGGGCCTGCCGTGGAACTGGGAAACCTTTCCCGAATATCTCGACGTCCTTGATACCCGCGAACTCGACATCGATATCGCCGCGCAACTGCCGCATTCGGCGCTGCGCGTTTTCGTGATGGGCGAACGCGCGGCCGATCATGAGCCGCCGACCGCCGAGGATCTGGCGCAGATGCGCGCGCTGACGACCGAGGCGATCCATGCTGGGGCGCTGGGGGTCAGCACCTCGCGCAACCTGATGCACCGCACGAAGGCGGGGGAGTTGGCCCCCAGCCTCCATTCCGAAGAGGATGAGCTGATCGCGCTCGCGAACGGCCTGCGCGACGCGGGCGACGGCGTGTACCAGATCATCCCGCGCGTCATGGGACCCGCGGCCGACGAGTTCGCGCTGATGCGCCGGCTCGCCGAGGCATCGGGCCGGCCGCTATCCTATTCGCTGCTCCAGATGCCGACGGGCGACCCCGACGAATGGCGCGTGTCGCTCGACGGGCTGTCGGCGGCGCGAAGCGACGGACTGCCGATCTGCGCCCAGGTCGCGCCGCGGCCGGTGGGGATGCTCTATGGGCTCGATCTCAGCTTCCACCCCTTTTCGCTCCATCCCAGCTTCAGGCCGCTGCTCGACCGGCCGCTGGCGGACAAGGTCGCGGCGATGCGCGATCCGGCGTTCCGGGCGCAACTGCTGTCCGAACGGCCCGAGGACAGCAACCCGGTATCGGTGAAGACGGTGCAGGCGTTCCGCTATGCCTATCCGATGGGTGCGGCGCCCGATTACGAACCCGACCTCGCCGACCGCATCGATACCCGCGCCGCGGCGCTCGGTATCACGGCCGAGGAGCATGCCTATGATTTGCTGCTCGAGCAGGACGGCAAGGCGCTGTTGTACCAGCCGGGCGCCAATTATCGCGACGGAAACCTCGACGCGGTGCACGCCATGCTGGCGCATCCGGGCACGGTCGTCGGCCTCGCCGACGGCGGCGCGCATTATGGCATGATCTGCGACGCCAGCTTTCCCACCTTCTTCCTCAAACGCTGGGCCGCCGATGCCCACCCCGACCAGCGCATCCCGCTCGAAACGGCGATCGCCGCGCTGACCAGCGAACCCGCCGATATGGTCGGGCTTGGCGACCGGGGCCGGCTGACGGTGGGGGCCAAGGCCGATATCAACATCATCGATTTCGACGCGCTGCGCCTCCACAACCCCTCGGTCGTGAACGATCTGCCGGCGGGCGGCCGGCGGTTGCGGCAATTGGCCGATGGCTATGACGCGACCATCGTTTCGGGTGTGGTGACCTATCGGCACGGCCGGCACACCGGCGCCGTGCCGGGACGGCTGGTGCGCGGCGCCCGCCCGCTGGCGGCGTAACAGAACAGCGCCAAAGCCCCGCAGCGCCGATCGACAGGCGGGGCTTCAACCGATCGAAAAGGATGGCGGATGGCGCAGGCGATCATGCTTAGACAATATGGCGACCCGGCGGCGCTGCGCGCCGAGCCGGCCGAGCTTGCGGCATTGGGGCCGGGCGAACTGCGGCTTCGCCAGACCGCCATCGGGGTGAATTTTCACGACATCTATGTGCGGTCGGGCGCCTACAAGACGCTCGCTCTTCCCGGCATACCCGGTCTCGAGGCCGTGGGCACTGTGGAAGCGGTCGGGCAAGCGGCGCGGGGATTTTCGGTTGGCGACCGGGTGGCGTATATCGATTCCTCCTACGGCGCCTATGCCGATGAACGCAATATACGCGCCGACCTGTGTGTGCGCCTGCCCGCGCCGATCGAGGATCGGGTCGCGGGCACGATGTTTCTCAAGGGGCTGACCGCCGCCGTTCTGCTGCACCGCGTCCGGCAGGTGCGGGCGGGCGATACGATCCTCGTCCACGCCGCCGCCGGGGGTGTCGGGCGCCTCCTCGTGCAATGGGCCTCGCATATCGGCGCGCGGGTCATCGGTACGACGGGGTCGCGCGAAAAGGCGACCGCCGCGCGGGCTTATGGCTGCGATGAGGTCATTCTCTATCGCGAGGAGGATGTCGCCGAGCGCGTGCTCGACCTGACCCGCGGCGCCGGCGTCGATATCGTCTATGACGCGGTCGGACGCGACACGTTCGACGGGTCGCTGAAATCGCTGGGCCTGCTTGGCCACCTCGTCAACTATGGCCAGGCGTCCGGACCCGTCGCCCCGTTCGACATCTCGCGGCTGGCGATGAAAGGCCTGACGATCTCACGCCCGGCCTATGCGCACCATATCCGCACCCCCGAAACGCTCCACGCAATCGCCGCCATGTTTTTCGGCGCGATCGAAACGGGGATTCTGAAAGCCGAACGCGGTATCGCCTATCCGCTGACCGACGCGGCGCTGGCGCATCGCGCATTGGAGGACCGGGCCGCGGGGCCCTTTGTCCTCATCCCCTGACCTTCGGGCAAACAGGCGGCGGCGATACGATCGCCAATGTCCGAAACGCCGTACAATGCGGACTAGGCTCGATCGTTTTTGCCGATGGCTGTGTGGTGGGCGCTGACGGGCTCGAACCGCCGACCCTCTCGGTGTAAACGAGATGCTCTACCAACTGAGCTAAGCGCCCCCTTTCGGAGAAGCGCGCCCCTGCCATAAGCCGCCGTCGCTGGCAAGCGGCCGAGCGGAGGTAGCGCGAGGCGCCTTTGTGCATAAACGGAAAATAATCCTTCTCTCCCTAGCGTCCGTCCTTTGGCGGGATGGGGGCGAATATGTCGAACGGCGCGAGGATGAAGGCCCTGCTGCTTGTCGGCGCGGCCATGCTGGCGGCGACCGGCTGCGCGCCCAAGAAGGCGCCGGTCGCGACCGGGTGCCTCGCCGAGGCCGATCGCCATGCCGGCGCCGACGCGATCCGCACCGCGCCGCGGGCGGCGAGCGAGGATCCCCAATTGTGCGAAGGCCTGGCGCTGCTCGCCGAGCGCAAGGCGCTGCCCGCGATCGCGGCGCTGGAGGCCGCGGCCGGGCGCATGGCCGAGGCGGACCGCTGGTCGGCACAGGGCTATCTGGCGCGCGCGCTGGCGCTCGACCGCCAGGGCGAACGCGCGCTGCAAAACTGGGACGAGGCGATCGAGGGCGCGACCCGAACGGGCCATGTCGATCGCGAGACGATCTTTCGCGCCGACCGCGGCCTGCTGTTCGCGCAGCGAAAACAATATGGCCTTGCGCTCGCCGATTTCGAGGCCGTCTATCGCCGGGCGAAGCAGCCGAAGGCCAAATCCGAAATGGCGTATATGGCGCTCAAAGTCTCGGTATCGGCCGGCAACCTGGCGTCGGTCGAGCGCTGGTACCCGCTGGCGGTCCGCGCCGCCGAGGCGGTTGGCGATGCGACGAAAATCGCTTATGCGACCCAGTTTTACGGCCAGATGCTCGACGAGCGGCAGGATTATGACGCGAGCGCGAAACTCTATCAGCGAGGCGTCGATCGTATCGAGGCGACGGGCAGCAAATATCTGCACGCCGAGATGCTGGAATTTCAGGGCCAGTCGCGCTTCGCGGCGGGCGACTATCGCGGCGGCGAACGCGCCTATGCGCAGGCGGCCGAGATGTTCCGCCAGGCCGGGCGGGCCGACTATGCCGCCTTCCTCGAAAAAAATCTGAAGGCGAGCACCGGGCGGTTCGAGGCGGGCCACGCCTGCGCCGCGCTCGTCGAAGAGCGGCGCTATGACGCCGCAGCCGCGGCGGTGAGCGACATCCCGCGCGAGCGGCGCAGCTTCGGCGCGAAAACCTGCCTCGTCGATGCGCTCGACGGCGCCGGCGACACCGGCCGCGCCCGCCGCGAACTGGACGATCTGCTGACGTCGACCGAACCGGGCGGCTGGCCTTGCGACGAGCTGAAGGCGCTGTCCAGGCGGGTGGGCCATGCGCCGCCTATAAAATCGTCGGTCCCCGGTCCACCGCCCGCGGCGCGGCCGGCCCCGCCGCAGACATGCGCCGAAGCGATCGCGCAGGCCGAGGCCTATTCCTCCAGCGCCTCGAAATAACGCGCCAGCGCATCGAAGGCGGCGTCGGCAAGCCCGATGAAGATGCGGCGGCCATCTTGCGGATCGGCCTCGCGCACGAACAGCCCGGCGTCGGTCATCGTCTTGATCCAGCGCAGCGCGGTCGTCGCGGGGACCGCGGCGGCGATGCACAGGCTCGATACCGACACCGGCTGGCGTTCGAGCCGCGCGGCGTACAGGTCGAGCAGCATGTCCCACGCCGGATCGGCGAACAGGTCGGCGGGGAAATATTGTTCGCGCATCCGGCGCTGGCGCAGCATCCGGCGCACCGCTTTGGCGCGCTGGCGATGCACGGTGCGTTCCTCGGGTTCGAAGCTGCGCGGGCCTGCGGCGTAATCGCGCGCCGGCGAACGGACGAGGCCGCCGGACTCGCCAAAATTCTCTTCGCGCGGCGCCAGCGCGGGCGGCGTGCCGGCGAGGCCGCGCTGGCCCGACAGGTCGCCGAGCAGCCGCGCGATGCGCGCGACCTCGTCCTGCAACCGGTCGATCCGTTCCATCGCCTCGTCGCGCGCGATGTCATGGACCGCCATGCACAGCGACCGCGAGGCCGCGGCGAGCGCGACGAGGCGGTCGGCGGCATCGGCATCGACCAGCCATTCGGTGCGGATCGACGCCGGGACCATCGCCGCGACGCGGTCGAGCGCGCCGAGCGCGGTTTCGCACACCAAAGCGCATTCCATCGCGAGCACCGCATCGCAAATTTCGGCGAGCGTCTCGCTTTCGATCGTCTCGGCGTCGATCAGCCAGACGATATCGGGCAGCGCCATGGTGCGCAGATGGGCGGCAATCCGGGTCGGCGGGATATGGTCGACCACCCGCGCCCGCCCGGTGCGCGTCAGATCGGCGCCGATCGCCCGCGGCCCGACGAAAAGCACCGCCGCCGGGCCGACGTCGGCATCGGCGGGCGCATCCCACCGCGGCGGGGCAAGTGAGTCGAAGCGAACCGGCGGCAAGGCCGATATCCGCGGGTCCGTGTCGATCCTATGGTCCATCGTGCCGCCCCTTTCCTCGCCGTGTCTCCGCCTTGGCGTCCTTATGTCGTCAAAATGGGGAATTATCCCCTTCCCATACGTAGATTGACTCTGCTCGCGCCATAGCTAGGTTCCGCTCCAATACGGAGGGGTGGGATGGCTCAAAAAATCGGTAATGCGGACCTGTTCAGTGATCCGCCGCTGGAGTTTGAGTTCGACGGGGTCGCTATCCCGTCGAACCACTCCATTTTTAAACTGTTCCCGGGAAAGACCTACCGGCTCGCCAAAGCAATGCGCGAGGCAAGCTTTGCCTTTCTGGATATCCACGGTCTTGAATCGTTGCCCGGCGAGCCTTCGGGCTGGCAAGATGAAGATTTGCTCAAAGTCATTTCGATGGATCGGATGCTTCGGGAAAGCGCGCTTCACGGTAAGAAGCGCAAAGCTCGTCGAGGTAGTGAACAGGATAAAAAGAGGCTGGGCTACCTCAAAAATTTATTCTTCGAGGCGAAGCGCGGCGACCTTGTGCTAGTCCCGCTGGGCGAGGGGTATGGCAGTCAGATTGCAGTCGGGGAAATCGACAGCGCTGCCGGAGACGTTCGGAAAATCGAATATACCAGCGACGAGGAAAAATACTCTGCGTTCGGTCGCCGTGTTCGGTGGCTAGCCCTGCTGGAACGTCGGCGTCTATCCAAGGAGCTTGTCAGCTCTATTCATTCTCCGACCGCCTTCCACTTGATAAAGGACCAATTTCGCGAAGAAATCTATCTTGGCGCGTATGGGACTTTCACATTCAATGATATTTACGTAGCGAAATTTGATTCTATCAAGGAACAGTTCACTGCTCAAGATTACGCCAATATCGGCGTTCTTTTCAACGGATTAGCGGTAGTTCATGACCTGTCGAAAGAGAACGAAACATCCGGCGAGGGGTTTTACGAACTCGCGGTATCTGACGAAAGCTCGGCCACCATCGAGCTTCATAGAAACTCTCCGATCAGTGTAGTTTTGAGAACGATCGGACCGCTAGCATGGACCGCCGCCGTCATTTTTTCCGGGTCAGCCGAAGGCAAAGACACTCAGCAACTTCAAAGCGTCGAAGTCGAGGCGCGTCAGGTCGGGACTGCTGGAAACAAGTGCAAGATTGAGGTTCCCCCAGACGTTGCGGCGGCTGCCGAAGGCTTTGGGATCAACCGCTACAAAACTTTCTGCAAGGTGCGGGCTCGCGTTGAAACGGATGCTACGGTCCGATCTCCAGCGCGATTGAAAAAGCCCTCCAAAAAGACTAAATAGGGGATGAAATGGCGTCAGTTCCGGCCCCCGTACCCATGACCGCTTGGCGGCGATTCCGCCAGTGGGGAGCTGTGCCTGGCGCTAAGCTTCTGGATTACCTCAAGGCTATGAGTGCGTGGTTTGTGCCGATGTTAATCACGGCGGCAGCCACGGCGTATCTTTCATATTATTATAACCAGAAGGCCAACTCAGAATTGGCTGTGCAGCAGCAGACTTTCTCTGATCTTCAATCGTTCCGCAACAGCGGCGGCGATCTTGATACGGCGTTCAGCGCGCTCAGTGACGCCATAATTGACGGGAGGGGATTGGAAGAATCGAAAGCCAAGATGCGCGCCGCCCTCTCCCGGCATATCTCTGACTCGTTGGCCAATGAAAAGGCTCTGGGGAGTTCGTCCAAAGCTTACATCACGGGTCTGGGTAAACTGAGGTTCACCGTTGACGCTTTGGACGAAGAGAACGTTGAGACGGCTTCTCAACTCTGGGAGCAATCGCTCAGCCTATTATCGCAGCGGCGAAAGCTTATTTCATCGGCTCAATCAAGGATCACTCAGTGATGATCACGCTCAAGCAAGCCATGGAGTCCGGTAAGTTAGATCAATTCATCGCCGAACACCCCGAGGTGCAAGGCGATGAGGTCGCGTTCAACCGCGCCGTTCAGGCAATGGCCCAAACGTCGAAAGAAGCTCGTCCAGCATCACAGAAGGGCGGCTCCGACGATTGAAGCGGTACTCCGCTTCCTTCGCGTACTTTTCCAGATGCTTCGCGCTGACGTGAATGTAGGTGCCAGCAATCGACCGCTTTAGCTGACCCCAGAAGCTTTCGATCCCGTTGACCGACGAACCTTGCGGGCTGACGTACTCGCCCGCGCCATGGTTCACCGTCATGTGGAAATAGCCCTCAGCGTTGACCGTCTGGTATGAGCTAAGTTCGTCGGTGTGGACGATGCTGTGCTGCTTGACGTTCGCCTTGATGATCGGGAGCAGGGTCGAACGCTTCTGGTTCGGCACAACCTTGGTCATCACGTTGCCGCCGCGCTCCATCATGCCCATGACGACCGACTTGTTCGACATGCGGCCTTCTTCGGCGGTGGCCTTGCCCCCGATGATGGTTTCATCGACCTCTACGTGCTTCGTGAAGCCGCCCAGCGGGGCTTCGCCGTCAACGTCGCCCATGTGCTTGCGGATAAGGTCGGCCATGCGCCACGCGGTCTTGTACGTGACGCCTAGCTGGCGCTGCAATTCCTTGGCGGCGACACCGTTGCGCGTCGTCGTGAACAGGAAGATCGCATAGAACCACGATTGCAGCGGGGTGCGGGTCTTTTCGAACGGGGTGCCCACGGTCGGGTGCAGGTGATGACCGCACCACTGGCAGGAATAGGCGCGCTCCGCTTTGATGCGGAACCACTTGGAAGCGCGCTCGCAACGCGGGCACTCGAAGCCCTGCCCAAAACGGACATCAAACAGGTGATTGAGGCAAGTTTCCTCGTTCGGGAAACGCTTGAAAAACTGCGCGATGGTCTGGGGCTTGTTGCTCATGTAACGCTTTTACGCGGTTTCGTTACGTATGGCAAGGGGATAATTCCCTCAAAATGGCGATATTCACCTTTTGTTCGTTCCAGAGTGCCGCCGATCCGGATGCTGACCGATGATAGCCAGCCTTTGATCCGGATCGCGCGGGTGGAATAACATCCATTTTGGACATGTTTTGTTCTCCTCGTCAATCCCCTATTCGCGCTTGCCAGACCCGCGCCATCCCCGCACTGATCGCGATACCATGCTGCCGCGCCCCTCCCTCTCCACCCGCCTGCGCTGGCGGCGGCGCCTCCGCTCGCTGGGCGCCTTGCTGCTCCTTGCGGCGATGGCGGGCGCGGTCTGGTTCGCGCAGCCGGCACCGACCCGGACCATCCCGCTCGTCCATGTCATCGACGGCGACAGCCTCACCGTGACGCACGACGGCGCCGCGCGCACGATTCGCCTGACCGGGCTCGATGCCGTCGAATATCGCCAGGATTGCGCGCGCGCCGATGGCCGCCGCTGGGCCTGCGGGCACGAGGCGCGCGCCGCGCTCGCGCGCCTTGCCGGGCGAGGGCCGCTGCACTGCACGCTGGCGGCGAAGGACAAATATGGCCGCACCCTCGCCGCCTGCCGCACCCGGCCCGAACCCGACGGCGTCGATCTGGCGACCGAAATGATCCGCCAGGGCTGGGCGGTCGCCACCGACGACGCCCACCTGCCCGACGAGGGCGAAGCGCAGCTTGCGCGGCGCGGGATCTGGCAGGGCGATTTCGACCGGCCCGCCGACTGGCGCGCGGTGCACGAACGCGCCGCGACCGCCGTCGGCGCCGCGGCGGCCGACCGCTGACGACGCACGGCTTTCCGCCGCGCGCTTTTGCGGCTAGGGCGGGCGGATGAACGGCCTTTTTCCTGTGATGATCGGCGGCGCCCTCGGCGCCGGCGCGCGGCACCTCGTCGGCGGCGCGATGCTCGCGCGCCTCGGTCCCGGCTTCCCCTGGTGGACACTGTCGATCAATATCGCCGGCAGCCTGTTGATGGGCGTGCTGATCGGCTGGCTCGCGCGCAGCGGCGGGACCGAAGCGGCGCGCCTGTTCTTCGGCGTCGGCGTGCTCGGCGGCTTCACGACCTTCTCGGCTTTCAGCATGGAGTTCTGGACGCTGTTCGAACGCGGACAGAGCGCACAGGCCTTCACCTATGTCCTCGCCTCGGTGGTCGGCGCGATCGCCGCCTGCGGTCTCGGCCTGCTCGTCATGCGGCAGGTGCCGGCATGAGCAAGATCGACATGGACGGCGCAACGATCGCCGAAGAGGACGACGGCATCCGGCTCGACCGCTGGTTCAAACGCCATCGCGCCGGGACGCCGCACGCGCTGCTCGCGCGCTGGGCGCGGTCGGGGCAGCTGACGCTCGACGGCAAAAAGGCCGATGTGTCGGACCGCATCGCGACCGGGCAGACCCTCGTCATGCCGTCGCCGCCGGTCGAGACCGCCGCACGTCCGGCACGCAAGGGCCGCGCGCTGACCGACGCCGATGTCGAACTCGCGACCGGCATGCTGATCCACCGCGACGCAAGCGCGCTGGTGCTCAACAAGCTGCCGGGACTC
Organism: Sphingopyxis sp. GW821-FHT02C12; assembly: GCF_059421785.1. Classification (NCBI taxonomy): domain Bacteria; kingdom Pseudomonadati; phylum Pseudomonadota; class Alphaproteobacteria; order Sphingomonadales; family Sphingopyxidaceae; genus Sphingopyxis; species Sphingopyxis sp. GW821-FHT02C12. Next base: position 509,154 of record NZ_JBWKVQ010000001.1, read on the forward strand.
GCGACGCAGGGCGGCACCAAGACCGAACAGCATGTCGACGGGCTGCTCGACGCGTTGAAATTCGACGGACCGACACGGCCGAAGCTCGTACACCGGCTCGACAAGGACACGTCGGGTGCGCTGCTGATCGCGCGCACGCCAAAAGCGGCCGCCTATTTCGCCAAGAGTTTTTCGAACCGCAGCGCGAAAAAGACCTATTGGGCGCTGATCGTCGGGGTTCCTGAAATCCAGCAGGGCGAGATCGACCTGCCGCTCGCCAAACAGCCCGGATCGGGCGGCGAGAAAATGCATGTCCATGACGACGGCCTGCCATCGAAGACGCGCTACCGCGTCATCGAGCGCGCCGGGAACAGCGCGGCGTGGGTCGAGCTGCAACCGCTGACCGGGCGCACCCACCAGCTGCGCGTCCATATGGCGGCGATCGGCCACCCGATCGTCGGCGACGGCAAATATGGCGGCAAGGGCGCGTTCCTGACCGGGACGATCAGTCGCAAGATGCATCTGCACAGCCGGCGCCTCCGCATCGACCATCCCGACGGCGGCGCGATCGACATAAGCGCCGAGGTGCCCGACCATTTCGCCGCAAGCCTCGACGCGCTGGGCTTCGACACCCTGCTCGGCCAGATCGGCATCGACGCGCAGGAAAAAGGTCCGCCGCCCAAATCGGCGCTGAAGGCGCAGGCGAAGGCGCACAGCAAGCAAATCCGCAAGGCCCGGCGCGGCGAACGGCGCGGGCGCACCGCCGACAGCAAGCCGACCGACTTCGTCGGCAAGCCGAAGCCCAAACCCAAGGCCAAATCGGGCAAGCCGACGACGCCGAAACCCGCCGGCAAGAAACCGACCGCGAAAAAGCACCCGGCGCAGCCCGCCAAGCCGCGCTGATGCATCCCGATCCCGCCTTTCGGCCCAAGGACGACGACCTCGCCGCGCTGCTGGTGCGCGAGATCGGCTTCGCCGCGATTTTCGCAAGCACCCCCGACGGCCCGCGCGTCGCGCACGCGCCGGTGGTGCTGAGCGAAGATACCAGCACGCTGCAATTCCACCTGTCGCGCGGCAACGGGCTGGCCCGGCATCTCGATGGCGCCGCGGCGCTCGCGGTGGTGCAGGGTCCCGACGCCTATGTCAGCGCGAGCTGGTACGCCGCGCCCGACCAGGTCCCGACCTGGAATTATGTCGCGGTCGAAATGGAGGGCAAGGCCCGCAAACTCGACCGCGAGGCGCTGATCCGCCAGCTCGACACACTGTCGGCGCACCATGAAGCGCGTATCGGCATCGACCCGCCATGGACGCGCGACAAGATGAGTCCGGCGATTTTCGGCAAGATGGCGGATGCGATCACCGGGTTCGAAATGACCATCACCGCCTGGCGCCCGACGCTGAAGCTGTCGCAGAACAAACCCGCCGACGAGCGCGCACGCGTGGCGGAGGGCCTGAAGGCGCAGGGCCATGGCGCGCTCGCCCATTTGATGGACCAGCTCGCTGGTCGAGGAGAAAGACGATGACCGCCGCCGACGAAGCGCTCGCCAAGAAACGCTATTTCGCGATCAACCTGATGCGCATCATCGGCGCGCTGCTCATCATGGCGGGCTTTCTGCTCGTCGCGGGGCGCTGGGACCTGGCGGGGCAACCGACCGACCGCTATATCGGCATCGCGGTGGTGCTGATGGGCGCGTTCGATTTTGCGGTTTTTCCGCTGCTGCTCGCGCGCCGCTGGCGGACGCCCAAAGAGCTATGAAGCGTTTCTGGAAAGAGGCCAGCGTCGTCGAGGAGGGCGGCGGCTGGGGTATCGCGCTCGACCGGCGCCCGGTGCGGACCCCGCAGCGCGCGCCGCTCGCGGTCGCAAACCCCGCGCTTGCCGAGGCGATCGCCGCCGAATGGCAGGCGCAGGGCGAGACCGTCGATCCCGCGGCCATGCCGCTGACCGGCCTCGCCAACGCGGCGATCGATCTGGCGATGCCGGGCCCCGCCGCCTTTGCCGAACCTGTCGCGGCTTATGCCGCGACCGACCTCTTCTGTTATCGCGACGACCGCGACGCCTTGCTGCAGGCTGAGCAGGCGGCGGCATGGAACCCGCTGCTGGCCTGGGCCGAGGCGCGGTACGGGGTCGAGTTCGAGATTACGCGGGGCATTTTACCGATCGACCAGCCGCCCGCGACGGTGGCGGCGTTGCGCGCGGCGGTGCTTGCGCTCGATCCGTGGCGGATGACGGCGCTGACCCCGCTGGTGACCATCGGCGGGTCGCTGGTCGCGGGGCTTGCAATGGTCGAGGGGGCGTTCGATCCCGAGGATTTGTGGTCGGCGGTCAGCCTCGACGAGCATTATCAGGAGCGGCGCTGGGGCGCCGATGCCCTGGCGCAGGCGCAACGCGCGGCGCACAAGCGCGACTGGGACAATGCGGTGCGGTTTTTGGGATTGCTTTGATTTCGATCCTCCCTGTCGCGAAGCGATGGGGAGGTGGCAGCGCGGAGCGCTGACGGAGGGGCCGACGCCATAAACGCCGGTTTGCGGCTGCATTGCCCCTCCACCACCCGCTTTGCGGGCGGTCCCCCTCCCCATGGCTTCGCCACAGGGAGGATTTTTCAGTCCGCGAAATTCGGCGCCCGCTTTTCCATCCCCGCCATCACCGCCTCGATCTGGTTCGGGGTGCGGATCACCAGCACCTGCTCATCGCTCTCGGCCTGCAAAATCTCGGCGTCGCTTGCGTCGGCGAGCATGTTGCACAGCCGCTTGGCGCCGCGGATCGCGTGCGGATTCTTGTTCGCGATCACCGCCGCGAGGTCCATCGCCTTCGCCAGCGGGTCGTCCGAGACATGCGTCGCGAACCCCAGCAGCTTCGCCTCCGACCCGTTGAATTCGCGGTTGGTATAGATCATCTCGCGCAGCACATCGTCGGCGACCTGGGTGCGCCACAGCGCCATGCCGGCAACGTCGGGGACGAGGCCCCAGCGCATTTCCATGATCGCGATGCGCGTATCGGGGTGGACGATGCGGATATCGGCGGCGGCCATGATCTGGCTGCCTGCGCCGAACGCAACGCCGTGCACCGCCGCGATCACCGGCACCGGCAGCTCGCGCCAGCCCCACGCCGCATATTGGGCGTTATTCGAAACCCCGCGGGTGCGGTCGGACAGCGTGCCGCCCGCGCTGCTCGCGCCCGGATCGCGGTCGGCGCTGAGGCTCGACAGGTCGAGTCCGGCACAGAAAGCGCGCCCCTCACCCGACAGCACGACGACGCGGAGGCCCGCGGTCGCCTTGAGCTGGTCGATCGCCTCGGCCAGCGCCGCCCACATCGCCGCGTCGAGCGCGTTCATCTTGTCGGCGCGGATCAGCCGGACGTCGGCGATGCCACCTTCCAGCATGGTGATCGAAATGCGGTCTTTCATTCAGGCTTCCTTGGAGAGCGCCGCTGCGACGAGCGGCAGTTGGTCGTTTCCGAAATACATGTCGTCGCGATCGACGAAGATCGTCGGCGAGCCATAGCCGCCGCGCGCGATCACTTCCTCGGTATTGGTCCGCAGCCGCGCCTTGACCGCATCGCTGCCCGCCGCCGCCGCGAGCGCCGCGCCATCGAGTCCCTCGGCATCCGCGACCGCCGTCAGCACCGCGACATCGTCGAGATTCTCCTGCCGGTCGAAATAGCTCGCGAAGGCGGCGCGCGCGAATCGCACCAGTGCCGCCTGATCGTCCTCGAGCGCGCAGCAGAAACGCATCGCCGCGATGCTCTTCGCCGGATGCCATTGCGACGGGAAATTCATCGGCACGCCCGCGAGCCGCGCCCAGTCCTTCAGCACCTTCCAGCTGTGCTGCAGCCGCCGGTTGTCGGCTTGTTCGCGCGCCGCATAGACTGCGGGGTTCACCGCGTTGAACACCCCGCCGACCAGGATCGGGCGGTAACGCGCGCTCGCCCCGGCCCGTTCGAGCACGCCCGGCAAATTGTGGAAAGCGAGACAGGTCCAGGGCGAGGACAGGTCAAAAAAGAATTCGACGCGTTCTTTCACCCCGGACCTCCCTGCATGGTTCAGCCGACCTTGAGTTCGATGTCGGGCACGCCCGGACAGGCGATCCGCACCGACTTATAGGCGGGCAGCGCGTTCGGGATGTCGAGGCTGAGCGTCACCGGCGTCACCACCTGCGGCGTCGCGCCGTCGGGCGCATTCGCGCGCAGCAGCACAACCTGGTTCGGCGGGTTCATCTTGTCGAGCGGGCCGGCCTGCAGCGCGGTCGCATAGCCCGCGACCGGCGCATTGGCGGTGCCGCTGATCTTGAGCGTCTTGGTCGCGGCATCGATCGTCGCCGCCAGCTTGACGTCGGCCAGCTTGTTGCAGGCGTTGGGTTTCGCGGGATCGATCGGGATCGCCGCGGGCGCCGCCACGGGGGCGGCGGTTGCCGCGGTCGCGGCCGGGTCGGCCGTCTGGTCGGCCGGCGGCGCGTCCTTCTTGCCGCATCCTGCCAGTCCCACGGCGACTATCATCGCCGCCGTCATCATCGCCTTGTTCATAAGTCAGCCTCCAACATCGGGGCGGCGGCCTGTCGGTCCGCCGCCGACTCGCGCGGTCAGTTTGCCCGCGCCCAATATTGGTCGCGGAGCAGGCGCTTGTATAGCTTGCCGGTGTCGTGGCGCGGCAGCGTTTCCATGAAATCGATGCGGCGCGGGACTTTGACGCCCGACAGCTTTTCGCGGCAATAGGCGATCAAATCGTCGCGCAGCGCGTCGCCGGCATCGGCCATGTTCGCCGGCTGGATCACCGCGATCACTTCCTCGCCGAAATCGTCGTGCGGGCCGCCCACGACCGCGACGTCGGCGACCGCGGGGTGGGTGACGAGATGATTCTCGATCTCCTGCGGATAGACGTTCACGCCGCCGGTGATGATCATGAAGCTCTTGCGGTCGGTGAGGTAGAGGAAGCCTTCTTCGTCAACCTTGCCCACATCGCCGAGGGTCGACCAGCCCTTCGAGTTGCGGCTCGACGCGGTCTTCTCATTATCGCCATGATATTCGAAGACATTTTCGCTCTCGAAGAAAACGCAGCCTTCCTCGTTCGGGCCAAGCTCGGTTTCATTATCCTCGCCCATGACATGCACCGCGCCGAGGATCGGGCGACCGACACTGCCCTTGTGGGTCAGCCAGTCGGCGCTGGAGATGAAGGTCATGCCATTGCCCTCCGATCCCGCATAATATTCGAAGAGCACCGGGCCCCACCATTCGATCATCGCCTGCTTGACCGGCACCGGGCACGGCGCCGCGGCGTGGATCGCGACCTTCATCGACGACACGTCGTAGCGCGCGCGGGTCTCGTCGGGCAGCTTGAGCATGCGCACGAAATGGGTCGGCACCCACTGGCTCGAATTGACGCGATATTTTTCGATGAACGACAGCGCCGCCTCGGGATCGAATTTCTTCATCAGCACGACGGTGCCGCCCAGCCGGTGGACGGTCATCGACCAGCGCAGCGGCGCGGCGTGATAGAGCGGCGCCGGTGACAGATAGACGCTGTCGGCGTTCATCTGGAACACCGCCGCCGCCAGCATCACCAGGCTGTTCGTCGCGTCGATCGCCGGATCCTCGGGAAGCGGCACGCGCACCCCCTTGGGACGGCCGGTGGTCCCCGACGAATAGAGCATGTCGACCCCGGCGCGCTCGTCGGCGACCGGCGTCGCGGGCATCGCGGCGACGGCCTCTTCCCAATTCGCGTAGCCGGGGATGGTGCCGCCCATCGCGAAGCGCTCGATTTGCGTCGTCAGCTGCTGCGCGGCGCCCGCGAGGCTCGCCGAAACGACGAGCAGCCGCGCACCCGAATTTTCGAGGATATAGTCGGTCTCGTCCTGCGTCAGCCGCGACGAGATGCAGACATAGCGCAGCCCCGCGCGCTGCGCGCCCCAGGTCAGCCCATAATAGTCGGGCGTGTTGTCGAGCATATAGGCGACGACATCGTCATGCCCCAGGCCATGCGCGCGAAACAGCTGCGCGACGCGATTCGACGCGGCATCGAGCTCGCCATAGCTGATCGTCGCACCGGTTTCGGCGACGATGATCGCGGGCTTGTCGGGGTTGCTGCGCGCGTGGACGGACGGATGCATCGGGGACCTCTCCAGCAGGGATCATTGGTTTCTTTATGTCCGAAGTCAGTAGCAAGCTGAAACTTTTGGTCAAGCGACGGCGGCACGGCAGCGCTACGAAGCGCAGGATCGGTCAAATCGCGGCAGCAAATGAGTCAAATGACCGCCCCGTTTTCAGAACGGGGGATCCTCGGGCCGCGAGCGGAGCGCATAGCCCTGTCCCTTGACGGTGCATAGCATCGGCCAGGCGAAGCCGCGGTCGACCTTGGCGCGCAGCCGCGACATATGCACCTCGACCCGGTTGGTGCCGGGATCGAAATCGATGCGCCATACCGCCCTGAGCAGCGCGACGCGCGACACCGGCCGGTCGGGCGCGCGCGCGAGGTTGGCGAGCAGGTCGAATTCGCGCAGCGGCAGGCGGATCTCGCGTCCCGCGCGCTCGACCCGGCGGTCGATCAGGTCGATCCGCAGTTCGCCCCCGCCCAGTTGTCCCGCGGCCATCCGGCTCCGCCGGATCAGCCCGGCGATTCGCGCGACGACCTCGGCCGGATCGTCGACCCAGCCGACCGCATCGTCGGCGCCGGCGGCGAGCGCGAGCATCCGGTCGGCGCGGCTGTCGCGGTCGGACAGGATCAGCAAGGGCCGCCGCGCCGCGATCGCGCGCGCGAGGCCGACGAGACCGGCAGGATCGTGCGACTCGGCGAAGGGATCGACGGCGAGCAGGTCGAAACAGCCATCGCGCCAGACGCGGCCACCGCCGGCGAGCGGCGGCAGGCACATGGCGCGAAATCCGCCGGCCTCGAGCGCGCAGGCAAGCCGGTGTGCGCGCGCCGCGATCGCATGGTGGACGCCGATCAGCGGCGGGGGGCCGGTCGCGGCGCGACGGTCGCTTTGCTCCAATCGCCCCTCCCCCGCGCGTCACATCATTTCGACCGGTCCCCTTTTCGCTCCGTTGCACCGTGCCACCGCTGTGCTAACGAACCGCTTCATGACCGCACCCGAAATGCTCGCCGGCGACTTCGCCACCCTGCCCGACCTGATCCGCGCCCACGCCGCCGAACGCCCCGATGCGATAGCCGCGGCCGATCCGATTCGGCGCCTGAGCTGGTCCGAACTGGACGCATTGGTCGATCGCATCGCGGCGCGGCTGCAGCAGGACGGCTTCGCCAAAGGCGATCGCACCGCGGTCGCGGGCCTCAACAGCGTCGAGCAAATGGCGACGATCCTCGGCACGCTGCGCGCCGGCGGGGTCGCGGGCCTCATCACCAACAGCGCGACGGGCGAACAGATGGCGGCGATGATCGCCGACACCGGCGCGCGCCACCTGTTCCTCGACAGCGCCGCATCGGCGAGCCTGGAAGGGCAAGTCGTCACCGCGAGCGACCGCATCGCGATCGACGGCAGCGACGTCGGCACCCCGATGGACGCCTGGCTGGCGCTCGCGGGCGCGAAACCGGCGCCGGTCGATATCGGTCCCGACGATGGCTTCAACATCATCTATTCGTCGGGGACGACGGGCACGCCGAAGGGCATCGTCCACAGCCATGCGATGCGCTGGCAGCATATCCAGCGCGGCGCCCCCGCCTATGGCCGCGACGCGGTGACGATCCTGTCGACCCCGCTCTATTCGAACACCACGATGGCGAGCTTCCTGCCCACCGTCGGGTCGGGCGGCCAGGTCGTGCTGATGAAGAAATTCGACGCGCGCGGCTTCCTCGAACTCGCGAGCCGCGAGCGCGCGACGAACACGATGCTGGTGCCGGTGCAATATCGCCGCATCATGGCGCTCGAGGATTTCGACAGCTTCGACCTCGACAGCTTCGTGATGAAATATTGCACCTCGGCGCCCTTCGCCGCGACGCTGAAGGCCGATGTGCTGAAGCGCTGGCCCGGCGGCCTCGTCGAAATCTATGGCATGACCGAGGGCGGCGCCTCGTTCATCCTCGAGGCGCATCATTTCCCCGACAAGCTGCACACCGTCGGCCGCCCGGCACCGGGCCATATCGCCAAGGTGATCGACGAGGACGGCAACGAACTGCCGCAGGGTTCGGTCGGCGAAGTCGTCGGGCGCTCGCCGGCGATGATGACCGGGTACAACAACCGCCCCGACGCGACCAAGGCGATGCACTGGCACGATGCCGACGGGAACCTCTTCTATCGCCACGGCGACATCGGGCGGATCGACGAGGACGGCTTCCTGACCCTGATGGACCGCGCCAAGGACATGATCATCTCGGGCGGCTTCAACATCTTCCCGAGCGACCTCGAGGGCATCCTGCTCGCCGACGACCGCGTCGTCGAAGCGGCGGTGGTCGGCATGCCGAGCGAGGAATGGGGCGAGACCCCGGTGGCGTTCGTTGTGCTGAAGGACGGCGCCGACGCCGAGAGCGTGCGCGAGACATGCAACGCCAAGGTCGGCAAGACCCAGCGGATCAGCGCGATCACCGTGGTCGACGAACTGCCGCGCAGCCCGATCGGCAAGGTGCTGAAGCGCGAACTGCGCGACCGTTACGCCCGGTAACGGCAGGAAGCGACCGGTTCTGGACATTCGTTGGTCACATACTATTTGCCGAATTTTAGCGCGTATGTGATCGGTCACAGTCCAGCAGCAGGAAGCGCACCGTGAATCACCGTCGATGGATCGTAGACATCATTGGATACGCGATGTTCGTGCCGCTTTTCATACTGCACGGCTATCTGGAGAGCACGCAAGGAAGCTATGTTGCCGTTATTGCGACACTTGCCGCTGCGATTCCCGGCATTGCGCTGTGGCACTATTACTACGCAAAATACTCGTAAGTGCCTGTCGACATACCACCGAGATTTTCCATCTCTTTCATCGTCACCCCGGGCTTGATCCGGGGTGCCGCTTGGCGGCGACGGCACAAGAGAAGCGGGATCCCGGGTCAAGCCCGGGATGACGAGGTTTGAAAGACTGCTTCCCACCCCAAAACCGCCGCTAGCCGCAATGCGCGATATCCGACATCGGCGGATGAGGGGCGCCCCTCGCCCCCTTCTCAAACCATTCGCCGCGCCGTAACCGCGACCGTCGCGCAGGCGGGCGTGCCGTCCTTGCCGGTTCCGTCCACCGAAATCGCGATGCGCCCGCCATCCGTCGCCGCGGCGTCGAGCATGGCCTGTCCGATGTCGTGGATGTCGATCTTCATCCGGCGGGACCATGGCGAAGACGGGTCGCCCGCCATCTGCCCGATGCGGATATAGACGAAGCGCCGCTGGGGTCCCTCGCGCCGCACCTGATCGCCAAGGAATTTCGGCCCCGGCCCGACGCGGATAGCGAAATCGAAGGCCAGCGGCTCGCCCGCGTCCGACGCTCTGGCATCGAGCGGGCCGCCGTCCCCGCCCTGCAGGCTGTGGAGCACGCCGGGTACCGGCCGGTCGATGACGATCCGCATTGGAACCTCATGCTGGTCCACGCGCGCCATCCTAATGCCCCATATCCGCCATCGACGCCTTTGCCGCCCCCGGCTTCGGCGGGCGGAGCAGCAGCACCAGCGGGATCGACGCCAGCGTCACCCACATCATCAGCCAGAAATCGTCGATATAGGCGACCATCGCCGCCTGCCGGTTGATCTCGGCATTGATCATCGCCAGCGCGGTGTCGCCCGCGATGCCGAAGCGGTCGGCGGTCGACGGGTCGAGCAGGCTGACCGAAGAGTTGGTGACATGGCTCGCCAGGTCCTCGTGGCTGCGCTGGATATTGGCGCCGAGCAGCGTCGTGACGGTCGAGATGCCGACCGACGCGCCGACGCTGCGCAGAAGGTTGAGGATGCTCGACCCGTCGGTGCGATACTGCGGCGGGATCGTCGCGAACGCCATGGTGTTGAGCGGGATGAAGATCAGCCCCATGCCCAGTCCCTGCACGATGCCGCTGATGATGACCGGCTGCATCCCCATTTCGAGCGACCAGTGGCTCATCTGCCACAGCGACAGCGCGGCGATGAGCAAGCCCGAACCCACCATCCAGCGCGCATCGATCTTGCCCAGCATCTGCCCCGCGAACCACATGCTGGCGAGGATGCCGACCCCGCGCACGGCGAGCACGACGCCGGTGTCGATCACCGGCCAGCCGAACAGATTCTGCAGCATCGGCGGCAACAGCGCCATCGACGCGAACATCACCACCCCGATCACGATCATGAAACCCATCGCGGTGACGAGGTTGCGGTCGGCGAGCATCTGGCGGTTGAACAGCGGTGCGCGCGCGGTGATCATATGGACGAGGAACATCCACAGGCACGCGACCGCGACGCCGCATTCGATCCAGATTTCGATGCTGTCGAACCAGTCCTGATGCGCGCCGCGGTCGAGCATCAACTGCAGCGACGCAAGCCCCAGCGCGAGCATCGAGAAGCCGAACAGGTCGAACTTGCGATCGCTCTTCTTCGTCGCGGGCAGAAGCGCCCACATCATCGCGATCGTCAGCAGCCCGACCGGCAAATTGACGTAAAAGACCCAGCGCCAATTGGCGCTTTCGGTCAGCCAGCCGCCGAGCAAAGGCCCCAGGATCGGCCCGACCATGATCCCCATGCCCCAGATCGACATCGCGCGCGCCTGTTTGTCGGGCGGGTTGATGTCGAGCATCACCGATTGCGACAGCGGCCCGATGAAGGCGGCGCTGATCCCTTGCAGGAAACGGAAGACCACCATCTGTTCGAGCGACTGCGCGGCGCCGCATGCCATCGAGGTAATGATGAAACCGGTGATCGCGGCGAGGAACAATTCGCGCCGCCCGATGCGGTCGGCGAGCCAGCCGGTGATCGGCATCGCGATCGCCGATGCGAGGATATAACTGGTCAGCACCCAGGTCACCGTCTCGCTCGTCGCGCCCAGCGCCGACTGCATGTGCGGGATCGCGACATTGGCGATGGTGGTATCGAGAATCTGCATGATCGACGCGCCCATGACGGCGACCATCAGCAACCCGCGATAGCGGACGCGCTCGTGCAAGGGCCGATCGTCGGCGGCGGGTAGCGTCGCTGCGGGCGAACGGCGGGGGAACGAGCGCGAGGCCATCGGTTCAGACAATGACGAGGTGAGGAGACATCATCCGGGTCCTACTTCCCGGCCACCGCACCATCGCCCGTAAACACCCGCACATCGGCCGACAGCCCGGCGATCATGTCGCGCGACGGCTTTTCGTCAAAGGCGATCTTCACCGGCACGCGCTGGGTCACCTTGACCCAGTTGCCGGTGGCGTTCTGCGCCGGCAGCACCGAAAACTCGCTGCCCGTCCCCGCGCCGATCGTCAGCACATGGCCACGAATCTTCAGCCCCGGATAGGCGTCGAAGCTGATTTCGGCGCGCTGGCCGATGCGCATATTGGCAAGGTCGGTTTCCTTGAAATTGGCCTCGACCCACGGATGGCCGGTATCGACGATCGTCACCGCGGGCAGGCCCTGCACCATCATCTGGCCGATCTGCAGCCGGTCGGCCTGCGCGACGCGGCCGGCGTAAGGCGCGCGCACATCGGTACGGCCCAGATTGACCTCGGCCTGCGCGCGCTGGACGCGCGCCGCCTCGACCTGCGGGTTGATCCCGCTCGCGGGGCCGGCGGCAAGCTTGGTGCGCGCCTCGGCGGCGGCGGCTTCGGCCTGCCGCACACGCTCGCGCGCCTGCGCCACCGCGTGGCGCGACGCGTCATAGGCCGCCTTGGTGGTGAAGCCCTTTTCCATCAGCGCCGCCTGGCGGCCGAACGTGACCTCGGCGAATTTCACATCCTCGCGTGCCGCCGCGATGTCGACGGCGGAGGTGTTGGCGCTGGCCGACAGATTGCCGACCTCGACCTGCGCCGCGTCGATCGCGGCGGTCGCCTGCGCGACGTTCAGCCGATAGGGTTCGCCGTCGATGCGGAACAGCAATTGCCCCGCCGTGACATCCTGCCCGTCGCGAACCGCGACTTCGGTGATCCGCCCGCCAACCTCGGCCGCGACCGACACCTTGTCCATCTGGACATAGGCATTGTCGGTCGACACCGATCCGCCGCTGGTCAGCCACCAGCCGGCACCGCCCGCGATCAGCAGCGCCGGCAGGCCGAACATCAGGATGCGGGTGCGCCACTTGGGCGCGTCCCTGGCCTCGGCGGCGGCCGCGGTCACCGGGGGCACGGGGTCGGCCTTCGGCGCGGCTTTCGGCGGCTTGGGATCTTCCGCCGTCGGGCGGTTGGGGGAAAGCTGGTCCATCAGGCGGTCTCTTTTTCTTTTTGGCATTCGCGGCGCGACAAATTGGTCCGGACGCGTTCGACAAGGTCGGTGAGCAGCGCGCGTTCGGCGTCGCTCATGCCCTCGGTGGCTTCGGCGACGACCGCTTTCGCCGTCTGGCGCAAATGGTCGAGCAAGGGCTCGGCTTGGGTGGTCAGGTGGAGCATCCACGCGCGGCGATCGGTCGGGTCGGCGCGCCGTTCGACCAGCCCCGACTCCTCCAGCCGGTCGATCATCCGCGACAGCGTGATCGGCTCGACCTCGATCAGTTCGGCGAGCGGCCCCTGCCGGATACCGGGATAGCGCGCGAGATAGGTCAGCACGCGCGATTGCAGCGCGGTAATCCCGCTCTCGCGGGTGCGCGCATTGAACGTGCGGCGGAACATCCGCGCGGTGTCGTTCAGCAGGAATCCGATCGTCTCACTCATGGCATGTGATATAATAGCAGTTGCTACTAAATGCAACCAAATACTGCGCGGCCCCTTCGCCAACATCCGCGATATGCGCGATGATCGACAAATTACGCGGCCACGCTAAGATGCCCCCATGACCCTCACCGCCGATCTCTTCTGGTCCTTCCGGTCGCCCTATTCCTACCTTTGCATCGGCCGCTATCGCGCGCTCGCGGCGAGCCATCATGTCGATATCAACCTGCGCCCGGTCTATCCGCTCGCGATCCGCCAACCCGACTTCTTCGAGCGCAACCACCCGAACTGGCTGAGCTACACGATGCGCGACATGATCCGCGTCGCGCAGTTTCACGGCATCCCCTTCGGCCCGCCGCGCCCCGACCCGATCGTCCAGAATGTCATGACGCGCGAGATTTCGCCCGACCAGCCCCATATCTATCGCCTCACCCGGATCGGCCAGGCCGCGTCGCGCCGCGGCCGCAGCCTCGCCTTCGCGCATGAGGCGGCGCAGCTCATCTGGGGCGGCGCGCAGGACTGGCACCTCGGCGACCATCTCGCCGGCGCCGCGCGCCGCGCGGGGCTCGATCTCGCCGACCTCGATGCCGAAGCGGTGCGCGATGCCGAGGCGCTCGACACCGAAATCGCCGCCAATCAGGTGGCGCTTGAAATCGCGGGCCACTGGGGCGTGCCGACGCTCGTCTTCGACGGCGAACCCTTCTTCGGCCAGGACCGCATCGAGATGGCGCGCTGGCGGATGGAGCAGAAAGGGCTGCAACCGCGATGAGCGAGGCCCTGACCGGCGGCTGCCAGTGCGGCGCGGTGCGCTTTTCGACCACGCATGCCGGCCGCGACGCCTATTGGTGCCATTGCCGCATGTGCCAGCGCGCACTCGGCAATGTCGCCGCCGCCTTCTGGAACGTCACCAAGGACAGCCTGACCTGGCAGGGCGAACGCACGACCTATATGTCGTCGCCCTTCGGCCGCCGCGGCTTTTGCGGAGCATGCGGCACGCCGCTGACCTTCGATTATCCCGACAGTCCCAAGATCGACCTGACCGTCGGCGCCCTCGACAATCCGGGTGCGGTGTCGCTCACCAGCCATTTCGGGACCGAGAGCCGCGTCCATGGCTGGACCGCGGGCGAGGGGCTTCCCGAAATGCGCACCGACGATTATGCGCCGCTGCAGCAACGCTGGGCGAAGGTGCAGGACGCGACATGACGATCGAACCGCAGTTTTTCGAAGCCCGCGACAGCGTCCGGCTGGCGTGGCGCGAACTGGGCGAAGGTCGCCCTGTGGTGTTGCTCCACGGCCTGTTTTCCAGTGCCGAGGTCAACTGGATCAAGTTCGGCACCGCCGCGCGCATCGCCGCCGAGGGCTTTCGCGTCATCATGCCCGACCTGCGCGTTCACGGATCGAGCGACGCGCCACACGACGACTATCTGTATCCACCCGACGTACTGGTGAACGACCTGCAGGATCTGGTCGCCCATCTCGACCTCGGCGATTTCGACCTTGGCGGCTTCTCGCTAGGCGCGCGCACCAGCACGCGCGCCGTCGTGGCGGGCATGACGCCGCGCCGCCTGATCCTTGGCGGGATGGGGCTGGCAGGGTTGGCGGGCTGGCAGCGGCGCGGGCAATTCTTCAAGCGCGTGATCGCCGATTTCGAGACGGCAAAGCGCGGCGACGACACCTGGCTTTCGATCCAGTTCATGAAGACGATGAAGGTCGATCGCATCGCCGCGGGCCATCTGCTCGACAGCTTCACCGACACGGCGCCCGAAGCGCTCGCAGCGCTGACCATGCCAACCCTGCTTGTCTGCGGCGAGCAGGACCAGGACAATGGCTCGGCGCCCGAGCTGGCCGAGGCGCTGCCCGATGCACGGCTAGTCACCATCCCCGGCACCCACATGTCGAGCGTCACCCAACCCGAAATGGGCGAAGCGATGGCCGCCTTCCTCGCGGCTTGACCACGCTGGCGGGCGGGTCCAAGCTGGTGTCATAGCGCCATAGAGCGCAACCACCAGACCCGAGGATACACCCCCCATGAAAGCCATGATTTCGACGCTGTCGCTTGCCCTGTCGCTCGCGCTGGCCGGCCCTGCGCTGGCAGCCGAGAAGAAAGCGGACACGTCCGCGCAGAGCGCCAAGCCCACCGCCGCCGATGCCGATGCCTTCGTCGCGGCGGCCGAAAAGGACCTGTTCGACTATACGGTCGAGAGCAGCCAGGTTAACTGGGTCAACGCGACCTATATCACCGAGGACACCGACGCGATGGCGGCGCGGATCAACGCGGTCGGCACCGAAAAGGCGGTCAAATATGCGCTCGAGGCGGCGAAATTTGCTACCATCCCCGGCCTCAGCCCCGACACCAGGCGCAAACTCGACATCTTGCGGAACGGTCTCGTCCTGCCTGCGCCGACCAAGCCCGGTGCCGCGACCGAGCTCAACCAGATCGCGACCAACCTGCAGTCTCAATATGGCAAGGGGCGCGGCACGCTGGACGGCAAGGAAATTTCGGGATCGGATATCGAGGCCGAGATGGGCAACCTGAACCACACGCCGGCCGAATATGCCGAAATGTGGACGAGCTGGCACGACAATGTCGGCGCGCCGATGGGCAAGAATTATGCCCGCATGGTCGCGATCGCGAATGCGGGGTCGAAGGAGCTTGGCTTTGCCGATACCGGCGCGATGTGGCGCTCGGGCTACGACATGCCCCCTGAGGAATTCGCCAAGACCACCGAGCGCCTGTGGCAGGAAGTGAAGCCGCTCTACATGGCGTTGCACACCTATGTCCGCTGGAAACTCAACGAGAAATATGGCGATGCGGTGCAGCCCAAGACCGGCCCGATCCGTGCCGACCTGCTCGGCAATATGTGGGCGCAGGAATGGGGCAATATCTATCCGCTCGTCGCGCCCCAAGGTGCGGGCGACCTCGGCTACGACATCGGCGACCTGCTCACCGCGCAGGGCAAGGGCCCGCTCGACATGGTCAAAGCGGGTGAGAATTTCTATTCCTCGCTCGGCATGGCGCCGCTGCCCGAAACCTTCTGGAAGCGCAGCCAGTTCACCAAGCCCGCCGACCGCGAAGTGATCTGCCACGCCTCGGCGTGGGATATCGACAACAAGGACGATATCCGCATCAAGATGTGCATCAAGGTGAATGCCGACGACTTCGTCACCATCCACCACGAACTCGGCCACAATTATTACCAGCGCTCTTACAAGAACCAGCCGACGCTCTACCTCAACGGCGCCAACGACGGCTTCCATGAGGCGATCGGCGATTTCGTCGCGCTGTCGATCACGCCGCAATATCTTGTCGACATCGGCCTGCTCGACAAAGCGAAGGTGCCAAGCGCCGACAAAGATATCGGCTTGCTGCTGCGGCAGGCGATGGACAAGGTTGCCTTCCTGCCCTTCGGCCTGCTCGTCGATCGCTGGCGCTGGGGGGTGTTCGACGGCACGATCAAGCCCGCCGATTACAACAAGTCGTGGACCCAGTTGCGGACCCAGTATCAGGGTATCGTCCCGCCGAGCGAGCGGCCGGCCGATGGCTTCGACGCGGGCGCCAAATATCATATCCCGGGGAACACCCCCTACACGCGTTACTTCCTCGCGCGCATCCTGCAGTTCCAGTTCTACAAGGCGGCATGCGATCAGGCGGGCTGGCAGGGCCCGCTCCACCGCTGTTCCTTCTATGGCAACAAGGAGGTTGGCGCGAAGCTGAACGCGATGCTCGAGATGGGCGCGTCGAAGCCCTGGCCTGACGCATTGGAAGCCTTCACCGGCGGGCGTGAGATGTCGGGCAAGGCGATGGCCGAATATTTCGCGCCGCTGAAAGCCTGGCTCGACGAGCAGAACAAGGGCAAGCCGACCGGCTGGTGACCGGTTCGACGTAACGAAACGAGGATGGCCGGGGAGGTAATTCCCCGGCCATTTTCATTGGGCTTCGAGGCTTTGCTTGAAGCGCGCGAGCCGCGCGGTCGCGGCGGCGGCGTGCGGGCCGATCCAGCGGTCGTGGATGTCCTGGATCGGCATCGCGTTGAGATGGTTCCAGCGGGTGCGCCCGCGGCGCTCGGCGATGACGAGACCGGCTTCTTCGAGAACCTTGAGGTGCTGCATCACGGTGCAGCGGTCGATTTGCTCGAACATCGCGCATATCGCGCCGGTCGTCAGCGGCTGGTCGCGGAGGGTGTCGAGCATCTGGCGGCGAATGTGCGACGATAAAGCCTTGAAAATCTTGTTATATTCTTCGTGGATTGACATGTTATAAATTTATAACATATTGTGAAGATAAGCAAGTGGAGAATCGACCATGGAGCTGAAGTTTCGAGTCGCGGCGCGGATCGCGAAGCCGGTGCATGAGGTGTTCGAGGCGGTCGCCGACCCGGCGAGGCTGTCCAACTATTTCACCACCGGGGGCGCCGAAGGGCGGCTGGAGACCGGCGCGACGGTGACATGGGACTTCCACGACTTCCCCGGCGCCTTCCCGGTCTATGTGATCGAGGTGATGAAGGACGAGAAGATCGTCCTCGAATGGCAGGCGAACGAGGGCGAGGCGCCTAACGTGGAGGGCGGCGAACTCAAGGATGCCGATTACCGCACGCGCGTGACGATGAGCTTCAAGGGGCTCGACGACGGCCGCACGCTCGTCGAGATCGCCGAGGAAGGCTGGCGCGAGAACCAAGGGGCGCTCAGCGCATCCTATGGCAATTGCCAGGGCTGGTCGCAGATGCTGTGCGCACTCAAGGCCTGGATCGAACATGGGATCAATTTGCGCGCCGGCATGTATAAATAGGTCCCGCTATTCCGGATATTCGATCCTCAGTTCGCGCGTCCCGAGCGGGGCGCCGGTGTTGGCGTCGATCACCACCGGGCGGATCGCCTGACCCGTTTCGATATCGACCTGGCGCGTCAGCGCACCGCCACCATTATGCTTGCGTCCCCATGCGCCGATCGCAGCGAGGATGGGCAGGAAGTCGCGGCCCTTTTCGGTGAGCAGATATTCGTCGCGCGGCGGGCGCTGGCTGTAGCGGCGCTTTTCGAGCAGTCCCGCGTCGGCGAGCGCGGTGAGGCGCCGCGCGAGGATATTCGGTGCGATGCCGAGGCTGGTCCGCATCTGGTCGTAGCGGGTGAAACCGCGCTGCACGTCGCGCAGCACCAGCATCGACCAGCGATCGCCTATCAGCGTCAGCCCGCGGTCGATCGGGCAGGTCCCGAAATTTTTTTCATCGTCGGTCATTGAAAGGATATGGAGCAGTTACTATCATTTTGCAAGTGACCCGTTTGGGGCCAGCAAAAGGAGACAGACGATGATCGACAAAATCCAGGGAACCGCCCTCATCACAGGCGCCTCGACCGGCCTTGGGGCCGTATATGCCGACCGCCTCGGCAAGCGCGGCCACGACCTGATCCTCGTCGCGCGCAACGGCGTGCAGTTGGAGGAGCGTGCGACGAAGCTGCGCGCCGATTACGGCGTCGCGGTCGACGTGATCGCCGCCGACCTGACCAAAAGCGACGATGTGACGCGGATCGAGCAGCGGCTGATCGACAATACGGGCATCGCGCTGTTCGTGAACAATGCCGGCATGTCGCTGAACGGCGCAACGCTGGAAAACGGCACGAGCGAGATCCAGACGATCATCGCGCTGAACATCACCGCCGCGGCGAGGCTGGCGATCGCGGCGGGCAAGGCGTTCGCCGCGCGCGGCACGGGCAAGATCGTCAACATCGCCTCGGTGCTCGCGCTGGCGCCTGAGACGTTCGAAGGTGTCTACAGCGGGTCGAAGGCGTTCCTGCTCAACCTCAGCGTGTCGCTCGCGAACAGCGTCCGCGAACGCGGGGTGCTGGTGCAGGCGGTGCTGCCGGGCGCGACGCGCACCGAAATCTGGGAACGGTCGGGCAAGGATATCGATACGTTTCCGGCCGAGATGGTGATGGACGCCGGCGACCTGGTCGACGCGGCGCTGACCGGTCTCGATCGCGGCGAGGAAGTCACGATCCCGCCGCTCGCCGACGAAGGCCAGTGGGATGCCTATCAGGCGGCGCGGCTGGCGATGGGACCGGGGCTGTCGCGCCGCGAGGTGGCGGGGCGGTATCGGACCACGCAAGCAGCTTGACCACGAGCGGCGGGAAAGGGTCGGTTGCGGACAAACCGCCCTTCAAATCCCGCTCGTGTCGAGCGAAGTCGAGACACCCATCGGTAGCGCACGCCTTCGGGGTGTCTCGACTTCGCTCGACGCGAACGGAAAAAAGGGTCCGCTTCTCGCTCCAAAGCGGACCGCGCTCTCAATTCGCCGGTCTGGTCTCGTCGATCTTCTCGACCCATTCGGGGTAGAAGCTCGGCTCGCGCGCGGACCAGCCGGGGGCGGTGGCCGCCGCTTCGCTGATCGACTGGAGCAGGATCTTGCGCTTGTCGGGGTGCAGGTGCGGCAGCGACGCCGCCGCGCAAAAGGCACCCGGCAGCCACGGCCGCGCATGCGCGCCGAGCAGTCGTTCATAGAGGAAGCGGTAGGACGCAAAGCCCGGCAGGCGGTCCTGCCCGAGATCGAAGGCCGACACCGCGACGAGCGGCGCCATGAAATGTTCGAGCGCGTCGAGGCCGCTGTCATCGGGAATATGCGCGCGAATTTCGTTGATCCGCTGATAGACGCGCGCCTGGACGCGGATCGCGGTCTCCTCGACCATGTCGCGCGACCAGCGGCTGATCGCATCGTCGCGCTCGAGCCCGATATCGAGCGAGCGGCGGATGTAGCGCTGCGTCGCCGCAGGGAAGCCCGCAAATTCCTTGATTTCCGCAAAGGACAGCTCGCCGGCTGCTGGTCCAGAACGCGTCGCCATGGTCATGCTCCCGCACGGCGCCCGGGGAGCCATCCCCCCGGAGGCCTGCAATTAGGCAGTCTGCCACCAAAATGGTTAGTGGCCGGTTAACCATGACGTTGGCGATTGTTCATCCGACTTGGGGGCGTTGCGCGATGCCGCGACGGAGCCTAATCAGCGTGTCTTGAAACTGACACACGAGAGCCATCATGTCGCACGCACCGCAGCCGGTACTTTCCTCGACCGGCCTTTTCACCCCCGCCGAAGCCATCTCCAACGAAGAACTTGTCGCCAGTTTTAACCAGTATGTTGCACTGCACAATAGGGAAAATGCACAGGCCATCGCAAAGGGCGATGTGGCGGAACTGACCGAATCGAGCGTCGAGTTCATCGAGAAAGCGAGCGGTATCGGGTCGCGCTTCGTCGTCGACAAGGCCGGCATCCTCGACCCCGCACATATGGCGCCGCGCCTCGACAACCGCAGCAATGACGAGATTTCGCTGCTCGCCGAAATCGGCGTCGCGGCGGCGAAAGACGCGCTGATGCGCGCCGGACGCGACGCGGGGGACGTCGATGCGGTGCTGTGCGCGGCGTCGAACATGCAGCGCCCCTATCCGGCGATGGCGGTCGAGATCCAGGACGCGCTCGGTATCGACGGCTTCGGCTTCGACATGAATGTCGCCTGCTCGTCGGCGACCTTCGGCATCCAGACCGCCGCCGACTATATCCGCGCCGGCCACGCGAAGAGCGTGCTCGTCGTGAACCCCGAAATCTGTTCGGGCCATCTCAACTGGCGCGACCGCGACAGCCACTTCATCTTCGGCGACGTCGCGACCGCGATCCTCGTCGAGGACAAGGACATCGCCCCGACGGGCCATTGGGACATCCTCGGCACCAAGCTCAAAACGCAATTCTCGAACAACATCCGCAACAATTTCGGGTTCCTCAATCGCGGCCACGGCGGCATCGACCAGTCAGGACCGAAGACCGACAAGCTGTTCGTCCAGGAAGGCCGCAAGGTGTTCAAGGAGGTCGTGCCCTGGGTCGCGAACCTGATCGTCGAGCAGATGGAGCTACTGGGGCTGGAGGGCGGCGACATGCGCCGGCTGTGGCTGCACCAGGCGAACACCAACATGAACCGCCTGATCGCCCAGCGCGTGCTGGGGCATGAGGCGAGCGAGGACGAAAGCCCGACGGTGCTCGACACCTATGGCAACACCTCGAGCGCGGGGTCGATCATCGCCTTCCACCTGAACCATGAGGATATGAGCGCGGGCGACACCGGGCTGATCTGTTCGTTCGGCGCGGGGTATAGCGCAGGGACTGTATTCGTTCGGAAGACATAGTCGTCGCCCCTGCGAAGGCAGGGGCCGCTATCGACCTTGCGCTACATCGCCAACGGCCGCGACAAGAGGCACGTGACTCTAGTCGCCCTTCGCGGGGGCGACGCATTAGGGCACGAAGGTCGTGAACAGGTAGATCGCGAACAGCATCAGGTGGATCACCCCCTGCAGCACCGTCGTCCGTCCGTTCGCCAGCGTCTGCACCGACACGATCAGCGACAGAAACAGCAACACGGTCGACTTGGCGTCGAGGCCGAGGCTGATCGGCAGGTCAGTCATGATCGACAGGATCGCGACCGCGGGGATGGTGAGGCCGATCGTCGCCAGCGCCGAACCCAGCGCGAGGTTGAGGCTGGTCTGCAAGCGATCGGCCTTGGCCGCACGCACTGCGGCAAGCCCTTCCGGCGCGAGAATCAGCGCCGCGATCAGCACGCCGAGCACCGCCGGCGGCGCGCCCCAGTCGGACAGCAGCGCGCCCATCACCGGCGACAAATTCTTGGCGAGCAGGACGACCGCGACCAGGCTGGCGAGCAGCAGCGCGCCCGATATCGCGGTGCGCTGGACGGTCGGGGGCGCGGCGTGCGCATCAGGTTCACCGTCCCCGTCGGCATCGCCGTCGGGAAGGAAATAGTCGCGGTGGCGAACCGTCTGCACCAGCGCGAAGGTCGCATAGAGGATCAGCGACACCGCCGCGACGAAACCGAGCTGGACGGGGGAATAAAAGGACCCCGGCGCGCTCGACGTGAAATTGGGCAGCACCAGCGTCACGACCGTCAACACGGTCAGCGTCGCGAGCGCGGCGCCGATACCAGTACGCTGGAACCGCTGTTCATGATGGCGGATCGCCCCGCTTAGCAGGCAAAGCCCCATCAGCAGGTTGAGGATCACCATCACCGCCGCGAACACCGTGTCGCGCGCCAGTGTCTGCGCCTTCTCGGGTTCGGCCTGCATCAGGGTCAGGATCAGGCCGACCTCGATCACCGTCACCGCGAGTGCGAGGATCAGCGTCCCGAAAGGCTCGCCAACGCGATGTGCGATCACCTCGGCATGATGGACCGCCGCGACGACGGCGCCCATCAGGATGAAGGCGACGAGCCAGGCGTTCAGCGGCATCGCGAAACTCGCCATCGCGGCGACGAAGCCGAGGATCGGGAAAATGTCGTTGGTACGGTCGGCGATGCGGAGTTTGCTTTGCATCGGGCTTCTATTGCAGTCCGATTCCGCCCTGACCACCCCTCGCAGGCGGATTAATGCACGCGCACTGGCAGTCCCGCTGCGGCGAGCCGCGCATGGGCGTCGGCGATCGTCGCTTCGCCGAAGTGGAAGATGCTCGCGGCGAGCACTGCGCTCGCGCCGCCCTCGACCACGCCGGCGACCAGATGGTCGAGATTGCCGACGCCTCCGCTTGCGATCACCGGCACGCTCACCGCATCGGCGATCGCGCGGGTGAGCGCGAGGTCGTAACCGTCCTTGGTGCCGTCGCGGTCCATGCTGGTCACGAGCAATTCGCCCGCGCCGAGGGTGGCGAGCCGCACCGCATGCTCCAACGCATCGACCCCGGTCGGCGTGCGCCCACCATGGGTGAAGATTTCCCAGCGGTCCTCTGCCACACGCCGCGCGTCGATGCTGCCCACCGCGCACTGGCTGCCGAAGCGGTCGGCGATATCGGCGACGAGTTCGGGCCGCGCGACCGCGGCGCTGTTGACCGCGACCTTGTCGGCGCCGGCGAGCAGTAGCGCGCGCGCATCGTCGGCGCTGCGTACCCCGCCGCCGACCGTCAGCGGCATGAAGCAGACTTCGGCGGTGCGGCTGACCATGTCGAGCAGGGTGCCGCGCCCCTGATGCGTCGCGCCGATGTCGAGAAAGCAGAGTTCGTCGGCGCCCGCAGCGTCATAGGCGCGCGCCGCCTCGACCGGATCGCCCGCGTCGCGCAGGTCGACGAAATTGACGCCCTTGACGACACGCCCGTCGGCGACGTCGAGGCAGGGGATGACGCGGACACGGACGGTCACTTGCTCCCCTCCCACCTGTGGGAGGGGTTGGGGGAGGGCCTGTTTCGGGACGGAAGCGCTTTGGGCATGCCCTCCCCTAGCCCCTCCCGCCAGCGGGAGGGGAATTGCCCACCGCGATCGCTTGCGCCAAGTCGAGCCGCCCGTCGTAAAGCGCGCGCCCGGTGATCACACCCTCGATCCCGTCGGCGACATGCGGGCGCAGCGCGTAGATGTCGTGGATGTCGGCGACCCCGCCGCTCGCGATCACCGGAATATCGACCACCTTGGCCAGCGCGACCGTCGCCTCGACATTACAGCCCTTGAGCAGCCCGTCGCGGCCGACGTCGGTGAACAGCAGCGCGGCGACGCCGGCATCCTCGAAACGGCGCGCGAGGTCCTCGACACGCACGTCGGAGACATCGGCCCAGCCCTCGGTCGCGACCATGCCGTCGCGCGCATCGACCCCGACGACGATCCGGCCGGGCAGGTCGCGCGCGGCGGATTTGACGAATTCGGGGTCTTTGAGCGCGGCGGTACCGATGATCACGCGCTCGACCCCAAGCGCCAGCCAGCGGTCGACGCCCGCGCGGTCGCGGATACCGCCACCGACCTGCACCTTGCCCGGAAAGGCCGCGACGATGCTCTCGACTGCGACACCGTTGACGCTTGTCCCCGCGAAGGCGCCGTCGAGGTCGACGACGTGCAGGTGAGACGCGCCCGCAGCGGCGAACAGCCGCGCCTGTGCCGCCGGATCGTCGCCATAGACGGTCGCGCGCGCCATATCGCCCTCGGCAAGCCGCACCACCTGCCCGCCTTTGAGGTCGATCGCGGGGAAGATGGTCAGGGCCGCCATGCGAGAAATCTTTCGAGCGTTGCTAGGCCATAGGCCTGGCTTTTTTCGGGATGATATTGGACGCCGACGATGTTGTCCTTCGCGACCGCCGCGGTGAACAGCCCGCCATGGTCGCTCGTCGCCGCGACGTCGGTCGCGTCGGCGAAATGATAGGAGTGGAGATAATAGGCCTCGCCCGCCGCGATCACCGGATGATCGCCCGCCGGGATGACGTCGTTCCAGCCCATATGCGGGATGCGCAGCCCGGGAGCGGGGGTGAAGGCGCGTACCGTGCCGCCGATCCAGCCGAGGCCCTGATGCGTGCCATGCTCCTCGCCCGCATCGGCGAGCAATTGCATGCCGACGCAGATGCCGAGAAAGGGCGCGCCCTGCCCGCGAACGCGCTGTTCCATCGCGTCGATCAGCCCGGGGATCGCGGAAAGCCCGTTCATGCACGCGGCGAACGCACCCACGCCGGGCAACACAATCCGGTCGGCCTTCGCCACGACATCGGGATCGGCGGTGACGGCAACGTCGGTCGCGCCCGCGGCGACGAGCGCATTGTGCACCGAGCGAAGATTGCCCGCGCCATAGTCGATCAGGGCGATGGCGCTCATCGGACGGTCCTTAGAGGACCCCCTTGGTCGACGGAATCGCATCGCCCTTGCGCGGGTCGATCTCGACCGCCTGCCGCAGCGCACGGGCCAGCGCCTTATACATGCTCTCGGCGATATGATGGTTGTTCTCGCCGTACAGCATCTCGATGTGCAGCGTGATGCCCGCCGCCTGCGCGAAGCTGTGGAACCAGTGCGGGAACATCTCGGTGTCCATCTCGCCCAGCCGCGGCTGCGAGAAGGCGGACTTATAGACGCAGTGCGGACGCCCCGAAATGTCGAGCACGCAGCGGGTCAGCGTTTCGTCCATCGGCGCATGCGCCTCGCCGTAGCGCGCGATACCGCGCTTGTCGCCGAGCGCCTTCGCCACCGCTTCGCCGAGCGCGAGCGCGCTGTCCTCAACGGTGTGATGCTGGTCGATGTGGAGGTCGCCCTTCACCTGCATCGAGATGTCGATCAGCGAGTGGCGCGACAATTGCTCGACCATATGGTCGAGGAAACCGATGCCGGTGGACACCGCATAATCGCCGGTGCCGTCGAGATTGACGGCGATCGCGATGTCGGTTTCCTTGGTCGTGCGCTGGACGGTGGCGGTTCGCATGGCCGACGCCATAGCACCCACTTTTCGCGTTGCAAGGCGACTCTCCCCCCTTGACCGGCACGCGACCGGCGTTCATCCCCCTGCGCCATGACTGAAGACGTTCGCGACAGCCTGATTCCCTATGACGAGATCGTGCAGGACGCCCTGCGCGCGGTGGTCGGCCGCGTGCTGCGCCAGATCGAAGGCTATGACAGCCTGCCCGGCGAGCATCATTTCTATATCACCTTCAAGACGCAGGCGTCGGGAGTCGACATCCCCGCGCATCTGATCGCCAAATTCCCCGACGAGATGACGATCGTGCTACAGAACCGGTTTTGGGACCTGACGGTCGAGGAAGACCTGTTCAGCGTCGGCCTGTCGTTCAACCAGACCCCGTCGATCCTGACGATCCCCTACGCCGCGATCACCGCCTTCGTCGATCCGTCGGTCGATTTCGGGCTGCAGTTCCAGGTCAGCGACGACGGCGCCGAACCCGAACCGCATGACGAGGCCGACAATGACCGCCCCGACGTGACGAGTGAGGACGGGACGAACGTCGTCACCGTGGATTTCGGCAAGAAACGTTAGCGTCATGGGCGGCCCCACATGGCCCCCCAGCCGCTTCTGGCAATATTGGGCCCTCGCCGGCATGGTCGTGCTGACTGCGGCCTTCTGGTGGGGGGTCGAGGGTTTTGCGCTCCTCGAAAGCGGCGGCACCGGCAGCGATATCGGTGACGGCATCCTGCGCTTCAGCCTGCTCGCGCCGACCCCGGCGCTGGTCATCGTCTGGCTCGCCCCCGGCTGGCTGCGCCCGCGCGTCGGCGACAGCGGCTATTGGCAATTGCTCGGTACCGTCGCGGCGATCTGGGCGGGCGCGGTGCTGGTGACGCGGATGCTGATCGGATGAGCGAGACGCGAATCGAGAGCGACAGCATCGGCGAGATCGCGGTTCCGGCGGACGCCTATTGGGGGGCGCAGACCGAACGCAGTCGCCACAATTTCGCCTTTCCCGCGCACGAGCGGATGCCGTTGCCGATCGTCCACGCGCTGGCGCGGGTCAAGCGCGCCGCCGCCACGGTCAATCGCAGTCACGGCCTCGATGGCCATCTTGCCGATGCGATCGTCGCCGCCGCCGATCATGTCATCGCGGGCGAATATGACGCCCAATTCCCGCTCGCCATCTGGCAGACGGGCAGCGGCACCCAGTCGAACATGAACGCCAATGAGGTGATCGCGGGTATCGCCAATGAGGCGCTGGCGGGGCAGCGCGGCGGCAAGTCGCCCGTCCACCCCAACGACCATGTCAACATGGCGCAGTCGTCGAACGACAGCTTTCCCACCGCTATCCATGTCGCTGTCGCGATCGAGACCACGAAGCGGTTGCTCCCCGCGCTCGCGACGCTGACCGACGCGTTGACCGTCAAGGTCGAGGCGTGGGCCGACATCGTCAAGATCGGCCGCACCCATTTGCAGGACGCGACCCCGCTGACGCTGGGACAGGAGTTCTCGGGCTATGTCGCGCAGCTGATCGCCTGCCGAGCGCGGATCGAGGGCGCGCTCGCCCACAATATCAACAAGCTTGCGCAGGGCGGCACCGCGGTCGGCACGGGACTCAATGCGCCGGCGGGTTTCGATGTCGCGATCGCCGCCGAGCTGTCGAAGACCACCGGCATCGCCTTCGAACCCGCGCGCAACAAGTTTGAGGCGCTGGCGTCGAACGACGGGCTCGTCTTCTTCTCGGGCGCGCTAAACACGCTCGCGGTCGCGCTGACCAAGATCGCCAACGACATCCGCCTGCTCGGCTCGGGTCCGCGCGCCGGCCTCGGCGAACTCGACCTTCCCGCGAACGAACCCGGCAGCTCGATCATGCCGGGCAAGGTCAACCCGACCCAGTGCGAGATGCTGACGATGGTCGCGGCGCAGGTTGTCGGCAACCATCAGGCCGTCACGGTTGGCGGGCTACAGGGGCATCTGGAACTCAACGTCTTCAAGCCGCTGATCGGATCGAACGTGCTGCGCTCGATCGACCTGCTCGCGATCGGCATGGCGGGTTTCACCGAGCATTGCGTGATCGGGCTCGAACCCAATCGCGGCCGCATCGATGAATTGATGAATCGCTCGCTGATGCTCGTCACCGCGCTGGCGCCCGAAATCGGTTACGACAAGGCGGCGAAGATCGCGAAACATGCGCATGAGACGGGGTCGACGCTGCGCGAGGCCGCGCTCGATCTGGGCTATGTCGATGCCGACACCTTCGACCGCGTCGTCGACCCACGCACGATGCTGGGTGCGGAACCGACCCGGCCCTCCGGGGATTGATGGGGAGAAGGAGAGATGGGCATGATCGGCAGGATTGTTGGCGGCGTTCTCGGCAGCGCCATCGGAAAGCAGAAGGGCGGCCACCCCGTCGCCGGCGCGGTGATCGGCGCGGCGACCCTGTTCGCAGCAAGGCGCCTGTTTCCCCAGCGTTATGCCGCGATCGCGGCTTGGGGCGCGGCGGGGTATCTCACCAAGAAATGGGCCGACCGCGCCGCGGCGCGCAAGGCAGCGGAGCAAGCGCATGCGCTCGATCCCGAACTCGCCCGCGAAGGCGTGGTCGATAGCTATGCCGGCACCGGCGAACCGCTTTCGGACGGCGAGAGCATGGGCGATGCGCTGCCCCCGGCGATCCCGATCGACGAAGCGCGTCCCCGCCCCGTCATCCACTAGGCACCGGCCCGGCACCTACCTGCCCAGCACCGGCGATGAGGGGGCGGGACATAAGCCCCGCCCCTGTCGTCAGAAGTCGAAGCTGACTTCGGCGCCGATGATCCGCGGATCGCCCGGCGCGGTGAGCACATAACCAAGGCTGCCCGAGAAATCGAGAACCGTGGTGCCATAGCGCTTGTCGGTCAGGTTCTTCACGAACAGCGCCACATTCATCGACGGCTTTTCGAACGTCTTGGAAATGCGGAGGTTGAGGAGACCATAGCCCTGAATCGTCGTCCAGGTCTTGGTCAACGGATCGGTCAGGCTGCTCGGCGCGCCGTCATGCGTGCCCTTATAGGCATAATCGATCTGCGCGCGCAGCGGCCCACCCGGCATCTCATGCTCATAAGCCGCCGACAACGACCAGTTCCACGCCGGCAGATAGGGGAAGCGTTCGAACGAACGATCCACCCCGTTGCTGACATAATCGTCATAGCGGGCATGGACATAGCCGAGCGCGCCGCGCAGCGTGAGGCCGTCGAGCGGCACCGCGGTCGCCTCCGCCTCGAAACCCTTGATCGTGCCCTTCGCGGCGTTGCGCACCACGGTCAGCGTCGGCGGGCTCGGCGGCGGCAGCGAGCTGCCGACGACCACCGTGCGCTGGATCCCGTCATATTTCGAGATATAGCCCGCCAGGTTGAGGCGCAGCCGGCGGTCGAACCAGTCGGACTTGAGGCCCAGTTCATAATCGGTGACCGTTTCGGGATCGAAGGGCTGGAAGGTCAGTGGATCGGCGCCGCCGCGCAGGTTGAAGCCCCCCGCCTTGTAGCCGCGTGCGGTGCGGGCGTAGAAAAGCAGCCCGTCGCGCGGCTTGTAATCGAGCGTCGCCATATAGGACCAGTCGGAATAGCTTTGCTTCAGATTGGCGACGCAGCCAGCCTCGGTCGTTACGGTGCCGACGATCGCGGTGGGCAGGTTGCAGCGAAGGAAGGTGCCCAGCGGCCGGTCGACCCGGTTGCGCGAATCGAGCGCCTTGGTGTCCTTGGTATAGCGCAGCCCTCCGGTCAGGCTGAGCGCGTCGGTGAGCTTGAAGGTCGCCTGCGCAAAACCCGCGATGCTCGAATTCTCGACCGAACCATCGGTGACATTGACCGTCCGGCCGTCGACGTTGGTGGTCGTGTTATAGTTGATCGTGCGCGTGCCGTCGGTGCCCGTTTCGCGCGAATAGAAGGCGCCGAAGATCCAGTTCAGCCGGTCGTCGAGCGACACGCCGGAAATCTGCGATTCCTGCGTAAAGACCTTTTGCCGGGTCGGCTGGCGAACGAGAATGAGGTTGAAGGTCGTCGCATCCAGATCGTGCTGCGTCAACCGGTCGAGTTCGCGATAGGCGCTGATCGATTTGAAATCGATGCTGTCGTTCAGGCGGATATTGAGCGTGGCGGAGGTGCCCCATGCCTCGATCCGGCTGATGCTTTCGCCGCCATGGTTGACGTCGCGATAGTCGGCGTTCTGCGCGAGGATGTCGGCGAGGCTGCCGCCCTGGGCGATCGCGTTGGTCAGCAGCGCCGACGTCGGCCGCACCCCGGCGATATGCCAGGCGAGGGTCGAGGTGCTGGCCTTGTTGTAGTCGCCGCGCAGCGTCAGGTCGATGTCGTCGCTGACGTCCCAGCGCAGCGCCGCGCGCAGGTTGCCGCCGTTGAGGTCGCCGCCGATATATTTGCCGTCGACGCGGTTGCGGCCATAGCCGTCGCGCTTGTCATATTGACCGACGACGCGCAGCGCCAGCGTGCTCGCGAGCGGCACATTGACGATCGCCGACGCGCCGCGACGCCGATATTCGTCGGTGCGCAGGACGAGCTTGCCTTCGAAATGGTCGGTCGGTTGTTTGTAGAAGATATTGATCGCGCCGCCGGTGGTGTTGCGGCCGAACAGCGTGCCCTGCGGCCCTTTCAATATCTCGACGCGATCGACGTCGATCAGGTTCGACATTTCGGTCGAGATCGTCTTGGCGATGTTTACGCCGTCGAGATAGATTCCGACCGCGGGGTCGGTGGTGAGCAGCGCGTCGGTCTGCGTCTGGCCGCGCAGCGAGATGGCGGTCGAGTTGCGGTCCGCCGAAACCGGGTTGATCGACAGCGACGGCGTCTGTTCCTGCAGGTCGCGGAAGCTCTGGATCGACTGGTTGGTCAGCGATTCGCCCGACAGCGCGGTGATCGCGAGCGGCACGTCCTGAAGCCGTTCTTCGCGCTTGCGCGCCATGACGATGATATCGCCGTCGATCGCGTCCGACGTGTCGACCGTCTCGCCCGTGTCCTGCGCGAAGGCGGACGGGACAGCCCATCCGCCGATACCCATGGCCGCCATCGTGCCAGCGGCGAACGCCTTGCCGAGCTTCATCTGCCTCTCCCTGACTTATATATCTAGGTTATAGAGGTTGCGCTCGTAGAGAAAATATGACGAACCGTCAACTATGGCCGGGAGTCACGGGTTCGCGGGCTGTCGATCGAGCCGAACGGATCCGTTCGGGCTGAACCGATTCGTACATCCGCTCCGTCCTCGGGGTCCGGCGCCGCGTCGAAACCGCCCGGCGGTGGAGGCTGTCAGCCGCCCGCCTGCCATTCCTTGATCGCCTCGACCGGCGAGACGAGCATGAGGACGTTGAGCGTCAGATTGTCGCGGATCGTCCACAGCGTGAACAGCTCGAAGACGATGGCAATCGCGACCGTCACCCACCACCGCATCCGGCTCGCCGCGAGGAATCCCGCGATCATGAACAATGCGTCGCTGACCGAATTGAGGATCGAGTCGCCCGAATAGCCGAACGCCATCGTCACCTCGCGATAGCGGTCGATGATGATCGGCGAGTTTTCCAATATTTCCCACGCCGCCTCGATCCCGATCGCGAGCGCCAGCAGGACCCACAAGGGCTGGCGCGGCAGCAGCCAGCGACCGAGGCTATAGAAGATGAAGCCGTGGATGATGTGGCTGAAGCTGTACCAGTCCGAAATCTGCTGGCTGTTCTGGTTCGACTGGACGGTGCCGTGCCACAGGCTGATCGTCCCGCACGGGCAGATCGGCGGGCGCCCCATCGCGAACAGGATCGTAGTGAACAGCGCGATCAACCCCGCGGCGACCAGCCAGCCTTTTCGTGAAACCCCCAGGATCATCGTCGCCCTTCCCGCTTGACCGCGCCGCGCTGTCGCGCAATTAGCCCGCATGGCTGAAAGCGTCCACCTCAACCGCCGCGGCGTGTTGTTCGTCCTCTCCTCGCCCTCGGGCGCGGGCAAGACCACCATCTCGAAAAAGATGCTGCTCGCCGATCCGGATATCGCGCTGTCGATCTCGGCGACGACGCGCCCGCCGCGCCCCGGCGAGGTCGACGGCAAGGATTATCATTTCGTCGATACCGAAACGTTCAAGCAGATGGCGGCCGACGGCGAGTTCCTCGAATGGGCGCATGTCTTCGGCCATCGTTACGGCACCCCCCGCGCGCGCGTCGACGAACTGCTCGATGCCGGCAAGGACGTGCTGTTCGACATCGACTGGCAGGGCGCGCAGCAGCTGTATCAGGAGGCCGGCCCCGACGTCGTGCGCGTCTTTGTCCTGCCGCCGACGATGGAAGAACTCGAACGGCGGCTGCGCGCGCGCAACACCGACAGCGACGAGGTGATCGCCGCGCGCATGGCGCGCGCGGCGAACGAGATCAGCCACTGGGACGGCTATGACTATGTGCTGATCAACGATCAGGTCGACGAATGCTATGGCGAAGTCATGGCGATCCTGCGCGCCGAACGGCTGAAGCGTCGTCGCCAGATCGGCCTGATCGGCTTTGCCCGCGACCTGATCCGGTCGGTCCCGGACAGCGATACGACGATCGACGAATAACAGGGATAGTCCCTATCGATTGGCCGGCGTCACCAGCTTGTCGGTCAGTTCCGCGACCATCTCGGCGCGCAGCGGCTTGGCCTGACCGTCGGTGCGGCACACGACCACGGTGTCGCAGCTTGCGATCGCGCGGCCGTTCTGGAACATCGCCTGGACGATCGTCCAGCTCGAGGTGCCGATGCGGCCGATGCCGCTGGTGATCGTCACCGGGTCGGGGAAATTGCCCTCGCCCAGATAATTGATCTCGACCATCGCGACCATCGTGCGCTCGTTCGCCGGGCGATCGGTCAGCGGGCGCACCTCGCGGTTGAGGAGCACCCGGCCGCTTTCGAACAGCGCGGCAAAGGCCACATTATTGAGGTGGCCGTTGATGTCCATGTCCTGGAACCGCGTCTGCAATTCGATAGACGCGGGGTAGCTGGCGGCATCGAGCCGCCAGCTTTCCGGTTTAGCCATATCAGCGCGGGCCCATGCGGATGCCGCCGTCGAGGCGGACGTCCTCGCCGTTGAAATAGCCATTCTCGATCATCGTCAGCGCGAGACCGGCATATTCCGCCGGGTTGCCGAGGCGCTTCGGATTGAGCACCGAGGCGCCCAATGCGTCGCGGACGTTCTGCGGCGCGCCCGCGAGCAGCGGGGTGTCGAAAATGCCCGGCAGGATCGTGTTGACGCGGATGCTCTCGCTCGCGAGGTCGCGCGCGATCGGGATCGTCATGCCAACGACGCCGCCCTTCGATGCGGAGTAAGCGGCCTGGCCGATCTGGCCGTCCTCGGCCGCGACGCTCGCGGTGTTGACGATCGCGCCGCGCTCGCCGTCTTCCATCGGCGGCAGCGTCATCATGCCGGCCGCTGACTTGGCGATGCAGCGGAAGGTGCCGACGAGGTTGATCTGGATGATCCAGTTGAACGCATCGAGCGGGAAATGCTTGATGCTGCCGTCTTCCTTCGAACGGCTCGCGGTCTTGATCGCGTTGCCGGTGCCCGCGCAGTTCACGAGGATGCGCTCCTGGCCGATCGCTTCGCGCGACTTGGCGAAAGCGGCATCGACCGACGCGTCGTCGGTGACATTGCATTCGCAGAACACGCCGCCGAGTTCGGCCGCGAGCGCGGTGCCCTTTTCTTCCTGCAGGTCGAAGATCGCGACCTTGACGCCCTTAGCCGCCAGCGCGCGCGCGGTCGCGGCGCCGAGGCCCGAGGCGCCGCCGGTGACGACGGCGGAAACGGTGGAATCGAGTTTCATGGGTTTCTCCTAGAAGCCCTCCCCTTCAGGGGAGGGTTTGGGTGGGGCATGTCGGGGGCGCGAGCACAGGCCCTCCCCCAACCCCTCCCGCAAGCGGGAGGGGAGATTTCGTCAAAGCCGTTCGATGATCGTGACGTTGGCCTGGCCGCCGCCTTCGCACATCGTCTGTAGGCCGTACTTCCCGCCGGTCGCATCGAGCACGCCGAGCAGCGTCGCCATCAGCTTGGTGCCGCTGGCGCCGAGCGGGTGGCCGAGCGCGATCGCGCCGCCATGGACGTTGAGCCGCGCATGGTCGGCGCCGAGATATTTGAGCCAGGCGAGCGGCACCGGCGCGAAGGCTTCATTCACTTCATAGGCGTCGATGTCCTCGATCTTCATGCCCGCCTTCTTCAGCGCCTTTTCCGTCGCAAACAAAGGTTCTTCGAGCATGATCACCGGGTCGCCCGCGGTCACCGAAATATGGTGGATGCGTGCACGCGGGGTGAGACCATGGTCCTTCAGCGCCTGTTCCGAAACGATCAGCGCGGCCGACGCACCGTCGCAAATCTGGCTCGACGAGGCGGCGGTGATCGTGCCGCCTTCCTGCAGGATCTTGACCCCGGCGATGCCTTCCAGCGTCGCGTCGAAACGGATGCCTTCGTCTACGAGGTGCATCGCGCGGCCTTCAGGGGTGTCGATGTCCAGCCCCACGATCTCACGCTTGAAATGACCCGCCTCGGTCGCTGCCTTGGCGCGGCGATGGCTTTCGAGCGCGAAGGCGTCGAGATCGTCCTTGGTGAAGCCATGCTTCTTGACGATCATCTCGGCGCCCATGAACTGGCTGAACATGATGCCGGGATATTTTTCCTCGAGCCGCTCGGACTTGTAGTGACCGAGGCCTTCCTTGATGAAGAGCGTCGCGACGCTGCCCATCGGCACACGCGTCATGCTTTCGATGCCACTGGCGAGGACGATGTCCTGAGTGCCCGACATCACCGCCTGCGCCGCGAACATCATCGCCTGCTGCGACGATCCGCACTGACGGTCGATCGTCACCGCGGGGATCGAGTCGGGCAGGTTCGACGCGAGCACGGCGTTGCGGCCCAAATCCATCGTCTGCTGCCCGCCCTGCGACACGCAGCCGGTGATGACGTCGTCGATCTTCGAGGTATCGAAATCGTTGCGGTCGGCGATCGCATCGAAGACGGCGGCGCCAAGGTCGACGGGGTGGACACCGGCGAGCCGGCCGCCGCGCTTGCCGCCAGCGGTACGAACGGCATCGACGATATAAGCATGAGCCATGGGGAGTTCCTTTCTTCGTGGGGCGCAATAAATAGGGACAGTCCCTATTTATGCCCGGTGACATCAAATTGCCGGGCGACTGTTCTGCATAAATAGGGACTGTCCCTATTTATTGCTCATGCCGCCGTCAGAGTTTCCGCCCGATCAGTTCCTTCATGATTTCGTTGGTGCCGCCGAAGATGCGCGTCACGCGCGCGGCGCGCCAGGCGCGGGCGATCGGATATTCGTTCATATAGCCCGAGCCGCCGAACAGCTGGAGGCATTTGTCCATCACCTCCCACTGCAACTCGGTGTGCCACAGCTTCGCCGCGGCGCCCTCTTCGGGGGTGAGTTCCTTCTTCATGTGACGCGCCAGCGCCCAGTCGAGATGCGCCCAACCGACCTGGAGCTTGGCCTTGAGGTCCGCCAGCACGAAGCGGCTGTTCTGAAAATCGAGGATCGGCTTGCCGAACGCCTTGCGGTCGCGGGTATATTCGACCGTGTCGTCGAAGGCGCGCTGCGACGCCGCCTGCGCGCTGACCGCGATCGACAGCCTCTCTTGGGGAAGCTCGCTCATCAGATAGATGAAGCCCTGTCCCTCTTCGCCGAGGCAGTTGGTGATCGGGACGCGGACGTCGTTGAAGAACATTTCCGAGGTGTCGGCTTCGTCCTGCCCGATCTTGTCGAGATTGCGGCCGCGCTCATAGCCCTCGCGATCGGCCTCGACGAGCACGATCGACACGCCCTTCCATGCCGGCTGGATCTCGGTGTCGGTCTTGAC
Organism: Sphingopyxis sp. GW821-FHT02C12; assembly: GCF_059421785.1. NCBI lineage: Bacteria > Pseudomonadati > Pseudomonadota > Alphaproteobacteria > Sphingomonadales > Sphingopyxidaceae > Sphingopyxis > Sphingopyxis sp. GW821-FHT02C12. The sequence continues at coordinate 543,875 of NZ_JBWKVQ010000001.1, forward strand.
GCAGACGAGGATCAGGTCGGCGTTCTGGCCGTTGGTGATAAAAGTCTTCGACCCGTTGATGACATAATGATTGCCATCCTTCTTCGCGGTCGTGCGCATGCCCTGAAGGTCGGAACCGGTGCCCGGTTCGGTCATCGCGATCGCCGTGATCACCTCGCCCGCCACCATCTTGGGCAGCCAGTGCTTCTTCTGCTCTTCGCTGCCATATTTGACGATATAGGAGGTGACGATGTCTGACTGGAGCGAGAAGCCCGTAGTGGCGCGGCCGTAATAGGCGCTTTCCTCGTCGACGATCGCATTATAGCCGAAGTCGAGGCCGAGACCGCCATATTCCTCGGGCACCGTCGGGCACAGCATGCCGAGTTCGCCCGCCTTGGGCCAGATCGACTTGGGAACGATCTTGTCCTCGGCCCATTGCGCGGCGTTGGGGGCGACTTCCTTTTCGAGGAACTGGCGGACCGTGGCGCGGAACGCCTCATGATCCTCGCCATAGGCCGAGCGCGACAGGTTATCGAGCGACATCGTCTTCTTCTCCCGTATGACGGCCGGACGAAAGCGGGGAGCCGGCGCGCGTGTATGGCCGCGCTGGCGCGCGCCCTTCGCCCGCCACCTGACCTTACGTTTACGTGCACGTCAAGTAGAAATGCCGTTACGGCATGAATGTCGCGGCATCGCTCGCACAAAGCCGCAGCGACGAATAGGTTTGCAGGCGCTGGGCAGCGGCGACGGCGCAGGTTACACGCCGCCGATGGTCCAACTTCTCCTCGATGCCGGCGCCTTGCTCGGCGAGTCGCCGCGCTGGCACGCCGGCGAAGCCCGCCTCTATTGGGTCGATATCGACGCGCAGCAGATCCATCGGCTCGATCCCGCGACCGGCGACCATGACTGGATGCAACTGGCCGAACCGGTCGGCTGCGTCGCGCCGCGCGCGAGCGGCGGACTGATTGCCGCGCTCGGCGACGGCTGCGCGCTGATCGATGACTGGGGAGCCGTACCGCGTCCGTTCGGTCCCGCCGCGCTCGCCGAGCTGCCGCACCAGCGTTTCAACGACGGCTGCGTCGACAGCGAAGGGCGCCTGTGGATCGGCAGCCTGACCGCCGACAAGCCGAAGCGCGACGCGACCCTCTACCGCCTCGATCCCGACGGCAGCCTTACTACGATGCTCGGCGGGCTGATGACGAGCAATGGCGCGGCGTTCAGTCCCGACGGCCGCACCTTCTATCACGCCGACACCCCGACCCATCGCATCCACGTCTATGCCGTCGACCCCGCGACCGGCGGACTCGGCGAGGGCCGGCTGTTCCATGAATTCGCCGAAGGCAATGGCCGCCCCGACGGCGCCGCGGTGGATGCGGAAGGCTGCTATTGGTCGGCGCTGTGGGACGGGTGGCGGATCGTTCGCATGTCGCCCGCGGGCGAACTGCTTCAGACGGTCGACTTGCCCGTCCAGCGGCCGACGATGCTCGCTTTCGGCGGCGACGATCTGTGCACAGCCTTCGTCACCAGCGCGGGCAAGAATTTGACCGAGGGCGAGCGGACGGCGCAACCGTATGCGGGCGGGGTGCTCAGCTTCCGGGTCGATGTGCCGGGGCTCGCGCAGCCGATGTTTGAGGGGTGAGTTCCTCGCTGTTGCCTTGCGGCGGGAGGGTCGCAGGCCCCAAACTTGCACATAACCGTCACATCTGGTTAAGACGCCCGCCGACATGGTTTCGTTCGAAACCTTTTCCACCGGGAGATTCCGATCATGCCGCGCACCGCGCCCCTTTTTGCTCGCCGCCAGTTTCGCCGCGCATCGATGATGCTTGCATCGACTGCGCTGCTTGTGGGTTATAGCTCGATGACCCACGCCGCCGAAACCGCCGCCCCTGCCCAGCCGGCCGCGACCGCGCCCGCCGATGGCAACCCGCTGCTCGCGCCCTGGACCGGCCCCTTCGAAGGGGTGCCGCCGTGGGACAAGCTCGATCCCGAACTCTTCCCCGACGCCTTCACCCAGGCGATGGCCGAGACCAAGGCGCAGGTGCAGGCGGTGATCGATAACCCCGAACCCGCGACGTTCGAAAACACCCATGTCCCGATGATGCTCGCCGGCGACACCGCCGACCGCGTGTTCGCGCTGTGGGGCGTGCAATCGTCGAACAAGTCGAACGACCGTGTCGAGGACATCGACGCCGAGTGGAGCCCGAAAATCTCCACCTTCTATACCGAGCTGTTTCTCGAGCCGAAACTCTTCGCGCGCTACAAGGCGGTCTATGACGCCCGCAACACGAGCGGCCTCAACGCGCAGCAGATCCGCATCGTCGAGCGCAGCTATGACGAGATGGTCCGCGACGGCGCCAACCTGTCGGCGCCCGACAAGGCGAAGCTGGTCGCGATGAACGCTAAGCTCGAAGGGCTGTTCTCGACCTTCTCGTCGAAGCTGCTCGGCGACGAGAAACTCTATACCTTCGTCACCGACAAGGCCGAACTGGCGGGTCTCGAACCCGGCTTCGTCGCCTCGCTGGCGTCGGCCGCCGAAGCCAATGGCAAACCCGGCCAGTGGGCGATCAAGAACACCCGCTCGTCGGCGCAGCCGGTGCTGCAGAACGCCACCAACCGCGCGCTGCGCGAGAAGGTGTACAAGGCCTTCGTCAACCGCGGCGACAATGGCGACGCCAACGATACCAACGCGACGATCGCCGAAATCCTGAAGCTGCGCCAGCAGCGCGCCGAACTGCTCGGTTTCCCCAACCACGCCGCGTACCGCATGGCCGACACGATGGCGAAGACCCCCGCCAACGCGATGGGCCTGATGATGAAGGTGTGGCCCGCCGCCGTCGCGCGGGTGAAGGAAGAGGTCGCCGACATGCAGGCGATCGCCGACGCCGAAGCCAAGGCCGGCAAGGGCCCGAAGCTGACCATCGAGCCGTGGGATTATCGCTTCTACGCGGAGAAGGTTCGCAAGCAGAAATACGACCTCGATGAGAGCGAGGTGAAACCCTATCTCCAGCTCGACAAGCTGACCGAGGCGATGTTCTGGTCGGCTGGGCAGCTCTACGACCTCGGCTTCCGCGAAAACACCGGCACCGTTCCGGTCTTCGATCCCAAGGTCAAAACCTTCGAAGTCTATAACCTCAAGACGAACGAGAATGTCGGGCTGATCTATCTCGACAATTTCGCGCGCGACGGCAAACGGTCGGGCGCGTGGATGACGACCTATCGCAGCCAGCAGACGTTGGGCGGCGAACGCAATGTGCTCGCGTCGAACAACAATAATTTCACCGAAGGCGCGAAGGGCGAGCCGACGCTGGTCAGCCTCGACGACGCGACGACGCTGTTCCACGAATTCGGCCACGGCATCCATTATCTGCTGCAGCACATCTATTACCCCGCGCTCGCCGGGGTACCGCGCGACTTCGTCGAATTCCCGAGCCAGGTGAACGAGAACTGGCTGATGACCCCCGAAGTGCTCTCGAAATATGCGACGCACTACAAGACGGGCGAACCGATGCCGCAGGCGCTGGTCGACAAGATCCTCGCGTCGAACAAGTTCAATCAGGGGTTCGAGACGGTCGAATATCTGTCGAGCGCGATCGTCGATATGAAGATCCACGACCGCAAGACCCCGCCGACCGACATCGACAAGCTGGAACGCGACACGCTCGCCGAAATCGGCATGCCGAAGGAAATCGTCATGCGGCACCGCCTGCCGCAGTTCGGCCATTTGTTCAGCAGCGACGCCTATTCGGCGGGCTATTATTCCTATCTGTGGTCCGAAACGATGGACGCCGACACCTGGGCGGCCTTCACCGAGGCCGGGGGGCCGTGGGACCGCAAAGTCGCCGACAAGTTCCGCACCATATTGCTGATGACCGGCAACGAAACCGACCGCGCCGAAGCCTATCGCGCCTTCCGCGGCCGCGACCCCGATGTGAAGGCGCTGCTCAAGAAGCGCGGCTTCCCGACCGGCGAATAGGGATCGGGGGAGTCCGGCCAGCCGCGCCGGACTCCCTCAATCCGCAACCCCCTTGCGGCGCAGATGTTCATGGGTCGCGATCGCCAGCGCATAGAAGGCGACGTCGGCGAGCAGCTTGCCGGCTAGGATGCCGAGCGCCGGGCCGAGCAGCCAGACGGTGAACCCGATCGCCGCGGGCCGCACGACGAAGGTGTCGAGCAGTTCGGCGGGGCCGAACTCGACGAGCAGCAGCGCCACCGCGCGCCAGCGCCGCCCCGGTACTGCGGTCCACGCCGCCTGCGCGCCCATGACGCCGTAAAAGCCGACATTTTCCACCATCGCCGCGGCATAGGCGGCGCCGACCAGCGGCGCGCCCATCGCGCTTGCCGCCAGAAAGCCGCCATAGCTGGTGGCGACCGCCGCCACTTCGGCGGGGCCATAGCGGCGTAGCCAGCGGTTCAGGCGGGCGGGGAGGCGTTCCGTAATTTGTCGATCATCGCGCATATCGCCGATATTGGGGTGCGAAGACCGGGCTTGGCAAGCCCGGCCAGCGGCGCCGGAAACCGGCGTGTTGACAGCCGCGAAATTCGATATAAATATGATATCATAATTATATCGGAGGGCATGATGACTGATTCGAATGTGACCGCGGGTTTGAACCCGACGCGGGAAGTGCGTGCCGCGACCGCGAGCGGCTATCTGATGCTGCTCGTCTGGCTCGCCCTGCTCGGCATCGCCGCATGGGCGGCGATCACCAACGCGACCGCCGACGTCCAGGTCGCCTGGAAATGGGCCGTCGTCGCCGCGAGCGCGGTGGCCGGCCTGCTGATCCTGTGCGGCTTTTACCTGATCAACCCCAATGAAGCCGCGGCGATCCAGCTGTTCGGCAGCTACAAGGGCACCGACCGCGAAGCCGGGCTGCGCTGGGTGCTGCCCTGGCTGACCCGCAAGAAGATCGCGGTGCGCGCGAACAACGTGATTTCGGACAAGATCAAGGTCAACGATCTGCGCGGCAACCCGATCGAGATGGCGGCGCAGGTCGTGTGGCGCGTCACCGACACCGCGCAGGCGCTGTTCGACGTCGACGATTACAAGGAATTCGTGATGGCGCAGATCGAGGCGGCAGTGCGCTCGATCGGCTCGCGCTATCCCTATGACGATATCGAGCATCAGGAAATCACCCTGCGCGGCAATCACGACGAGGTCGGGGTCGAGCTGCGCAAGGCGCTGATCGAACGGCTGAGCGTCGCGGGGATCACCGTCGACGAATGCGGCCTGACCCACCTCGCCTATGCGCAGGAAATCGCCGGCGCGATGCTGCGCCGCCAGCAGGCCGAAGCCGTGATCTCGGCGCGCAAGAAGCTGGTCGAGGGCGCGGTGACGATGGTCGAGATGGCGCTCAACCTGCTCTCTGAAAAGGGCGTCGTCGAGCTCGACGACGAGCGCAAGGCGGCGATGGTGTCGAACCTGATGGTCGTGCTGTGCGGCGAACGCGACACCCAGCCCGTGGTCAACGCCGGCTCGCTTTACTGAGCCGGATGACGCGATGCCCATGTCGTCCAAAAAAGCCTTTGCCCTGCGGGTCGATCCGGCGCTCTACGCCGCGATCGAGCGGGCGGCGGCGGACGATTTGCGCAGCGCCAACGCCCAGATCGAGGTGCTGCTGCGCGAGGCGCTGGCGCGGCGCGGGATCAAGGTCAAGCCGCCGGTCGCCGCCAAACGCGGCCGCCCGCCGAAAGAGGAAGGCTGAAAAATGCTGCATCTGCTCCTGGATAAGAAGCCCTGGTTCCGCCCCAAGAATAGCGGTTATGGCAGCGGATTGCCGATCGCCTGGCAGGGCTGGCTGTTCATGGCGCTCCACATCGCGCTGATCACCGGCATCGCGACGCTGCTGCAGGGCCGGCCGGCGATGATGACGATCGCGATCGTCCTCGCGGGCCTCGCGCCGCTGCCGATCTATCGCGCCCGCACCGAGGGCGGCTGGCGCTGGCGGTGAACGGTCCTCCCTGTCGCGAAGCGATGGGGAGGTGGCAGCCGCGCAGCGGCTGACGAAGGGGCCGACGCCGTCAAAGGCTGGCGCAAGGCCGCGGCCCCTCCACCACCGCTTCGCGGCGCCCCCCCTCCCCAAGGCAGCGCCGCAGGGAGGATCTTGCCGCCATCGCGCCTTTTCCACCGCTGGCGCCGAAGGCCCGCTTGCCCCCCAAGGGGTTGATGGTTAAGGCCGGTGGTCATGTCCCCCGTCACGCCCCCGTCACACATCGCCCCCGTCCGCATCGCCCCGTCGATCCTCAGCGCCGATTTCGCGCGATTGGGCGAGGAAGTCCGCGCCATCGAGGCCGCCGGCGCCGACTGGGTGCATATCGACGTCATGGACGGCCATTTCGTGCCGAACCTGACGATCGGCCCCGCGGTGGTGAAGGCGCTGCGCCCGCACAGCACCCTGCCCTTCGACGTCCATCTGATGATCAGCCCGGTCGACCATTTCCTCGACGCCTTTGCCGCCGCCGGCGCCGACATCATCACCGTCCATCCCGAGGCGGGTCCGCACATCCACCGCAGCATCCAGCACATCAAGTCGCTGGGCAAGCAGGCCGGCGTGTCGCTCAACCCCGCGACCCCGGCGAAGATGCTCGACTATCTGATCGACGACATCGACCTGGTGCTGATCATGAGCGTCAACCCGGGCTTCGGCGGCCAGAGCTTCATCACCAGCCAGCTCCGCAAGATCGAGGCGGTGCGCAAGATGATCGACAAGTCGGGCCGCGACATCAGGCTCGAGGTCGACGGCGGCATCGACGTCGCGACCGCGCCGCTGGCGATCGCCGCGGGCGCCGATGTCCTCGTCGCCGGCACCGCGACCTTCCGCGGCGGCCCCGACGCTTACGCCGACAATATCCGAAGCCTCCGCGGCGCCTGATCGGTGAAGGGAAGAGCCTTGACCTCTGCCCCCATCGACCAGCTTCCCGATGCGGGCGACGATACCCCGCCGATCGACGACACGATCGAGCCCGGCAAACGGCTGATCCGCCTGCCCGCCGAAAAGGGCCTGTCGCTCGGCGACCGCATCGCCAATCATTTCACCCGCCTCACCTGGCGCACCCCGCTGCACGCCTTTCGCCTGAAAGGGCGCTTCCCGCTCAAGCTGCTCGGCGTGCCGACCGACCCGGTCCCCGGCGACACCCGCGCCGGCACCGCGATCCGTGCCGGGCATTTCCTCCACCGGGGCCTCAAGCAGCCGCTCGGCGAGCTGGATTTCGCCGCGCTCGCCGTCGCGCCGACCTTTGCCGACTATCTCCACAGCTTCGCCTGGCTGCGCGACCTCGCCGCGACCGGCGCCCGCGCCGACGGCGCCCCGATCGCCGAGGCGATGGTGCGCAACTGGCTCACCGCGCATGGCGAAACCGTCAGCGAACCCGCCTGGCGCGCCGACAACACCGGCTGGCGCATCCTCTATTGGGCGTTCCATGCGCCGCTGATCCTGTCGTCGAGCGACCTCATCTATCGTTCGGCGGTGCTCAACCATCTCGCGCGCGCCGCCCGCCACCTCGACCGCGTCGCCGACAAGACGCGCCCCGGCATCGGCCAGCTCGTCGCCTGGACCGGCATCGTCGCCGCGTCGCTGCTGATGCCCGGCGGCGAACCGCGGCAGATCTTTGGCGAGGCGGGGCTGCGCAAGGTGCTGGAAACCAGCTTCTACGCCGACGGCGGCAATATCGCGCGCTCGCCGCAGGCACAGCTCGACGCGATCATGGCGCTGTCGATGCTCGCGCGCGTCTATGACATGCGCCGCATGGCGGTGCCGCCTTTCGTGCAGGAAGTGCTCGCACGCGCGGTTCCGGCGCTGCTCGGGCTCGTCCACGCCGACGGCGGCATGGGCAGCTGGCAGGGCAGCGGCGCGACCGCGGCCGAGCAGATCCAGGCGATCGTGACCGCCAGCGGCGTGCGCACCCGCCCGCTCAAGCAGGCGCGCGATTGGGGTTACCAGCGGCTCGTCGCGAACAAGGTCGTGCTGCTCGCCGATGCCGCGCCGCCGCCGATCGCGCGGGTGACCGAGGCGGGTTGCGCCTCGACCCTCGCCTTCGAACTCAGCGACGGCGCCGACCGCATCATCGTCAATTGCGGCGGCGCGGCGCTGACCGGCGCGACGATTCCCGAGGACCTCGCGCGCGGGCTGCGCACCACCGCCGCGCATTCGACCCTGATCCTCGCCGATTGCAATTCGACCGCGATCCTGGCGAGCGGGTCGCTCGGCAAGGGGGTGACCGAGGTCGAGCTCGACCGGCGCGAGACGCCGCAGGGCAGCCGGCTGGAGATGAGCCACGACGGCTACGCCCGCCGCCATGGCCTGATCCACCGCCGCCTGCTGATCCTGTCGCCCAACGGCCGCGAACTGCGCGGCGAGGACCAGCTGCTCCCCGCCCCGCGCAGCCGCCGCAAGGGCGACAAGGCGTTCGTGCTGCGTTTCCACCTCGGACCCGCGCTGTCGGCGAGCCTCACCGCCGACAAGCTCGGCGCGCTGCTGCGCATCAACGGCGGGCCGCTGTGGCAATTCCGCACCTCGGAGGGCGCGCTCGACATCGAGGAAAGCCTGTGGGTCGACGGCGAAGGCCGCCCGCACCCGGCCGAGCAGCTTGTCGTCACCGGCACCGCGCCCGCGGGCGGTGCCAGCATCGGCTGGATCTTCAAACATATCGGCTGATCGCCGCCGCGCGGCGTCAAAAATCTTCGGGCGCCACTTTCGGCGCAATCCGTAGCGCTGGCGCGGAAACCGCTTTCCTTCTGTTTCATTAGTGTGACACCCCCGTAACACAGCGGTCATAGAGCGCTGTCACTGGCCCCCTCGACTCGTCCGGAGCCAACAGGACCGGACGATCTTTCCACTCTCCAGGGGGATTTATGTCCAAGCTTTTGAATGTCCGGTCGCGCATCCTGCTCGGCACCTGTCTTTCGCTCGCCGCCGCGATTCCCGGCACCGCCTTTGCCTCCGACATCACCGGCACCGTCACCGATGCCACCGACACCCGCGCGCTGCAGGGCACCGAAGTGCGCATCGTCGAACTCGGCCGCGTCGCCGAAGCCAGCCGCGACGGCAGCTATCGCTTCGTCGACGTTCCCGCGGGCACCTACACGCTCGAAGCACGCTATAGTGGCGCCGAGCGCGTCACCCGGAGCGTCACGGTCACCGACAGCGGCAATGTGATCGCCAATCTGTCGGTCGGCACCGACGGCAGCATCCTCGTCGTCGGTCAGGCCGCGAACCTGTCGAGCAGCCTGTCGCGCCAGCGCGCCGCCGATGGCGTCGAAAGCGTCCTGACCCGCGACGCGATCGGCCAGTTCCCCGACCAGAATGTCGCCGAATCGCTGCGCCGCCTGCCAGGCGTGAACATCCTCAACGACCAGGGCGAAGGCCGCTTCATCTCGGTCCGCGGCCTCGACCCCGAACTCAACGCCGCCTCGATCAACGGCGCGCGCCTGCCCGCACCCGAAAGCGACGTCCGCTCGGTCGCGCTCGACGTCGTCGCCGCCGAACTGATCGAATCGATCGAGGTCAAGAAGTCGCTGACCCCCGACATGGACGCCGACACGATCGGCGCGTCGATCGAAATCCACACCACCAGCGCCTTCGACCGCAAGAAGGACCTGCTCTCGGTCAAGCTCGAGGGCAGCTACAACAATTATGCCGACGCGCTGACCCCCAAGGGCAGCCTCGATTTCTCGACCCGCGTCACCGACAATTTCGGCATCGCGGGCGGCATCAGCTATTACCAGCGCAAGTTCGAAACCGACAATATCGAGGCGGCCGACTGGGACGAACAGGACGGCAACGCCTTTGCGCGCGAAATCCAGTATCGCGACTATGACGTCGAACGGAAGCGCCTCGGCGGCTCGCTCAGCCTCGACTGGCGCCCGAGCGACACCACCAAGCTTTATGCGCGCGGCCTCTACAGCCAGTTCTCCGACCAGGAATATCGCGGCGACGTGATCTTCATCATGAGCGGCGATCCGCGCGAATCGACCGAGACCAGCGCCGAATTCTCGAGCGCCGACGGCCGCATCGAGGTGCGCCGCCGCATGAAGGACCGGTTCGAAAAGCAGAAGATCGCCTCGCTCGTCGTTGGCGGCGAAACCGAAACCGGCCCCTGGAAGCTGACCTATTCGGGCAGCTATTCGAAGGCGAGCGAGAAGGAAGACGGTTCGGTCGACCCGACGCGCTTCCGCGCCCGTTTCTCGGGCACCGGCGCGAACGAGGTCGGGGTCAATTTCGACTATTCGGATCCGCGCCGGCCGCTGTTCGCGGTCACCGGCAACACCGCCTTGTTCAACAACACCGCGAGCTACGGCTTCAACGAACTGGAAATCACCGACCTGTCGGATTCGCAGGATCGCGAATGGATGGCGCGCGGCGACGTATCGCGCGAGTTCGCGATGAACGACGGCACCTTCACGCTGCAGGGCGGGGTCAAGTCGCGCTGGCGTTCGAAGTCCTACGACCTCGACGCGCTGGTCTATGACGGGTTCAACGGCACCTACAACCTCGGCAACGTCCTCGCCGCCAGCTACAATTATCGTATTCAGGATCTGGGGCCGCTGCCCGACAAGCATGCGCCGAGCCTCTTCTATTACGGCAATCCCGACGCCTTCAGGCTCAACGAGGACGACACGATCATCAATTCGACCTCGTCGGATTATGCGATCGATGAGGATGTACTCGCCGGCTATCTGCTCGGCCGCTATGACAGCAGCGCGCTGCGCATCGTCGGCGGGGTCCGTTTCGAACGCACCTATAACGACATCCGCGCCTTCGCGATCAACGAGGACACGCTGGACATCACGCCGAACCGGATCACCCGCAACTACACCGACTGGCTGCCCAGCCTGACCTTCCGCTTCGAACCCGCCCAGAACCTTGTCCTGCGCCTCGCCGGGTACAAGAATCTGGTGCGGCCCAAGCTGTCGAACCTGGCGCCGCGCGTCGTCCTGAACGAGGAACTGGAAGCCGAGTTCGGCAACCCGAATCTGAAGCCCTATCGCGCCTGGAACATCGATGCGTCGGCCGAATATTATTTCGGCAACAATTCGGCGCTGACCGCCGGGGTGTTCTGGAAGTCGATCGACGATTTCATCGTCGAGCTCACCGACACCACCCCGGGCGAAATCCTCGGCATCGATTATACGAAGGCGACGACCTTCACAAATGGCGAGACCGCGAAGGTCAAGGGGATCGAGCTGAGCTTCGCGCAGCGCTTCACCTTCCTGCCTGCGCCGCTCGACGGGCTGCTGCTCAACGCCAACTACACCTTCACCGACGCCAAGGGCACGGTGTTCGCGGGCGAGGACCTGACCGATCCGCGCCGTATCAACCTGCCCGCATCGGCGAAGCACACCTTCAACGTCGCGCTGGGGTATGAAAAGGGTCCGATCTCGCTGCGCGCCGCGGGGACCTATCGCGACAAATATCTCGACGAACTGGGCGGCGATGCCGACGAGGATCGTTTCGTCGATCAGCATTTCCAGCTCGACCTGTCGGCGAAGTTCCGCGTCACCAAGGACATTCGCCTGTTCGCCGAATGGATCAACGTCACCGACGCGCCCTATTTCGCCTATCAGAACTTCGCGGGCGCGAAGCGCATCCTGCAGTATGAAAAATACAGCTGGACCGCGAAGTTCGGCGTTTCGGCGAGCTTCTGATGACGTCGGGGCACGGGGAAGACATGATGACGAAGACGCGTTCGGGCCTTGCCCTGTCGCTGCTCGCGGCGACGGTGCTGGCGGGGACGGCGGCCGCCGCCGAACCCGCGACAACGGGGTTCCCGATCGTGACGCGGACGGAGGATGGCCAGCCCATCCCCCGTTCGGCGGGTCTTCCCTATGCCCCCAAAAATCTTGCCGACCGCATCGTTCTCACGCCCGGGGCCGACCCGGCGCGCGAGATGGCGGTCGCCTTTCGCACCGACACCGCGCAGGCCGAGGCGCAGGCCCAGCTCGCGGTGTCGGTCGACGGCCCGACGCTCGAAGAAAAAGCAAAGCTGGTCGGCGGCACGTCGATGCCGGTCGACAGCAGCTATGGCCGCGCGCTCTATCACCAGATCCGCTTCACCGACCTGACCCCCGATACCGCGTACAGCTACCGGGTGAAGGGCGCCGCCGGCTGGAGCGAATGGTATCAGTTCCGCACCGCCGCCGACGAAGCCAAGCCCTTCCGCTTCCTCTATCTCGGCGACATCCAGAACGGCATTTTGACCTATGCCAGCCGCGTGATCCGCCAGGCGTTTCACGCCAATGGCGACATCCGCCTGGTCGTCCATGCCGGCGACCTCGTCGGCCAGCGCGACGACCTCGACCATGACGACGAATGGGGCGAGTGGAACCAGGCCGGCGGCTATAATTATGCGATCGTCCCGCAGGTGCCGGCGACCGGCAACCATGAATATGTCGACGACATCCGGCCCGACGGCAGTGAAAGCCGCAAGCTCGGCCCCTATTGGCCGGCGCAGTTCGCGCTGCCCCGGAACGGGGTGAAGCCGGTCGAAGCGACGACCTATTACACCGATTATCAGGGGGTGCGCTTCATCGTCCTCGACGGCACCGCGGCGATCGACCTCGGGTCGATGCAGGCGCAGACCGAATGGCTCGACAAGACGCTCGCCGCGTCGAAGGCGAACTGGAACGTCGTGCTGTTCCACCAGCCGGTGTTCACCTGCGCCCGCCCGGGCGACACCGCCGAGATCAAGGCGGCGTGGAAGCCGGTGTTCGAAAAGCGCAAGGTCGACCTGGTGCTGCAGGGCCACGACCATTGCTACAGCCGCCTGACCGGCGAGGCGGGCCGCGAGGCAAGCGCCAAGGCTCGCGCCGACGGCATGATCCAGGGGCCGGTCTATCTGGTCTCGGTGACGGGCTCGAAGATGTACAAGCTCAACGACCGCACGCCTTGGCAACCCGACAAGGTCGCCGAGGCGACCGAACTCTACCAGATCGTCGACGTCGCGCCGAAGACGATCAAGTTCCGCACCTTCACCGCGTCGGGCAAGCTGTACGACGGCTTCGATCTGACACGCACCGACAAGGGCAATCGCCTGGCCGAAATCACCGAACCGACGCTCGCCACGCGCCGGTGTTCGGGCGAGGTCGGGCCGGACGGCGGCGTCTGCGTCGCATCGGGGAAATGACATGACCAAGACCCTAAAACTCTTCGCCACCCTCGGCCTCGCAACGGCGCTCGCCGGCTGCGGCGCCAAGGAACCCGTCTTTTTCGGCCTCCCGCCCGTCCCCGTCGCCGCGACCGGCGAGACCGATCCGGTCGGCACCGGCAAGGCCGATGCCGCCGACGATCCGGCGATCTGGGTCGATCCCGCCAACCCGAACCGCGCGCTGATCATCGCCACCGACAAGAAGGCGGGCATCCACGTCTATGACCTGACCGGCAAGGATATCGCCTTCATCAAGGGCGGGCTGGTCAACAATGTCGACGTCGTCGGCAACATCGTCGCGGCGAGCGACCGCAACGACGGCGTCAACGCGCATATCGCGCTGTTCCGGATCGATCCCGCCACCACAGGTCTGACCGCGCTCGGCCGCGCCGCGGCAGGCACCGGCGAGGCCTATGGCTTCTGCCTGAAAAAAACCGCGCCGGGCGAACCGCTGACCGCTGCGCTGATCATCAAGGACGGCACGGTGCGCGTCGGGACGCTGGCCGTCGACGGCGCCGCGCCGCGCTTTACCGCGCAATGGGAGCACAAGATCCCGACCCAGTCCGAAGGCTGCGTCTTCGACAGCGATACGCTGTACGTCGGCGAAGAGGATGCCGGCATCTGGCGGCTTACCGCCAATGGCGCGGGCGTCGACGCCAAGATGGTCGCGCCGGTCGACAACCAGCGCCTCGTCGCCGACGTCGAGGGCCTTGCGACGATCGACCATAAGGGCCAGCGCTACCTGCTCGCGTCGAGCCAGGGCGACAACGCCTATGCGGTCTTCAAGCTGCCGAGCATGGACTATGTCGGCCGCTTCGCGGTGACCGCCGGCAAATATGGCGCGACCAGCGACACCGACGGCATCGAGGCGGTCGCGGGCCATTTCGGCCCCGCCTATCCCGATGGCCTCTTCCTCGCGCAGGACGGCGACAACGCCCCCAGGGCGCAGAATTTCAAACTGCTGCGCTGGGACCATATCGCGGCGGCGCTGGGAATCTGATATCCGTCGCCCCCGCGAAGGCGGGGGCCGCAAGAGGTCTAGCGCAAGGTTGCCAGCGGCCCCCGCCTTCGCGGGGGCGACGACGCTTGCCCTAACGTCCCTTGGCGCCTAGGGGGGCCGCGTCTTTCCCATCCTGCAAAGGCCGCCTTCCCCATGACCGACCTGATTCCCGTCCGCCGCGCCCTGCTGTCCGTCAGCGACAAGGCGGGGCTCGCCGAGCTTGCCGCCGCGCTCGTCCGCCACGGGGTCGAGCTGGTGTCGACCGGCGGCACCGCCAAGGCGCTGCGCGAGGCCGGGCACGAGGTGCTCGACGTCTCCGACCTCACCGGTTTTCCCGAGATGATGGACGGCCGCGTCAAGACGCTGCACCCGACCGTCCACGGCGGCATCCTCGCGGTGCGCGACGACGCGGCGCATGTCGCGTCGATGGAGACGCACGGGATCGGCGCGATCGATCTGGTGGTCGTCAACCTCTACCCCTTCCTCCAGACCGTGATGAGCGGCGCCGACCGCGATACGATCATCGAGAATATCGACATCGGCGGCCCCGCGATGGTGCGCTCGTCGGCGAAGAACCACGCCTTCGTCGGCATCGTCACCGAGCCCGAGGATTATGCCGCGCTGATCGCCGAAATGGACGCCAACAATGGCGCGACCACATTGGCGCTGCGCAAGCGCCTCGCCGCCACCGCCTTTGCGCACACCGCGACCTATGACGGCATGATCGCGCAATGGTTCGCTTTCGCCGACCAGGGCAAATTCTTCCCCGACACGCTGCCGCTGACCGCGAAGCTGTCGAACGAACTGCGTTACGGCGAGAATCCGCACCAGAAGGCGGCGCTCTATCTGCCCGCCGGCCCCGCGGGGCGCGGCATCGCGCAGGCGCAACAGGTTCAGGGCAAGGAACTCAGCTACAACAATATCAACGACGCCGACGCCGCGCTCGAACTGGTCGCCGAATTCCGCGAGGCCGATCCGACCTGTGTCATCGTCAAGCACGCCAACCCCTGCGGCGTCGCCACGGCAGCCACGATCGCCGAGGCCTATGGCGCGGCGCTGAAATGCGACGATGTGTCGGCGTTCGGCGGCATCATCGCGGTCAACCGCCCGCTCGACGGCGCGACGGCCGAGGCGATCAGCGGCATTTTCACCGAGGTGGTCTGCGCCCCCGACGCCGACGCGGACGCGCGCGCGGTGTTCGCGAAGAAAAAGAACCTGCGCCTGCTGCTCACCGGCGAACTGCCCGACCCGGCGCGCGGCGGCATCATGATGAAGACGATCGCCGGCGGCTGGCTGGCGCAGAGCCGCGACAACGGCCACATCACCCGCGCCGACCTGAAAATCGTCACCGACCGCGCCCCGACCGAGGAAGAGCTGACCGACGCGCTGTTCGCCTGGACGATCGCCAAGCATGTGAAGTCGAACGCGATCGTTTACGCCAAGGGCGGATCGACCGCGGGCATCGGCGCGGGGCAGATGAACCGCCGCGACAGCGCGCGCATCGCCGCGGTGAAGGCGCGCGAGGCGGCCGAGAGCCATGGCTGGGCGGAAGCCCGCACGGTCGGCAGCGCGGTGGCGAGCGACGCCTTTTTCCCCTTCGCAGACGGCCTGCTGGCGGCGGTCGAGGCGGGTGCGACCTGCGTCATCCAGCCCGGCGGCTCGATCCGCGACGACGAGGTCATCGCGGCGGCGAACGCGGCGGGGCTCGCGATGGTGTTCACCGGGATGCGGCATTTCAGGCATTGATGGATGTTCCCCGGCGAAAGCCGGGGCCCATGAGGGCACGGCTGGGCTAGCAATCTGGGCCCCGGCTTTCGCCGGGGAACAGTATCTCGACTTCGCCCCGGCCCGCCGCCATAGGTACGCTCGCGCGAATTCTCGCATCAAAGGACCAGCATGACCGCCACCACCCATCGGCCCGGCCTGATCCATCGCATGTACAACTGGACGATGGAGAAATCGGCGCACCCGCACGCCGAGGCCTGGCTGGCGCTGGTCGCCTTTGTCGAGGCAAGCTTCTTCCCGATCCCGCCGCACCCGCTGCTCGGCCTGATGTGCCTCGCCAACCCGAAAAAGGCGGTGCGTTATGCGGTCATCTGCACCCTCGCCTCGGTCGCGGGCGGCATGTTCGGCTACGCGATCGGCTTCTTCCTCTATGAAAGCGTCGGGCTGTGGCTGCTCGGGGTGCTCGGGCTGACCGACGCCTTCCCGCCCGCCGCCTGTTACCTGCGCGAGTTCGGCGCCGAGATCATCTTGATCAAGGGCGCGACGCCGATCCCGTTCAAGCTGCTGACGATCACCGCCGGCTTCATCCACATGAATTTCTGGACCTTCCTGTGGGCAAGCCTTGCCAGCCGGGCCTTTTCCTTCCTGCTGGTCGGGATATTGTTCCGGCTGTTCGGGGCGCCGATCAAGGCGTTCATCGACAAATATCTGATCTGGGTCACCGGCGCCTTCCTGGTCGCGGTGGTCGCCGGGTTCCTGGCGATCGGCGCGCTGTCGGGCGACGGCAAGACCAAGGAAGCCGACAAATGCAGCGGCGCGACGCTGCAGAGCATGGGGCTGGATCGAAAGTAGGCGCGCCACGGCCCCAACCCCGTTCGTCTCGAGCGAAGTCGAGAGACGCTTGGTTGGCGCATGTCTTCGCGTGTCTCGACTTCGCTCGACACGAACGGGAATAGAAGTGAGTTAGTTTACTCGTTCGCCGCCGTGTGCAGCCAATCCGCGTGGCGCGGGGCCTTTTTCGTCTGGCTCCATTCTTCGAGCATCAGCGGCGCGACGCGGCGCAGTTCGGCATATTGCTCGGCGGTGCCGATGTCGCAGGCGAGTTCGACGCGGTGGCCGTTGGGGTCGAAGAAATAGATCGACTTGAAGATGCCGTGATGCGTCGGGCCGAGGACATCGACGCCCTCGCTCTCCAAATGCGCCTTCGCCGCGACCAGTTCGTCATAGCTGCCGACCTTGAACGCCAGATGCTGCACCCACGCCGGGGTGTTGGTGTCGCGTCCCATGTCGGGCTGGTTGGGCAGCTCGAAAAAGGCGAGGATGTTGCCGTTCCCCGCGTCGAGGAAGACATGCATATAGGGATCATATTCGCCGGTCGACGGCACATGATCCTCGGCAAAGGCGGTGGTGTAGGTCATGCCGAGCATGCGCTCGTACCAGTCGACCGTCGCCTTCGCGTCGCGGCAGCGATAGGCGGCGTGGTGGACGCCGCCCAATTTGATCGGGCTGGTCATTCGGCGGGCTCCTCGACGGTCAGCGCGCCGCGGCGGATCTGGTCCATTTCCATCGACTTGAACAAGGCGGTGAAATTGCCCTCGCCGAACCCCTCGTCCTTCTTGCGCTGGATGAATTCGAAGAAGACCGGGCCGATCACCGTCTGGCCGAAAATCTGGAGCAGCAGGCGCGGGTCGCCGTCCTCGGTCGATCCGTCGAGCAAGATGCCGCGCGATTGCAGGCCCTCGACCGACTCGCCATGGCCGGGCAGCCGGCCTTCGAGCATCTCGTAATAGGTCGCGGGCGGTGCCGGTGCGAAGGGGTTGCCGAGCGCTTTGAGCTTGTCCCAGGCCGCGTAAAGATCGTCGCAGCTGAACGCGATATGCTGGATGCCCTCGCCATTATAAGCGCGCAGATATTCCTCGATCTGGCCCTTGCCGCCGGCGCCTTCCTCGTTGAGCGGGATGCGGATCTTGCCATCGGGGGCGGTCATCGCCTTCGAGGTCAGCCCGGTATATTCGCCCTTGATGTCGAAATAGCGGATCTCGCGGAAACCCGCGATGCGCTCGTAGAAGGCCGCCCAATGCGCCATCCGCCCGCCATAGACATTGTGGGTCAGGTGATCGATCAACTGCATGCCCGCACCGACCGGATGGCGATCAACGCCGTCCTCATAGACGAAGTCGATGTCGTAGATGCTGAGGTCGTCGCCATAGCGGTCGACCAGATAGATGATCGAGCCGCCGATGCCGCGGATCGCGGGCAGGCGGAGTTCCATCGGCCCCGGCATCACCTCGACCGGTTCGGCGCCGCGTTCGATCGCCTCGGCATAGGCCTTCGCCGCGTCGCGCACGCGCCAGCCCATGCCGCACGCCGACGGACCATGTTCGGCGGCGAAATAGGCGGCGGGCGATTTGGGCTGGTAATTGGCGATCAGGTTGATGCCGCCCTGGCGCCACAGCTGGACATCCTTCGAGCGGTGGCGCGCGATCAGCGTGAAGCCCATCGCGGCAAACACCGGTTCGAGCACGCCCTTTTCGGGCGCCGAAAATTCGACGAATTCGAAACCGTCGAGGCCCAGCGGATTGTCGAACAGGTCGGCCATGGTCATTCCTCATCTAGTTTCAATTGAAACTATTATGATGGAATACGGCCGCCGAGTCAATCGACATGCCGCATGCCGTGGCTGTGACCCGGCGCACTGACGGGGTGGCCGAATCGGCCTATCTCCCATGCCGGTTCCAGTGTATCTGGGACGAGCGAGACTTGGGTCGCTTGTGGCGCCGGGCTGAACCCCGGCTTATTTGGAGACAGACCATGACCAAGAAACGCGAAACCGAAGTGTCGAAAGCCGGCGCGGTCGAACTGACCGAGGACGCGCTCGACAATGTCCAGGGCGCCAGCGGCGACTTCCACATCAAGTTCGACGGACCGACCGCGGTGGCGAACAAATTTTCGCCCGCAACGAACCTCACCCAGAAGGTCAACATCGCGCCGGTAAAGACCGGCCCCTGACGCACCTGCCGGGCACCCCGAAGGTGGACGACGAGCAAAGCATGGCGCGGCCATCGGCGCTCCGTTTCTGGCTGGCGCTCGGCTGGCTGGCGCTCGTCGCCGGCTGGGCCTGGTGGGAATATAGCCATTTCAGCGGCCTTTATCGCTGGCTCGCCGAATGGCAGATCGCAAAATGGGGCGGGTATGAGCAGGTCTGGACCGCGCTCGTCCCCGCCTTCATCCTCGCGATTCCCGCGTTTCGCGTGCTGCGCGAGCGCGAATTGCGGAACCAGGCCTCGCTGATCGCGGGCGACGATCCGGTGCCGATCCTGCACCGCGTCCGCACCGGCATGTTGGTGTGCGGCGTCATCCTCGCGCTCGTCGCGGGCGGTTCCTATCTATACTCGCAGACGCTCCCCGACCCGTCGGACCCGCCGACGACGGTCGATCTCGCCGCGCTCGGCGGCGCGGCACCGCCGACAGGCTCGGCGATCTTTGCGCGCGCCGTCCCCGACACCGACCGCGCGCTGCAGATGGACGAGGCGTTCCGCTCGCGCTCGGCCGATATCGACCACCAGACCCTCTATGTGCCCGTCGTCGCCGAAGGGGCCGCGAAGGGCGCGCCGGTGCGTTTCTTCATCGACCGCGCGAGCTATGCCTTTGCCGACAGCGGCGAGGCGCCGCGCACCAACATCTTCCTCGCCGATCATATGCAGGGGGTGCTGGTCGAGAACGGCCTGCCCGCCGACGTCGTCGCGGCGTTCGAAAAGCAGGGCGTGGCGACCGCGTCGCCGCATTATCTGATGACCACCAATTCGGTCGGCGGGCGGCAAACCTATTATATCGTGACGGCGCTCGGCGGATTCATCGCGGTCATCCTGTTCCTGCTGGCGGCGATCCAGAGCGCCTCGATCGCCAGAGCGCGGCGGCGGACCGCCTAGGCGGTCTCGCGCTCCAGCGCCTCGCTCGCCTCGACCCAGCGCGCTTCGGCGGCTTGCTGCGCGGCGACGATCTTGCCGCGGCGCTGCGACAATTCGCTCATCGTCAGCCCCTTATATTCGTTCGCCGCGCCTGCGGGATCGAACATCGCGCGGTCGATCGCGGTCAGCACGACCTCATATTTCGCCAGATCGGCCTCGGCGTCCGACACCGCCTTCTTGATCTTCGCCGCCGCTTCGCGCGCGGCAGCCGCCGCCTTGCGGTCTTCCTTGCGGTCGGCCTTCGACGCGCCGCGCTCCTTCTCGGACGATTTGCCGAGGATGAAGGCGACATAATCGTCCATGCTGCCGTCGAAATCGCGCGCGGTGCCATTGTCGACGAGCACCAGCCGGTCGGCGGTGAGTTCGAGCATGTGGCGGTCGTGGCTGACCAGGATCACCGCGCCGTCGAAGCCGTTCAGCGCCTGGACCAGCGCCTCACGCGCATCGACGTCGAGGTGGTTGGTCGGTTCGTCGAGGATCAGCATATGCGGCGCGTCGCGCGTGATCAGCGCCAGTGCCAGCCGCGCGCGCTCGCCGCCCGACAGCTTCGCCACCTGCGTCGTCGCCTTATTCCCCGAGAAACCGAAGCGACCGAGCTGCGCGCGCACCGCGCCCTGCGTCTTGCCCTCCATCACCCGCGTCATATGCTCGAGCGGGGTGTCGCCGCCGTCGAGTTCCTCGACCTGGTACTGGGTGAAATAGCCGACGCGCATCTTGCCCGTCGCTGCCATTTCGCCGTCCATCGGCGCCAGCTGCGCCGCGAGCAGCCGCGCCAGCGTCGTCTTGCCATTGCCGTTGCGGCCGAGCAGCGCGATGCGGTCGTCGGGGTCGATGCGCAGGTTGAGCCGCTGCAGGATCGGCTGGCCCGGTGTGTAGCCGACGCTCGCGAGGTCGAGCGTGATCAGCGGCGGGCGCAGCTCGTCGGGGCTGGGGAAATCGAACGCCAGGCTCGGATCTTCGGACAGCGCCGCGATCGGCTGCATCCGCGCGAGCTGCTTGGCACGCGACTGCGCCTGTTTCGCGGTCGAGGCGCGGGCGCTGTTGCGTGCGACATAATCCTGCAGCTTGGCGCGCTGCGCGTCCTGCGCGGCCTTCGCCGCCGCGAGCTGCGCCGCGCGTTCGGCGCGCTGGCGCTCGAAATCGTCGTAGCCGCCCGGATAGAGCGTCACCTTGCCGCCCTCGAGATGCAGGATATGGTCGACGACATTGTTGAGCAGGTCGCGTTCGTGGCTGATCACGACAAGCTGGCCCGGATAGGATTTGAGGAAGGATTCGAGCCACATCGTCGCTTCGAGGTCGAGGTGGTTCGACGGTTCGTCGAGCAGCAGCAGGTCGGGGTTCGAAAACAGCAGCGCGGCGAGCGCGACGCGCATCTTCCACCCGCCCGAGAAGCTGTCGAGCGGCTGGCCCTGCATCGCCTCGTCGAACCCCAGCCCGATCAGGATGCGCGCGGCGCGCGCCGGCGCGGTGTAGGCGTCGATCGCGATCAGCCGCTCGTGGATGTCACCGAGCCGGTCGGGGTCGGTCACCGTCTCCGATGCTTCGAGCAATTCGGCGCGTTCGGTGTCGGCGGCGAGCACCGTGTCGAACGGCGTCGCGGTGCCGCTCGGCGCTTCCTGCGCGATATAGCCGAGGCGCGTCTTGCGCGGCATTTCGATGCCGCCCTCGTCGGCCTCGAGCTGGCCGATCATCACCTTCATCAGCGTCGACTTGCCGGCGCCGTTGCGCCCGATCAGCCCGGTCCGGCTCTTGCCCGGCAGGCTCGCGGTCGCGCGGTCGAGAATGGCACGCCCGCCAAGGCGTACGGTGAGGCTACTGATCGTCAACATGGGCGCGCGCGTAGCATGTTGCGGCGCACAACCCAAGGGGCGGGGTGGCTTTCCGCGCGGGTCTGCGGCAAAACCGCGGCATGACCGACCTCGCCCCGTTCCACATCGCCTTTCCGGTCGACGACCTCGACGCCGCGCGCCATTTCTATGGGCGGATTCTCGGTTGTCCCGAGGGGCGCAGCGACCCCGACTGGATCGACTTCAACCTCTATGGACATCAGATCGTCGCGCACCGCGTCGATGCGAAGCGCGCGGGCGTCGCGGGGCATAATCCGGTCGATGGCCACGCGGTGCCGGTGCCGCATTTCGGCGTCGTCCTGCCCCCCGCCGAATGGCGCGCGCTAGCGGACCGACTTCAAGCCCACCGCGTCGCCTTCGTGATCGAACCGCACACACGGTTCGCGGGCCAGCCCGGCGAGCAGTCGACGATGTTCTTCCATGATCCCGCCGGAAATGCGCTGGAATTCAAGGCGTTTGCCGACCTTGGCCAGCTCTTCGCCAAATAGCGTGCCTCACCGATAGGGCGGGTGATGCAGCCCTTTGGGGCTCTGCGTGAAAATCTCCGGCCCGGTTTCGGTGATGCCGATCGAATGTTCAAACTGCGCCGACAGCGACCGGTCGCGGGTCACCGCGGTCCAGTCGTCGTCGAGGATCTTCACCCCCGGTTTGCCGATATTGATCATCGGCTCGATCGTGAAGATCATGCCCGGGCGCAGTTCGGGGCCGGTGCCGGGGCGGCCGTAATGATGCACATCGGGTTCGTCGTGATAGACGAGGCCGACGCCATGGCCGACGAAGTCGCGCACCACCGAATAGCGATGTTTTTCGGCATGGCGTTGGATCGCATCGCCGATGTCGCCGAGCCGGTTACCGGGAACCGCCGCCGCGACGCCGAGCATCAGACACTCATAGGTCACGTCGACCAGCCGCTTCGCCTTCAGCGGCACATCGCCGACGAGGAACATGCGGCTGGTGTCGCCGTGCCAGCCATCGACGACCGCGGTCAGGTCGATGTTCAATATATCGCCTTCGCTCAGAATCTTATCGCCGGGAATGCCGTGGCACACGACATGATTCACCGAGATGCAGCTGGCGTGCCGATAGCCCTGATAACCGATGTTGATCGGCACCGCGCCCGCAGCGACGATCGCGTCGCGCGCGAAATCATCGAGGTCGCCCGTGCTGACTCCCGGTTTGACGAGCGGCACCAGCGCGTCGAGCGTCTCCGCCGCGATCCGCCCCGCGCGGCGCATGCCGGCGAAGGCATCGGGGCCGTGCAGCTTGATGGCGCCGGTGCGCGTGCGCGGCGTGGTGGCGGTGACGTCGAGATAGGTGGTCATGGGTGCAAAATAGGTCCTTTGGGCCGCATTTTCCAGCGATCGCGACCCGCAGCACGGTCTCTCGCCGCTGCCGGACACAAAAAAAACCCGCCGGAAGGCGGGTCTTGTTGGTTGCGGGAGTAGGATTTGAACCTACGACCTTCAGGTTATGAGCCTGACGAGCTACCGGGCTGCTCCATCCCGCGCCACCAATATGCGGCTCATGCGCCGCAAAACAGCAAAAGGCCGGCATCGCTGCCGGCCTTTGAACTTGTGAATGGGTTTTTCCGTTTTTCGACCATACGCCGGCTGCAATGCCTGGCGACGTCCTACTCTTCCAGGGCTTGAGCCATAGTACCATCGGCGCTGTCAGGTTTCACGTCCGAGTTCGAGATGGGATCGGGTGGGTCACTGACGCCATGGTCACCAAGCAATGAAGCCGGCGTAGGTCAAAAAGGGTTTCAATCGATGCCCGTGCAATATGGACTGTTTTACAATCATCCACGTCGCGGACAATCCTACAGGACTGTCGTTGATGGTGGGACTCTTAAGTGCGAATAGAGCAATTAGTATCGGTTAGCTCCACACGTTACCGCGCTTCTACATCCGATCTATCAACGTGGTGGTCTTCCACGGCTCTATGAAATCTTATCTTGAGGGAGGCTTCCCGCTTAGATGCTTTCAGCGGTTATCCCGTCCATACATAGCTACCCTGCTGCGCTCCTGGCGGAACGACAGGTACACCAGAGGTATGTTCAACCCGGTCCTCTCGTACTAGGGTCAACTCCTCTCAAATTTCGACGCCCACGGCAGATAGGGACCAAACTGTCTCACGACGTTCTGAACCCAGCTCACGTACCACTTTAATTGGCGAACAGCCAAACCCTTGGGACCTGCTCCAGCCCCAGGATGTGATGAGCCGACATCGAGGTGCCAAACGATTCCGTCGATATGAGCTCTTGGGAATCATCAGCCTGTTATCCCCGGCGTACCTTTTATCCGTTGAGCGATGGCCCTTCCACTCGGGACCACCGGATCACTATGACCGACTTTCGTCTCTGCTCGACTCGTCAGTCTCGCAGTCAGGCAGGCTTATGCCATTGCACTCTAACAGACGGTTTCCAACCGTCCTGAGCCTACCATCGCGCGCCTCCGTTACTCTTTAGGAGGCGACCGCCCCAGTCAAACTACCCGCCACAGAGGGTCCCTGATCCAGTTTCATGGATCGAGGTTAGACATCAGAAAACAACAGGGTGGTATTTCACATTATGGCTCCACATCGGCTGGCGCCAATGCTTCAAAGCCTCCCACCTATTCTACACAGTTCTTTCCTAATGCCACTCTGAAGCTGCAGTAAAGGTGCACGGGGTCTTTCCGTCTAACCGCGGGTACTCCGCATCTTCACGGAGAATTCAATTTCGCTGAGCATCTCCTGGAGACAGTGGGGAAGTCGTTACGCCATTCGTGCAGGTCGGAACTTACCCGACAAGGAATTTCGCTACCTTAGGACCGTTATAGTTACGGCCGCCGTTTACCTGGGCTTCATTTCGCAGCTTGCACCACTCCACTTAACCTTCAGGCACCGGGCAGGCGTCAGGCCCTATACGTCGTCTTGAAGCCGACTTAGCAGAGCCCTGTGTTTTTGCTAAACAGTCGCTACCCCCTGGCCTGTGCCCCCCACAACTGGTTGCCCAGATGTGGGGCCTCCTTCTTCCGAAGGTACGGAGGCAATTTGCCGAGTTCCTTCAGGAGACTTCTCTCAAGCGCCTTGGTATACTCTACCATCCCACCTGTGTCGGTTTAGGGTACGGTCTATAATGGAGGGGCTATTTCCTGGAACCTCTTCAAAGCCTGACCAATCCAATAAGGTCAGACAATTTACGAGATCCGTCACACACCTCCAGGCCCACGAATATTAACGTGGTTCCCATCGACTACCCCCTTCGGGCTCGTCTTAGGGGCCGGCTTACCCTGCTCAGATTAGCTTTAAGCAGGAACCCTTGGGATTTCGGCGAGAGGGCATCTCACCCTCTTTATCGCTACTCATGTCAGCATTCGCACTTCCGATACCTCCACGACCCATTACCAGATCGCTTCATCAGCCTACGGAACGCTCCGCTACCGCGTGTAGTAAACTACACACCCTAAGCTTCGGTGCACGTCTTGAGCCCCGTTACATTTTCGCCGCAGGAACCCTTATTTAGACCAGTGAGCTGTTACGCTTTCTTTAAAGGATGGCTGCTTCTAAGCCAACCTCCTGGTTGTTTTGGGATTCCCACATGCTTTACCACTTAGACGTGACTTGGGGACCTTAGCTGTAGGTCAGGGCTGTTTCCCTTTTGACGACGGACCTTAGCACCCGCCGTCTGTCTGCCAGATATTACTCATGGGTATTCGGAGTTTGGTTAGAATTGGTAGATCTCGCGACCCCCGCATCCATCCAGTGCTCTACCCCCCATGGTATTCGTCTGACGCTCTACCTCAATAGATTTCGCGGAGAACCAGCTATTTCCCGGTTTGATTGGCCTTTCACCCCTAAACACAACTCATCCGACAATTTTTCAACATTGAACGGTTCGGCCCTCCAGTGCGTGTTACCGCACCTTCAGCCTGGTCATGCCTAGATCACCGGGTTTCGGGTCTAATGCAACAAACTCAGTCGCCCTATTCAGACTCGCTTTCGCTGCGCCTACACCTAACGGCTTAAGCTTGCTTGTTACACTAAGTCACTGACCCATTATGCAAGAGGTACGCTGTCAGGTCTCAAGGACCCTCCAACTGCTTGTAGGCGTTCGGTTTCAGGTACTGTTTCACTCCCCTCATCGGGGTGCTTTTCACCTTTCCCTCACGGTACTAGTTCACTATCGGTCATACAGGAGTACTTAGGCTTAGAGGGTGGTCCCCCTACGTTCAGACAGGGTTTCACGTGCCCCGCCCTACTCGAATCCTTTGACATCACTTTCGCATACGGGGCTGTCACCCACTATGGCGCTCCTTTCCAGAAGCTTCTGCTAGTTGAATCAAAGGCATTGGCCTGGTCCGCGTTCGCTCGCCACTACTAACGGAGTCTCTGTTGATGTCCTTTCCTCCGGGTACTGAGATGTTTCAGTTCCCCGGGTTCGCTTCACCAAAGCTATGTATTCACTTCGGTGATACCCTTCCCATT